>CAYVIJ010000027.1:0-37503 GCA_964451515.1 uncultured Phycisphaeraceae bacterium | reverse complement strand
GCGTCGGGTTCATCGTGACGAACCTGCGTCGGTCCGCGCGGCGGGTGGTGGCGTTCTACAACGGGCGGGGCACGGCCGAGCAGTGGATCAAGGAAGGCAAGAACGCGGTGAGATGGACGCGGCTGTCGTGCTGCCGCTTCGACGACAACCAGGTGCGGCTGCAGCTGTTCGCCCTGGCCTACAACCTCGGCAACTTCCTGCGGCGGCTGGCGCTCCCGAGGGCGGTGGAGCACTGGTCGCTGACGACGCTGCGGGAGAAGCTGATCAAGATCGGGGCGAAGGTGGTACGGCACGCCCGCTACGTCACGTTCCAGCTGGCGGAGGTGGCTGTGCCGCGATCGCTCTTTGCGGCCATCATGGAGCGAGTACGACGGTTCGCGGCGGTCACTCCGAGGGCTGGGCCGGCATGAACGCCGCGACTGTTCGTCAACCGCAGTCAACGGAGAGCCTCGTGGGATGTCGGTGCCTCAAGATCTTGTGGTCGAAAGTCGTTCGGGTCTCTCGGGCGGTCCAATTGCAGGCCCAGAGGTCGTTCTTGTCGAAGATCCCGTCCTCAAGCGGTCAGATCGATCCTCCGCACCGAGGGGAATGCGGTATTCTGTTGGAGAATCGCTCGGCGGCGTTGCCGGGCGGAGGCCAAATGGGAAAAGTCGGCTTGGGCGCCGAAAAGGCTTTTCTACGACGAGTGAACCAAGTCGGTTCGGGATAACGCTGGATGTCATGGGCGGGCATCCCAGCCGTAGTCGTGGTACCGATAATCGAACGAGCCGTCAGGCCGGCAGTCGACGACGCCGTAACCCTCCTGCGTGTCCACCTGCGGCCCGCGCCACTGGGCGCCGCTGACGGAGCCAGCGCAGATCATCGTGAGCCCCCTGACCTCGATGCGGTCGAGCCGATGGATGTGCCCGCTGAAGAAGGCGCGCACGTTCGCTCCCTTCACGGCGTCGATCAGCGCCTCGGGGTTGCGGCTCATGCGAACAGCGCCGAGCGTCCAGTCGCCATCCTCGTAGGTCGCTCTGCCGTTGACGAACTCGATTGCAGAGATGGGCGGGAAGTGCCCAACGATGATTGTCGGCTTCCCATTGGCAGACGCAAGATCACGCTTCAGCCAGGCCATCTGCTCGTCCGTAAACTCGCTGATGTACTTGCCGCGTTCGGTCAGTCTGAAGTTCTGGAGCACGACGAGGCGCCAGCCGTTGCGGTCGAAGCTGTAGTGGGTCTTCGGGAGGTTGAACTTCTCCCGATGCAGCCCGAACCCGAAGAGCGGATGATCCGTGGGCACGTCCTCGTTGCGCCAGCCGAGCGGATCGTGGTTGCCGATGCAGTGATAGGTCGGCAAGTCGGTGTGGTCGTTCCAGATCGACAGGAAGCGGTCGGCCATCCGCTCACCCTGCTCGATCGTCAGGTCGCGGCAGTTCTGAATCAGGTCGCCGCCGGTGACGATGAACTCGGGAGCGGGGTCGAGTTCGTGCAGACTCTCCAGCGAACGGGCAAGCCCCTTCGGTGAGTCATGCTCGTCGCGGAAGTGCTGGTCGGGCATGAATGCGAAGCGAAACCCGCGGCCGCCGCCTGTGGTCGCTTGCGCCATCGCGAGCGACGGAGACAGCCCCCCGACGCCGAGCGCGAGAGCGGCTCCACCTGTCCCGAGAAGGAAGTCGCGGCGTGAAGCGCAGGCCGCGGCAGGCCCATGTGTGCGATCGTTCGTCGGTGTGGTCATCGTTCGGTCCTTTCGGCGCTACTCGTCTTCGACGAGTTCGGTGAACAGCTCGCGGATCTTGGACTTCGACGCCTCAAGCGACTTCCGCCCCTTGCGCGTCGCGCGGTACATCCGCCGCGTCCGCCCACCGCCCTTCACTTCGCGGGACACCAGGTAGCCGTCTCGCTCCATCGCATGCAGCAGCGGATACAGCGTGCCCGGACTGAGCTTGTAGCCGTGATGCGCCAGTTCCTCGATCATCCAATTGCCGTAGATCGGCTCCTGGGCCGCGTGGTGCAGGACGTGAAGCCGGATGAACCCCGCGAGCAGCTTCTGGTCATCCATGATTCTTGTCATCCCTCCACTATCGAATCCCGATATCGTATCACGATGATAGCGGCCCGGTGGTTGACCATCAAAGCCCGGCGCTGTCCGCGCTGAGCGTCAGGAGCACAAGCCTGAAACTTCTATGACACTTCCGCTCCCGCCGAGGAAGTGTCCTCCCGGAGGCGATGCGCCTCCGCGAGCACACTCCCGGGAGGCCGCGGCATGCGGGATCGCCAGCGCGACGAGCGCGCGCAGCAGCGAACGAGCCAGTATCTGGTGAAGACGGAATGGCGCGGCCGGACCGTCGACGAGTGGAAGCTCCGGGTTGACGGCCTCGACAACCACTGGGAGGACTGCCTTGTCGGCGCGGCGATGGCGCCCTCGAGCTGCGGCCTGAGAAAATCCAGCGTCTGGCTGTCCGCCAGGAGGGGGCGCTCGCGGGGGGGGCGTGAAGCCGCTGTGGCGAGGACGCAAAGACCTGGTTAGGATCCCGCGCCATGATGAAGCTGACCCCCACTCACGCCGCCGGCTACGGGCGCGCGCCCGCGTGGATCCGGCTCGGGATTCCTTTCTCGGTGTATCCGCTCGCCCTGCTTGGGCTGGCGTTCTACCGCCCGCTTTTCTTTTTTTTCAAGAAGAAAGAGGGGATCACGGAATATCTGGCCGTGCTGGTGCTGCTCGTCGGCGTTGGCTACGGGATCGCATTGCTGTCCTCGCGGCGACTGCGAGGCGCGCTGCCGACGGGATGGCTGAAGTGGTGGTTCGGCTTCGCGACGGTGGGGATGTTCGTCTTCGCAGGCGAGGAAATTAGTTGGGGCCAGCACCTGGGGCTCTGGGGCCACGAGGATGTGCCGGAAGCGATTCGCGAGCTGAACGATCAGAACGAAACAAATTTTCATAACATGAGCAACGCGCTCGACCAGGGCATCAGCAACATCGTGATGGCGGGCACGCTGGCCGCTTTCGTCGGGCTGCCGCTGCTCCAAACATATAAAAGAAAAACCATGCAGCCGGACAATCCGGGCTTCTGGTTCTGGCCCACGCCCGCGGGGATCTGGCTGGCGCTGGGCGTGCTGCTCATCAAATCGCCGGGGTGGATCTACAAGGCGGTCACCGGGGCGGAGAGCACCACGGGCGGCTGGCGCCACAGCGAGTTCCACGAGTTTTTCATCGCGGGCCTGATGACGTGCTACATGGCGGACGCCTATGCGCGGGCCCGAGGCGTCAGCCGGGCGTCTTCGTCATCGGCGGCGTCGGCGGATGGGGCGTCGGCGGACGAGCCGGCGGCGCCAGCGTCGAATCAGTCCTCCTCCCCACGGGCGTAAACGATCTCGCCGTCAACGATCGTGTAGATCGCTTCGGTCTCGAGCGGCCGGCGCGGCGGGATCTCCAGAATGTTCTCCGAGAGCGCCGTCATGTCCGCCGGCTGGGCAGCGGCGGGCGATGAGAAGAACGCGAGCAGCGCGATCAGCGGAAACAATCGGATGGACATGCCTCATCTCCTTGGCGCCGCGGCGATTCTACCACGCCGCGCCGATCGGCCAGGTCGCGAGAGACGACGCACGGGCCGTTCGCGCGCCCGATTCCTGCAATGACTCATGGAGAGACAAGCTCCGCCGGCCTGACCGCTTCGCTGCGCCGCGAGCGAAGCTCATCACACGCCTCAGGCTCGACGGTCCACATCGCGGCGCCGATCACCCACTCGCCGTCGATCTTGAGCATGTTGAAGACGTCCACGCCGCAATGGGACACTTCGCCTTCGAGTTGAAACTCGTACGGCGCCCAGACGACCGCCATCGGCCCGCGGATCATCACGGCCGGCGCCCAATACGTCTCACTGACCTGTTGCTCACTCCCCGTGACCGCTTCGACAAGCTCACTGTTCGTGCGTGGGCGGAGCGTCCACTCGCCATCGTCGACACGCTGGCTGTAGGTCATTCCATCGGGCGTTTGCAGCGCGGCGAACGCGGCCGCATCGCCTTCGGCCATCGCCATGAAGAAACGATCGATCGCCGAGAGGATGGCCGCCTCCTCGCGGACATCGGTCTCCGAGCCCATCGCTCTTCGCTCTGGGGATGCGCAACCGAGGAGACTCAACGCGAGAAGCAGGATCGCCGGTTTCGCCCATCGTGTCATCATCGTCGCCTTTCTGGTTGGAGCGCGTCTACGCCAAGCGTTGACCAATACCCCGCGCCGGCGCTGCTGGCAAGAGGATCCGCCAAGGGCGCCGCGGCGGCTTCCCCGAGAACAGTAAACCGTCCACCCCGCATGAGGCGTCAGCAAAGAAGAAAAGCCGCGCTCCCGTGGCATGATCGGAGCGCGCAAACGCGCTGATCACGCTTCGGGAGGCGGCCGGAGGATTCGTCACTCCGCGCTCGAGCGCTGTCAGGCGCGCCGGCGCCGGACAGCCCTTCGCGGCGGTGCGCAAATCAGGGGATTTCCCCTGGGCCTTGAAAGAGGCCAGGCAACCGGTCAGTGGACTCGGATCGGCGCGATCTGCGGATCGGCGTCCTTGGACGAAGGCGTCGGGCGGCGACGACGCAGCGCAAAGGGCAGCGCCGCCGCGAGCAGCGCCGCGCCGCTTGGCGATGGGATGGCCACGATCGGAACGTTCTCGATGAGCGACTGGCCCGCCGTCACCAACCCCGTCGATCCCTCGAACGGCCCGCCGCCGATGCGCCCATCCGTCAACAGATGCAGTGTCGCGCCGTCGCCGTCAAACTCTCCGATCGTGGTGAACTGACCGATGAAGACGTAGAAGAACTCCGCGGGCAGATCCGAGGGGATCACCTGATCGCCGTTTTCATCGAGGCCCCCCACCGCCCGGGGGAACCCTTCCGTCGAGGCGCCGCCGATCGCAGGCTCCCACTCTGACACCGCTAAACCGGTTGACGTGAAGTTCACGCCGACCCCGGGGACAGGTTGGGTGTCGGACGGCGCGCGCAGGTTTCCGATGCTGACATGGGAGTCCAGCGGCGCATCCGGGAAGATCGCGTCCAAAGCGGGGTCGGATGGAAGATCGCCATTAGCGAGGCCCTGGAAGTCGACTTGAAAGAGCGGGTCGCCCGTCACCACGTTGTCAAACGAGCTCTGGAATGTCACGAGGAACTCATCCGCGGCGCTGTCTGAATCGAATGCGAGGAACATCCGGTTCACAGCCAGCGCGGCGCCGTCGGCGGCGGTGGCGCCGAACGAATAGGTTCCACCGCCGACGAAGTCGGCTGACGCGGTCGCTCCGACTCCAAGCGTCAACACGGTGGCGAAAGCCAGATGCAAAGCCCGATGCATGGTCCTCCTCCTTCTTTCTCGCGGCTCGGCCGATCGCGCCAGCGCCGAGGGCCCTCTCGACAGCGGCGAACACCCTGCCAATCGCGCAAATCGGAGCATGTATTCCGCTTTTCCGGAATAGCCGGGACGATCCCGCACAAAACCCGGCCAATCTCCTCCCGCCCGCCTCTCACGATGGGTTGAAGCGCCCCGTCGCCAACTGGCTCGCGCCGTCGCTCAGGACCCCCCTTCGACTTGGTCCGCACGATCGACCCACGGTCTCATTCCCGACCCGATCGACCCTCATCCATTCCGAACAGCGGTGGAATACCCCACATCCCCGAGCCGTTCTCCCGGGCGCCGGTGAGCGCGGAGTGCGGAAGGGCCAATCGCGTCGATTCGGTCGGTCTTCGGGGAACTTCACCCGACGCGTCGGGGTAGAAGGAGGGTGAGAGAGACCCCGAGACAATCAATCGCCCCAGGCGCCAAGGAGATGTTCATGTCAATGCTCAAACGCTCCATTCCTGTTTTCGCCGCGGCCGTCGCTGTGATGGCCATCGTCGGCGGCGTCCGCACCAGCTCAGCGGCTCCGGATGACGAAAAAGCCGCAGCCCCGAAGGCTGAGGTGATGGCTGTCAAGTTCCATGCCGACTGGTGCGGCACGTGCAAGGCCATGGCGCCTGCGCTCAAGGAGACGAAGGAGGCGACCAAGGAAGAGCCAATCCTGCACGTCACCCTCGACTTCACGGACGAGTTCACCCGCCGACAGGCGGCGTACATGGCCAACGCGCTCCAGATCGAGGACGCGTGGGAGCAGGGCTCGGGGAAGACCGGGTTCGTCCTGCTCGTCGACGCCGACACGCGCGAGGTGGTCCAGCGTCTGACCGTGCAGCACGACGCCAAGCAGATGAGCGTCGCGCTTCAGTCAGCCCTCGAAAAGGCCCGCGCCACGGGCAAGCCTGAACACCCCGCCGGGGAGCATCCCAAGAGTGAACATCCAAAGGGCGAGCATCCCAAGAGTGAGCATCCTGCCGAGCACCCGGGCGATCACCCCAGCGGCGGGTAAGCCTTGCTCCCGCAACCGCAGCCGCCGGCGTTGAGCAGGTTGCGAAATGACGACGTTGCGGCGCGCCGCGCAACCGCGCGGCCGCTGGTTCCATCCGACCCGTGAGGAGCATCCTTTGTTCATGCAGGCACTTCTGGTCGCCATCCCACTCATGGTTGCATCGACGGATGCCGCCGAGCACGACGTGCCGCACGTCGTCACCGCCGACATTCAGCAGGGAATCGAGGAGCACATCGAGCGCGAGAGTGAGCGCGGCGGCGGCTACTTCCACTTGAATTTCCAGGATGAAGAGCTGCGGCTCAAGCTCGTGCGTGTGCACACGGAGTATCTCTCCAATCTGGGTCCGGGCAGGCATTTCGCATGCGTCGATCTGGTCGACACGAAGGGCGATGTCTACGACGTCGACTTCTTCCTCGAAGGCGATCCGGGCGACATGACGGTCACCGAGACGACCGTCCACAAGATCAACGCCAAGCCGTACTACTACTGGGAGCAGCAAGACGACGGAACCTGGGTCCGCGTGGAGACCGATGAGGCCTCTCGCGAGTTGATGGGCGTGGTCGAGGGAGAGGATCACTTCGAGTTCCGATATTCCCTCACGATCCCGCAACTCGACGGCCCGGCGCGCATGTGGATTCCCCTGCCCATCTCCGATCGATTCCAGTCCGTCTCAAGCTCCATCGAGGCCCCGGCGCCCCACCAGATTCTCAAGGAAGAGCGGCACGGCAACGAGGTCCTCTTCTTCGAGCTTGATCCCGAGCACAGCGGGGGCCGCGTCGAAGTGCGATCGGTGGTGCAGCGCCATGACAAGGCCGCGTATCCCGCGCCTCAGCAGGAAGCGGAGCCCTTCATCGCGCCAGCGGAGCGCATTCCGATCACCAGCGAGTTTCACCAGATCGCTCATGAAACGCTGGCCGGCAAGACGGGGGATCTCGTCCGCGCCCGCGCGCTGTACGACCACACCATCGAGCACATGGAGTACATCAAGGTCGGCGATGGCTATGGCCATGGCGACGCGGTGCATGCCTGCGATGCGGCCACCGGCAACTGCACGGACTTTCACTCCTACTTCATCGCCCTGGCGAGAGCCTCGGGCATCCCCGCCCGCTTCGCCATCGGGGCCGCCGTCCCCTCCGAGCGCGATGAGGGAGCGATCAACGGCTACCACTGCTGGGCCGAGTTCTACGCCGAGGGCAAGTGGTGGCCCATCGACATCAGCGAGGCTGACAAATACTCCGCGCTCGCCACCTACTACTTCGGGCACAACCCCGCCAATCGGATCGAGCTCAGCCGGGGACGCGATCTCGTCGTCACGCCCGGCCCCGAGTCCGGGCCCATCAACTTCCTCGCCTATCCCGTCCTCGAGGTCGAGGGCCGGCCCGTTCCCGTCAGGCCTGTCTTTTCATTCACCCGAATTGATGGCGACGCGGAATCGACGCACGATCACTCCCACGCTGATCATTGAGCGAGCGCCTTAAGCCGGTCAGCCGCGACGGCGCAGCAGCGCGTATGTGAAGGCCTGCCCCTTGCCCCAGGGGGTCGTGTGCGTCTCCTCTTCCGAGTGAATGAGCTCGAAGAATGGGTCGAACTCCTCCCGCAGAGATTCGGCGTCGCAACGACGCACCGGCAGCCCGCTGCACTTCTCCGGCCCCGACGGCGCGAATGTCGCCATGATGGCGTGTCCCCCCGGACGCACAGAGCGCGCCGCCGCGTCGACGTAGCGCCGCCGCTCATCGGGATCGGTCAGGAAGTGGAACACGGCTCGGTCGTGCCAGAGATCGAATTCGCCGAGACCGAGGGCGGGAATGTCGAGCGCATCGCCCACGATCCAGCGCACGCGCTCCGCCAACGCGCCGAGCCGCTCCTTGCCGCGCTCGATCGCCGCCTCCGCAATATCTAGGACGACCACGTCCTCCGCCCCACGCGCAAGCGCTTCGCCCGCGAACGTGGATTGCCCGCCGCCGACGTCGATCACGCGCCGCGGCTGAGGATCGATCCGATCTATCAACTCCAGCGACGTCCTCGGGGACGACTGGAGCCAGCTCAACTCCTCATCCGCCTTGCTGCGGTAGATTGTCTGCCAGTGCGCCGCAGGGTCCATCGTGGCGATTGTATTCGTCGCCGACCTCCGGACCGGCGAGCGGGCCCGCAGCTCCCGCCGCTCCTCCTCCCCCAACAGCGAGCGAACGGACCACGGTTTCCACGGGCGGGAAATCGCAAGCCAGGGTCTGAGAATTCCGCTCCGCAAACCTCGCAGCCGTCAGCTCCTCGATCGAATCGCCCTCGCGCTTCAGTTACGGTGGTCACGATCCGAAACTCCAGTATTGTCCCGTTGAGAGGGGCCGCGCCAAGCCCCGCGGAGTCTTGCCATGCGACTCACTCGTTTGACCTACGTCAGCACCGCGGTTGAGATGTTCACCTCCGAGTCTCTCCATGAGCTCGTGCGGAAGGCTGCGGAGAAGAATCAGACGCTCGACATCACCGGCGTCCTTCTCTACAGCGGCGGGGCGTTCCTTCAGGTCCTCGAGGGGCCCGAACCCGAGGTCGCCGAGCTGTTTGCGCGCATCGAACTCGATCCCCGCCACACGTTCGTCGAATGTGCGCAGCGCGATCACGTCCAGGAGCGCCTCTTCCCCGAGTGGTCGATGGAGCTTCAGAACTTCGACGAGCACGCCGCCGTCAACCCGCAGCACATGCGCGTGATCCGGACCTTCCTCGATCAATGCGTCGACGTCGACCCGGATCAGACGACCGAGGGCCTCGTCAGCTTCTTCCGCCAGAGCGCCGCCCGCCTCGCCGCCTGACGGCGCTCACGCCTGCGAAACCTGCACCTCGATGCCGTCCGGATCGTCGAAGTACGTCCGCCGCCCGCGGAGCTTGGGGGTCAGACCGGCCTCACGAAGCCGCTCCGCCGCGCTCTTCTGGCTGTAGTCGGGGATGGAGAAGGAATAGTGATGCAGTCCGGGCTTCTCGCCCTTGAAGAGCGCCAGGAAGTCGGGCCCGCAGTCCAGAAACGCGCTCGTCTCGCTCACGCTCGTCGTGCGCAGGCCGAGATGCCGCTCATACCACGCCCGCGAGCGATCGATGTCCGTCACCGAGAGCGCGACGTGGTCGATCGAGCGCGCCTGGAAGGTCGAGCCGTTCTCCTGCTGCGCAGCCCGAGCGAGGGCGCCCGCCCCGCTCGTGGCGGCGCCCATCGCCATCAGCTGCCTGATGAGTTGCCGGCGTGACAAGCGCCCGACCATGAACTCGTTGACGATGTGATCGGAACCGTTCATCAGTCGCTCCTTTCACGCCTTCCGATGAGATGCTACGAGCAGCGCGCACTCCGCGCCAATAAAAAAACGGCCGGCGTCCCCCTCGACGCCGGCCGCTCCTCTGATCCAACGCTCGACTCGAAGATGCTCAGCGTCGCCGGCGCCGCCACGCCAGCGCGCCGCCCATGAGCAGCGCCGCCGCGGAGCCGGGGGCCGGCACATTCCGCACCGGAATCCGGAAGATCAAAAACTCGTGGTGCCCATCCGCGCCCTCGGGGCCGGCGTCGAATGGGTTCGAGATGCCCGCGGGATTTTCGTTGTACCACATCCACTGCGTCGACTGCGGGATACCCTGAATCGACCCGAACGGAAGGGTGCCGCCGCCGCCGCCCGTGTTGTCATCGCCGAAGGCCAGCGCGCCCGATCCCGCGCTTCCGTTGGGCAGCAGGCCATTCTCATCCACCCATCCGACGCTTGTGCCCGCGCCGCCGCCGTTGCTATTGGCCAGCGCGATCTGCGAGTTGATCAGTGCGATGTCCGTTGCGCTGTTCGTCAGTGTGTCGCCGACGATGTTCGAATCTCGGTCGATCCCCGTAGCGTAGACCTGCCATCCCTCGCCCGGAACCGTCCCGAGGGTCTGCGAGCCGACGGTGAACGACGCAATCGCCCCTTGAAAAGAGGTGTCGTCCGACCACGCCACGAGGTACATGAAGTCGCTCGCCGGCAGACCGTTCAGGTCATACAGCTCCGGGCCCACGCCGGGGTTGGTGAACCCGTTTCCAGAATTCGCGTCGCCCGCGTTGAAGAGCACGGGGGCCCCGTTGGTGATCTCCGCCGCCGTCGTGTTGCGCAAACCGCCGAAGTAGCTCGACGTCGTCATTCCAGTGACATCGCCGAATCCGAAGCCGTACGCGTTGTCGACCGTCATCACCGCGTCAACATCGACCGCCAGCGCCGGCGAAGCCGCCAGAGCGAGCGCCGGAACGCTCACGACAATCCAACGCCCCCGTCCAAAACCTGTCAACAAAACCTGTCCAATTCGAGAACTCATGACGTGTAGCCTCCTTCTGACCCGCCACGCTCCGGCCCGACAGCCGCC
Source organism: uncultured Phycisphaeraceae bacterium (assembly GCA_964451515.1). GTDB lineage: Bacteria > Planctomycetota > Phycisphaerae > Phycisphaerales > UBA1924 > CAYVIJ01. The sequence goes on along the minus strand of CAYVIJ010000027.1, from coordinate 26,791 downwards.
GACTTCCACGCCGACTGCACAGGACGCACCAATCGCGGGCTCTCTGAACGCGATGGCAGCCTCCAAGGATGCGCTCGAAGAACTGCGAGATTGTCCTCTGGGAATGTGTAAGGCGTCGACGTACAGCGGACGCGCTCCGGAGCGCGCGAAGCACAGCCGCTTGCGACGCTTCAAGCGACGCCTTCTGATCTCAACGTCGTGATCATCGCGCCGTGGGCGCGACGATCGCGGACGCCGATCAAGCTAAGCTACCCGCTCAATCGATGGCCGTCAATCAAATTGCCGCTAGATCTCCCCAACTCTGACGCCGGCGGCCCCGAATCACTTCATCAAGGCCAGGGCTGCGAGTCCGAGCGCGTACAACACCAGGATCAAAAAGGATTCGAAGCCGATATTCCCGATGCCCCGCCGCTCTCGACGCACCAGCCCCATGACCAGCAGCCCGGCGAGCAGAATCGCCAGGGATGTCAGGAACAGTTCACGCGTCGACGCCGCGTGATAGATCGAGCCCTCTCGATACGCGATGTCCGCCACCGCAGCGAAGAGGGTGTCGAAAGCGTTGCCGCCCATGACATTGCCAACCGCCAGCGTCAGGGCCCCTTGGCGCACCGCGGCGATCGACGTCAGCAGCTCCGGCAGCGATGTGCTCACCGCCGTGAACAACGCGCCCACCAGCGACTCCGTCAGCCCCGTCTGCGACGCCACACCGATGCCGGTCTGCGCGACCAACCATCCCGCCACACCCACCAGCAGCCCGAAGACCACGAATCGCCAACTCAGCGCCGCCGTCCCCGGCCCCTCAAAGCTCGCGGATTTCGGCGTGTCCACGCGCGTTTCGCGCGTCCGCGTAGGCCGCCACATCGGGCGGGCGCGTGTCTGATGCGCGATGCGCATGCCAATCAGGTACGCGAGGAACAGCGCGGGCGTCGCCGGATGCACGCCCAGCAGCGCAATCTCGGGCCCCGTCATCGCGAGCAGTGTCAGCGCCAGCAGCGCAATCAGCAGCGCAGTCTGGAGAATGTTCGTCGCCGAAGCCGCCGCATGTTCGAGGTTCGCCTCCCGATGCGCGATATCCGCGATCCCGAGAAACATCGTCTGCGCCGCGATTCCGCCAAGCGCATTGCTCAGCGCCAGCTCCGCATGTCCCTCCGCCGCGGCCGTCACCGACGCCGTGATCCCGGGCAGAGACGTGGTCCCCCCCAGCAGCACCGCCCCCGTCAGCGCTTCGCCAAAGCCGGTCCGATCCGCCAGGATGTCGGCGATCCGCGTCAGGCGCGAGCCCGCCACGCCGATCACGCCCGTCGCGATCAGAAAGATCAGAATGTTGACCAGCAGCGGCCAGGTCTCCGTCGCCATGACCGCCCTCACTTTTTCTCAAGCAGCTCCCGCACGCGCTCCAGCGGCAACGCCTCGCCCACGCGCCCATCCCGCCCGCGCACTGTCTCCGCCGCGCTGAGCGCGTTGTACACCGCCTCCTCCACCGCCTCGACCGTCGCCGCGAAGATCGGGCTCATCCGGTCGCTCCGCAAGAGTTCCACACGCTCCGTCGCCCGCTCGCTGGAATGCGGAACCCGATTGCGCGTCGAGAAGGCGATTACGAAGTCGCCCGAGCCGTTGGACATGAACGATCCCGTTCGCGCCAATCCGAGGATCGCCCGCTTCGCCACGCGCTCGAGCGACTTCGCATCGAGCGGAGCGTCAGTGGCGACAACGATCATGCACGAACCATCGCCGCCGTCCCCCTCCTGCACGGCCCGTCGAAAAGCATGCCGCCCCAGCGCCTCGCCGATGCGCACGCCGTCGATCGTCAGCACGCCGCCGTAGTTCGTCTGCACGAGTGCGCCGATGGTCCAGCCACCCAGCGAATCGGGCAGGACGCGCGATGATGTTCCGACGCCGCCCTTCCAGCCCATCGTCATCGTGCCCGTCCCCGCGCCGACGCTCCCCTCCTCGACCGCCCCGCCTTTGGCCCGCTCGATTGCCTGCACGACGTGCTCTCGCTTGACATGCATCCCGCGGATGTCGTTCAGATAGCCATCGTTCGTCTCCCCCACCACCGCATTCACCGAGCGCACATCCTCGTTGCTCGCCTGCTCGAGCGTCCACGACACGACCGCCTCGACCGCGGTCCCCACCGCCAGCGTGTTGGTGAGGACGATCGGCGTCTCCAGCGTGCCCAGCTCCTGCACCTGCAAAAAGCCCGCCGCCTTGCCGAAGCCGTTGCCGACGAACACCCCCGCGCGGCATTGCTCCTGAAAGACGTTCCCGCCATGCGGCACGATCGCCGTCACGCCCGTGCGCACGTCGTCTCCTTCGATCAGCGTCACATGCCCGACGCGCACGCCCTCCACATCCGTAATCGCGTTCAGCGGTCCAGGATCGAACACGCCCGGACTCGCCCCCAGATCGCGAATGCGAGGTTTCTCAGCTTTGGACGCCATCGAGATCGCCCCCATCATCGCAGCGAGCAGAAGCAGTCGCATCATGCCGACCAGCCTACACCCTCGCGCAATCCGCGCTCGAGCCCGGCGCTCAGCGATCCCGTCTCTCGAACCGCCGCCTGACGAACCGCAGTGTAAAAATCCTCGCCCGCTCCCCGCGCCCGATTTGGATCGGCGATCAGAGGCGGCGCCGCCGCCCGCCCCTGTCCCAACGACGCATCCCCCGCCCCCCGCTTGACGCCCCGCCGGACTCCAGCGAGTCTGATCCATCGCGATGCCCGCCGACATCACACTCCTCGAATCCTTCCTCCGCCTCGCCCTCGCTCTCGCCTTCGCCGCCATTGTCGGATGGGAGCGAGAATCGCGCGGCCGCCCGGCCGGACTCCGAACCCATCTGCTCGTCGCCCTCGGCGCCGCCGGGTTCACGCTCGTCGGCCTTGAGATCGCCCAACTCGACGCCGGCGAGGGAGAAGAACTCACGATCGATCCACTTCGCGTCGTCGCCGGGATCGTCGGAGGCGTCGGCTTCCTGGGCGCCGGCGCCATCATCCAGGCCCGCGGGGAAATCTATGGCTTGACGACCGCCGCCGGCCTCTGGGTCGTCGCCGCCGTAGGCGTCGCCGCGGGCGCAGGGTTGTACGAGATCGCAGGCGCCATGTCCGTCCTCGCCCTCGTCACGCTCGCCATCGTGCGGCCGTTGGAGAAGCGAATCTTCTCCTCGACAAAAGCGGATAACCCTCCCTCATCCAGCGGCGCCCGCGCGCCCGACGCCGATTGACGCCCCCTCGCCCACCCTATCGCCCGCGCGCCCGAGAAGCCTGGAGAGAATCTGGAGCGCGTTCAGCGCCGCCCCCTTGCGAAGCTGGTCCCCGCACACCCACAGCCCGATCCGTCGCCCGCCCCGATCGACACGCACGCGCCCGACATGAACATGGTCCTGCCCGCTCGCCCCAACCGGCGTCGGGAACCGCCCCTCGCGCGGGGCATCGATCAGCGAGATCCCCTCAGCGGACGCCAGCGCCGCGCGCACATCCTCCGCGCGCGCAGGGCGCCCCGTCTCAACGACGATCGATTGACTGTGTGCGCGAAAAACGGGCACGCGCACGCACGTTGGATGAATCTCCAGTTCGGGATGGCCCCAGATCTTTCGTGTCTCCGCGATGATCTTCGCCTCCTCGACATTCATCCCCGTATCCGGGTCCACGGGCGACTCATGCGGAAACACGTTGAACGCGCATGTTGTCGGAAACACCAGCGGGCGCGGGCGGCGCCCCTCCAGCGCCGCCCGCGTCTCCCGCTCCAGCTCCTCCACCGCCGCTCGTCCGGCGCCCGACGCCGCCTGATAGGTCGAGACGATCACGCGCTCGATTCCCCAACCGCGCCGGAGCGGATCGAGCGCCGTCGTCATCAGAATCGCCGAGCAGTTCGGGCTCGCGACCAGCTGCGCGCGCGCGCCGAGCGACTCGCCATTGACCTCGGGCACGATCAGCGGGACGCCCTCCTCCAATCGAAAGGCGGCCGAGTTGTCGATCGTGACGACGCCCATTTCCGCCGCATCCCGCGCCCATCTCCGCGACACCTCCGCCGACGCGCAGAAGACTGCTCCATCGCAGTCGCGCAGCCGCACCGGCGCCAACGCCTCCACCTCCACCCAGCCGTCCCCGTACGGAAGCCGGATCCCTCCCGATCGATCGGACGCAAACGCCGCGATTCGCTCCCTCGAATGTCCGCGCTGCGCCAAAATCAACAGCGCCTCGCGCCCGACCGCGCCGGTCGCCCCCACCACGCCGATCCTCGCATTGCTGAACCCGCTCATGCCGGCGCCTCCTGCCGCGCGCCCAGCGCCGCCTCGTCGAAGACCGAGGCCTCGGCGCCGACAATCGTCGCGCACGCCGCGCCCAGACATCCAACCTCGAACACAACTCCGTGCGCCCGCGCGAAACGCGCCGCCTTGCGCTGGAGGATCGCTCCGGCAAGCGCCAGCGCATCCTCATGCGCAACCCGCTCGAAGCGCCGCGCCCGCGCCGCGCGCCCCGTCGCCCTCGCCGGATCGAACTCGTACAAACCGTCCACATCCTTCACCAGCCGGCAGCGCGCCGCGCCGAGAGCGCGGGTGAGATACAGCGCCGTCAGGTCCGAACCGCCCCGCCCGAACGTCGCCAGCCGCCCCTCCTCATCGATCCCTACGAAACCGGGGCATACGACCGCCTCTCCACCCTCGAGCGCGCGCACAAAAAGATCCTCCTCAAACCCCACCGGCGCCGCATCCGTCGCGTGACCGCGCGCCCGGATAGCCGCCGCTGTCGCCACCCGGCAGGCGATCCCCTCGCGCTCCAGATGCAGCCCCATCAGCGCCGCGCTCTCCATCTCCCCAAGCCCCAGCAGCCCCGCCCGGGCGCGCGCCGACGCGCCCTCATGGACGCCCGCGCCCCAAGCCAGCAGCCCATCCGTCCGCCCGGACAGCGCCGAGACGACCGCGATCACGCTCCAACCCTCCTCATGCCATCGCCCAACCTCGCGCGCGCACCGCTCGAAAGACGCCTCATCGACGAGCACCGAGCCGCCGAACTTCAGAACGATCAGGCGATCGCGCATGCCTTCACCCCCCTTTCCGTCCCCGCGTCCGCCGCAGCGTCCAGGCCCCGCGCCAGATCCTCCAGGATCGCCTCCACCGGCTCGATTCCCACCGACAGCCGCAGAAGCCCATCCGTCACGCCCGCCTGCATCCGCTGCTCGCTCGGCACGTCCGCGTGCGTCATCGACGCCGGATGCGTGATCAGCGACTCGACCGAGCCCACATGCTCGACCAGCGTGCACAGCTCGCACGCCTGCGCGAACGCCCGCCCGCTCTCCAGCCCGCCGCAAAGCTCGAACGACACCACGCCCCCATGTGCGCCCAGATGCTGCCGCTCCGCGATCCGCTGGCTCCGCTCATCCGCCAGCGTCGGATAGCGCACCGACTCGACCAGCGGATGCCGCGCCAGCCACTCCGCCACCTGCTGCGCGCTCGCCGACTGCGCCTTCATGCGCAGCGGGAGCGTCTTCAGCCCGTTCAGCGTCAGCCATGCGTTCATCGGCGTCTGAATCGATCCATTGCACTTGCGCACGAAGCGAATCCGCTCCAGCAGCGCCACGCTCCGTGTCACCAGCGCGCCCCCCATCGCCACGGAGTGCCCCTCGATGAACTTCGTCGTCGAGTACACCGATACGTCCGCCCCCAGATCCAGCGGCCGCTGCAACACGGGCGTCAGGAAGGTGTTGTCCACCGCCACGATCGCCCCGCGTTCATGAGCCTGATCCGCGATCGCGCGCACGTCCGTCATCTCCAGCCCCGGGTTCGCGGGCGTCTCCAGGAAGACCAGCTTCGTGTTCTCCCGCATCGCGGCGCTGGTCGCCTCCACGTCGGTCGCGTCCACGAACGTCGTCTCAACGCCCAGATCGCTCCAGATCCGGCGAAAGCAGCGCGTCGTCCCTCCGTAAACCGACCGCCCGCACACGACATGGTCCCCAGCCCGCACCACGCTGAGAAACAGGGCGAACTCGCCCGCGAGCCCCGTCGAGAAACACGCCGCCGGGAGCGCCTCCTCCAGCTCGCCAAGCGCCTTCTCGAGCGCGTCGACCGTCGGGTTAGAGACCCGCGAATACTGATGCGTCGCCTCGCTGCCGACTCCGTCCCGTCGGAAGGTCGTCGATTGGACGACGGGAGGAACCAGCGGGTCGCCGTCGAGCGCCCCCCGCCCCGCGCGCAGACACACAAGCTCTGAATCGATCCGTCGGTGTGAATGACTCATGCTGTGAAACTCCTTCACAGCATCGAGAGCATCCAGTGCTGGCGTGGAATGCAGCGAACATCGCTGCCTTTTTGACGAGTCCCGCAGGTCGGTCTCGTCCGCATCGGCCCACGCCGGGGCTGGCCTCGGCACCGTATCCACCCCTCGCGGGAGCGGCTCGGTTGCCGCCCGGGACCTGTGAGGCATCCCGGGACTCTTGATGCAACGGCGGAAGCCTACCGCCCGTCGACTTGCTGTCAACCCCCCGGCTCGCCGCCCGACCGAGAAAAACATCATTCCGCGCAACGTCGCATCTATAGAGACGCGCGCGGAAGGAAGCGTCAGCGCGCATCGATCCGCCCCGCTCTCATGAGTCACCCGCCATCTTCAAGAAAAATCCTCATCTCGCCTCTTGACACACCTTCGCCTCCGCAGATAATTCGCCCAGCATGGCGAGCTCATCCGCCCATCTGAACGCTTCCGCCGCACAGGGCATGCCCTGTCCGCGCTGTCGTTGTCGCCGAATGGCGATGGCGAGAAGCTTGCGGCGCGCAGCGTGTCCACGCTGATCTGAACGACATCGATCGCTTCAGAAGCCCGCAGGCTCCCCTGCGGGCTTTTTTCGTATCAGCGTGATCCCCACCACAAACGAAGACCTGATCCAGGACTGCCCCCTTGCAGCTCCCCGTTGTCCAGCATGAGCCCACCGGCGCCCTCTCCCACCGCCCAAGCGAGCGCGACCATCCCGCGCGGCTCGTCGGATGGGCCGTCCAACGCTTCGCTGCCCAGCGCATCGTCGTCACCACGCAGTTCGGCATGGAGGGCTGCGCGCTCATCGACATGATCGCCGCCGCCGCGGCCCCACTGACGATCACCTACCTCGACACACACTTCCTCTTTCCCGAGACCTACGCCCTGCGAGACGAGCTCGCGCGCGCCTACCCCCTGCTCCGCTTCGTCAACCGCGGGACCGACCTCACGCCCGAGGCGCAGGCGGAGACGTTCGCTCCCGAGCTCTGGAAGACCAACCCCGATCTCTGCTGCGCCATTCGGAAAGTCGAGCCCATGCGCCGCATTCTCGCTGAGGCGGACGTGTGGATCACGGCCATTCGGCGCGACCAGTCCTCCCAGCGCGCTCAGGCGCGCGTCGTCGAGTGGGACTGGCGCTTCGATGTGCTCAAGATCAGCCCGCTGGCGCACTGGTCGCGCGCCGAGGTGTGGGACTACATCCGCGCCCATCGCGTTCCCTACAACCCGCTTCATGAGCGCGAGTACCCGAGCATCGGCTGCACCCACTGCACAAGGCCCGTCCCAGGCGCCTCCGTGACCGACTACTCGCGCGACGGGCGCTGGCGCGGCGCCGGCAAGACCGAATGCGGCCTCCACCTGGGCGAGAACATCTGAATCACCTCCTTCCTGCGCACGAGAACGACTCATGAGCCAAGACACAAGCAAGTCCAAGATCGAGGCGATCAAGCTCTCAAGCAGCGGTCTGCGGGGATCCATCGCCAACACGCTCGCGTCCGACGCGACGCATTTCGACGAGACGGAGACGCAGCTCCTCAAGTTCCACGGGATCTATCAGCAGGACGATCGCGACCTCCGCGTCGCCAACCGCAAGGCGGGCCTCGAGAAGGCCTGGAGCCTGATGGTGCGCCTCAACATTCCCGGCGGCGCGCTGACCGCCGCACAGTGGCTCGACCTCGACCAGCTCGCCGACACCCATGCCAACGGGACGCTGCGCATCACCACGCGCCAGAGCATCCAGTTCCACGTCGTCGCCAAGCGCAACCTCCCGGGCCTGATTCGCGAGATCAACAACGCGCTTCTGACAACCCTCGCCGCGTGCGGAGACGTGCAGCGCAACGTCATGGCCTGCCCCGCACCCATCGACGACGAGCCCCATAACGCCGTCCGCGCACTCGTCGCCGAAATCACCCGCGCTCTGCTCCCACGGACCGGCGCGTACCACGAGATATGGCTCGACGGCGAGCGCATCCTGACAAGCCGGGATGAGTCCGAGGATTTCTATGGCGAAGCGTACCTGCCGCGCAAGTTCAAAACCGGCGTCGCGCTCGACACCGACAACTGCGTCGACATTTACTCCTACGACTGCGGCCTTGTCGGCTTGACGGAGGACAGTCGCCTTATTGGCTTCAACCTCCTCGCCGGAGGCGGCTTCGGCATGACTCATCGTAAGCCCGACACCATTGCCCGCCTCGCTTCGTCCATCGGCTTCGTTCCGCGCGAGCGCGCCGTCGACGCCGTCCGCGCCGTCGCCGCCATCTTCCAAGATCACGGAAACCGCGAGGACCGACGTCATGCGCGACTCAAGTATCTCCTCGAGAGCTGGGGCGTCGAGCGCTTCCGCGCAGCGGTGAACGACCGCCTGGACGGGGCGCTCGAGCCCTCTCGCCCCATGCGCGCGCCGCGTCAGCGGGATCACCTCGGACCTCACGAGCAGGGCGACGATCGCCACTTTTTCGGCGTCTTCGTCCAGAACGGGCGCGTGCGCGACACGGAGGAGTCGCGCCAGCGCACCGCCTTCCGCCAGATCGCCGCCGAGCTCTCCCCGAGCGTGCATCTGACGCCAATGCAGAGCATTCTCTTCGGGAATCTCACAAGCGAGCAGATCGATCGGCTCGTCGAGATTCTGCGGGAGCACCACGTCCCGACCGAAGACCGCCTGACGAACGCGCGCCGCTACTCCATGGCGTGCCCGGCGCTGCCGACCTGCGGGCTGGCGCTCGCGGAGTCGGAGCGCGTGGCGCCCGCTGTCTTCGACGCCATCGCCGACGAACTATCACGCCTCGGACTGGGCGATCTTGACCTGAACATCCGCATGACCGGCTGCCCCAACGGCTGCGCGCGCCCGTACAACGCCGACATCGGGCTCGTCGGACGCAAGCCCGGCGTCTACCACGTCTATGTCGGCGGCGGCCTCGCAGGCGATCGACTTGCGGATCTCTACGCCGCCGACGTCGCAATAGACACCGTGGTGGAGACGCTGCGCCCCCTTCTCGAGCGCTTCCGAAATGAGCGCAGAAAGGGTGAAGCTCTCGGCGAGTTCTATCAACGCCTCCTCCATCGCAAGGGACCGCGAACCCTGCTGACCGGCGATGAGTCTCCCACGCGAGATCTCATCCAGGTGACCACGTCATGACCAACCTCGACCACCTCCGCTCCTGGACGATCAAGCGGCATGAGGCGCCTGCGGCCCATCGCGCCCTCGCCGGCGCATGGCGCGACGGCGCCCTGACGCTCCCAGCCCCTCACGCGGTCGTCCTCTCGACCTGCGAGCGCTTCGAGATCTACGCGCTCGATCCAGCTTCAGAGAGCCCTCGCCTCGCTCGGGCCGCGACGCGCCGATGCGCCGAAGACGCAGTCGCTCATCTCTTCCATGTCGCCGCGGGGCTGGATTCCCGACTCATCGGCGAATCCCAGATCCAAGCGCAGCTCCGCGCCGCTGTGGACGTCGCGCACGCGCACCATCGACTGACGCCTACGCTCACGCGCCTCTTTCGGAGCGCCCTCACCGCTGGCGCGCAAGCGCGCGCTGACGCGGGACTCCAGCGCCTCGCGTCCTCCTACGCGCGGGAGGCCGCTCGCCGCATCCGGCGCCTCGATGGGCCGATCGGCATCGTCGGAACCGGCGCCTTGGCGCGCGACGTTGCGCAGGAGCTCCAAGAGCATTCGCGCGACCTGGTCATATTCGGGCGCCATCCGTCGCGCACCGATGCGCTCGCGGCGGGCTTCGGCGCTGAGCCGGCGCCGCTGTCCAGCCTTGCCGATCTCGCGTCCGCTCTGGCGGCTCTCATCGCGTGCGTCGCCGCGCCCGCGCCTGTCGTCCGCCTCACGCATGTCAGCGACTGCGCCGCCCTTGAGATCATCGACCTGGGGGTTCCTCACGCCGTTTCGCAGGACGTCGTCCGTCTCCCCGGCGTGCGATTGCAGCGCCTCGAGGATCTTGCCCCCGATCACGCTCCGCTGAAGGATTCGATCGCCCGAGCCGAGTCGATCGTTTCGCACGAGCTCGAGCGTTTTCTCCTCCACACCTCACACGATCCGCCCCCGCCTCGAGCGTGGGTTCCTCGCGCCGGGACTCCTCACGTCCGAGCCAAGCAGGGGGCCGCCTCATGAGCGCGCGCCCCCTGCTCATCCTCGCCGCCCACGGCGCCCACGACGGATCTCGCGCCAACACTCTGGCGCGTCGCATCGGCGACGAGGTGGAACGCACGGCCGGAGTCGAGACCATCGCCGCTTTCAACCTCGGCAAGCCCTCCTTCGAAGACGCTGTCGCGCGGTCGGCGCGGCGTCGGACCCTCATGCTGCCGCTCATGATGGCCGACGCCTACTTCGCGCGGACCGTCCTGCGCCGGCGCATCGAGTCCGAGGCCGCGCAAGTCAGCGCGTCCATCGAATACTTCCCGCCGCTCGGCGCCTGGCCTGAGCTGCGCGAACTTCTCGTGCGCATCGTTGAGGATCACCTCCGCGCGGGGCGCATCAACCCTGTCGATACGGACGTCGTCGTCGTTGGGCATGGCACGGAGCGAAACCCCGACAGTCGGTCAACGACTGACGCCGTCGTTGCGCATCTCCAGCGCGAGCTCTGTCTCCATTCCGTCCTCCCCGCCTTCATCGACCAGGAGCCGCGGCTGTCCGCATCACTCGCGCAGGCGAGCGCGCCGCATGTGCTCCTCGCGCCCTTTCTCCTCGGTGGCGGCTCGCATGCGCTCCAGGACATCCCCGAGGCCGTGGAGGGTCGGACGCGACCGATCCACGTCCTCGATCCCGTCGGCGAGCACCCGTTCGCGCCGTCGCTCATCGCCGATCGTGTGCGCCGCCAACTGCGCGGGCGGCCACTGCGCATCGGGACGCGCCGGAGCCGCCTCGCTCGGATTCAGGCGGAACAGGTGCGCACGGCCCTCGAGAGCGCCGGTCGGGCGTCCAGACTCGTGTACGTCGACACGCACGGTGATCGCGACCAGCGCACGCCGCTGCAAGCGTTCCGCGACGGCGCGCCCTTCACCGACGACCTGCTCCGCGCGCTCGCCGCCGACGAGATTGATCTGGCGATGCACAGCCTGAAAGACCTGCCGCTCCATCAGCCCGCGGAGCATCCGCTCGTCTCCTTCCTACCCCGTCATGATGCGCGCGAGGCGCTGGTGACGACGGACGGGCGCTCTCTGGCTGCGCTGCCCTCCGGCGCGTGCATCGGCACGTGCAGCGCGCGCCGCGCCATCCAACTGCGCGCGCTGCGCCCCGATCTCGAGTGCCTCCCCATCCGCGGAGCGGTTGACGATCGCGTCGCTCAGGTGGAGCGGGGCGACTTCGACGGCGCCATTCTCGCCATCGCGGGGCTGGAGCGGCTCGGTCTGGGCGACCGCATCGCGCAGCGATTCTCCATCTCGGAGATCGCGCCGGAGCCGGGCCAAGGGGTCATCGCGATCCAGGCGCGCGCGGACACGCCGAACATCTGGGCCGACCAAATCGACCATCTCCCGACGCGCCGCGTCCTTCTCGCGGAGCTGAGCTTCGCTCGCGAGATCGAACGCGCCGATCCGAGCCTGATCGTCGGCGCCCGCGCCGAGGAGACCAGCGGGGGCGCCCTTCGACTCTGGGCGCGCTTGATCACGAAGGACGCGGGGGCGTTCCTCGAAGCCTCGGGCGAGGGCGCGTCGCCCAGCCTCCTCGGCAGGACGCTTGCGCGCCATCTTCTCGAGACCCGCCAACCCACGGCAGGAGCTGAAGCATGACCGTGCGCTCGGGAACTGTCTATCTCGTTGGCGCCGGACCGGGCGACGCCTCGCTGATCACCGTGCGCGGGCGGGAGCTTCTCGAACGGGCCGACGTCGTCGTCCATGACCGACTCATCGACCCGGCTCTTCTGGATCTCGCGCCGCCGACAGCCGAAGTCATCGATGCGGGCAAGCGCCCGTATGCGCATCGACTGCGCCAGGAGGAGATCAACGAGATCCTCATCGATCGCGCCCGGCGCGGACGCGCGGTCGTGCGCCTGAAGGGCGGCGATCCCTTCGTCTTCGGACGCGGTATCGAGGAGCAGCGCGCGTGCGCACAGGCGGGGCTTGCCTGTGAATTCGTGCCCGGCGTCACCAGCGCGCTGGCGGCGCCGAACGCGGCAGGGATTCCAACGACGCTGCGCGGCGTTTCGAGAGGATTCTCCGTCATCACCGCTCGCCACAACGCCAGCGGACCCGACTCGATCGACCTCGGTTCATACGCCGACAGCGAGACCCTGATCGTCCTGATGGGCGTTGAGGCGCTGCCGGCGCTGGTGCAGGCGCTGCTGCGCGCGGGGCGGGATCCAAAGGCGCCCGTTGCGATCATCGAGCGGGCGTGGATGCCCGGGCAGCAGTCTGTGCGCGCGCCGCTCGAGCGCATCGTCGATGTCGTGCGAGACTCCGACATCCGCTCCCCGGCGGTCATCATCGTCGGCGACGTCGCCGCGGCGCCTGCGTATGAGTCGCCGGAGCAGCCTCTGCGGGGGAGGACGATCGTCGTGACGCGCCCCACGACGGCGGCGTCGGAGCTGATCGCGCGTCTGCGCCGGCTCGGGGCGCGCGTGATCCACGCTCCGCTTATCGACATCCGCCCGATCGCCCCCGATCCGGCGTGGGTCGAGGCGCTTGGCGGGCTCGACTGGCTCGTCGTCACGTCCCGTCATGGGGCGCGGGGCTTCTGGCGGGCGCTGCGGAGCGCGCGTCTGGACGCACGCGCGCTCGGCGAGGCGCGGATCGCGGCGGTCGGCCCCGTCACGGCGCGGGAGCTGCGGGCGTGCGGGCTCGAACCGGATCTGGTTCCGCCCGCTCACCGGGCGTCGGCTCTGGCCACCGAAGTGATTGATCAGAGCTGGTCCGGAGCGCGCGTGCTCTTTGCGCGTGGAACGCTGGCGCAAAGCGAGCTGCCCTTTAGCCTCCGACGCGCCGGGCTCTCCGTGCGCGAGGTGGATGTCTACGAGACACGCCTGATCGAGCCGGACCATCGCGTGCGCGCGCAGATGGCCCATGGCGTGGACGCCATCCTCTTCGCATCGCCCTCCGCTGTTCGCGCCTGCGCGCAGGCTCGGCTCGCCGACGCCGCCGGCGTCTGCGTCTGCATCGGCCCGACCACCGCTGAGGAGGCCCGCCGAGCCGGCTTCCGCAAGATCATCACGTCCGACGTCCACTCCGACGCAGGGCTCGTCGACACCCTGCTCGCCTTACGCCTTTCGGAGACAGCGACATGATTCAACTGCTTGAGAAGAACCACCCCCTTCGGCTCAGCCGCCTGCGGCGCACGCCCGCGCTGCGCGCATTGACTCGCGAGACGCGTCTTCATCCCGCGGACCTCGTCCAGCCGCTCATTGTCGTCGAGAATGAGGCGGAGAGCGGGCCTGTCTCGTCGATGCCGAATGTGAAGCGCATCGCTCTCGGCGCGATTGAAGACGCGGCGCAGGACATCGCGACCTCAGGCGTGCGCGCGACGCTCGTCTTCGGCGTTCCGGCGGAGAAGAACGAATGGGCGGGGCCCGCGTCAGATCCCGAGGGTGTCGTGCCGCGCGCGGTGCGGGCGATCAGAAAGGCGGCGCCCGCTCTCGCGATCATCACCGATGTCTGCCTCTGCCAAAGTTCGTCGCACGGCCACTGCGGCGTGCTGGACGGGACGGAGATCGACCTCGATGCGACGCTGGCGCGGCTGGGCGCCATCGCCATCAGCCACGCGGAGGCGGGGGCGGACCTTGTCGCGCCAAGCGCGATGGTCGATGGACAGGTCGCCGCCATCCGGCGAGCGCTCGACGGCGGCGGGCATGAGCGCGTCGGAGTGTTGTCGTACGCCGTGAAGCAGGCGTCGGCCTTCTACGGACCCTTCCGCGACGCCGCCTCCTCCGCGCCGGCCTTCGGAGACCGACGCGCCCATCAAATGGACTCCGCCAATGCGCGGGAGGCGATCGCGGAGGCGGCGCAGGACGTGGCGGAGGGCGCGGATGCGATCATGGTCAAGCCGGGAGGGACGAACCTGGACTTGATCCGTGCGATCCGGGACGCCTCGCCCAGGCGTCCGATCGCGGCGTATCAGGTGAGTGGAGAGTACGCCGGGCTCTGCGCGGCCGCGGCGGCGGGGGTCCTCGACGAGCGCGCCGCAGCGCTGGAGACGCTGACGGCCCTGAAGCGCGCCGGGGCGGCTCTGATCATCACCTACTGGGCGGCGCGCGCGGCGCGGTGGCTCAGGGAGAACCCTTCATGATCCGGCGCTGCCCGAACCTGGATCTGATGACCCGAGCGCGCGCCGCGATGCCGGGCGGAGTGAGCTCGCCCGTGCGCGCGTTTCACGCCGTCGGCGGCGAACCCCGTGTGATCGTGCGCGCGGAGGGAGCGCGTCTGTGGGACGCGGAGGGGCGGTCCTATGTGGATCTGGTCGGCTCGTGGGGGGCGGCGATCTTGGGACATGCGCATCCGGGCGTCGTGGAGAGCGTGCAGCGCGCGGCGCAGGATGGGCTCAGCTTCGGGCTGTGCGCGCCGGGAGAGACGGCGCTGGTGGAGGAGATCGTCGCGCGGGTCGGGCCTGTGGAGAAGGCGCGGTTGGTGAACTCGGGGACGGAGGCGGTGATGAGCGCGATCCGCCTAGCGCGCGCGGCGACGGACCGTCCGCTGATCGTGAAGCTGGGCGGCGGATACCACGGACACGCGGACGACATGCTGGCGGAAGCGGGCTCGGGCGTGGCGACGCTGGGCTTGCCCGGATCGCCAGGCGTCCTGCCCGAGACGGCGGCGCTGACGCTGACCATTCCCTATGGAGATGCGGAAGCCGCGACGCATCTATTCGCGGAGCGCGGCGCCTCGATCGCGGCGCTGATCGCCGAGCCGGTGGCGGGGAACATTGGGGTTGTCCCGCCTCCCGATGGATACCTGCATCTGCTGCGCGATCTCACGCGCCGGCACGGGGCCTTGCTGATTCTGGATGAGGTCATGACAGGGTTCCGCATCGCCTCCGGCGGCGCGGCGGAGCGCTATCGGCTCGACGCCGACCTTTTCACGTTCGGCAAGGTCATCGGCGGAGGTCTGCCGGTCGGCGCCTACGGCGGGCGCGCCGAGTTGATGGATCTGATCGCCCCGAGCGGGCCCGTCTATCAGGCTGGGACGATGTCGGGCAATCCCGTCGCCGTCGCGGCGGGGCTCGCGACGCTCGAGCGGTTGGATGGGCGCGCGTACGAGTCGCTCGAGCGCGCGGGGCACATCCTCTCGCATGGATTCCGCACGCTGCTGGATGAGCACGGGCTCACGGCGAGTGTGCAGCGGGTCGGGTCCATGCTCTCCATCTTCTTCGGACGGCGGCGCGTGACGAATGATGCGGAGGCGAAGACGACGGATCGCGCACTCTTCGCCCGTTTTTTCCATGCGATGCTCGAGCGGGGCGTCCATCTGCCGCCGAGTCCGCTGGAAAGCTGGTTCATTTCACTCGCCCATGATGACAAGACATTGCAGGAGATCCTCACCGCGGCCGACGCCAGCCTGGGCGCGATCGCGTCCCACGGCCCCGAATCAAGAAAGGACGATCGATGATCGCAAGCGAGTCGGGTTGGGCGCCTCCGCGCAGGCGCATCTTTGAAACGCTGCCGGAGGCGATCGGAGCGACGCCGCTGGTGCGCCTGCGTCGAATCCGCCCTGCGAACGGCGCGGAGATCCTGCTCAAAATGGAGTCGGAGAATCCGATGCGGAGCGTGAAGGATCGGATCGCGCGCTCCATGATCGAAGCGGCGGAGCGCGACGGGCGCCTGACCCCGGAGACCCATATCATCGAGGCGACGAGCGGCAACACAGGCATCGCCCTGGCCTTCATCTGTGCAGCGAAAAGATATCGCCTGACGCTGACCATGCCCGAGTCGATGAGCCTCGAACGGCGCGCGCTGCTGCGCCAGATGGGCGCGCATCTGGAGCTGACGCCGGCTGATCAGGGGATGAAAGGCGCGATTGAGCGCGCGGCCGCGCTGTACGAGGCGGGTGCGAACGATGGCACGGCTTTCATACCGCAGCAGTTCGACAATCCCGCCAATCCTGATGTCCACGAGAAGACGACAGGGCCCGAGCTCTGGCGCGACACCGGCGGGAAGATCGACGCTCTGGTCGCGGGCGTAGGGACGGGCGGAACGATCACGGGCGCCACACGCTTCATCCGTGCGCAGAAGGCGGACTTCAAGACAATCGCGGTCGAGCCGACGGACTCGCCCGTGATCTCGGGTGGCGAGGCGGGGCCGCACAAGATTCAGGGCATCGGCGCGGGATTCGTCCCACAGAATCTGGACGTCTCGCTGCTCGACGGCGTGGAGACGGTGACGAACGAGGAGGCGTTCGAGTGGTCGCGCCGACTGGCGCAGGAGGAAGGGATCCTGGGCGGCATCTCGACGGGGGCGAATCTGTGCGCCGCGATGCGGGCGGCTTCGCGGGAGGAGTTCGCCGGCAAGGTGATCGCGACGGTGTGCTGCTCCTACGCGGAGCGGTATCTCTCGACTCCGCTCTTCGACAGGGCCAGGGCGCCCGACCTCGGGGGAGGAGGGGCCTGACGGGCGGCTGGACGACGAACGCTCCACCACCGACACTCTGCGCGTTCCTCCGCCATTGAGCACACCATGAGCGATCCCCGACAAACACTGGTTCGCGCGAAGCGGATCGTCGTGAAGATCGGCAGCGCGCTGCTAGCGCCGAGAGGCGTCCTGGAGACGGACGTCCCGCAACGGCTGGCGTCGGATCTCGCTGACGGCGGAGGGTGGGAGTTCACGCTGGTGTCATCCGGTGCGATCGCGGCGGGATTCGCGTCGCTGCGGCTGTCGGGGATGCCGGCGTCGGTCGTTCAAAAACAGGCGGCGGCGGCGATCGGGCAGCCCCGGCTCATGGGAATCTACGCGGACGCCTTCGGCGCGCATGATCGGACGACAGCGCAGGTGCTTCTGACGGCGCAGGACATCGAGGACCGCGAGCGTGCGCTCAACGCCCGTCACACGCTTGCGGAGTTGCTCAGGCGCGGCGTGACGCCGATCATCAACGAAAACGACACCGTCTCCTACGAGGAGATCCGCTTCGGGGACAACGATCGACTTTCGGCGCTGGTCGCACAGTTGATCTCGGCGGATGCGCTGATCGTGCTGACGAGCGTGGCGGGGCTGCTGTCGGATGGGGGACAGGGCGCGCTCGTGGATGTGGCGCCCTCGATCGAGGCGGCTCGAGCGCATGTGTCGAAGGAGCGGAGCAGTGTCGGCGTCGGGGGCATGGCGACCAAGCTTGAGGCGATGCGCATCGCGACGAGTTGCGGCGTGACGGGCGTGATCGCGGACGGGCGCGAGGCGGGCATCGTGCAGCGCGTGCTGGCGGGGCAGCGCGTCGGAACGGTCTTCCCCCCCACCGCCAAGGCGAGCGCGCGCCGCGGCTGGATCGGGCACGCGGCGCGGGTGGCGGGACGGATAACCGTGGACGCCGGCGCCCGGCGAGCGCTCGTGGAGCAGGGCAAGAGTTTGCTGCCGGCGGGCGTGATGTCGGTCTCGGGGGACTTCGAAAGGGGGGCGATCGTGGAGATCGCAGATGACTCGGGCGCGGTGTTCGCGCGCTCCATGGTGGGGTATCGTGCGAGTGAGATCGCCCGGATCGCGGGGCGACCGACGGGTGAGATCGAGGGAATTTTGGGATATCGGTATGCGGACGAGCTGGCCCATCGGGACGATCTGTGGATCGATCCCGCGGCGACCGAACAGACGGAGCGTGAGGCATGAGCACCATCGAGGAGCGGGCGCGGGCAGCGCGGGAGGCGGCGGCGACGTTGGCGTCGCTTTCCACGGACAGGAAGAACGCGCTGCTGGAGGCGCTGGCGCGGCGGCTGGATGAATCGCGCTCCGGCGTGCTGAAGGCGAACGAGGCGGACCTGACCCGGGCGGAGAACGCGGGGCTGTCCGAAGCGAAGCGGAGGCGGCTTGTTCTGGACGATGTAGGTATCGATCGGATCGTCGCGGGGCTGCGGGAGTTGGTCGAGCTGCCGGATCCGATCGGATCGGTGCGCTCGAAGCTGCGGCGACCGAACGGGCTGCTGGTGAAACGGGTGCGCTGTCCGATCGGGGTGATCGCCATGATCTACGAAGCGCGGCCGGGGGTGACGGTCGACGCGTTTGCGCTGTGCTTCAAGGCGGGCAATGCGGTGATTTTGAAGGGTGGGAAGGAGGCGGACGAGTCAAACGCAGTTCTGGCGGAGATTGTGCGGGAGGCGCTACGCGAGTCGGATCTGCCGCAGGACGCGCTCGTGCAGATGACGGCGACAGATCGCGAGGACATCCGCTCGATGCTCCAGCTCGATCAATCCATCGACCTTGTGATCCCCCGCGGGGGCGAGTCGCTCATCCGGTTCGTCAGAGAGGAGAGCCGGATTCCGACGGTCCAGCATGACAAGGGTGTGTGCCATCTGTACGTGCACGAGGCGGCGGATCTGGACAAGGCGCTCGCGCTGTCCATAAATGGGAAGACGTCGGCGCCGGCGACGTGTAACGCGCTGGAGTGCGTGCTGGTGGATCAGGCGATCGCGGAGGCATTCGCGCCGCGACTGCTCGAGGCGTGCCGGGAGGCTGGCGTTGAGCTGCGCGCGGACGAGTCGCTGCGCAATCGCATTCCCGACGCGATCGCGGCGACGGCGGAGGACTTCGGGGAGGAGTTTCTCGACCTCATTCTCGCGACGAAGGAGGTGGGCGGGATGGACGAGGCCATCGCACACATCCAGGAATTCGGCTCGCGCCACACGGACGCGATCGCCACGGCCGATGAAGGTGTGGCGACGGAGTTTGCGAGGCGCGTGCAATCGTCGTGCGTGCTGGTGAATGCATCGACGCGCTTCAACGATGGCCACGAGCTCGGGCTCGGCGCGGAGATCGGCATCAGCACGCAGCGGGTGCACGCCTTCGGGCCGATGGGGCTGGAGGAGCTGACGGTGTCACGCTTCGTGGTCGAGGGGGAGGGGCAGATTCGCGGCTGAGACTCATGTTGACAGGTCCCCAACTTCCGAGCAGCAGCGCGGCATGCGCGCCGCCTTGGCATGGGGCTGTAGACGGCGGAAACAGAGCGGCCTTCCTCGGTCACTCGACTGCTTTCTTGCTGAGGACAATGGCGAAAAAGCCAGCGACGCGCGTCGTCGTCCTACGGTCACCATGAACGACGGAACGAGGCGCGACAGATCGCGCAACAGGATCAGGTCACGCTGGAGCATTGAGCGAATCCGTGCCGGCGTTCGGACGGCTGCGCGCTATGCCCGGAGTGTCTTCCGGAGCGACGGGGCTTCGGCGTGTGATGTTGAGTCGACCGAATACAAAACGGACCTGATTCGGCCGCATCGACGGCCCCCCCCGGGGCGAAGACCCCGTCTATGTCCGCGTTCGCAAATTTTCTGAGCGTGACCACGCGGCCTTTCGACGTGGTCTCACGGTTCTGGTCGGGCCGGCTTGCGGCGGGTCTGCGGGCCTCTGCACTGGTGGCCGTCTTCCTGGGCTCGATTGCGATGATCGAGGCTGACCGCCAAGGGATTCTCCCGGGCGCGGTCGGCGACTTTCTGCCGGAGGTCAATCATCTCGCCGCGATCGGCTGGACGGTGTCGCTGCTGCTGGTCTTCGAGCTGGTGGCGCTTACTCTATCGCTGGCGAAGTCGGTGGCGGGGACGCTCGGGGCCCATCTGGAGGTGTACTCGTTGATTCTGCTGCGCGACGCCTTTGTGCAGCTCTCCGAGTTCGGCGAGCCACTGGAGACGGCGGGGCACATGGAGACGACGCTCTCGATGCTCGCCGACGCCGCGGGCGCGATCGTGCTCTTCGTGATCGTGAACATCTACGGACGGATGCAGAGGCACCACCCTATCACGCCGAACGACCTGAGCCAGCAGAGGTTCGTTGCGATCAAGAAGCTGATCGGGCTGTCGCTGATGGTCGTGCTCGTCGGGCTTCTCACCCTGGAGGTTCGTCAGGTCCTGAACGGCGGGGAGGATTTCCGCGTCTTCGACATCTTCTTCACGGCTCTCGTCTTCGTCGACGTGCTGCTGGCGCTGGTGTCGTTGGGGTTCAGCGACAGTCATCCGATCGTCTTTCGCAATTTTGGGTTTGCGTTCGTGGCGGTGATGCTGCGGCTTGCGCTGGCGTCGGAGGACTTCTACCGCCCGGCGCTCGGGGTCGTGGCGGGACTGATCGCGCTCGGTGTGGCGTGGGCGTACAACGATGCGCTCAGGCCGGTGCAGGCGATCCGGCGAGCCCCGGCGATGCACGCGGATCATGATGAGGATGGCTCGGATCCGCCGCCCAACCCCTCGTGAGCGGGCGACCCA
The DNA here is from genome assembly GCA_964451515.1 of uncultured Phycisphaeraceae bacterium. GTDB lineage: Bacteria > Planctomycetota > Phycisphaerae > Phycisphaerales > UBA1924 > CAYVIJ01. The sequence goes on along the minus strand of CAYVIJ010000027.1, from coordinate 6,246 downwards.
CGATTGACCAGCCATTCGAGCGAGACATGCGGGATAGTCAGGGCGAAAAGGCCGATGAAGACCGCCTGCACGAGGGCGGCGGGGACGCCTTCGATATCTGAGCGAAGGATCAGCGCGACGACGACGGCGGCGGCGACGATCGTTGCGCCGACGGGGAGCGCGGTGGCGCGCGCGTAACGGCGCAGCGCGCCGGGGAGGGAATCGGGATCGAGCTCACTGGCGGAGCGGAGGGAATGGCGGACGGAGTGCCACAGGCAGAAGTAGAGCGTGAAGGCGAGGAGCGGCGGGGCGGTGAACATCAGCGCGGCGATGGCGCCAACCTCCAGCAGCGGGGCGGCGCGCGGCAGCGGCGGGGCGCCCCGGCGCGATGAGAGGGCGTGGAAGATCCCAACGAGCACGCCCGGCAGCGCGAGGACCGTCGCGATGGCGGCGATCGTGCGCACGTTGCCGGTCGTCGCGTCGGCGACACCCAGGATGGTGAAGATCTCCGCGACGCGTTCGGGATGAGCCAGGCAGGGCAGGGCGACGGGAACGGCGCCGCGGGAGAGCGCGAGCCAGACGCGCTGCGCCCGCGCGGGGGGCTTCTTTTCGAGGTCCTCATCGCCCCAGTGGAGGGCGCCGAGGAGGAGGAGAAGGGCGAGGCCGACGGTCGGCGCAATCCACCACAGCAGCGCCGCGAGCACCGCCCCGAGAAGGTACAGGGCGACGAACGGGATCCACCAAAGACGACCCTGCACGGGTCGAAACGCGCGTCGGCCAATCTCCATGTCGAAGGCGCCGTGGGGGAGTGCGATGAGCGCGACCGCAACGGCCATGATCAAAGCCTGGGCGCTGAATTCGGGAGCGGCGAGAAGGGCGAGCAGCGCGGCGGCGGCGAGCGTGAGGAGCGCCAGCGCGATCGTGTAGCGACGGAGCGTCGGCTCGAGCCATGGCGCGGAGCGGCTCGTCATCGGCGCCCTCCCAGCGAGCGGACGGCGTGGCGGATCATGGGCCAGCGCGGGACGGCGGCGATGATCTCCAGCGTGTCGCGGATTGAGGCGCGATCGCTGAGGAAGCGGGCGAGTCGCTCGGGATCGCAGCGCTCGAACATCGCGGGGAACATCGTGACCGCGCGCTCGGGATGGCGACGGAGAAAGGAGAGCATGAGGCGATCGAGCCAGTTCGCGATACGCGGGCGCGGGATTCGGGGCCGCGGACGTCCGGCGAGCCACGCTTCCGCCACGCGCGCCGCATCGCGGTGGATCGCATCAAACGCGTAGCCGGTGGAGGGCTTGACCACGCCGGCGCCAGTTCCGATCCGCCAATGTCTCGGATGCGGAGCGCCGACGGGAATCGCGGGGCTCATCGGTATGCGACCGCGTTCCGAGCGCACGATCCGCCAGTCCGAAAGTCCATATCGCTCGCGCAGATAGTCGGCGATGCGCCTCTCGTAGTCGAAGTCGCCGTCGGCCCGCGGCATCATGAACGTCGCCTCGACAAGCGCGCGCCGAGGGGAGAAGGGCAGGACATAGAAGAAATGGATGCCCTGATCCTGCGGCGCATCGAAGTCCATCAATGTGGCGATGTCTGGCTCGAAGGCATCCCGATCGGCCTCGACCTCGTGGCCGAGGAAATGCTGGATCAGCGACGCCGGCCCCCCCCTGCCCTGCATCGGCGTTGGACGTCCGTCGAAGACGTGTTCAAACGCCTCGCTCCCGCCCGCCCAACCAACGACGACCGACTTCCCGTTCGGCTCGACACGCTCGACAGTCACCCCAAGCCGAAGCTCGCAGCGCTTGCTTGCGCGGATCCGCTCGAGCATGCGCTCGTAGTAGGCGTCCGCCGGGATGTGGCGATATGGCGTTCGGGCGCAGGAGGTCTCGGCGACGAGGCCGCCGCCGCGAACGCGGACGCGCCGCCAACGTTCGCTCACGCACTCCTCATAGGCGGCGTCCGGAAGCGTCCAACCGCACCAGGTTCGATCGCGCGCATGCTCCGCGCGCGAATCGAGGAGGACGATGCCCACTGTGGGCGAGCGATTGATCAACTCACAGGCGAGCGACAGGCCGGCGCAGCCAGCTCCCAGGATGGCGACGCGGCGCTCGGATGCGGCGGCGCTCACGGGTCACCGCGCCAGAAGCGACGCCAGCGGCTCGTGCAGCGAGTCATCATGCGGGGCCGCCGCGGCGGATCGCCGGAGCTGGCCGGCGATGATGGCGCCGCCGGACTGAGCGACGCCCACGAGCTTGCGCGTGGGGCTTGTCCATGAGCGCGAGCGCAGGGCCGGGGCGCCGCGCCGACGAATGACGGCGCCGATGTTCTCGTAGTTCCGGCTGGCGGCCAGAATGCCGAGGCGGGCGGAGCGTGGGAGAAGGCGAATGCCGTCATCGGAGCTGCGATAATACCGCTCGGCGAGATCGAGCAGGCGGAGGGCCGCGTCGAAAGTCTCCTCCAACGCGGCTTCATCGCCCTGAACAGCCCGGCGAACGGCGGCATGGTCGATCCATGACGCCGGAATGTACACGCGACCGACGCGCGCATCCTCCCCGACATCGCGGGCGATGTTGGTGAGCTGCATGGCGACGCCGAGGTCGATGGCGAATGGATGCGCCTCCTTCGGCGCTTCGAGAACTCGGCAGATCATCAGCCCGACGGTGGAGGCGACGCGATAGCAGTAGCGCAGCAGCGCCCCCTGGCTCTGGATGGCGACCGTCCCGAGATCCGCCCGGACGCCGCGGATGAGCTCGACGGGAAGCTCATGCGGGATTCCCCGGCGCTCTGCGAGGTCGCGGAACTCGTCCGTGACGGGGTCGAGGGCTTGCCCGTCGATGATCGCGCGCTCGATGGCGTCGAGTCGCTCGCCCGCGCGGGAGGCGTCGCGCTCATCGGCGATGTCGTCAACCTCTCGGCAGAAGGCGTACAAGGTGGCAAGATCGTGGCGGACGCCTCGGGGAAGAAGCAGGCTGGCGACCCAGAAGGTGCGCCCGCAGCGGCGCATGGTTTCGATGGACGCTTGGGAGGCGCTCATACGACGCCCTCCCGCCTGAGGACGCGCTCCATTGTTTTGGCGGTGGTGAGCACGCCCGGGACGCCTGCCCCGGGATGCGTTCCCGCGCCGACGAAGTACAGCCCTTCGTAGCGGGGGCATTTGTTGTGAAAGCGGAAATACGCGGACTGCCCGAGCGTGGGCTGGGGGCCGAAGCCCGCGCCGTCAACGGAGAGCAGCTCGTCGCGGAAGTACTCGGGCGTCACATGGAATTCGACATCGAGGCTGTCGCGCAAACCCGGCGCCATCTCAGACTCGATGCGCCCGAGGACCACGTCGCGGAAGCGCTCGGCCTCACGCGCCCAATCAATGTCAGCCCGCAGGTTCGGGACCGGGGCGAGCGCGTAGAAGCACTCGCGATCGGGCGGCGCCATACCGGGATCGGTGCGCGTCGGGGCGTGGACGTACAGGCTGGGATCGGGTGGGAGAGCGTCGCCATCGAAGACGTCGCGGAGGAGACCCTTGTAGCGATCGCTGAGAAGGATCGTGTGATGCGCCAGATCGGGGTAGGTCTTGCGAGTTCCGAAGTAAGTCACAAAGAGGCCCATCGACTGCTTCATCCGTTCCGACTTCCGCGCCCGTGCGGGGGCGGCGCTCGTCGGGATGAGGCGGCGGTACACGAAGGTTGGGTCGGCGCCTGAGACGACGAGGTCGGCGTTCAGATCCTCTCCACCTTCCAGCCGCACGCCCGTCACGCGCCGCCCGCGCGTGCGGATCTCGGAGACGGTTTCGCCCAAGCGGAGTTCGATGCCGACGTCGGTCATGAGTCGCCCGAGCGCGGCGACGAGGGCGCCGGTTCCCCCCAGGATGTAGTGGACGCCGAAGCGACGCTCGAGGGACTGGATGAGCGCGTAAATGCTGCTGGTGCGGAAGGGATTCCCACCGACGAGCAGCGGCTGAAACGTGAAGACGCGGCGCAGCCGCTCGTCCTGGAGGTGACTGGAGACGAAGGACCACGTCGAGCGGAAGCTGCGCAGACGCAACATCTGCGGCAGGGCGTGGAGCATCGCTGAGGGCTTGTCGAAGGGCTGGTCGCCGAGCTGCTCGAAGCCGACGCGGTAGATCTCGTCGCACATCCGCATCATGCGGAGATATCCGTCACGGTCGCTTGGGTTGAACTTGTCGATCTCCTCGAGCGTGCGCTCGGTGGAGCCGGTGTAGTCGAAGGTCGATCCGTCGTCGAACTGAATGCGATACCAGGGATCGACGGGGACGAGCGCGACCTCGTCCCCAAGCCGGCGACCGAAGAGCTGGAAGAGCTCGTCGAGGAGGAACGGCGCGGTGATGACGGTGGGCCCGGCGTCGAAGGTGTAGCCGCCCCGATGGAAGACGCGGGCGCGGCCACCCAGTTGATCGAGGCGATCGAGGAGCGTGACGTTGAAGCCGTGCGCACGAAGGCGGAGGGCGGCGGCTATGCCGCCGAAGCCGGCGCCGAAGACGATGGCGCGGCGCCCCTCCGATGAAAAAGCGGTCGAAGGGGCGATATTTCGCCCCCTCGACGCGATGTCGCTGATTGGAGCCGGCGCGATGGTCACCGGGGGCTTACGCCGCGGCCGGACGCATGGCGCCTTCAAACTCGGGTCCGCCCTCGAGCTCAGACTTGCGGCGGGCGATGAAGTAGATGAGAACGCCGAAGCCGGCCTTGGCGGTGATGTCGGCGAGTGTGTAGCCAACTTGGAGGCCGATGACACCGGTGGCGGTCTTGCCGCCCAGGGCGCCGATGACGTAGGCGATCGGATAGAAGGACCACGTGATGAGGACGACGAAGCGCGAGAAGTTCAGGAGTCCCTGAACCTCCTTCGGCTGACGCTGAATCGCCTCGGTGAGCTTGGTGAAAAGCACTCCCAAGATGATCAGGAAGAAGAGCATGCTGACGCCGAACCAGCCCCAGATGGCGGTCGTGCTCGCCTCCTCGCCACCGGCGGCGGCGGAGATGGCCGTTTCGCCCGGATAGCCCGTGATGATCATGAGCAGGACGGCGGGGATGAGGATGCTCAAAAGCTTGGACGACTCGCTTCTGGCCAGCGCCATGACGGCGATGAGCTCGACCATGAGCAGCGGGACGGTCAGCATCCAGTCGGCGTAGCGGTAAAAGTCGTTGAAGGGCTTGTCGGGGTTAAACGCGTACATGCCGCTCTCGGCGAGGACGAAGGCGGCGTCGAAGGACTCGCGGATCATGAAGTAGTGGTAGCAGGCGATGGCTGTGACGAGTCCGGTCACGATCATCGCGGGGCGGTACTTGGAGCTGACCCGGGGGGCGAAGAAGAAGAAGATTGTGGCGGCGCCCATTGCCGCGACAGTCAGCGACAACAAGTTGTACACCACGTTGTATCCGAACGGTGATAGATCAGGCATGGGTTGGTTCCTTTCGACGATCGTAAGCCGTCTAGTCCTCCACGTACTACGAGCCGAACGGGCTCAAACGCTGAGCGTCTGAGCCGCCATTCGGCGATTCACTTCGCGCTCCCGTGTCGAGAGCCGCCCCGGAGGTTTCATTGGTTTGCTGCAAGCCGAGCGCCGCGACCACGATTCGGCTCACAACGTAGGCGACGCCGGCGCCCGACGCCAGCGGTTCGACGGATGGAAACTCTGCCGGCAGAAGGAGCCGTGCCCCGAGCCAGATCGCCAGACCGACCGCCGCGCCGACCAGGACGGATTCCAGAACATGGGCTGTGAAGCTCAAACGTTTCGAAATGGTCAATCCGGTCAACACGCCGACAGCGGCGGGCGGCAAAAGCAAGAGAAAACCCGGGCCCCCACCCCGTGGGTTCAATCCGGACATCGTGGCGCCTTGCCGAAAGAGCGACTCCCAGATCACAAGAGTCGACACTCCTACCGCGCTCACGCAAATCACTGCGAAAGCATGAGATAGAAGTCGGGTGACCAGTTGAGCCATCGCGTCTCTCAGAAAGGGGAGGGTGGCTGTACGACGCAATCGAGGGTGGCTGGCCCGTAGATTCAGAATGGTTGCATTTTCGTCAAGATTTCATCGGCCACGATCGGAATTTGGGAGGATCCTGCGGAAGGCGGATTCACCGATCCGGAGGTCGGAGTTCCATCAGGGTCCGAACGGACGAATTTCCGGGGCGTGGAGTCCGACGGCGCCAGAACGCAGGAGCCCAGCGTTTGCCCAACGACCTTCGATGACGTCGCGATCAAAAGCGGAAAGCGGAGAGGGGGGGATTCGAACCCCCGATGCCCCGAAGGGCATACCGGTTTTC
>CAYVIJ010000026.1:0-39643 GCA_964451515.1 uncultured Phycisphaeraceae bacterium | reverse complement strand
GGTGGCGGGGGGTGGCGGGGGCGGCTTGTCCGCCCGTGTCGGGGTACACCGATGAAGGAACACACGGGCGGGCAAGCCGCCCGTACCAACCGAAGACTCGATTACGAGCCCTTCTCCCGGCGGGCAGGGACGCCCGCCGCTACCGAGTCTTCGGTCGATGCGCACGGCGGGCCGCCGCCACCGCTGTTGCGTTTGCCCGCGCTGTCCATGAGGCGAGCGGCGCTTCGGGTGAAACAGACTAGCATTCGCCTTCATGGCGAAGGAGCGCCCCCAACCCCGACTCGATGACCAGCGCCGCCTTCTCGCCTGGCTCGCTCCGGGGCAGGAGCAGGTCCTCGATGTCGCCGCCCGGCTGGCGGGCCTGCGCATCACACATCTCGGTCTCGCCGGCGGAGGCAGCGACCGGACCATCGCCGAGCGCTTCGGCGCCGAACCCGTCGACGATCTTCGCCACGCCCTCTCCGCGATCGACGCCGACGCCGCGCTCGTCATGTCGACGGCCGATCGCGAAGAAGCGGCCATCTTTGAGGAGGCTGCGGTCATTCGCGCCGCGCGCGAGAGCGGCCTGAAGATCCTGTCGATGGAGCCCATCCCCCAGACGCTCATCGGCGCCCTCGGGGAGAAAGGCGCCGCGGGGGTCTTTGGCCCTCGCTTCCGTCGCAGCGACGGCTTCCGCGCCGCGGCGGAGGCGCTCGCCACCTTCGGCGAAGTGACGACCATCGGCTTCTCCGCGCGCAACGGCCCCGGGCAGGGTCGCTTGGCCACCCGCCTCCTCGACGCCATGGACACCATCCTCGCCGCGCTCGACCTGCCCGAGACCATCGACGCGAGCGTCCGCGGCCCGCGCGCCGCCTCGGGGCTGCGCCTCGCCGCCGGCGTCGCCCTGCGCGCGCTGGCGGGCGATCTCACCGCCAACCTCCGCTTCCCCGACGGGCGCTCCGCCTCTCTCATCCTCACCGATCGAGGCGGGCGCTGGTTCCGCGGCCTCACCATCCTGGGCGAGCAGGGCTGTCTGCGCGTCGACGAGGACTCCTTCGAATGGCTCGACGGCGCCGGCGCGCTCGTCGACTCCTTCCGACGTGAGCACGACGGCGCCTCGGATGAGAACCCCGCGATCGCCGGCGCCGCCCGAGCCATCGGCGACGCCCTCGCGGAACTGCTCGATCCGCGCGCCGGCCCCGCCCCGCCCCTCGATGCGCGCCGCGCCCTGGCGATGGCCGAGGCGGCGCTGCTCAGCGCGCGCACAGGCCAGCCCGAATCGCCCGCGACGATGCTCAAGATGGCCGGCGCGTGAGCGCGCTCACTCCGGATCGGGAAGCTCGCGCAGAAAATCGATGAGCCGGTCCAGCGTCGGCGACTCGGCCGTGCGCACGTACGACCCGCTCACCGCCACTGCCGACGCCAGGCACTGATTCGTCGGCAGCCCCAGCGCCTCCGCGAAGGAGAAGCCCGCATTGAAGTGGTCGCCCGCGCCCGTGGAGATCGCGGGCGTCCGCGTGAAGGCCGAGGCGAAGCGCTCGCTCTCCTCCTCCGTCGCGCCCGCCGCTCCCTCGCGATGATGCACCACGCACCGCTTGAGCCCGAGCGCCTCGCGAACCGCGCGCGCGCCCGCCAGCAGCCGCTCGGGCATCGGATCGCCCACCCGCGCTTCGATCGGAACCGCCAGCACGTGCGCCACACGGATCGACTCGGAAAGATTCAGCCCCAGCGTCACCGGCAGCGACTCGTTGATCCGCCGCAGCAGATCCAGCGCCTCGCCCAGATCCTCATCCGAACGCTTCGCGGGATCGGCCAGATCCACGAAGAAGCGCTTCGAGCCGGCGTCCTCCAGATTCGGGATCACGTCCTCGAGCAGGCGCCGCCAGATGTCGTTCATGCTGTGCAGCATCGTCCAGTTGCACGCCGTCAGCAGCCGCGCCCGCTGCGCCAACTCCGTGAATCGCTTCACGCCCCCGACCGTCTCCGTCACCGACTCCCAGTTCACCTCCTCGAGCGTCTCCAGCTTGCCCAGCATCAGCTTGCCGTCGTGGAACTCCACCGCGTCCGTCAGCCCCACCGGCGCCACGCTCCAGCAATCCCGGCATGACTCCGCGAACTCCTCGAAAACCGGATGAAGCGCCGTCGGCTTCTCCGGATCCTCCCCGGGCATCCGAGGCGTCCCAAGATTGCCCACGTACGTGATCGGCGCCCCCAGCGCCCGCAGCGCCGACGCCATGATCGGCCCGTTGCCGCCCAGCTTGATCCGCTGAATCGCCAGCTCGATGTTCGCCGAGCGCCCCGCCGCCGCCGCGACCCGCTCCGCGAAGTCCTCCATGTGCTCAAGCCGGTCATACCCCTCCGCCCCCGGCTCACGCCGCCGCGCCACCACGTGCACGATCGAGTCCACGAAGCCGTCGAACCCCGCCAGCGTCTCGGCGTCCTCCAGGCGGCTCTTCGCCCCTTCCAGGGCGTCGGCGGTGGCGCTGGCGATGCGGGAACGGTCTTCGCGGGGCTCAATCATCCGGGCATTTGAGCGGGCGCGCCCGATCCGGACAACCGGGAGACGGGCGTAGGATCAGGCCGTGGACCACCCGACCGACTCAGACCACGCCCGGCGACAACGCCTCCATGACGCCGGCCTGCGAGCCACCGCCGCGCGGCTCTGGGCCCTGCGCCGCCTCGAAGTGGCCGATCGCCCTCTCTCCGCATTCGAAGCCCAGGACGCCCCCGGCGGCGAGTCCTTCGACCGCGTCACCATCTATCGCACGCTGCACGCGCTCGTCGACGCCGGGCTCGCCAGCCGCGTCAATGCCGGCGATCGCCTCTGGCGCTTCGCGCTCAGATCCGACGACGGCGCCGGCGGGCACGCCGGGCATCCCCATCTCCTCTGCGACGATTGCGGCGCCGTCGTCTGCCTCGGGGATGCGTCCATCCGCGTCGAGGGCGCGGGCGCGCCCCGCCAGGAGGTTCGCATCTCCCAGCCCGACGTCTATCTCCACGGATCTTGCGGCGCCTGCGATGAGGCATGAGCCATCCGCTCGCGGCTCAGGCGGCGGACGGCGGCCAGTCCTCCGGACCTGGGAAGCGGTAGGCGGACTCCAGATCGTCGCGGACCTTGTCCAGTCTGGACTGAAGATCGTCCAGGGCGGACTCGAGCTGGCGGGCGAACTCGATCGCGTCCAGCTCCTCCCCCTCCTCCCGACCCCGATTTTCCCCCCGCTCCTCGCGAGAGGGGAAGGGGATGATGTCGAGATCCTCCGGCGGTGTGAGTTTGAGATCAGGCATGGCGTTCGCCACTCCTCCCTGCGCACGACGGCGCGGAGGAAGGCTTCGACCCCATCGCCATCAGCCATGAGCCCCGGGGCGTGACCGGACCGCGCCCGAGCCGGCGCAACCCGCACAGATCACTCAGTTTCCGGTGTGTTCGACCCGCGTCGATCGGAGACCGCCGCCCCCCGCTCACCCAAGAAGAACGAGCGGAGGTTCGACCGATGCCGCCAGATCACCAGCGCCGCGAGCAGCCCAGCCGCCGTGGGAAAGGGCCACACCTCCCCGAGAGACGGCGCCGCGGCGAGCGTGCGCCCCACGACCGCGATTGGAAAGGCCGCCGCCGCGACCGACGACGAGAACCCGACCGACCCGCTCAGCCGCAGCGCGATCAGCCACACCACCAGCACAGCCAGAACCGGCAGCGTGAAATGCGGCCAGACCGCCAGCATCGCCCCGAAGCCCGTCGCCACGCCCTTGCCGCCGCGAAAGCCCGTGTAGACCGGATAGATGTGCCCCACCACCGGCGCGACCGCCAGGGCCAGCCATAGCCATGCGGTCGTGATCTCCGGCGCCGCCTCGCCCAGCGCGCCCGTGAAGAAGGCGCCGAGCAGCACCGGCAGAAATCCCTTCAGAAAGTCGCAGAGGAAGCACAGCGCGCCGGCGCCCTTGCCCACGCAGCGCCACACGTTCGTCGCCCCCGCGTTCCCCGAGCCGACCCTCCGGATGTCCACGCCCTTCGCCCGCGCAATCACGATCGCGAAGGGAATCGCGCCGAGCACGTACGCCAGCACGATCGCCATCCCCCACGTCACGCCCCCACTCACGCCTCCCCCTCCTCATCCAGCTCCGGCGCGTGCGTGCGCTCCAGCAGAATCGCATGCTTCATCAGCGTCGCCGCCGCCGTCGCCGAAGCCGCCGACCACCCGCGCCAGCCATCCAGAAACGCCCTTCGGATCACCATCTGCTTCAGCCACGCCCCCACCGGCGACGTCGCCAGCCGCAGCACCGATCCCTTCCGCCCCAGCCGCTCGTACGACTTTGCCGCTGCCTGCCCGTAGCCCACCTGCCGGGCGAGATGGTCGTGCATCGTGCGGAACGAGTCGTGCCGCAGATCCCCGCGCAACCGCGCGCTCCGCCCCTCAATCAGATGCAGCGCCTCGTGCGGGTCGTACCCGCCCCACTGCGCCTTGCCCCGCCGCACCAGCCGCAGCCGCCACTCCGGCTGCCACGCGTAATTCAAAAACCGCCCCGCGTAGAACACCTTCCGGTTCACCTCATACCCCGCCACGCCCGCGTCGTCGCGCTCCACCGCCTCCCGCACCGACGCGCGCAACTCCGGCTCCAACGACTCATCCGAATCCAGCGACAGAATCCACTCCTGCGCGCACGCCTCCATCGCCATCTGCTTCGTGCGCCCGAACCCCAGCCACGCGCTCTCGATGATTCGCGCCCCGTGCTCCGAGAGAATCTCCATCGTCCGATCCGTCGAGCCCGAGTCCACCGCGACGATCTCGCGCGCCAGCCCCCGCACCGACTCCAGCGTCCGCCCGATCGTCTCCTCGTTGTTCTTGCACACGATCGCCACCGAAAGAGGCAGCGCGGGAGATGGAGGAGGCGATGTCATCCGGGGCGATGGTCGAGCGTCGGGGCGAGGGTGTCAATCGCGGTAGCATCCGAGCCGTGCAGCAAGCAGCGACAGAGCCCCACACGCCGACGACCTCCTCCACGCCCCCCGCACTCGGCCCCGATCCCCGACTCGTCGCGACCGGCGGCGATCCCGCCGATCTCCTCATCGCCGCCGCCCTCCGCGCAGGACGCTGGCGCGACGGCCGCTTCGCCAAGCGCGAGAACGACTCCTTTGTCTATCTTGGCGCCCTCGAGCGCAAGGACGGCGAAACCACCGATATCGCCCTCAAGCGCGTCCACACCCGCCCCGGCTTCATCGGCCGTCTCCAGACGCGCTTTGATCGCAACCGCGCCCAGCGCGAATGGCGCGGCGCCCTCCTCCTCCGCGAGCGAGGCGTCCCGGCCGCCCGCCCCATCGCCCTCTTCCGCCGCGCGCACACGGAATGGACGCTCGTCTTCGAGCGCGTCGAGGGCGACACCGCCCTCGCCGTCGCGCGCGACGGCGCTCCGGAAGCGCGGCGCGATCTCGCCCGCCGACTCGCCGAGCTCGTGCGCACGTTCGAGGAAAAAGCCGTCTTCAACCGCGACTGCAAGCTCTCGAACCTCATCGTGCGCCCGGGCGGAGAGATCGTCATCATCGACTGCGTCGGCGTCCGCCCCGCGCGCATCACCACCGACCTCCGCCGCCGCATGATCGCCGCCATGCTCTACGAAGCCCACGGCACGAGCTCGATGGGCGCCCGCGCCGACCGCCTCCGCGTCCTCAAATCCGCCGGCGAATCCGACTGGAAATCCGCCTGGCGCGATCTCGAGCGCCGCCTCCGCGCCCACGGCGACACCCGCCCGCGCACCGACCCACTCACCTGATGCGCACGATCACAGCGACTTGATCGGAATCAGCTCCGCCCCCTGCGGCGTGTCCTTCACCTCGAAGCCCATCGCCTTCAATTCGTCGCGAATCGCATCCGCCCGCGCGAAGTCCTTCGACTTCTTCGCCGCCGCCCGCTGCTCCACAAGATCCAGCGCCTCCTGCGGCGGACCCGCCTCCGCGCCCGCCGCCCCCTTCAGATCCAGCACGCCCAGCACAGCGTCGAACATCTCCAGCGACTTCGCGTCCGCGCGCGTCGGCGACGGCGTTTCCCCCATCCACGTGTTCAACGCCGCGATCGCCGCCGCCACGTTCAGGTCATCCTCCATCGCCGCGGAGAACGCCGCATGCGCGCGCTCGTTCGTCTCCCCCGCCTCGCTCGACGCCTCCGCCGCCTCCCGGAAGCGCCGCCAGCGCTCGATCGTCCGCGTCGAGTCCTTCAGCCCCTGCTCCGTGAAGTTCGCGTTCACGCGGTAATGCGTCTTGATCAATTCCAGCCGGATCGCGCCCGGATCGAACCCCTTGCTCATCAACTCCCGCGCCGTGAAGAAGTTCCCCTTCGACTTGGACATCTTCTCCCCCTCCACGAAGAGATGCCGCACGTGCAACCAGCAGCGCGCGAAACGCGCCTCGTCCGTCGCGCCGCGCGCCTGCGCGATCTCGCACTCGTGATGCGGAAAGATGTTGTCCTCACCCCCCGAGTGCAGATCGATCACCGCCCCCAGCCGGTCGATCGCCATCGTCGAGCACTCGATGTGCCATCCCGGATACCCCTCCTCCAAGGGGCAAGCCGGATCAGCCAGCACGACCTTCGGATCCCACCGCATCAGATGCGCCGGATCCGGCTTCCACAGCATGAAGTCCGCCGGGTGCTTCTTCTCCGCCTGGTTCCGCCCCGACACGCGCCCGCCCGCTCCCGCGCGCAGCCGATCCAGCGTGTTCCCCGAGAGCGCCCCGTACTGCGGGAACGACTGCGTGTCGAAGTACACTGTCCCCGAGGGCGCGATGTACGCGTGCCCCCGCTGAATCAGCGTCAGAATGTCCCGCAGCATCTCGCGGATCTTCCGCGTCGGGCGAGGCGTCAGCGATGGGTCATCCTCGGCCTCGCTCGCGACCTTCAGGCCGAGCGCCCGCGCATCCTCGAGGAACCGGCTGGCGTAGAAATCCGCAATCGCCCGCGGATCCGATGGATCGACGTCCACCCCCTCCGGGAGTGCGCCCGACTTCTTCGACTCCGCCAGCCGTCGCGCCGCCGCCTCCATCTTGTCCTCGCCGCCTCCGTCGAGCGCCGCGTCGTCGGTCATGTGTCCAACGTCCGTGATGTTCATCACGTGAACGACCTCGCGCGGGCCCCGGTGCAGGTCGCGATGCGGCTCGCCCGACTCCCTCGCCAGCGCGCAGAGTGGCGACTCCAGGAACCGCCTGAGCAGATCCGCGACGAGAAAGGCCCGGAAGTTCCCGATGTGCGCATCGTCGTAGACGGTGGGCCCGCAGGTGTAGAAGGTCACCCGCTCCGGATCAGCCGGAACAAAGATCTCGCGGGCGTGCGCCAGCGTGTTGTGCAGCTCCAGTGGCATCGGCGCAGGGTACCCTCAGCCGGCGCGGTGGCGATCGGCCTCCGCCGCCTCATGCTCGGCGCTGCTCTCCTGCGGGGTTTCGGGGCTGATCATCGGCGCCTCCTCCTCCGAAAGCGTCGGCTCCGCCGTCGGCGCCTCCTCCTCGTGGAACTCGATCCGCACGCGCGTCACCCGCGTCGCCTCCGCCTCGATCACCTTCACTGTGAATCCGTCGCGGGAAAATGACTCCCCCGCCGTCGGAATGTGCCCGAGCATCGTGTTCACCAGCCCCCCCACGGTGTCGTAATCCTCGCTCTCCGGAAGCTCCGCATCGATCGCCTCCAGCTTCTCGTTCACATCGTCGATGTACGCCCGCGCATCCACGTCCACGGCGCGCTCGCCCGAGAGCACCTCGATCCGCGGCGGAACCTCCGTCGCCGGCTCGTACTCGTCCTTGATCTCCCCCACGATCTCCTCGAGCAGATCCTCCATCGTCACCAGCCCCGCTGTGCCCCCGTACTCATCGAGAACGAGCGCGATGTGGATATTTTTATATTGCAACTCCGTCAGGAGCTCGAGGACGGGCTTTGTCTCCGGAACGAAGACCGGCTCGCGCAGAATCGACCGAAGCTCGAACTGCTCCGTGTCCCGATCCAGGAATTGCAGCAGATCCTTCGCGTACAGCACCCCCGCGATGTGGTCCAGATCGCCCTCGTACACTGGGATCCGCGAGTGGCCCGCCTGATCGATGAACCGGCGGATGAATCCCAGATCATTCGTCAGCTCGAAGCCCTCGATCTCCGTCCGGGGCGTCATCACCGCCGCCAGCGGCGTCGAGGGGAACTCGATCGCCGCCTCGATCATCCGCAGCTCCGTCTTGGTCAGCTCCCGCCCGATCGCGTGCTCATTCACCACCGAGATCAGCTCGCTCTCCAACTCCTCGCGCTCGTCCTTCTCCTCCGCCCCCGCCAGGCGCTTGATCACCAGATCGATGAAGCGCACCGCATGCGCCACCGGCGCCGCGAAGAAATGAATCCCGCGAATCAGCGATGCGCAGCGATACACGACCGCGTCCCCCACGGCGTCGGCCAGCGAAGTCGGGATGACCAGCCCCAGCACGTAGAGCAGCAGGAACGCCGTCAGCGCCGCCCAGGCCAGCGCCTCCCAATCGACTCGCGACTCCGGGCCGACGCCCGTGAAGGCGAGGATCGAGAAGAGCGCCACCGCCAGGTTCAACAGGATGCGCGGGATCGACACCGCCAGCGCGTGATCGAAGGGACGATTCAGAACGGGCTCCAGCCGCTTCAGCGCGCCGTTGCGCCTCCCGTCGCGACCCGCGAACTCCTCAATCCGATGACGCGACAGATCCCGCAGCGACATGTGCAAGGTCGAGAACAGCCCGCCGACCAAGGCCGCCGCGATCGCGATCGACAGGAAGAGCCCGTTCACAATCCGCCCCCTCCGCCCCCGTCGTCCCTGCGATACGTCGCCCCCACGCCCAGCTCCATGAGGAGCTCATCCTCGCGCGCGTGCATGCGCTCCGACTCGACGGGATCGTGATCGTCATAGCCCGCGCAGTGCAGCAGAGCGTGCACGAAATACAGCAGCAACTCGCGCTCGACCGGAATGGACCGCTCCGCGGCCTGCCGCGCCGCCTCGTCCACGCACAGCAGCGCATCCACGTCCAGCGGATCGCCCGGATCCCGGCGCAGGTCGAAGGTCAGCACGTCCGTCGTCCCCGCGATCCCCTGGTAGGCCTCGTGCGCCCGCGCCATCTCCTCATCGCCCACGAGCCGAATCCGCACATCGTGTCCCGCCGCCGCCCCGGCAGGCGTCTCGGGGAGGACAAGCCTCAGCGCGCGCGCCGCTTGCTCCCGCAGCCATCTCCGCGCGGCAGTGGATAATCGTGTCTCGTCATCGACGAGATCCGGAGATGAAACAGATGAAGATGAATCGCTCAGGCGCGGGCGCTCCGTCTTGGTTCGGTCCGAACGGGATTGGTCCGGACTCGGAGGGTCCGCCGGGTCGTCGGTCGACGCGGCGGACGGCGCTTCTCGAGCGAGGGATTCTGCGTGTTGCATCGGCGTGTGGCTCGGTCCCGTGTCCCACCTTGGGAGCCAGCCCCGTCGGGCCCGAGTGATCGGCTGTGACGCGGCTTGACGCCGCCCGCTCCGGATGGCGGATCGGCGGCGCGGCCGCATCGCTTGACTGAGCGGCAGTGTAGGCGGGGAGGGGCACGCGTGGAAGCGCCTTTGACCGCTCATCGGCGTCGGCGGGGACGGTTTCCGGACGGGCGCCGGCCTGGGCCAAGAACCCGCGTTCGGGAGCGGATCAGCCTTCGTCGCCGACGGCGTCCCGAGCGTCCTCGTAGGCAGTGCGCAGATCCTGCATCGCCGCCTCGACGCCCGTCTGCATGTCTTCCAAGGCGTCCGCGGAGGCGTCCCTCATCGTCTCGATCTGAGCCGCCAGGCGGTCCCGCGCCGCCTTCGCCTCGTTGATGAGTTCCTCCGCCCGCGCCCGAGCGTCCTCTTGCAGATCGGCCGACCGCTCCTCAAGCTGATCGATGCGCTCGGAAAGATCCTCCAGCGTCTCCTCCGCTCGAGCCCGCATTTCCTGCATTTGCTCCTGCGCGGCCTCCTGCGCCGCCGAAGCGGCCTCCCCGGCCTCTTCCTCAACGTCTCTCATCTGCGACTGAAGGTCGGATGGCGCCTGCTGAGCGGCATCATCTCCCGCGCTCTCCGACTCCTCGCCTCCTCCGCAGGAGGTCAGGGCCAGAAACGAGATAGGCAGCGCGGCGACAAGCAATGTGGTGCGGCGCATGAGTGACTCCTTACATGTCCGGAGGTCCCGGGAGTTGGTTGATGGAGCGCGCATCGCTCCGGATCCTCATTCAGGATTTCGACTTGAACGTTTCGCGCGCGCCCGCGACGGCTTGCTTCACATCTTCCAACGACCGATCGAGCCCGGACGTGAGCTCGTCCCACGAGTCCTGGGCCGCGGAGGAGAGCTGACCGAGTTGCTCCTCAATCTGCTCCTTCTTCTTCTCCGCCTCCTGAAGCTGCTTCGCCCCCTCAGCCCGCGCGTCGGCAGATGCCTCATCGACACGCGCACGCAGCTTCGCGATGTCGGCGTTCACCTGATCCAGCCGCGCCCGCGCCTTGTCCTTGTACGCCTCCACCTCAGCCTTGTTCACATCCGGCATATCGCAGTTCCTCCGTTGAATGGACGCGGAAGAGTAGCGACCGGTTCGTTCCAGCGCCGCGCCGCACATGGGAAGCAAGGCCGATTCCCTACGCCCATCCACCACCTACTCGGGGAAGACAGGCCCCCACAGCCCGATCAGGATGCCGAGATCTGCCGCCCCGACAGAGCCGTCCCCATTCAGGTCCGCGTTGGGCTGCGGCAGCCCGTCCACCAGGATGTTGTCGAAGCGCATGATTCCGAGTCCCTGCCCCGTCTCCTGCTGAGAGAAGACGACCTGATCGAACCCGGGCTCGAGCGCCGGCAGCCGCTGCGCCGAGAGGTCCGCTCCGCCGTAGATCACCTGCCCATCCTGCCGCACGAGCAGGCCCGCCGAGGGCGTCACCTCGATGGTGATCCGCGTCGCTTCGCCTTCCGTCCACGCTCCGCGCGTCTCGAGAAAGACACCGAGATCGTTCTCCGGATCCTCCGGATCGGGCCCGAGCGCCTGAATCGCGCCGCCCGGCGCGAAGCGCAGACGCGTGTTCACGAGGCGCGTCGCATTCGAGAAGGAGCTCAGGAAGTGAACCGTCCCGTCATCGTTGATGATCTTCACGTCCACGCTCAGCGAGCCCACCGCGCGGGAGAAGGCGGGGCTAATTGCGACAGATCCGAAATCACCTGAGAGCCCCGAGCGCCGCGTCACCGCCAGCGCCCCGAAGGCGGGCTCCGACGAGGCATTGAATATGTTCGCATTCCCCGCCGCCATCCAGCCGCCCTGAAAGCTCAGCCGCCCGAGCCGGAAGGACTCGAAATCCTCCGCAAAGGACTCCGCCCGCGCGCTCGCGACCGGGCCATGCGGGACCGGCGCCGCCGCGGAGCGCGGGTCTTCCAGCGTCGTGAGCAGCGCGTCGTCTGCGATCGCGTCGGAGGCCCCCACGAGCGCCACGGCGAGCATTGGGAGAAGGATGCGCATGACAGGCTCCTTTCCCCTTCAGGATATCACTGACGGACGCGCCAGCCACGGTTTTTCTAGGGCGTCGTCGTCCCCCACGAGCCCAGCAGCAGGGCGAGATCGCCCGCGTCCACCACGCCGTCGCCGTTCAGGTCCGCCGGCGCCGTCTCGGGGCGCGCGTCGTACTCGATGTTGTCCAGCGCGTACTCGACCTCCGCCTGCCCGATCTCATTCACCGCCACCGTCAAGCGCGAGATCCCCACCGTCTCGCCCGTCTGATCCGTCACGATGTCCGGCCCGCCGAAGATCGGATCGCCGTTTTGGCGGATGATGAGCAGCCCTTCGGGCGTGATCTCCACCGACAGCGTCAGCGGCAGGAATGGGATCCAGAATCCCGACGTCTTCAGGAAGATCGGCTGCCCCGCCTGCAACGTCAGCGCGTAGATCTCGCCCTCGAGTGTCAGCAGGATTCGGGTGCTGGTGAGTCCCGAGAAGATGTCCCCGAGATCGATCAGGAACTCATGCCCGGCGTCCGCCACCACGACAAAGTCGAAGGTGACCACCCCGGGGGAGGGATCCAGCGCGGGGCTCACCATCGCGTCGGGGATCAACTGCCCCGTCGGGATCGCCAGCGCCACTGGCGTGCCCGCGCCCAGCGCCGGGAACACCGTCTCGACGATCGTCGCGCCCACGCTGGAGCGCCATCCCTGCTGGTTGTTCAGCGGAGACAGATCGACAAAGGACTCGAAGTCCTCGCTGTAGGTGATCGCCCGTGGCGTCGCCGCCTGGGCGGGCGGCGCCGCCAGCATCTCGATCCGGCGCGCCTCCGGTGGGAGCGACTCCGGGCCCGCCGGCGCCGCCGCGCACGCAAGCGCCGCGCTGAACCAGCCCGCGATAAGTGTTCTCGGACGATGCATGTGGATGCGCTCCAGACGCGAGGGGGACCTCTCTCAGCATGCCGCGAAACCGGCCGAACGCAAGCGAAGTCCACGCGAAGAGCCGCTTCAGTCAACGACGGCCGAAGCCACGCGCCGCGTCATTGCAGGCTGACGGGCATCACCACGTACAGGAAATCCGGGCCGCTCTTCATGACGCCGGGCCTGTTGGGCGCCTTCAGCTCGAGGGTGATCTGCTCCTCCTCGACGATCTTGAGCGCATCCAGGATGAACGAGGGGTTGAAGCCGATCTCGATGTCGTCGCCGTCGAAGTCGGCGACATCGATGTCGATCTCCGCTTCGCCCAGCTCCGGCGCCCGACTGGAAAGACGGAGCTTGGCGGCGCCGTTCTCCTTTGTGAGGGCCATGCGCACGCCGCGCGACTCCTCGTTTGTCAGCAGCGCGGCGCGACGGACGCCCGAGCGCAGAGCGCCGACATCGAAGGTGGCTTTCTTGTCCTGATCGCGCGGGATGACGTCCTCGTAGGGCGGGAAGGCGCCCTCGACGAGCGTCGTGGCGAGGACGGCGACGGGGGCCTGCTCGGGATCGCCGAAGGCGAAGATCGCCTGATTGTCCGTGACGGCGACGCGCACGGGCTCATCGGGCTCGTCGATGAGCTTGCTGACCAGCGAGAGCGCCTTGCTCGGGATGATGCAGGAGAGAGGCCCGTCGCCTGAAGAAACGTCGGCGCTGCCGCGGGCGAGCGCGAGGCGCCGACCGTCGGTCGCGACGAGCTCGAGTTTCTTGCCGTCGAGCTTGAGCAGGACGCCGTTGATCGCGTAGCGCGACGTCTCGCGCGCGGTGGCGAAGAGCGTGCGCGCGATGAGCGTGTCGAAATCCCCGCCCTCGACACGGAAGACGCCGCGAGGGCTCGAATCGCTCGGGGCGGGGAAGTCGGGTGTGGGCGGGAAGTCGGAGGGTGGATAGCCGAAGATGCGGAAGCGCGAGTCGGCGCCGCGGAGCTGGAGCAGGTCCTGCTCGGTTTCAAGGCGGAGGGTGGGATCGGCGTCCTCAGCGGCGACGATCTGCTGGAGCTTCTGCGCCGGCACGAGCGCGTCGCCCTCTTTCTCGACCTCGACATTCGGATCGGAGACTTTGAGGGAGACCTCCGTGTCGGTGGCGGAAAGCGTGAGGCGCCCTTCTCCATCCTCCTTGGATGCGGAGATGCGCACGCAGGTGAGCTGTGGGCGGGGGGTCCGCGCGGCCACCACGCCAGAGACCAGGTTGACCGCCTCCAGGAGGGCGGCTCGATCGCACGTCACGTTCATCGGACAACTCCACTACGAATCGTCGCCGAGTGTACCGATTCCGCGGCGAGGGACAGCTCTGGAAAGCGGGCGTCCCGAATGTCGAGAGACATGAGAGAAGCGGCGAGGGGCGGTTGTCGGCGGGTCGCCGACGGACCATACTTGGCGATTCACGCTCCGAGGGCGCGCCGCGCCCACGTTGACCCAAACAGACCGCGAGCAGCCGCCCGCTCGCGACGCCGTAGAAGGACGACCATGTCATTTGAAGCCGCCGTCCACGCCCAAGCCATCGACCTCGATAAGGTCAACCTCGAAATCTGCGCCAAAGCGGGGAGCGGGCATCCCTCCTCGGCCATGAGCCTGGGCCACATCGTCACGCTGCTGATGTTCCATTCGATGCGATGGAGCCCGGACGCCCCGGACTATCCCACCTCGGACCGACTGGTGCTCAGCGAAGGGCACGCCGCCCCCATCGTCTACGCCGCCTATGCGCGCCTGGGGGGCATGTTCGGGCGGACGCGGGAGCAGTGGCGCCCCATGACCATCGAGGACGCGATGACCCTGCGCGATCTGGATTCGCCCATCGAGGGCCATCCCAATCCCCGCGAGGGCTTCCCCTTCTTCGACGCCGCCACGGGCTCGCTGGGGCAGGGGCTCTCCGTCGCGGTCGGGCTCGCGGAGGCGGCCCGGCTGGATGAGAACGACCGTCGGATCTACTGCCTTGTCGGCGACGGCGAGGCGCGCGAGGGCCAGATCTGGGAAGCGATCGATCAGATGGTCGATCGGCGGATCACGTCCGTCCTGCCCATCTTCAACTGCAACGGCTTCGGGCAGGCGGGGCGCGTCAGCGAGCAGCAGTCCCCGGAGAAGCTCGAAGCGAAGCTCAGAGCCGCGGGATTCGAGGTTCGCATTGTGGACGGACACGCCCCGATGCAGCTCAAGGAGTCCTTCGACGCCTTCATCGGGCGCGCGGGCAACCCCGACGTCCCGCCGCTGGCGCTCGTCGCCCGGACGGTCAAGGGGTGGGGCTCGCCCACGCTGATGGGCGGCAACTTCCACGGCAAGCCGGTCTCCGGCGAGACGCTCCAGAGGGTGATGGGCGAGCTGGATGAGAAGCGGCTGGAGCTGACCAGCGCGCTGGTGCAGAGCGATCAATTCACGATCCAGCCGCCGACGGAGACCCCGCCTCAGACGCCGCGGGTCGAGGAGGCCCCCTCGCTCTCCCAGGTCATGCGTCAGTGGGATATGGAGTCGGTCCTGCATGCCGGGAGGCTCGCGACCCGCAAGGCCTATGGGCTGGCCCTGCGGGCGCTGGGGCATGTGAATGAGCGCGTCATGGTGCTCGATGCGGACGTGAGCAACTCGACGTTCGCCGAGACCTTCGCGAAGGACCCCGCGCTGGCGGATCGCTTCATCGAGTGCAAGATCGCGGAGCAGAACATGATCTCGATGGCGGCGGGCCTCTCGGCGGCGGGGAAGATCCCCTTCGTCTCCTCCTTCGCCAAGTTCATCACCCGGGGCTACGACCAGATCGAGATGGCGATCAACAGCGGCGCGAATCTCAAGCTCGTCGGCTCGCACTCGGGGGTCACGCTCGCGGCCGACGGACCCAGCCAGATGGGCCTGCCCGACATCGCCTGGTTCCGCAGCTTCACGACGATGCGCGATCATCGGGGGAACCCGGGCTGCTACATCCTCCAGCCCGCCGACGCCTACGCCGCCTACGCGCTGACGGGCGTCATGGCGGAGTACGAGGGCTGCTGCTACATGCGCACGCTGCGGCCGGACACGGAGTTTCTGTACTCGGACGACGTCGTCTTCAATCTGGGCGGCTTCGAGGTGCTCTCCGAGGGGCGCGATCTGCTGCTGGTCGCGGCCGGGTACATGGTGCACGAGGCCAATCGTGTGATCGAGGAGCTGGACGAGCAGGGGATCTCGGCGACGCTGATCGACCTGTACTCGCTGCCATTCGACGGCGACGCGCTGCTCGACGCGGCCCAGTCGAACAACGGGTACGTCATCACGCTGGAGGACAACTACGGGGCGTCGATCGGATCCGCGGTGGCGGACGTGATGGTCGAGTCGGGGGACGCCTTCACGCTGAAGCAGATGTGCGTGCGGCGGATTCCGAAATCGGCCCGCACGGCGGAGGAGGCCCTTTCCTACTGCGGGCTGGGCGTGGAGGACATCGTGCAAGAGTGCCTGACGATGTTGGAGGTGGGGGCGGTCTGAGGCGATCGCCGTAACCCATTGTCTGACAGATGGCTACACGCCCTGATCCTCGGCCGGAGGGTTCTCGGACGCGCCGGCGGGCGGGCGTGGGCGAGGCCGGCGCCGCCCGCTTCCGGAAAATGCTGGCGATGCAGGCGCGAGCGGGCCGAATGAGGACGTGACAGGAGTTTGCGGCCGCTATACCAACCCGGTATCGTTAGCGGTCGCTACGGAAGGCGGCGGAGCCGCTGGATTGTGTGTGGGAGATTCTCGAGTCACAGTCGGCGCGCAGGAGAAGAAGCGTGCCCGACATCGTCGCTTCGAGAGCAGGGTCAGGTTGAACACCAAGCGGACGCACGCGGGAGAACGCGTCCGCGAGTCTCAAGGAGAAGTCTCAGATGAGGCATGCAGCAAAGATGAATCTTCTCGCCGGCGCTGTCGTCGGCCTCGGGGGCGCGTCGGTCGCGTATGCGGACGCGCCGGGCGAGGGCGCCAGCGCAGACGAGATCCGCGCCATGGTCGCGGAGATGATGTCGGACGCCGAGACGCGGACGAGCCTGCTCCAGTCGGGCGGGACGGCCGGTCATGACGGCAGCTTCTTCATCGCCAGCCCGGACAACACCTTCCGGCTCGAGGTCGGCGGGCAGATCCAGTTCCGGTACGTGATCAATACTCTGGATGACGAGGATTTCCCCGATCCGAACAACCCGGGCCAGACGATCAGCAATGACGACTTCACGCCCGGCTTCCAGACGCGGCGCACGAAGCTGGTGTTCGAGGGTCACGTCTTCGACCCGGACATGTTCTACAAGGTGCAGGGCGCGTTCGATCGCTCCGGCGGTGATTTCGACCTCGAGGACGCCTACGTCGGGTACCGCTTCGGCAATGGCTTCTCAGTCCGCTGGGGGCAGTTCAAGGCGCCCTTCCTCCGCGAGGAGCTGGTCAGCTCGAGGCGGCAGCTTGCGGTGGATCGCTCGCTCACCAACGCGCTCTTCAATCAGGGACGCTCGCAGGGCATCGCCGCCGCCTATGAGACGGAGCGCTTCCGCGTCGAGGCCTCCTTCACCGACGGCTTCCAAGGCGCGAACAACGACTTCAACAACGAGAACGCCGACGCGGCGATCACCGGTCGCGTCGAGTACCTGGCGATGGGCGACTGGAGCCAGTTCCGCGATTTCACGAGCAAGCGCGGCAGCGAGATGGGCTTGATGCTCGGCGGCGCCGCCCACTACGAGATGTCGCCGGACCGGAACAACAGCGGCGACGAAGCCGATCTCTTCACCTGGACGATCGACGCCAGCCTCGAGGGCAACGGCTACAACTTCTTCGGCGCCTTCATCGGGCAGCATCTCGATGACGACGACCTCGTGAGCGGTTTCAACCTCACGAACTCCACGGACAGCCAGGACAACTTCGCGTATGTCCTTCAGGGCGGCGTGTACCTCACCGAGGACTTCGAGATCTTCGGCCGGTGGGATCACATCTTCCTCGATGAGGACATCGTCTTCGCTGACAGCGACACCGACGAGTTCAAGACGATCACTGCGGGCTTCAACTACTACCTCTACGGCCACGGCGCCAAGTTCACCGCCGACTTCCAGTGGCTGATCGACGAGTCGCCCGGCGATTTCACGGGCATCGGCGTTCTCGCCTCCGGCGAGGAGGATCAGTTCGCCGTCCGTCTCCAGTTCCAACTGCTCTTCTGAGCCGCCTGCGGAGCTGACGAAAAGCTTTTCCGAGCCGGCCTCCTTCCGGGAGGCCGGCTTTTTTTCTGCGCCCTCTGCGTCGAGGCGTCACAATGGTCGCCATGACAATGACGCCGAACCGTCCGCCGCCGCATCAACCCGCCGCCGCTCCGCGGGCCGCGATCGGTCCTGCCGGGGTCGAAGCGATGCGCTCCCTTTTCTGGCAGGAGATCGCGCAGGAGTTCCTGTGCGTGTTTCCCGGGATGGTCGCCTCCCGCCCCGAGATGGCCGATGGGCGTCTCGCCGTGCTGACGCACGCCGGGGAGCGCGTCCCCATCAAGGCGGTGGAGCCGCTCTTCTCCTGCTCCGTTCCTGGCGTCGGGCCCGCGGAGCGCGCTCTTTCCACGGCGGTGCAGTGCACGGTCTTTCGGATCGAGACGCCGCAGGGCGAGTTCTTCACGCTGCCGCTTCGGGAGATCCGGGCCCTGCACGTGGTCAGCGAGGAGATGATGCGACACCTCGAGGAGGCGGGGCGCCAGCAGGCGGAGGCGTCGGAGCAGCAGGATCCCTTCGGCTTCGCGGCCTTCGCCCGTCTGGTGGAGCAGCAGCGCGAGGCGGAGTCGGGTCAACTGAGGCTGGAGTTCGAGGAGGACGTTTCGTCCTGATGGGCCTCAGCCCTCCTCGGGCTCGCGCAGGCGCGCCAGCACGGAGTAGTCTTCGAGGGTCGTGGTGTCGCCGACGCTCTCCTCGCCAGAGGCGATGTCGCGGAGCAGGCGGCGCATGATTTTGCCGCTGCGCGTCTTGGGCACGGCGTCGGTGAAACGGATCTGATCGGGCTTGGCGATGGCGCCGATCTCCTGCCCCACATGAGCGCGGAGGATCTCGCGAAGCTCTTCACCCGGCTCGACGCCCGAGCCGAGCGTGACGAAAGCGGCGATGCCGGAGCCCTTGATCTCGTGCGGAACGGCCACGACGGCGGCCTCGACCACGGCGTCGTGGCTGACCAGGGCGCTTTCGACCTCCATCGTTCCGAGCCGGTGGCCCGCGACGTTGATTACGTCATCGACGCGCCCCATGATCCAGAAGTAGCCGTCGGCGTCGCGCCGGGCGCCGTCGCCGGCGAAGTAGTAGGGCTGGCCATCCGGCCCCTTGATGCGCGACCAGTATGTCTCGATGAAGCGTTCCCGATCGCCCAGGACGCCGCGCAGCATCCCGGGCCAGGGACGGCGGATCGCCAACAGCCCGCCCTGATCGGGCCCGCGCTCGACGCCGCTCTCGTCGACGATCGCGGCGTCGACGCCGAAGAAGGGCAGCGTGCAGGAGCCGGGCTTGGTGGGCGTCGCGCCTGGCAGGGGCGTGATCATGTGCCCGCCCGTCTCCGTCTGCCACCATGTGTCGACGATGGGGCAGCGTCCGCCGCCGATCGTCTCGCGGTACCACATCCACGCCTCTGGGTTGATGGGCTCGCCAACGGTTCCGAGCACGCGCAGGGACGAGAGATCATGCCTCGTCGGGTGCTCGTCGCCCCACTTCATAAATGCGCGGATCGCGGTCGGCGCGGTGTAGAACTGCGCGACCCTGTGCCGCTCGACGATGTCCCAGAAGCGATCGGGCCCCGGATGATTGGGCGCGCCCTCGTACATGAGCGTGGGCACGCGACTCGGCATGATTCCGTAGACGATGTACGAGTGTCCGGTGATCCAGCCGATGTCCGCGGTGCACCAGTACACCTCCCCGGAGCCCGGGCGAAGGTCGAAGACGAGCCTGGACGTCAGCGTGGTCTGAAGCAGATAGCCCGCCGTCGTGTGCATGACGCCCTTGGGCTTGCCCGTCGTGCCCGAGGTGTAGAGCACGAAGAGCAGGTCCTCCGAGTCCATCTCCTCGCAGGGGCAATCCTCCGACGCCGTCTGCATCAGGTCGCTCCACCAGTGATCGCGCTTCGATCCAGGCGCTTCGGAGGGGGTGTGACGCCACGCGATATCGTTCCCGCAGCGCTCAAGGACGATCACATGATTGATCGAATCGACCTGCGAGCACGCGGCGTCGACGTTGTCCTTCAGCGGCACGACCGATCCCCGACGCCAGCCGCCGTCGGCGGTGACGATCACCCGGCTCTGCGCATCCTGCACGCGATCGGCGATCGCCGACGCGGAGAAGCCGCCGAAGATGATCGAATGCGCGGCGCCGATGCGCGCGCAGGCGAGCATCGCGATCGCCAGCTCGGGGACCATCGGCATGTACAGCGTGACCACGTCGCCCCTATTCACCCCGAGCGACTTGAGCGCGTTGCCGAACTTCGCCGTCTCGCGCTGGAGATCCGCGTAGGTCAGGCGGCGAATTTCGGGGCGTCCGTCCTCGATGGGCTCGCCCTCCCAGATGATCGCTGTCTCGCCGCCGCGTCCCGCCTGGACATGGCGGTCGACGCAGTTGTGGCAGGCGTTGATCTTCCCGCCGACGAACCACTTCGCGTCGGGCGCCCGCCACTCGAGGGCGCGATCCCACTTCCGGAACCAGTCCAGCTCCTCCGCCGCCTCGCTCCAGAACCCCTCGGGATCATCGATCGATCGCCGCCACATCGAGCGGTAGGTCTCCATCGAGGAGATGTGCGCCGCCTCCACCGCCGCCTCAGGCGGAGGAAAAAGCCGCTTTTCATGCAGGATCGATTCGATGTCCGTCGCGTGCGCATCGCCCATCGGGAGCCTCCGCAGGAGTGTTGCTCGATGGTACCGCGCGTGCGGAGCGCGGATCGTCGCGCCGGCTCGTCTCGTGCGGGCTTGGCGGCGCCGATTCTCGCGCTAGTTCACCGGGCCCCACGCCCCCAGCAACATCGCCAGATCGGCCGCGCCGACGACGCCGTCGCCGTTGAGATCCGTGCTCGGATCGTCCGAGTCCCACCTGCCCAACAGCAGCGCCAGATCGCTCGGGCCAACGACGCCGTCGCCATCGATGTCCGCCCCCCCCAGCCCGCCGAGGCGCCCTTGCACGAAGAGCGTCGCGTCGTAGATCTCTTCCTGCGCCGCGTTGTCGTAGCGGATCACCGCATTGACCAGCAGCCCCCCCACCGCCAGCGGACTCATCGATCCCGGGTCATTCGCCACAGGAGTCTGAAGCAGCGAGCCGCTCCAGAAGCCGCCGGACGCCGCTGAGTCGGAGTCGGCGACGATCAGGCGGACGATTTCATAGGGCGTCTGCGAGCTGGCGCCGATGACGATCTGCCCTGAGCGGAGCAGCAGCTCGAGGTCATAGCCCGTTGGCGTGCGCACGGCTCGGAACAGCCCGGTTCCCGCCGGCCCAAGATTCGGCTTCCACGCGGAGACGAAGTAGACGTTCCCGAAGCGATCCACCGCCGGCGCGGAGAGCGACGTCGGAAGGGGCGGCGTCAGCGTCTCACCCCGAACCAGGCGCCCGATCTGCGCCCCGGCGGGGCCGTCGAGCACGGGCTTGTCTGGAAAAGCGACGGCCGTCCAGATGGGCGAGCCGCCCGTGAAATCGGCGAGTGCGATGAACTCATCCCCGCTGTCGCTGAGCGCCGCGCCCGCCAGGAGCGGATCCCCGGCGGGCGTCTGGCCGATGCCGACGGGTCCGTTGCCCCCTCGGAATGAGATCTGGCTCCGCCACTGGTGGAAGACGGATTCGTTGGCGACGAAGTCGCCCTCGGACACCGTCGCGGGCAGCGTCGCGGAGATGGGCTGGCTCGAGACGGCGGCGCTCTGCGAGAGCCCCCAGGCGTTCAGCGCGTCCGGTTGTGTTGATCCGCTCGAGTTCGTGACTCCGAGGCACGCCGCCGTCCCGCCCGCGCCCGCCACGGGCGTGAGCGTCGAGTAGGAGCAGTTCCCGCGCGATGCGGAGACGCCCGTATTCAGGTGCGCCGTGGTCGCGGTCTGGGCGCCGCCGCGGAAGGTGCCGTCGAAGGCGAGCGTGAGCATGTTCGGCTCGCCGTCGGCGGTGGTGGAGGCGGGCTGGACGGCGGGCGTATTCAGCGTGATGGACTGCTTCGAAAGACAGAACTTGGTGGCGTCCTCATCGCTGGCGACGTTGGTCCCGAGAACGGCGGTGAAGGTGTTGACGATCGACTCATCGCGCGCTGCGGCGTCAACGCGGATGATGTTGTCGAGGCGGAGGCTCGCCAGGGGGCCCGAATCGACGTTGAAGGCGTCTCCGCGGATGAGCGTCGCGCCCGAGGCGTCAATGGCGCCGAGCGAGAGCGTCGATGTCTCCTCGCCCGCGGGCGTCTCCCGGCTCGACGCGGCGACCACGCGCTCGACGAAGAGCCGGTTGGGCTCGCCGATGCGCTGCCGGACGATTGCGCTGATGATGTTCGTGCCGGTGAGATCGAAATCGTTCAGCGCCGCGCCGAACTGCCAGGAGAAGGTTGCCCGAGTGACCGACTGCGGCGATGTGTTCTCCGAGTCGTTGACGCCGAAGCCCGGACCCTCCCAGGTCGCGTACTCCGTCGGCTCGACGCTCACGCCCTGGATCAGGTCCGAGCTCGCCGCCACCGCGCCCGCCAGATTCGTGTTGAAGAGCGGATCGACGCTGCGGGAGGACTTGAGAATGGGCGCCACGCGCCATTCGAGGCTCCAGGAGGAGAGGATCGGGCTCATCTCGATGGCGTATCGGACCCGCTGCTCCCCTTGAGCGGAGAGCGCGTCATTGCCCCCGGGGGTCGCGGCGACACTGTCCTGGCCCGATGCTCGGTCAGGAGAGAGAGCGACCCCGCACACGCACAGCGCGAGGACACTCCGAAGCACAAGTTGACGTGTCTCCGTCACGGTTCCACGCCCCTGAATGGGCCTGAAATCCGCTCGCCTTGGGGACGGCCCTCTCCCTCTTCGAATTCGATTCTACCAATCGGTGGGCCTGCGCCATCCGGAAACCGCTAACTCGGGGCATGATCGTCGAATCTTCAGCGCCGCCGAACGCGGGGTTCATGTCCGGGAAAAGGGGGCGAGCCCGCCTCAGCGTGCGGAGGGCGGCCCGGGCGCGCCGCCGCCGCCCGAGGAAGGAGCGCTGCGGCTCGAGAGGCCCTCCCCTTCGCGGTACACCGCCTCCTCCGCCGCGGAGCGCTGGGTGGTCAAGTAGATGCGCCACTGATCGTTGGTCTCCTGGAGCAGGGCGCGGCGGATCCATTCGAGGGTCCGCTCATCCGCCTCGCCGCGGATGCGCTGGGCGCGAACCGCCCCGCGCAGGGCGGGCAGGTAGTTCGGGTCCCGCTGGAGCGTGCGCGCGTAGAAGCGCAGGGCCTCATCGGCGTAGCCGGCGCGATCCCAGGTGAGCGCGAGGTTGTACATGGGGCGCGGATCCTTCGGATCCAGCTCGGCGGCCCGCGCAAAGGCCTCGGAGGCTTCAAGGTAGCGCTCGGCGTCCATCAGCAGCACGCCCAGATTGTTGAGCGCCACACTGAACTCGGGGTAAAGCGAGACGGCCTCCTGGTAGAGGGTGATGGCCCGCTGCGGATCCTCCGTCTTCTGCGCCGCCATCGCCCGCTCGTAGGCGGCGCGGACATCGGGACGAGCGCGTTCCGGCATGAGAGCGCTTTTCTGCCCCTCCGACGCGCATCCCGCGAGACCCGCGAGGGCGATCGCGCCGCTCAGGAAAAGCCATGACCATCTCCGTTTCACTGTGAAATCTCCCATCTCGCCAGATCGACCTGGACGGACCATCCCGACGGCGTCGGCCTCAACTCGATTCCCGTTACGAAGAGACCGGGCGACGCCCGCAGAGCGCCATTGATCCATTGCATCGCCTGCTCGATATCAGGCTCGACGAACGTGGCCGTGACGGTCCGCGCCGTGAAGGGCGAATCGGGGCTGAGGGGTCGGTTCCGCCCGGAGCGCAGGGTCGGGCGGTTCTCGAGCTGCACCTGATCCTGCACCCGGGCGAGGGTTGTCAGCAGCCCTCCCTCGGGGCGGTACTTGCTCCGATCCACGGACCCCGCCGCTTCGAGCCGAATGGCGCGGATCTGCTCGACCAGCGCCTGCGCCTCCGCCAACTGCCGCGCTTCCCGCTCCGCCGTCACGCGCGCCTCGGCCGCGGCGCTCACGCCGTAGATCAGGACGCCCGCCCCGATCACCAGCGCAGCCACGCCGAGCGCCGTCAGGGCGCGAGGTCGGTTGCGCCGCTCCGACGCGGCGGCCATCGCCCGAAGCTGGAGTTCGCGTTCCGCAACGTTCACAGCGGCCTCCTCCAGACACCCGTCAGCGTCAGCGTCACGTTGGGCGGCTGCCCCGAGATCTGGCCCTGCCAGCGCATGGGGCCATCCAGCCCTTCGATGTCGCGCTGCACCTGCTCGGCCTCGAAGCCTGTAAACCGCAGCGTGATCCGCCCTCCCTGGAGCTCGTCGGAGATGCTGATCATCTCAATCGTTCCGCCCAGCTCCTCCATCTGCCGGAGCGTGTCTCCGAGTCGCTGGAGCTCCTCCAGAATGGGCTCGGGCGGTGGCGGCTCCTCGATCTGTCGCCTCGCCTCCAGCGCCTCCGCCAGCGTCGTCCGCAGGCGGCGCACCGGAGAGGGCGCCTCCATCGCGGACGGGTCAACCTGGCGGATCGACTCCGCGAGTGTGGACTCGAAGCCGCTCGCCTGCGCGCGCAGCGTTTCGGCGCGCTGGTGCATCTTGTAACCGGTCCCCGCCAGCGCGACGCCCAGCAGCGCCACCGCCGCCGCCGACCATACGAAGAGCCGCCGATGCGTCCGACTCGGTCGGCGCGACAGCTCCACCAGCGCCCGGCGGGGATTCTCCATGCCGCCCTCGCCCAGCGGCGCCTCCGCGATGCGGCTCAGCGTCGCGCCCACGGGGTCCGCCTCGTCGATCAGCTCCACCTCCGCGCCGGGCCAGCGCTCGCTCAGCGCCGAGGCGATGCGCTCGTTTCCGTGTCCGATCAAGACGATGCGGTCGGGCGTCTCCCCGAGCTGGGCTGACCACGTCAGCCAATCGAGCACCAGACGACCCGCCTCCGCCTCGTCCGTCTGCGCCGCCTCCGAGTCGCCGTTGGGACTGCTTCCGCCCTCGAGCGCTTGCTCGGGGGGCAGCGCCGCCAGCCCGCCCGCCAAAAGGTCGCCCTGCTGTCCCCACGCCCAGGTGATCCGTCCTCCCCGCTCCACCACCGCCACCGCGGAGACGCCGCTGCGCTCGCCGCTCCAGGCTCGGACGATCGCGTGCCACAGCGTCGAGATGGCGCCGATGCGCACGCCACGTCGATCCAGCTCGTCGAGCCAGTTTCGCACGGCGCCATCCTGAAGGCAGAGGACCGCCATGCGGCGCGACTCGCCTCCGGCGCGCTGCTCGAAACGCGCGCGGAGGCGGGCTATCAGAGACCGGGCGGGGGCCGCCTCCTGCTCGGGGCTGTGGCTCTCGTCCACCGCCAGGGGCTGCACGGTCGCGAACGTGGCGCCGAACACGCCCCATTCCTCGCCTCGATGCCGCAGCGCCGCCGCCACCACGCCGGGGTCGGCGCTGGGCGCCGCGATCCAGACGCACAGCGCCTGATCCACGCCCAGACAGACATGATCCAGCCTCCCGCGGGCGCCGAGCGCGTGCGCCGACCATTGCGCCGCCTCGCCGACCGTGATGGGCTCGGGCCCCGTCAGCCGATGCGATCGCCCTTCGCCGCTCACGTCCTCCTGCAGCTCCGACGGATCGGGCCGCCACGTCGAGTCGCCCGACTCCGACAGGACGCGGACCAGCGAGAGGTCCGGCTCGAGATACGCCATCGTGCGGCTCACCGTCGCGGCGCTCCGTCGCGCTGGCGCTGGTTGGCCTCCTCGGCCTGGCGCCGCTGCCGCTCCCGTATCTCTCGCAAGCGCTCCAGCCGCTCGCGGGGCGTCTCGCTCTGCCGCGCCTCGCGCGCCTCCTCGGGCGTCATCGGCCCGCCCAGGGCGCTCCCGCCGGCGGCGCCGCCCGTCCCCTCCGCCAGCGCGATCTCGTAGCGCCCGCCGTCGCCCTCCAGGATCACGCGCCCGGGGTCGATCTCCGCGAAGGTGTAGCCCTCGATGCGCTGGCCGCGCGAGACGAAACGCTGCGCGCTGCCGATCTGCATCAGCGCCGAGGGCGCCCGGCTCGCCAGCGCCGGCCCCAGATATCTCCAGTTTGCGATGATCGCGGGTCTCGGGCGAAAGGATTCAGCCTCGCCCTCTTCACCATCGCCCTCGCCAGCCACCTCGACGCCCTCCTCACCCTCGCCGTCTCCGCCCTCGGGCTCCCCGTTCTCGCCTGCCGACTCGTCTTGCTCGCCGTCCTGCGCCAACTGCCGCAGGTTCTCAGGCGTGGCCCATTTCAAATCGGGGACAAGGGTCGTCCAATCCTGCCGCATCACGAGCCTTGGATCGAAGCTCTCCTTTTCCTCCGCCTCCGATCCCGCGCCGCCGGCTGTCGGACGAACGGACGGCTCGGGCGGCGTCACCTGCGGATCCCCCGCCGGCACGATGAAGACGCCTCCCGCCAGCGCGGCCGCCGCGATGGCGCCAATCTGCGCCACCCGCACATATCGCGCCGCGCTGTCAGGGGTCAACGCCATCAGCCGCTCCTTTCGGACCCTCCCTCTCTTCGGCCATCCTGCCCCCCCTGCTCCTGCTGCGAGACGTCCTCTTCGACGGGGACCTCGAACCACTGAAGCGTGCTGAGCGGCCCCCGCCCGGCGGCCCCGGCTTGCTGGCCCTGGAGCAGCATGCCGAAGCGACGCTCTCCCTGCTCATCGAAGACGCGGATGTCCAGCATCCAGATGGTCGGATTCGTCGTCAGGATCTGGAGGATCGCCTCCCGCTCGACCTCCCTTGTGATGCTCAGGCGGACGAGAGGTTCCATCTCCCCGCGCACCATCTCCCCGCGGCGACGCCGCTCCCGCAGGATTCGATCCGCCAGCTCCTCCCCCTCGCGGGGCGAGAGGGCTTCGAGGACCGCCCGGGGGGCCGAGTTGACGCTGATCTGCCAGGGCCCGTGGACCCTCCGGTTGCCCGCCTCCTGCGGGAGACGGTCGAGCATCCCCTCGTAGGCTTCCTCGACCTCGGGGGGGAGGGACTCGGGCGTCGCCAGGGCCGCCCCCTGCCCATCGCGCACATACACCCGCACACGCGCGCCGCTGGGAAGGTTGAAGCCCATCGCCAACTCCTCCTCCCGCGAGCCCTCAAGCGTCGCCAGCTCCTCGAGAGCGGCGAGATCCAGGGGCTGCTTCCACTTGGCGAGAATCGCCCGGATTCCGAAGACCTCGTGATGGCGGCGGTACTCGAACAACTGTCGCTGCACGACCCGGCGCTGGGTCGCCTGTCGCTCGTACGCCGCCGCCAGGAGGATCCCCGAGACCAGCGCCAGCATCAGCACCAGGGGCATGACGTAGCCGCCTCGGGCCGGGTGTCCGGATGGCGCCGTCGCTCGTCTCATCGCCTCGTCCCGAGGGTCACTCCGGGCTCCAGGAGCCAGTCGGCCGTCCGCCCGCTGCGGGTCATGATCGCGACGCGGATCGCGCGTGGGAAATCTTCCATCGAGCGCGCCTCGAGCCGGTCCGTCCAGAGGTTGTCGCGCGTCAGGGCCGCGAGCATTGCGTATTCGAGCCCCTCCGCCAGGATCACCGGCTCCTCCGCGGGCTCCAGAGAGGTCCAGACGATGATCCAGTCTCCAGGCTCGCGTCGGATCAATTCGAAGGCGCCGCGGACCTCTCCCGAGGCGGGGTCCACCGGACCAAGGGGCGCGCCGGAGAAGGTCGCCTCGAGCCGCCACTCCGCATCGCCCACATGCACGTCCTCATCCGTCTCCGGATCGAGAGGGCCGATGTCGAGCATCGGGCGCGGGCCGGAGGGCGCGCCCCCGTCCGCGCCGGCGCGCTCGTCTTCATCATCATCATCCTGATCGTCGAGGGGCGCGTCGTCGTCCGCTGGATCGTCGTCATCGTCATCGTCATCGGCGTCCGCGTCGTCGTCCTGATCGGCGCCGGCGCCCACGCCGGTCTGCCCGGCGGGATTGGCGGCGACAAAGCTCTGCATTGCGCGGCGGAGCGTCCCCTGCACGCGCGCCAGCTCGACGACGTCGTCGTATCCCTCCGAGAGCCGCTGCTCGGTGCGCTGCACAAGCCCGAGCGTGCCGACGGCGGCGAGGATCACCACCGCGCCGACCACAGTCGCGAGCATCATCTCGAGCAGCGTGAAGCCTCCACGACGCATCACTCGGCCCCCAGCAGACGTCGCACATGCTCGAGCAGCACCTGATCCGGGCGGTTCGCCTGCTCGAGATCCAGCGGATAGAAGATCCGGGCTAACTCCGCCAGCGGCTCGTCCGCCGAGATCGCGGGGCGCGACTCGAAGGGATAGATGGTGATGGTCACGACCACCAGCCCGGAGCCGAGGCGCTGGTTTGCGGTGAGCGACCGCACGCCTCTGGCCTCGTACTCGATGATCTCGCCGGGATCGCCCCGTCCGTCGCGCGGGTCGATCAGGATCTCCTCCGCCAACTCGTAGGTGTACGTGAGCCCGCCCTGTTCGATCGGATCGCGCTCTGGCGGCAGCTCGCTCGGGCCCTGATTGGTGTAGATGAGCACGAGTCGGTGGGCGAGCTCCGTGGCGTTGAGCTGCTCCTGCTCGCGCAGCGACATCTGGCGGATCCCGCTGTAACCCGAGACGATCGTCGCGACCACCCCCGCCAGCAGCGCCACGGACAGCGCCGCCTCCAGCAGCGTCACGCCGCGGCGCTGTCTCACTCCTGCTCGTCCCAGACCGAAATGTCGTCCGCGGTGCCCGACATCTTGTCGGGGCCGATGCTGATGATGTCGAAGGGGCGGTCGGGATCGCCCGTGGGGTAGTAGTACTCGAACTCGTTCTTCCAGCCGTCCGTTGGGACCTCCTTGAGGTAGGCGGGGACGAGCGCGGGGAGCCCCTCCTCCACGCTGGGGTAGGTCTTGTTGTCCATGTAGTATTGATCGAGCGCGTCCTCGACCTGGCGCATCGTGATGTAGGTCGTGCGCTGGTTGGCCCGCTCGCCCTGCCCGCGCAGGTTGATCGCCACGATGCCGACCAGCGTGCTCATGATGAGCAGCACGAGCATCATCTCCAGCAGCGAGAAGCCTCGCCGAATCGTCTTGCTCTGGCGCATATCCGCGTCCTCGTCTTGGCCCCGCTGCCGCGAGGGTGAACTTCGGTCTCCGGCCCGCCGGTCGAGCCACGTCCGAGAAGGCGTGGGCGTCATGTCCTTCCCGCGCGCATCGCTCCCGATTGTATTCGACGCATTGGCCCCCCGAATGTTCGCCGAATCCCGGGCTCGGGCGCCTCCGCTGAGAGCTTCCCAGAGGCGGTCCGGACTCAGATCTGGGCGCCGCTGGTCAGCGAGATCAGCGGGACCATGATCGACATCAGCAGCGAGCCGATCACCACGAACATCGCGAAGATCAGGATCGGCTCGAGCGCCGCCAGCAGCCGCTCCGCCCGCGTGTCGACCTCCGCGGCCATCTCCTCCGCCAGCGATTCGAAGGCGCTGTCCAGATCGCCCGAGCGCTCGGCGGCGATGAGCAGGCGGCGCGTCGCCAGGGGCATTGCGTCGGCCTGCTCGATGAGCGTCCGGAGCAGCCCGCCCTCGACGAGGCGGCGCTGAAGCGTCTCGAGCTGCGCGTGCAGGCGCGGATGGCTCACCGCGCGGGTCGCCACCGCCAGGGCGTCGGCCAGGGGCACGCCCGTGCGCGTCATCGCCCCCATGACGGAGAAGAAACGCGCCGACTCGATGGCCAGCGACAACTGCGCCACCGCCGGGATGCGCTTGAAGACGAGCCCAAGCGCGCGTCCGAGCTGCTCGCGCAGGATGAAGCCGATGACGCCCAGCATCGCCGCGCCGAGGAGGATCGACGAGAGATTGGCGCGCGTCCAGACGCCCAGCCCGACGACGAACTTCGTGATCGCCGGGAGCTCCTGCCCGGCGTCGCGCAGCGCCTCGCCGATCGACGGCACCACGAGCGTGAGCACGACGATCGAGATCACGACGCTGATGGTCACGACGATGGCGGGATAGATGAGCAGGGTCACGGCCTTGGTGTTGATGGCGCGTCGCCGCTCGAGCCAGCTCGAGATGGTCCGCGCTGCGTCCCCCAGCTCGCCCGTCCGCTCCGCCGCCCGGTACACCGCCACGGCGATGGGATCGAAGGCGCCCACCTGAGCGCACGCGTCGGCGAAGCTCGATCCCGCCTGGACCTGCTTGCGAATCCGCTCCACCTTCGCCCCCGCGCTCTTGGAGACGACGCTGCCGGCCACTTCGAGGGCCTCGACGAGGGGCACGCCGCGCGTGAGCATGCTCGAGAGCTGCGAGTTGAAGGCGGCCTGATCCTTGACGGAGAGGGTCGTCGAGCGGCTCGTCCAGTCCGGCAGGCGGCGCGAGGAGAGCAGCAGCATCCCCTCCTCGGAGAGATGCGACGCCAGCGCCGCCTCATCGGGCGCCGTGCGGAGCCCGCGTCGGCGTCGACCATCCCGGGCGATCGCGGTGAAGAAGAACTGGCTGGCTGTCTCGACTTGGCTCACGTCGAATCGTTGTCTCCGGGCGCGGGCGCGTCACCCTTCCGCGAGCACACGCTTCAGCTCCGTCTCCGTGGTCAGCCCGGCCTCCACCTTGCGCTGACCATCGACGAGCATCGGCTCCATGCCCTGCTCGCGCGCCCTGGTCTTCATCGCCACGGCGTCGGCGCTCTTCATCGTCAGTTCGCGCAGCTCATCGGTGATGAGCATCATCTCGTAGATCGCGATGCGTCCCGAGTAGCCGGAGGGATCCGTCTCGCTTCGACGGCGCAGCAGGCGCTGTCCGAAGACCGCCAGCAGCGCCGAGGAGATCAGATACGGCTCGATGCCAATGTCCTGAAGGCGGGAGATGGCGCTGGGGGCGTCGTTGGTGTGCAGCGTCGCCAGCACGAGGTGCCCCGTTAGCGCCGCCTGGATCGCCAGGTGCGCCGTCTCTGCGTCGCGAATCTCCCCGACGAGGATGACATCCGGATCCTGACGCAGCAGCGACCGCAAACCCGAGGCGAAGGTCACGCCGCGCTTCGAGTTCACCTGCACCTGCCCGATGTTGTCGAGGTGATACTCGACGGGATCCTCGATCGTCATCACGTTCCGGCTCAGTCGATCCACCTTCTCGAGAGCCGCGTACAGCGTCGTCGTCTTGCCCGAGCCCGTGGGGCCCGTGACCAGGATCATCCCCGTCGGGCGGTTGATCAGATTGACCAGCTTCTCCTGCATCTCGGGGCGCATGCCCAGCGCGTCCAGCGAGAGCTGCGTCGCCGACTGATCGAGCAGCCGCAGCACCAATCGCTCGCCGAAGACGGTCGGCACGCAGGAGATGCGGATGTCGATCTTGCGCGATCCGATGCGGACGGTCGTCTGCCCATCCTGCGGGCTGTGGCGGTTGGCGATGTCCAGCTCCGCCATGACCTTGATGCGCGAAGAGATCGCCGGCGCCAGAGACAGCGGCGGGCTGAAGGCGTCCTCGAGCATGCCGTCCACGCGGAAGCGGATGATCAGCTTGTCCTCGAGCGGATGGACGTGAATGTCGCTCGCCCGCAGGCGCAGCGCCTCGAAGAGGATCATGTTCACCAGCCGGATCACCGGCGTCTGCCGCGCCAGTTGCAGCAGGTCCGTCGCCTTGCTGACCGACCCCGCCGCCGACTCGATCGCCTTCTCGTCGAAGGGGATGTCCTCGACAATCTCCGTGACGAGGTCCTGCCGCTGCTCGTAGCCCCGGTTGATCAGGTTCCCCACCTGCGCCCGCGGGGCGAGCACAAGGCGGATGGGCATTTCCACCATCCGCTCGATCACGCTGAAGGCCGCCGGCTGGAGCGGCTGCCCCGTCGCCACCGTCATCACGCGCCCATCGCTCCAGAGCCCGGCCACCTGATGCCGTCGCGCTGCCGCCGCGGGGACGCGCTCGTAGAAGAGCTCCGCCGACTCCTGCGCCTTGGGCTCCGCCTCGAAGGACAGGCCACAGCGCTTTGCGAGCGACTCAAGCGCGCCCTGCTCCTCGGCGCCGATCGTTGAGAGCAGAACATCCCACGGCTCCTCATCCGCCCCGGGGAGGCTGGAGAAGTTGTGCATCTGCTCCGGGCGGCTTGTCAGCGGCGCAAAGAGGCGCCCAACGCGCCGCCATCCCGCCCCGCTCGACGCGTCGACGCCCGAATCGCCGAAGGGGGCGCCCGGCGGGGCGCCGGCGCCGTTCGGATTTGCCTTCTCCCCGCGTGTGGTCATGACGCTCCATCATTGGCGCCCGCCGCCGTCCGGGGGCCGTCGCGCCGCTCCGTCGCCGCCGCCTCCATCTCCTTGGGCCCGGCGGGGGCTGATCCACCGTTTCGCAGGCTGACCTCCTCCCGATGCTTATCGCCGAGGAGGGGCATCGACGCCGCCTCCAGAGGCGGGAGCTGCCGCTGCGCCGCCGAGCTCGCGAGGGGGCCCTCGGTGATCAGGCGCAGATCGGAGAAGGTCGGGTCGCGCAGCACGCGGGGCGTGATGAAGATGTAGATGGTCTGATTGCTGTTCTCGATGGTGATGTCGCGGAAGAGGTTCTGGATCAGCGGGATGTCCCCGAGAAGCGGGATCTTCGAGATGCTCTCGTTCTCCTGCGAGAAAGTGAGCCCGCCAACCACGACCGTCGAGTCCGAGGGCAGCGTCACGACGCTGGAGATGTTGTCGCTCAGCCGCACCGGCGGCAGGTCCGGGTTGGGACGCTCGCCAAAGGAGGAGAGGGACACCTGCACGTCGAGAATGATGAAGCCCCGATCGCTGATCTGCGGCTCAATCGTCAGGGTGGTGCCGGCGTTCAGCGTGCCGCCCAGGCTGGTCTGCGTCGGCGCGCCCGCCACCTGACTCGTTGACGAGAAGGGCTCCTCGCGCTCGCTCGAGATCTCCGCCGCCTGATTGTCATTCACGAGCACGCGCGGCGTCGAGATGATCCTCCCCTCGCCCTCTGTCAGCATGGTGTTGATGACCACCGGGACGTCGTTCGAATCGAGAATCAGCGTGCTCGCCCCGCCCAGGAAAGTGTAGCTCGACAGGTCGTTGAGCCCGTCGAAGGCCTCCTCGTTGCCTCGGTTGATCGCGAAGTCGATATTCCATGTGAACTCGCTGGATGAGTTCACGGAGACGATCTGCGCCTCGATATACACCTGCGGCTTGCGCTCATCCAGCCGCTCGATGATGCGCGCGAACTCGCGCTGCTGGCGCGCCGGCGCGCGGACGATCACCTGGTTGTTCCCCTCGTCGGGGATGATGGTGATCCCCTCCGCAGGCGTCAGCCCCGCCGGCTCCTCCTCCTCCGCAGGGGGCGCCGCCGCCTCCGGCTGCTGGGCCTGGTCCTGCGCCTGGGCCGCCGCCTCGCCCGGCGCCGGCGTTGTGCGCCGCAGCCCGCGCGGCTCGTTGGTCAGCCCTTGCGGCAGAAAGGGCGAGTCCTGCTGGTCGGCTGTCGACTCGATGTCCAGAAGCTGCTCCAGAAGGTCCGCCACATCATCCGCCGACGCGTACCGCAGCTTGTAGAACTCGACGCGCATCTCCTCGAGGCGGCGCTCCTCCGCAAACTCCTCGACCAGCTCCCGGACCTGACGGTGCTGCTCCTCCGTGCCGAAATACGTGAACCCGGGCGCTTCCTCTCCGCCATCCATCTCGAACCGGCTCCCGACGGGGCCCGCCCCCTCACCCGCCGCCGCTCCCCGCCGGGCCGTCTGTGCCCCGCCCGCGCCTCCGATCGGACCCAGCCCGAGCGTCGAGCCGATGGTCGCGATCCGCTGCGACATCGC
Organism: uncultured Phycisphaeraceae bacterium; assembly: GCA_964451515.1. Lineage (GTDB taxonomy): Bacteria > Planctomycetota > Phycisphaerae > Phycisphaerales > UBA1924 > CAYVIJ01. The sequence continues at coordinate 6,394 of CAYVIJ010000026.1, read as the reverse complement.
CCCGGCCTGATAGCGCCGCACGATGAGCCGGCTCGGAGCGTCCACCAGCTCGACCAGGCGACGCACCTCCTGCGCTTCGGAGTCGTCGCCTCGGAAAAACATCGAGTTGCCCTGCCGGTCAAGCACGAGGCGGTCCGCCAGATTCGAGAGCGATCCGGAGACCACCCGTTGCTGCTGCCCCTCCCCCTGCCCCTGTCTCTGCGCCGCTCCACCGCCCTGGCCGATCAGCTCGAGCATCCGATCCCGCCCCTCCGTGGCGGCGATGAAGCTGAGGTCGAAGCGGTGCAGCCGCTGGTCCTTCGAGCCGGAGAGGATCAGATCGATGAGGCGCCCGATCTGTCTGTTCTCCCGCGCGGGCCCCGTTGAGATGAGGACTCCGAGCTCATCCACAGGCGTCAGTCGGCGCGAGGACTGGGCGCCCTCTCCGGCTGGCCCCCCAAGCGCCTGCTCGAGCGCGGACTTGACCGCCGACGGACGCGCCAGCGGCGTGGGGAAGACCACCGTCGTAGCCATCGCGTCCTCATCGCCGAAGTTCACGGGCAGGTTCCTCACCTGCGTCACCATGTACCAGCCATGCTCGGGATCGCGCGAGAGCGCGTACCCCGACTGGCTCAGGAAGAGCCCGAGCAGCGAGAGAAGCTGATCGCTCTGGACCTTCATCGGCGCCCGGAAGACGACCTGCTGCTGCGCCAGACCCGTGTCCGAGATGATGATGTTCACATCGAGCTCGCGGCTCACGAAATCCACCAGCGCTTGCAGATCCACCGGCTCCGCGAACTGGCCAAACCAGACCTCGCCCTCCTCCAACTCCGGCGGGCTCTGGCCCTGGGGCGTCGCGGGCTGCGCCACCGCCATCGCCGCCAGCCCCAGCGCGGCCATCGCCGCCATGCCCGCCATGCATCGCCGATTGATTTTGACCACCGTTCCAAGCCTCCCGTTCGCTGCGCACCCGCTCCGGACTCGCCCGACACAGAGACGACGCCCACCGGCGCCGTATCATCGGAACCGATGCGCGTCGTCAGCCTGCTCCCGTCCGCCAGTGAGACGCTCTGCCTCCTCGGCGGTTCCGAACTGCTCGTCGGTCGATCCCACGAGTGCGATCACCCGTCCGACATTCACGATCGGCCAGTCCTCACGCGTCAGATAACGGAAACCTCCGCGGATCCGGCGCCAAACCCCGCCGAGATCGATCGCGCCGTCTCCGCCGCCCTCGCGGAGGGTCGATCCCTCTACGAACTCGATGCGCAACTCCTGCGCGAGCTCGAGCCGGATCTGATCCTCACGCAGGATCTCTGCGCCGTCTGCTCCATCGATCTCGCCTCGGTTCGACGCATCGCGGCGTATCTGAATCCCGCGCCCGAGATCCTGAGCCTGAATCCCGAGACCATCGAGGACGCGCTGGACGACGTCCTCCGCGTGGGTCGCGCCGTCGGTCTCGATGATCGCGCCCGCGTCGAGGTCACGTCGCTCCGCGAGCGCATGCATCGCGCGATGGAGTTCGTGACGCCCTACGTCGAAGGCCCCGCCGTCGCCTCTCTCGAATGGACCGATCCCCTCTACGTCGGGGGCCACTGGATTCCCCAGCTCATCGAGCGCGCCGGGGGGCGCCATCCCCTGAACCCCACCTATCCCAAGCCCGGGACTGGCGCCGCTGTGGGCCCCCAGCAGGCGGAGCGCGTGGGCGGGCCCTCGAAGCGCGTGGCGGCGGAGGATCTGGCGCGGAGCGAGCCGGAGGCTCTCATCGTCAGTCCCTGCGGCGTCGACCTCGACGGGGCGCGCCGGATGGCCCACGCGCTCGAGGGCTCGGAGTGGCATCGCGCGTTCCGGAGCCGGATCGCGGCCCGTCCGGAGTCGCCGGGCGCGGCGATCGTCGATGGCGCCCAGATGTTCAGCCGCCCGGGGCCGCGCCTTATCGACGCCTTCGAGTTCCTCGTCGGCTGGCTGAACCGCCGACCCGAGCTAATCCCGGACGGCTTCCCCTGGGAGGAGTGGAACGAATGAACCCATTTCGCGCGCTCGCGGCGTCGCTGGTCCTCTCGGCTGCGGCGCGCGCGCAGGACGTGCGGGTCGAGCCGCTGGCTCAGATCGTCATACAGCCGGAGGTGGAGGAGGGCGAGCGGCCCTTCGGCGGCGTCAGCGGCCTCACCTTCGATCCCCTTCGCGCGCGCGAGGGACGGGCGTTCGCCATCACGGACGACAGGCGGCAGCCGCGGCTCTACGAGCTCTCGATTCTGTACGACGCGGCGGAGGGCGAGCTGCGGGTCGAGCTCGTCGGCGCTGCGACGCCGCTTCCCGATGACTCCCTCGCGGACGGGGAGGCGATCTTCTTCGACGGAGCGAGCTTCTTCCTGGGCTTCGAGTCGCCTCCCGCCGTCGCGCGCTACGAACCGATCACGGGCAAGCTGACGCGCTTCGCGATTCCGGAGGAGCAGCGTGAGGCGATCCGCCCCAACCGGGCGTTTGAATCGCTGGCGCCGATCTCACTCGATGGCCGTCCGCTGCTGCTCGCGATCACGGAGACGGCGCCCGAACCTTTCCCGCAGGCCGCGCCAGAGTTCGGCGCGCGCTGCCTGGCGCTGGCGTTCGACCTCGCGACGGGCGAAATCGCGCAGGAGGGGACGTACATGACGGAGCCTGCGCCGCGTCCGCTCATCCCGCTCGCCCCGAGCTTCAACTCCCTCACGGAGATCGCCTTCCTGGGGGATGCGCGCCTGCTCGCGCTGGAGCGCTCTCTGGAGCCGACGCGCGGCTTCGACGCCGACCTCTTCGTGGTCGAGCCGGCGATCGAGGATGGGCGGCTGAAGCTGCGGAAGACGCACATCGGGTCCCTGCGCGAGCTCGGCGTCATCGGCCCCGACAATCTCGAGGCGATGGCGATTGGTCCACCCATCGATGACGAGAAGGGCGGGCGGCTGCTGATCCTGATGGCGGACAACGATTTCGGTCGGCGCGGAGTGACGGTCACGCAGGTCGTGGCCATGCGCCTGCTCACTGATTGAGCGCGTGCGGGGCGCGGGCGGCGGCGCCCGCGCGGCGCTTCTCCTCGCGCACCGTTCCCCCGATGATCATCGCGGCGCTGAAGAGAATCAGATCCTTGATGAGGTAGGCGCCCTGCACGGTGGGAACGAAAGCGTGCTCCGTCCAGCAGACGTCCCTCCGGAGGAGCAGCGCCAGCGCCGTCCCCGGCAGGCGGATGACCAGCAGCGCCACCGCGACCCGCGCGAAGGGGCGATGGATGAGGCAGACGCCAATCATGATCTCCCACACGCCCAGTAGCGGGACCGTCACCTCAGGCGATCCGAAGTAGATCGTCTCGCCGATGATCGATGTCGCCGACTTGTAGCCGAAGAGCTTCAGCGCGCCGAACCAGATGAACAGCGCGCCGATGGCGACGCGGTCGAAGAGATGCCCCCAGCGCTCCATCCAGTCGGCGATCGCGGTGTCGATGCGATCGAAACGCGGATGTTCGCGGATACGCCGGAGCATCACCTTTTGCCTTTGTTCTTCCGCTCCTTGCGGTAGTCCTTCTTCCCGCGGTCGCGCGAGCGCGAGCGCTGGGCTCGCCGGTCGGCGCCGGTCTTGACCTTGTCAAAGCCCGCGCCCTCGGTGTGTCCGATCCCGCCGCCGCCCTGACCGATCTTCAGCGCCTTGCCAACGCCCTCGCGCTTCTTCGCCTCCTCATCGGAGATCAGCAGGTCCATCTTCCGGCGCGCCAGGTCGACTGCGGAGACAATCACGGTCACACGGTCCCCGAGCCGGTAGGAGCGACCTGACGCCTCGTGCATCAGAGCGCCGGAGCGCTGATCGATGCGCCAGCGCCCGCCCTTGTCCTGCGGCGTCGGCAGGTCCTCCGACCGAATCATCCCCTCGACGAGATACTTATCGAGCCGGACGAAGACCCCGTTGTTCACCGCCCCGGTGACCACCCCCGGGAACTCCTCGCCGATGTGCTCGGAGAGCAGTTGCATCACTAGGAAGTTGCGCAGCTCGCGCTCCGCCTGCTCCGCGTTGTCCTCCGTTCGCCCGCAGCGCGCGCCGATTTCGCGGAGCGCCTCCTCGTCCGGGCACGCGTCGCGGAGGATCGATCCCAGCTTCTTCCGATCCTTCGCCCCCCTCGCCGGCGCCTGGCCGTTCTCCGTCAACGACAGATACTGCTCCAGCGCGCGGTGCACCGTCAGGTCCGGGTAGCGCCGGATCGGGCTCGTGAAGTGCGCATACGCCTCGGAGGCGAGCGCGAAGTGTCCGATGTGCGCCGGTGAGTATTCCGCCTTCGTCAAGGTGCGCAGGATGGCGAAGTGAACCGCCGGCGCGGCGGGGGTTCCGGCGGTCGAGTCGAGCAGCGCCTGAAGCTCCTCTCGCGTCGGCTCCTTGGGGATGCGGTAGCCCGCGACCTTGACGAAATCGCGAAGCTCGTCGAACTTGCCCGGGACGGGCTCCGGATGCACACGCCGCAGCAGCGGAACCTCCAGCCGCTCGAAGAGCCGGGCGACCGCCTCGTTCGCCTCGACCATGAACATCTCGACGATGGTGTGCGTGAAGGCGTCGTCCTCGGGCTCGGCGTCGATCACCCGACCCTCGTCGTTGAAGACGAGCTCGACCTCGGGCAGATCCAGATGGATCATGCCCTGCCGTCGCCGGCGCTCGCGGATCCTGCGCGCCAGCGTGTTCATCATCCGGCATTTCTCGATCAGCTCGTCGGAGTAGTTCGGCTCCGCCTTCGCATGCTTGCGCGCTTCCTTGATGTCGCCATCGATCAGCGCCTGCGCTTCGAGATAGGTCATCCGCTTGGCGGATTGGATGATCGATTGCGAGAAACCCGTGCCCGAGACACGCCCATCGTCGTCGTACTGGATGAACGCCGACTTGGCGAACCTCGGCACGCCCTCCTGAAGCGAGCAGATGCCGTTGGAGAGCAGCTCGGGCAGCATCGGGATCACGAGGCGCGGCAGATAGACGCTGTTGCCGCGCCGCTTCGCCTCCTCGTCCAGGGGCGAGCCGGCGTGGATGAAATGCGCCACGTCGGCGATATGCACCCCCAGGCGCCAGCCCCCGTCCACGCGCTCGATGCTGATGGCGTCGTCGAAGTCCTTGGCGTCGGGCGGATCGATCGTGGCGATGAAGACATCGCGCATGTCCTCACGATCGGGAAAGCCGGCGCCGCCCAGCCCGCGCTCGATCTCCTCCTCGAACTTCTGCGTCGCCTCGCGCGCCTGCTCGAGGCACGCCCCGGGAAACTCGCCCGGAAGGTTGTACGTCTCGATCACCGCCTGCGTCTCGACGTCCGGCTCGCCCGAGTCGCCGAGGACGCGCATGATGACGCCCTCCCCCGGCGCGTCGTCCTCCGGATGCTTGAGCAGCTCGAAGACGACCTTGTCGCCCTCGACCGCGTTCTTGGCGCCCGGATCCTTGACGATCACGGGCTCGGTCAGCGTCGAGCCGTCCGGATGGACGACCCACCTGCCGTTCTCCTTCACGAGCTGACCCGTGAAGGTCGACTGCTTGCGCTCGAGAACCTCCTCGATCACGCCGATGTGCTCATCCGCCTTGCCGCGCCCCCGCCCGGGCTTGCGCACCACACGGGCGCGGACGACGTCGCCCGTCAGCGCGTCGGCGGTGTTCGGCGGGGGCACGAAGAGGTCGCCGTGCGCCTTGGGATCCTGCGGGATGATGAACCCAAAGCCGCGGGGATGCCGCTTGAAGCGACCAACCAGCTCATCCCCGAGCGGCGGCAGGGTCACGCGCCGCTGATCGGAGATGACCACCTGCCCCAGCTCCGCGAGATGCGCGACCGCCTCCTCGAAAGCGGCGCGGTCATCCGGATCGACGCCCAGATCGTCCGCCAGCTGCGCGATGGAGGAGGGGTTGTACCGCTCGTGGGCGATGTGTCGGAGAATGCGGGACGTGAAGCGTTCAGACATAGCGGGTCCGGTGTTGAAAGAGGAATGTGCGGCGCGGAGGCGTCCTGCCTGATCGTAACAGGGGGGCGGAACGACAACGACCACCGCCCGGGGCGGCGGCGGTCGCGACGGATTCCCGTTCAGGCTCGCGCGGGCGGCTCAGTCGTCCTGCTCATCCCCGCTCGAGTTGTCGACGAAGGAGGCCAGCTTCCGCGACCGCACCGGATGCTGAAGCTTCCGGATCGCCTTCGCCTCCACCTGCCGGACGCGCTCGCGCGTGACCTTGAAGATCCGCCCGACCTCCTCGAGCGTGTACGTGTAGCCGTCGCCGATGCCATAGCGCAGCTTCAGGATCTCTCGCTCGCGGTAGGTCAGCGTCTTGAGGACCTGCTCGATGCGCTGGGAGAGCATCTCGCTCGTCGCCATGTTCGAGGGCGACTCCCAACGCACGTACGGATCGAAACAAACCGCGCTACAAAGTTCTCCGAGCATAGTTT
>CAYVIJ010000025.1:0-40134 GCA_964451515.1 uncultured Phycisphaeraceae bacterium | reverse complement strand
GACTGACGCATGACGCTCTGGATTCCGGCCTGCGCCGGAATGACCAGGAGATCGCGAAGCTCATGGGCGCCGACTGACGCATGACGCTCTGGATTCCGGCCTGCGCCGGAATGACCAGGAGATCGCAAAGCTCATGGGCGCCGACTGACGCCCCCCTCAGGCCGCGATGCCCCCCGAGCCGCCGCCCCAGCCCTCGTCCTCATCGTCCTCTTCGCCGAAGGGATCCCACCCGGACCACTGATCCTCGGGCAGATGGCGGTGATGCACGCGAATCACCCGCGCCAGCCCCTCCGCGAAGATGCCCCGCAGCACGTCGATCTGATCGAGCAGCTCATCGCTAAAGGGATCCACGCGATCCCGGAACAGCGTGATCACCGCCAGCGCCTCGCCCTCGTGCCGGCACGCGAAGACCACCACCCGCGAATCGGCCAGCCAGTGCGCATCCTCGCCCAGGCCCTCTACGAGATCATCGTCGTCGTTGAAGACCACGATCCCGGGCTCGTCCTGAAAGCGCGGGGCGATGACGTCCGCCAGATGATCCAGCAGGACATCCGCCGCGTCGCGCGAGCAGTTGTAGTTCACATAGGCGCCCAGACTGAAATCGCAGTGGTTGCTGGGCAGGAAGACGGCGGCGTTTGTCGGACCCGTCTTTGTCAGAAGATACTCGAGCGTCGTGCGCAGCAGCGATTCGACATCCAGCTCCTGGGAGAGCAGGCTTGAGAACTCGCTCGCCATCGCGACGTGCGTCACATGGTCCGCAAGCTCCTGATAGGCGCCGACCAGATCGTTGCACAGCGAGTCGATCTGATCGCTCACCTGCCGACGCGATCGGTTCAGACGCCGGCAGACGCGCTTCAGCCGATCGAGCTGCTCGCGCTGCCCGCGCACCGAGCGCCCGCGCTCGATCGCGTGGCTCACGCTTGCGAGAAGCTCCGCCTCCGCCGCGCCGGCGGAGAGAAGGTCCAGGGCGCCCGTGCGCATCGCCGACACGGCCAGCTCCATAGTCGGCGCCTGGCTGAGGAGGATGATCCCCGTTGACGCCCCCGCCTGGGCGAGGTGGTGGGCCAGGTCCAGTCCGCTCCCATCTTCCAGCTCCTCTCGAATCAGCGCCGCGTCGTACTCGCAGCCGCCCGCCGCTCCCATCGCCTCGCGCAGGGAGCCGACAGGATCGACCTGGATCAACGTGCCCCGCAGCAATCGCGCCCTCGTCTTGCGCGCGCCGGCGTCGGGCTCAACCAGCAGCACCCGCGCCGGCGTTGTCCCCCCATCGCCCTCCGCCTGGCGATCCTCCGTGAGCTTCAGCGCCTTGCCTCGCGTGGCTTTGCGTCGGGACATCTCTCTCACCTCATGCGGCTTCACGCTCGGGCGGCGCCGACTCCGCCGGCTGCCTCCAGTCATCCAGAATGATCCGGGCCGTCGTCCCCTGGCCCGGGGCGCTCTCGAGCTCGATCGAGCCGCCGTGCAGATCAATCAGCCGACGCGCTCGCGCCAGCCCGAGACCCGCTCGTCGACCCGCCGGCTTCTCCGAGAAGAACGGGTCGAAGGCGTGCCGCAGCGCGTGCTCCGACATCCCGCATCCGTCGTCCCTCACAGAGATCACCAGTCGGTCATCCGGCTCGTCGATCTGAGCGCGAAGCTCGATCAATCCTTCCGGACCCGCGTCGTACGCGTTCGCCAACAGCTCTTCCACAGCCGACGCCACGTGCGCTCCGTCGATCCACGCCGAGGGAAACGGCCCCTGCACCGTCATCCGCACCACGGGCGCCGCCTCGCCCCGACTCTCGCGCGCCCGGCGCAGATCCCGCACAACCCGCCCGAGCAGATCCGGGATGTTCTCCAGCCGTCGCTCGGGCTTCGGAGGGTCCGCGAAGAGATGCAGGCTCGTGATCAGGTCCGAGAGACGCGACGCCGCCTCCCCGATCGCCCACGCCGCCCCCGTCGACTCCTCATCGATTTCGCGCAGCCGACGCGTCAACATCTGGCTCCTCCCCCGGATGACCGTGAGCGGATTGTTCATCTCGTGCGCCGCCCCGGCCGCGAACTCGCCCAGACGCGCCAGCGACCGCGCCTCCGTGAGCGCGCCCTGCGTCGCCATCAGCGCCCGATTCGCCTCCGCGAGCTGCTCGCCCAGCCGGCGGGCGCCCTCGTGATTCGAGGCGGCGGCGATCGCCGCGCCCCACGTCGCCGCCAACGCGCGCAGGCCGCGCCCCTCGAGCCGCTCCTGCGGGATGGGACGATCGTGGGCGAGCAGCGCCGGGCGATTGTGCCCGGCCCGCAGCGGAAGCAACTGCACCTGACGCAGGTCGCTCGACCCGCTGAGATAATCCGTCAGCCATGAGAGCAGGCTGAGGTTCGCCGCCGCGGCGTTCGTATCCGCAAGCGCCTCCGCGAGGTCCTTCACCCCGTGGGGCGGGTCGGCGCTGTGGGTGCGAAGGACGCGTCCGTCGGAGGAGCATTCGAAGACGCGCCAGGGCTGCCCCGATCGCGTCTGCGTGATCAGCGCGAAGAAGCCCTCTCCCAAGAGAGATGACGCCGACGCGGCGACGGCGCCGATCGCCCCGACCAGACTCCGCACGCGCCCCGAGGTCTCATGAAACTCGTTGATCGCCTCGAGCGTCCGCGCCTGCCATTCCGTGGTGCGCGAGCGCTGCTGAAGCGCCGCATTGAGCTGGGCGAGCCGCCGGTTGGCGGCGAGGATGGACTCGACAGCGATCTCCTGATCGCCCGTCTCCTCCAGCCCAAGCACCTGAATGCGCTCGCTCACGCGCTCGTGCAGACTCAACTCCACCTCTCGCACCCGCTCCGGATCCAGCCCCCACTCGGCGCACAGCGCCGCGGGCTCGGGCGCCTCGCGTCCCTCGCCCGAGCAGCCGATGTGCAGACGCCGCGCCAGCGCATTGGCCGCCGTCACGACTCCGATCAACGCCTCGTGCTCCAGATCCGGCAGGGAGTTCCGCGGCTGGCCGTAGAGCCAGATCACATCCTGCAACGCGTGCGGCAATCCCCAGGCTTCCGCCAGGCGTTTGCCCGCGGTGTGATGATCGACGCCGATGACGCGCCGTTCGACCTCCGCAAGACTCGAGAAGTTGCGCTCCGCGATCCGCGCGACGCGTCCGTACGTCTTAGGCACGATCGAGTCGAGGGCGTGCTTGCCAAGATCATGCAGCAGCCCCGCGACGAACGCCTCCTCGGGCTTGATCCCGCCCAGCTCCTTCCGATGCCCCTCGACGATCTTCTCCGACGCGCAGGCGACCGCCAACGTGTGCCGCCACAGACCGCCCCGATCGATCGACTCGCCGCCCGCGCGCTCGTTCGGATCCGCCGCCGCGAAGAAGCCGTGCAGATGGACGCTGAGCAGCGCCGATCGCACCGCCTCGAAACCGAGCATCACGACCGCGCGCTCGACGGTGAGCACCGAGTCGCCAAGCCCCGTGTTCGCGCGCCGGCACAGGGCGAGCAGCTTGCCCGTCAGCGCCGCGTCGGCCTGCACGAGGGAGACGATCTCGTCGATCTCCGCGTCGTCCGCGCTCGTCAGCTTGAGCAGGCGCATGGCGACGGGCGACGGCGTCGGCAGGCTGTCGAGCTGTTCGAGAATGAGCTCGACGCGGTCGGCTCGGATTGGCTCCGCCTGGGCGCGCATCGCTGAAGTCGCGTCAGCGCCCGATCAGGCGCTGTTCTTCTTGGACGCCTCGGGCGCCTTCGACTCGACGCCAAGCAGGCCGCACATGCGATCGAGGAGCCGGTCGACATCGAACGGCTTCTTCATGAACTCATCCGCGCCGGCGCGCATGAGCTCCTCGACCTCGTCCTGACGCACGACCCCCGAGACGAACATGATCTTCGTCTCCACGAGATCCTCGCGCTCGCGCACGCGCCGGCACACGAGATCGCCATTGATGTCCGGAAGCATGTAATCGAGGATGATCAGATTCGGCTTGAAAGACTCCGTCAGCAGCCCCGCCTCGTAGCCCGTGTTCGCCGTCTTGACCTCGAAGCGGCTGTCGCGCCCCAGCAGATCCTCGAAAAGCTCCAGGATCTCGGGATCGTCATCCACCACCAGCACGCGCTTCTTTCCGCCCTCGAGCGCATCCAGCGGGATGTCGTTCTCGCGCATGAAACGGATCAACTCCGCCTTCGGAATCCGCCGGAAACGCGAGCCCGGGACGCGGAAGCCCTGCAAACGTCCGCTGTCGAAGCAGCGGATGATCGTCTGCTGGCTCACCTTGCACACCTCCGCCGCCTCGCCCGTCGTGAAGACCTGCTTCTCAGACCAGTCCGACGAGCCGTTCTTCCCTGACGTTGCACTCATGATGCGCCCCGGCGTGGCTGCGGAGCCCGGCCCCGGACGCGCCGTCCGACGACGCGCCGGCGCCCCTCCAATCCCTCGAACTTCGCCAGGCAACCATCGACCCCCAGATTGCCGCGCTGAACCCAGCCCGCACACATCGCCCCCACCAGACCGAACGTCCGTGAAAGACCCCCGAGCGGCCGCCGGGGCGCCGGACTTCCGGGACGCTTCGAAACGCGCCCCCGCCCTCGCCGCCGTCACTGTCCCGAGGAAAGATCCGCCCCGCGCGAGCGCTGCTCCACGAACATCGTCGGCATCACGTAGTTCCGCCCGCCGTACACGAAGATCCGCCCGCTCAGCACCACCGGCAGCGATCCGCTGCGCCGCTGGGCCCGCTCCTCGATGCGCTCGAGATTCAGACAAGGCAGGATCGTCATCGGTGGATCCGTCGCCTCCTCCGAATCGACATCGTTGTCGATCGAGAAGGTCCAGGAGCCATCCTCCGAGCGCCCCACCCGCCCGCGTCGAAGCGTCAGCAGCTCCCCCTCCTGCCGCAGACCCTTGGGCGTCTCCCGCGGATCCGGCGTCGGCGTGAGACGCTCCACCTTCGGCGTGGCCCGATCCAGGGCATCGATCAGATCATCCACGCTGACATCCGGCTGCCCCAGAGCCGCCTCGCCCTCCGCGCCCGCAGGCGCCTCCTCCTCCTCGGGCGGCGCTTCGGAGAGAACCGCGTGCAGCGTCGGCAGCAGGAAGTTCCGGTCCCGATATGTGAAGACCTGCCCGTTCACCATAAACGAGGTCGGGCCCGAGGTCGCCTCCACGATCTGCTCCATCGCCGCAAGCTGCATGGAAGGCAGCACCACCATCGGCGCCAGCGGCTCCTCCCCCTCCGCGTCGGGGTTGAAGACGAACGCCCACGCCCCCGACCCGAGCCGAACCATCCGGCCCCGCGCGCGCGCCAGGAACGAGCCCTCCGCCAGCGTCCGAACGCCCGATTCCTCCTCCGCGCCCTCCGGCTCAATCACGGGCGGCGCCTGGAGCTGCTGGCTTACTCCCTGACCCGTGGTTTCCCCTGGTTCCTGCGCCGCTTGAGCGAACGCTGGCCCCGCCGCGATCGCAATGGCGACAATCCCAAACGTCAGAATGACTCCAATGCCCCGTCTGTGCATCCCGGACCTCCTCGTCGCGCGGCGTCGATGGGCAGTCTACGCTTGTCCGCCGGGAAGAATCCCGCCCTCATCTCATCGGCGGGCCCGTGGCGAAATCGGCAAACGCAGCGGACTTAAAATCCGCGGGGGCGAGAGCCCCTTGAGGGTTCGATTCCCTCCGGGCCCATTGGCCTTCCCCCTCCGCACAGACCATCGACCCCAATTCCCTCAAACAGGGTCCCCGATTCAAGGCGCCTTCCCCAGGCGCCGACCTTCCTCACGCCGTGTTGGCCAAATGGACGCCAACACCCGCGGGGAGCCGACGCATGCCCGACAACGCCTGTATCCCCTTCCTGGGCGGCCTTCCCGTCCCGCAACTCGAGGCGTGTCTCGACGCTCTCGACGCCGAGCAGGGCGATGTCGCCATCCCCCGAAGCGAAGAAGAGTTGACGAGCCCCGCCGCCTGCATTCGCTTCCGACATCCCCCACTCGAACTCGACATTCGCAACCCCGCCGGCGGCATTCGACGTGTCACCGCCTTGCCGCGAATGCTGTGCACGGGCGGGCTGGCGATCCTGCACAGCGGCTTCGTCTTCCCCCAGTCGCCCGTCAACCTCGCCCTCCCCACGCTCAACGGTGAACCGCTGCACATCAAGGCCTCCGTCGACGCCTGCCGCCATGTCATCGCGATCGTCCACGAGACCAGACTGACGTTCGTCCCCGACGTCGATCTTCGCCGCCACATTCGCATCGCCGCTCCCGCTCCGACCGCCGCCTGAGTCCGAACGGGGGGCGAGCGGCGCGCGCCTCTCCGCGCCCTCACCGCGCCGGCGCGCCGCGCCGGCAGACGTCGACTTCAACCATCCGCTCCTCCCCCGCCTCATTCGCCGCCTCGGGCGGGAGCAGACGTTCGAGCACATCCACCGCCCGCTCGGCCGCGGAGACGCCCTCGAAGCGGCGCGCGAGCTCATCCAGCGCATCGATCTGCGCGCGCCGCCCGCTCTCGTCATCCAGGAGGCGATCGAGCTCGCCGACGAGCCGATCGGGGCTCTCGCCGTAATAGGGCGCCAGCTCGGGGAGGATCCGCCGCCCGGCGATCAGGTTCGGCAGCGCGATGTGTTCCGATCGCAGCAGGCGCCGCCCGATCAGCTCGAACGTCACCGGATTCAGGCGATAGATCACGACCATGGGCCGCCGCCGGCGCGCGACGCGTAGCGTCACCGTCCCCGAGACCGCCACCACCGCCTCCGCCCAGCGAATGGCCCGATCGACGTTGCCCGTCACCATCCCCAGCCCCTCGGGCCAGCCGCCGCTGTCGTTGGCGATCGCTTGAAGCGTCTCGCCCGTCGCCTCGTTGCGGGCCGACGCGACGCCGACGAGCCCGGGGCGCCGCTTCCGCAAGACGCGGAACGCGCCAAGCATGATCGGAAAGTTCTTCCGGATCTCCGCCGGACGCGAGCCCGGCAGCAGCGCGAGGCGCGGCTCGCCCTCCGGCAGACCCGCGAACGCCTCCGCCTCCAGCGCGTCGTCCAGCGGATCATCAAAGACCGGATGGCCGATGAACGTCGCCTCGACCTCGCGCGCCTTGAACCACTCCTCCTCGAAGGGCAGCACGCACAGAACGTGATCCGTCAGGCGGCGCAGCTTCCGCACGCGCCACGCCCCCCACGACCACATCTGCGGCGCCACCAGATGCGCCACCCTTGCGCCCGTCTCACGAGTCATCTGACAGATCGGGAAGTTGGCCGCGGGCGAGTCCACAGGCACATGCAGCGCGACCGGATTTCGATCGAGCCAGCGCCCGATTCTCCTATTGTGGGCCAGATGCGCCGCGATCTTCGCGAGCCCGGGCACGCCCATCGCCGCGTCGTCGACCGTCGAGTCAATGAGCCTCGCCCCCGCCGCCTCCATCTTCGGGCCGCCGAAACCGACGACCTCGAGCCCCGGGCGTCGCCGCCGAAGCGCCGCGATCACCGCCGAGCCGTGCTCGTCGCCGCTCGGCTCGAAGGCGGTGAACAGAACTCGCGTTGTCCGACTCGCGTCCGGCACCCGCAAAGCAGAGCCGCCCGGGCGATCCATGTCAACAGGCGCATGGGGCGAGCCGAGGAGGAAGCCCGTCCCCCGATATACTCCGACCCTTCTCACCGTCCGGAAAGACCATGCCTGAAACCGCCGCGCCAACGCTCGCCTATCGCCGCACCCATCACTGCGCCGCCCTGCGCGCCGACCACGCCGGGCAGGAGGTCACGCTCGCCGGCTGGGTCGACTCCTCCCGCGATCACGGCGAAAGCCTCGTCTTCGTCGATCTCCGCGATCGCGAGGGCGTCACGCAGCTCGTCTTCGACGCCGAGGATTGCCCCGCGGAGACGGTCGAGCTCTCCCGCAAGCTCCGCGGCGAGGACGTGATCGCGGCGACGGGCATCGTGCGCAAGCGCGACGGCGGCGCCAACCCGCGTCTCGAGACGGGCGAAATCGAAGTCGTCGTCCAGCGGTTGGATCGCCTGGCGCGCGCCGAGAGCCTGCCCTTCCGCCCGACTGATCCGGAGAACCTCCCGGGCGAGGAGTCGCGCCTCAAATCGCGCCACATCGATCTCCGCCGACCGCGCATGCAGCAGATCCTGCGAGCGCGCCACCGCGTTTGCCAGATCATGCGCCGCCATCTCGACGAGCAGGGTTTCCTCGAGATCGAGACGCCCGTGCTCTTCAAGACGACGCCCGAGGGCGCGCGCGATTTCCTGGTCCCCTCGCGCCATGAGGCGGGCCACTTCTACGCCCTGCCGCAGTCGCCGCAGATCCTCAAGCAGATCCTGATGATCTCGGGGATGGAGCGCTACTTCCAGATCGTCAAGTGCTTTCGCGACGAGGACCTCCGCGCCGACCGCCAGCCCGAGTTCACCCAGCTCGATCTCGAGATGTCCTTCACGGGTCCGGACGAGGTCATCGCCCTGATCTCCTCCCTCTACCAGCGCCTCTGGAAGGAGATCCTCGATGTCGATCTGGGGCCCATTCCCCGTATGACCTATCGCGAGGCGATGGACCGCTTCGGAGTCGACCGCCCCGACATGCGCTTCGGGCTCGAGCTCGTGGATGTCTCCGACATCGCGCAGAAGACGGACTTCCGCGTCTTCACCGCCGCCGTCGAGAAGGGAGGCGTCGTCAAGGCGATCCGCGTCCCCGGGGGCGCGCAGACTCTGACCAGAAAGTTCCTCGACGGCTACGCCGACTTCGTCAAGCTCTTCGGCGCGGGCGGACTCCCCTACGTCAAGCTCGAAGGCGGCGCCTTCACCACCGGCGTCGCCAAGTTCGTCGAGCCGGTCAAGCAAGCGCTGATCGAGCGCCTCGGACTCGAGGACGGCGACGTCGTCGTCTTCGGCGCCGACACCTACCCCGTCGCGTCGAAAGCCCTCGGCGAATTGCGCCTCAAGCTCGCGCGCGACACCGGCGTCCACCCGAAGTGGGGCGAGCAGTGGAAGTTCCTCTGGGTCGTCGATTTTCCCCTCGTCGAGTGGAATGAGGACGAGAGCCGATGGGACTCCCTCCACCATCCCTTCACCTCCCCCGCGCTCGAGGATCTGGCGAAACTGGATGAAGATCCCGGGAGCGTGCGCTCCCTCGCCTACGACCTCGTCTGCAACGGCTCCGAGCTGGGCGGCGGCTCCATCCGCATCCACGACACCGCCCTCCAGTCCCGCGTCTTCCGTCTGCTCGGGCTCACCGATGAGGACGCCCGCGCCAAGTTCGGATTCCTCCTCGATGCGCTCCGGCACGGCGCCCCGCCCCACGGCGGCATCGCCATGGGCCTCGACCGCACAGTCATGCACCTGACCGACACGGACAACATCCGCGACGTCATCGCCTTCCCCAAGACCGCGACGGGCCACGACCTCATGGCCGGCGCTCCCTCACCGGTCGACCCCGCGCAGCTCACCGACCTCCACCTCAGCGTCGTCAAGCCGCCCGACGAGGCGGAGTGACGACGGCGCCGGTTGCGCTCTTATGGAATGCACGGCCCCCACTGCCCGAGCAGCAGCGCGAGATCCTGGGCGTTGACCGGGCCGTTCGTATCGACGTTCGGCCCGGTTTGTCCCCACGCGCCGAGCAGGATCGCGAGATCCTGCGCACCGACATCGCCGTCCAAATCGAGGTCGGCCCGACAGAACTCCGTTCCGATCACGCTGTAGTTGTCCATGAACGAGTTGTCGCGGACGACGCTCTGATTATTGTCGCCGATCGCCGTGAACATGTTGTCGGCAGTCCCCGCCAAGTTGCAAAACAGGTTCGGAAACTGGCCGAACTCGTCCCGAGCCTCCCCGTAGCTCGTCCAGACGCCCGGCGCCAGCTCCGTCGCCGGCTTCCCGGGGAAGATCTCGCACCAGCCGGACTCGAAGCCCGGAATGTCGTCCGGATCGTCGATCAGCACGCCGTTGGAGCCGTCCGTCTGGGAATCGCGCACGAAGACGCGAAACTCCCCCAGCGCCCGCCACACCGCGACGGAGAACCATTCGCCAGACTTGACAACCAGCCCGTCCAGTCCCGCCGCCGGCGTCATCGGGGTCGCAAAGAAAACTCCCGGACTTAGGCCGCAAATTTGATTGGACCACAGGGTGGCGTAACGGTCGGCGAATCCGTCGGCGTTGGCGAACGGATCGTCCGGTTTGAACCCGCCCATCAGGATCCGCGTCACGACGCGTCCATCTCGCCTCGAGCTCGGCGACCACCGGACAAGCGACTCGAGCGACTGTAAATGGAAATCAGCGCTCATGATCAGCGGGGCGGACGTGGTCGGCGCGAAGAGCCCATGCGACAGGCGGACGCCGACAAAAAGTCCATTGTCGATAGCCTGCCCGAAGTACCCCTGGCCGTCCAGCAGCACTTGATCCACCGAGGGATCGGGATCGCCCGGAACGCCCGCGCCTCCGAAGGGATCCGGCGGCGGCGCCGCGATCGGCGGCTGAATGTCGGCGTTCGTCCAGTCGACCGCGGCGAAGAAGAAGCTCGCATCGACCTGCGCTCCATTCGGAGCGATCTGCTCGTCGATCTCCACCCAATCCGCCGGATCCTGCGTCAGATCAGTCTGAGCCGCGTACGTCTCGAAGCCGTCGAAATGATCAAACGGCGGACCAAAACGAGACGTCGCCAGCAGCGGCGGGCGCACGCGTCCGATGTTGGCCAGTTCCCTGTCGGAATCACCCGCATCCCCGAATGTTCTCAGTTCCGAAGCGCTCGGGTCCTCGAAGGAACGCTCATGCAGCGGTCCCGACGCTAGCGCGCATGGGAGCCCGGCGCACATGACCGCACCGCCCGCGGCCAAACGACTCAATCCAGTCATCGCCAATCCTCCGGCAGATCTCCCTCATGTGGGAACGTAAACCGTCAGGAGCGCCCACACAAGGAAAATCCGGATCACCGACGTTTCATTGGCCCTGACGCCCTTCTTCCCGATCAGGCGAACGCCTCCGCTCGCTCCTCCTCGACATCCGGCGCCAGACGCGTCAGCACGCGCGCGCCCACCGAATCGCCCCAGACGTTCACCATCGTCCGGCACATGTCCAGAACGCGATCGACGGGCAGAATCAGCGCCAGACCGGCCGCGGGGGACAGCAGCGGGATGCCCGGGTTGTTGGCCGCGAGCGTCTGATTGACAGCGTTCAGAATGATGATCGTCGTCACGAGCGAGCCGCCCGGGATGCCCGCCGCGCCGACGGCGCTCAGCGTCGCGGTCAACACGATGACGAGGTATTGCGAGAAGCCGAGCGCGACATCGGGCGCCAGCGCCTGATACATGAAGATCACGGCGATGCCCTGATACAGCGCAGTGCCGTCCATGTTGACGGTGGCGCCCAGCGGCAGCACGAGCCCCGAGGCGCGCTTCGAGCAGCCGCCCAGATCGCGCGTCGTCTCGATCGTCACGGGCAGCGTCGCCACGCTGCTCGACGTGCCGAAGGCGGTCAGCAGCGCCTGGCGGATCCGCCACATGTACACGTACGGATTCACGCGCGTCGTCACCCACAGCACCATCGGCAGCATGATGAACATGTGCACGCCCAGACCGCCCAGCACCGTCGCGACGTACGTCGCCAGCGCGCTGGCCAGCACGCCCAGGCCCATGTTCCCCACCGCCGCCGCCACCAACAGCAGCACCCCCAGAGGCATCAGCCACAGAATCGCGCGCACCAGCGCCATCAGCGCTTCGTGCAACGACTCCACCACATCGAGAAAGGGCTTGGCCTTCTCCTTGACCACCAGCAGCCCCACGCCCAGGAAGATGCAGACCGTGATGATCGACAGATAGTCCGGATTGACCAGCGCTTCAGCGAAGTTGTCCGGCACCAGCAGCCGCAGGATCTCCGCCCACGCCGAGCCCAGGTCGCCCCCCGCGTCGGGACGCGCCGTCGCCTCCGCCGCGCCCTGGGCCCGCGCCGCCTCCGTCACCTCCGGCGGCACGCCCGTCCCGGGGCGGACGCTCGCGCCCATCGTCACGCCCGTGCCGACGGCGAGGATCATCGTCGTGACGTAGAAGACCAGCGTGACGCCTCCCAGGACGCCCAGCTTCTTCGGATCGCCCACGCTCGTGACGCCCAGAATGACGCTCGTGAAGATGAGCGGCGCCGCGATCAGCTTCAGCGGGCGGATCAGCACCAGATTCCCCGCGAAGTTCCAGCCGCCCGTCTTCTCCGCCAGCGCCTCGGGACTCGCCGACGCGTCGAACAGAAAGAAATGCCCGATCAGCGCGCCGAGAACGACGCCCAGCAGGATCAGCGCCGTCAGGATGTTCGTCTTGCTCTTGAGATTCACCATGGGTCACCACGCGTTCGGATGAGCGGCCCGCCGCCCCGCCTTCGTGCTCTCTCTGACCGCGCCGACGCCGCCCCTACGCCGCGCCAATCTCGTCCGCGTACGCCGCCACCGTCTCCGCGAAGGCTTTCGGCGCGAAGTCCAGATGCGCCCGCGCCTTCGCCGTCGTGCAGGTGTTGTCCTCCATCCCCAAAATCGGCTCGCTCGGGCCGAAGGGCAGCGTCCCGCCGAGCCCCGCCAGCTCCGCCGCCCGGGCCATATGCGCTGCGAACGCCCCCGAGAGCCCGCGCGGCTTCAGCGTTTGCACCGCGTCCGGGATCGCGTCTCGCGCCGCCTCCAGCGCCTCGGGCCATGTCAGCGCCTCGGGCCCACCCAGCGGATACACCTCCCCCACCGCATCCGCCTGCTCCAGCGACTCCGCGATCGCCTGCGCCACATCCTCCACCGCCACCGGCTGGAGCGAGCCCGGGATCGCCTCGCCCGAGCGCTCATCGACACGGAAGAAGTACGGCAAAAACTTCCAGGGCGCCTCCTGCCCCGTCACCCACCCTTTGACGAGCTGCATGAACTCCCCGTCCGGCCCATGAATGACGCTCGGGCGGAAGATCGTCCAGCGCAGCCCGCTCTCTCGCACGATCTGCTCCGCCTCGTATTTCGTCAACGCGTACTCCGCCCGCGACTCAGGCCCCGCTCCCAGCGCGGACATCTGCACAAACCGCCCCACTCCCAGCCGCGATGCCTCCTCGACCATCACGCGCGTCGCCTCGACATGCAGCCGACGGAAGGTGACCGCCCGCCCCATCTCCCGCCGGATCCCCACCAGATGCACCACCGCGTCCGCTCCCTCCAGCAGCGCCTCGCGCGCGCCGGAGTCGAAGAGATCGCCCTGCACGAGCCGCGCCCACCCCGGACGCAGCGCCGCCTTCGATTTCTCGATGTCCCGCACCAGCGCACGCACCTGCCGACCCCGCCTCGCGAGTTCGCCCACGACATAACGCCCGACGAACCCCGTCGCGCCGGTGACGGCCACCGTCATCGGCCCCTCCCCCGCCGTCTGCTCCCGCTGTGACTCTGGCACGACCGTTGTCGCCTCCTCGAACACGGATCCGTCGCCCGCCGCGCATGGGAAGTCGCGAGTGTACGGGCCGCCCCACAACCCGGCAACGAGGCCGATTGTCATGTGCGCCGCTGACGCATTCGCCCGCCATGGCACTACGATCGCCCTCGATGGCCTTTCCGCTCCTCCACCCGCTCGCCGCCCCGCTCACACTCGCCGTCGGTGAAGGCGGCGGCATTGTGGCCGACCTCTTCTGGGTCCTCACCGTCGCCGCCGTTGTGGCCATCGCCATGCAGCGGCTACGGCTGGCGGTCATCCCGGCCTATCTGCTCACGGGCGCGCTGGTCGGCCCCAACGTGCTCGGACTCGTCGGCTCCGCCGAGGCCCTCGAGCAGATCGCCTCCCTCGCGATCATCCTGCTTCTCTTCTCGATCGGCCTCGAGCTGCACACCGAGTCCGTCAAACAGGGCGCCGCCACCACCATCGGCGCGGGCGTCTTCTCCGTGCTCGCCTCCATCGCCCTCGGGATCCCCACGGCGCTGCTCTTCGGCGTCTCCCTGCCCGCCGCAGTCGCGATCGCCCTCGCCTTCTCCCTCTCCTCGACAGCGGTCGTCCTCCGCGCCATCGCCCACCGGCGCGAGACGCACACCCCCTTCGGGCGCCTCTCCCTCGCCATCCTCATCGTTCAGGATCTCGCCGTCCCGATCATGCTTGTCGCCATCGCCGCGCTGGCCGCTCTGGCGAGCGACCCCGCCGCCGCGGGCGCCGCGGAGCTGCCCGAGGCTGAGGGCATGAGCGCGGCGGACTTCTTCACGGGCGGCGCCCTGCGCATCCTCGGCATCGCGGCGCTGATCGTCGTGGGCCGCTTTGTGCTCCCCCGCCTGCTGCACGAAGCGGCCAAGGCCCAGACCTCGGAGGTGACGCTGATCCTCTCCATCGCCGCGGCCCTCGCCGCGGCCGCCGTGACCTTCGCCATGGGCTTCTCCTACGAGCTGGGCGCCTTTCTCGCGGGGTTCCTGCTCTCCTCGACGCCCTTTCGCCATCAGCTCGCCGGGCAGATTGGGCCCGCACGGGATCTCTTCGTCGCGATCTTCTTCGTCACCGTCGGCATGTATGTGGAGCCGACCGTCCTGATGGACTACTGGTGGGCCGTTCTCCTCGCCGTTCTCGCCATCGTCCTCATCAAAGGGCTCGCGATCTTCCTCAGCGCCTGGGCGCTTGGCGCCGGCGGGGCCGCCTCCTGCGCCGCGGCCCTCGCGCTCGCCCAGGGCGGCGAGTTCTCTCTGGTCATCCTCCGCGAGGCGCAGGCCGCCGACCTCTTCTCGACCACGTTCCTCTCCGGCGCCATCGCGGTCGTGGTCGTCTCCCTCATCCTCACCCCCGCGCTGCTCGCCCTCGCCCGCCGCGCCGAGACGATCGGTCGGAGCCTCCCCAACCCCCCCTGGATCCGCAAAACGCTTCTAGGAGACGGCGACCATCACCACGGCCCGCGCGGGCACGTCATCATCGCCGGCTTCGGACCTGTCGGCCGCGTCGTCGCTGAGGGGCTCTCCGAGGTGGGCGAGCGGGTCCTCATCATTGAGATGAACCCCGCGACGGTGAAGACCCAATCGCGCCTCGGGCGCTCGGCGATCTTCGGCGACGCGTCGAATCCGGACGTCCTGCAGTCCGCGGGCGTCCAGGACGCGGACGCGCTCATCCTCACCATCCCCGACGAGAAGGCCATCCTCCGCGCCTGCGAGACCGCGCGCCGCCTCTCGCCCGACATCTACATCGCCGTCCGGGCCAGTCTGCTCGGACGCGGGATGCTCGCGCGCTCGCTCGGCGCGGATCTGGTCACCGTGGACGAGGTGGCCACCGCCGCCGCGATGCAGCGCGAGGTGCTCGATGGCCTCGCACGCCGACGGGAGGGGCGCGCCGAGCCTGAGGAGCCGAGCGACGACGACCAGTCCACGCCGCCGCCCGCCCCGAAAAGCAAGGCCCGCTCGGACGCTGATCAAGCGGGATGACCCGGATGCGCCTGTGCTAGCATCCCTTCGCCCCTGATTGACTTCGCGGAGTCCAGCCCGATGCAGCTCAGAACGCCGTTTCTCCTCGCCCTCACCGCCTCATTCCTCCCCGCGCTTGCTCCCCCCGCCTCCGCCCAGCCCAGCGAGGCGTACACGCCCCCGCGCGACGTCGAGGAAGCGATCGACGACATCAACCGGCTGATCGGCGAGTATCCCGAAGACGATCGGGCGGAGTTCGTCCTGCTGTCCGCGCTGGCGGCGATGGACGCCCCGCCTGCCGACGTCGCAACCGCCCGCGACGCGGCGATGCTCGCGCCGGGGCATCCCTCCTGGGAGGCGGTCCGCGCCTGGTCCGAAGCCGACGCCCAGCAGGCGGCGCTTGATGCGCTGCTCGAAGTCGGCCAGCCCCGCTCGCGCTACGTCTTCGCCCTGCCCTTCGGCGATGAGGCGATCAGCTCCGCGCTGCGCGAGACGGGGCTCACCCCGCGCCTCGCCGATGGCCGGCTCCTCGTCGGCATGAAGCTTCCCTATCTCGCCGCACTGGATCGCCTCGCCGCCCTCGCCGGCGTGCGCGCCGCCGCGCTCGCGGAGGAGGGCGAAGTCATGGAGGCGATGGAAGTCCTTATGGCGTGGATGCGCACGTCCCGCCTGCTGGCGAACCGCCCCTTCCATCGCGAGGTGGCGTGGGCGATGGACAGCCTCTCCCACGTTCTGGAGCGCATCCGCGACATCGTCTACACCCACGACGCGCTCTCCCCCGATCAGATCCGGGACGTCCTCTGGGAGGTGGACGACCGCGCGCTTCAGATCAACCGCATCCGCTTCCCCACAGGCGACCGACACGCCGCGCTGCAACTGATCGCCGCCACGTTCGAGCCTCGCCGAGGGCCCGATCCAAGCCGCTTCGGCCCCACGCTCGCGGGGCTCGAGACGGGCGGACGTCCGCTGCGCCGATTCGGCGCCGCCGGGCGCTGGCAGAAGATCGCGCAGATGCACGCCGACTGGTTCGACACCATCGACCAGCTCGAGCGCATCTACGAGGACTGGATCATCAAATGGGATTTCGATCCCTTCGATGAGCTGCTCAACCAGCCGTTCGAATACGAGCTCACGGACGATGCGCGCTTCGCAGCGCTCAAGGAAGCGCTCGACGATCTCTCGGATCTGTACCAGAAGCGCATCGACGTGCGCACGCAGCTCGCGGGCACGCGCACAGCCCTCGGCGTCGTCGGCTATCGCGAGCAGAATCGGCGCTGGCCTCCCAATCTCTTCGCCATCCGCGGCGCCCAGTCGGGCTTCCTGCGCGCGCTCCCCCATGATCCATACAACCCGGACAACCGCCAGACATTCCAGTTCTTCGTGCCCATCCGCGATCAGCAGCGCGACATCCGCGAGGATCCGACCCCGCACGTCATCTCCGTCACGCCCGGCGAGCTGACGGGCCTATCCCGCCGCGCCGGCGGCGCGCTCTCCGCCGCGGCGCTGGACGCCATCGTGAGCGAGATGATGCAGACGGCCGGCGCGCCCGAGGAGGCTCGCTCGACGCTCGAGCAGACCGTGCGCATGGCGGCGGAGAATCCCCGACAGATTTTCGCGAGCGCGCCTCCGCAGGTGAGAGACCAATTGCAGTCCGCAACGCGCGAATGGATGCAGGCGACGCTCGAGGCCCTCGCGGAGGCGGGCGTCACGACCGAGAACGCCGCGGAGATCGGGCCCGACCTTCCCGTTGACGTTCTTCAGGGTCCGCAGTTCCCCGGCGCGCCTCCGACGCAAGTGTCCGAGGAGGAAAAAGAGGCGATCGGCGTCGCCCTCGCCAGGCGCATGCAGGATCCCTCTTTCGCGGAGGCCATCGAGCGCGCCGGCGAGGGCGAGCAGATTCTCGATCGCGAGCTCGACGAACTCTTCTACACGTACACACAGGCCCGCTACATCGCCTGGGGCGACGTCCTCACCGGCGCCGTCTCCGCGGAACAATTCTCCGAGACCGCGTCCCAGCGGGCGGCGGACTCCTTCAACGTCTCGCTCGACGATTCAACGTTCATCCTCTACTCCGTCGGACCCGACGGCTCCGCCGATTGGGCCCGCCAGGTTGGGCAGGGCGGGACGGACATCCTCCTCTGGCCTCCAAAGATGAGCCTCATTCGGGAACATCAGTACGAGGCTTCGGGTTGGAGGCGGTGAAACCGATCTCCTCGCACACGCGAGCCGGCGCACAGGAAGGGACACCATGAGCGCGAATGGGCAGGTCCGAAATCTCGTCATCATCGGCTCGGGCCCCGCGGGCTGGACGGCCGCCGTCTATGCCGCCCGCGCCGAGCTCCACCCCGTCGTCTATACGGGCGTGCCCAAGCAGACGCCCTCGCTCGTCCTCCCGGGCGGCCAGCTCATGCTCACGACGGACGTCGAGAACTATCCGGGGTTTCCCGAAGGAGTCAACGGCCCGGAGATGATGGAGCTCTTCAAGAAGCAGGCCGTGCGTTTCGGAACCAAGGTCGTCGAGGAGGACATCGAATCCTGCGACTTCTCCACGCGTCCCTTCGAGCTCAAGACCAGCGGCGGCGAGACGATCAAGGCCCACGCCGTCATCATCGCCACCGGCGCCACCGCCAACTGGCTCAATCTCGAGAATGAGCAGCGCCTGGCGCGCTCCGGCGGCGGCGTCTCCGCCTGCGCCGTCTGTGACGGCGCGCTGCCCATGTTCCGCGACCAGCCCCTCGCCGTTGTCGGCGGCGGCGACACCGCCATGGAGGAGGCCACCTTCCTCACCAAGTTCGCCTCAAAGGTCTACGTCATCCATCGCCGCGACGAACTCCGCGCCAGCAAGATCATGCAGGAGCGCTTCCTCAAGCAGCCCAACGCGGAAATCCTCTGGAACAAGGTCGTCGTCGACGTCCTGGGCGATGAGACCGTCACCGGCGTGCGCCTGAAGGACACCCAGACCGGCGAAGAGTCCACCCTCGATGCCAAGGGCCTCTTCCTCGGCATAGGCCACACGCCCGCGACGGAGTTTCTCAAGGACTCGGGGCTCAACTTCGATGACAAGGGCTACCTCCAGCTCGAGGGGCACGGCATGACGACCAGCATCCCGGGCGTCTTCGCCGCCGGCGACGTCGCCGACGCCGAGTACCGCCAGGCCGTCACCGCCGCCGGCATGGGATGCATGGCCGCCCTCGACGCCGAGCGCTGGCTCGGCGCCGAGGGGCTCCTCGACTGACGCGCCGCGAACCCGCGCCGGGCGGGCCCGCCGATTCCCATGTAGACTCATCGACCCGCTCCGGTCGGACGAATCCGCACCGAAAAGCGGGCGCGGGGAGGGAATCCCGAGCCGAGTCGGCGCGTTGGTGGCCGCGCCGCAGTCGTGACCGCATTTGGAGAGGTGAGTGATGATCGTCGGCGTGCCGCGCGAAGTGAAGTCGGATGAGTACCGGGTCGGCCTCCAGCCCGTCGGCGTCGAGCTCCTCGTGCGCGACGGGCACACCGTCCTCGTCGAGACCCACGCAGGCGAGGGCTCCGGCTTCGCCGACGAGGAGTTCATCTCCGCCGGCGCCGAGATCGTCGACAACCCCGAGGGCGTTTGGACGCAATCCGACCTCATCGTCAAGGTCAAGGAGCCGCAGCGCGAAGAGATACCGATGATGCGCGAGGGCCAGCAGGTCTTCACCTATTTCCACTTCGCCGCCGACAGGGAGCTCACCATGGGCTGCCTCGAATCCGGCGCCTGCTGCGTCGC
Organism: uncultured Phycisphaeraceae bacterium; assembly: GCA_964451515.1. Taxonomy (GTDB): domain Bacteria; phylum Planctomycetota; class Phycisphaerae; order Phycisphaerales; family UBA1924; genus CAYVIJ01. The sequence continues at coordinate 21,104 of CAYVIJ010000025.1, read as the reverse complement.
CTATGAGACCGTCGAAGCCCCGGGCCCGGGCGGACGCGTCACACTCCCCCTGCTCACGCCCATGAGCGAGGTCGCCGGCAAGATGAGCATCCAGCAGGGCGCCAAGTATCTCGAGCGACCGCAGGAGGGCCGCGGCATCCTGCTCGGCGGCGTCCCGGGCGTCGAGCCGGGCGAAGTCCTCATTCTGGGAGGCGGCGTCGTCGGCTCTAACGCCGCGCTTATGGCCGCCGGCCTTGGCGCCAACGTCGCCATCATGGACATCAACCTCGATCGCCTGCGCTATCTCTCCGAGGTCATGCCCGCCAACGTCGCCACCATCTACTCCGAGCCGCACTCTATTCGCCGCTACCTCGCCAAGGCGGATCTCGTCGTCGGCGCCGTGCTCATCCCCGCCGCCAAGGCGCCCCGTCTGATCAGCCGCGAGGATCTCTCGCGGATGCAAAGCGGCGCTGTCATCGTCGACGTCGCCATCGATCAGGGCGGCTGCGTCGAGACCGCCACGCCCACCACCCACGCCCATCCCACCTACATCATCGACGACATCGTCCACTACTGCGTCGCCAACATGCCCGGCGCCGTCGGACGCACCAGCACTCAGGCCCTCACCAACGCCACGCTCCCCTGGGTCCTCAAGGTCGCCAAGCACGGCGCCCACGAGCTCGCCGCCAAGGACCAGTGGTTCAAGCCCGCGATCAACATGGACAAGGGCAAGCTCTACAACGAGCCGGTGGCGGAGGCGCATGGCCTCTCCGTCGTCGAGGTCTGACCCGGTCCGCCGTGCTCATCGATGAAGCGGTCATCCACGTGAAGGCGGGCGACGGCGGAGATGGCTGCGTCTCCTTCCGGCGCGAGAAGTACATCCCCAAGGGCGGACCCGACGGCGGAGACGGCGGAGACGGCGGCGACGTCATCGCCATCGAAGATCCGAACATCCAGACTCTCCTCGACTTCCGGGGCACACACCACTGGAAAGCGCACCCCGGCGAGCCCGGTCGCGGCAAGGACCAGCACGGCGCCTCCGGCGAGGACCGCGTCCTGCGCCTGCCCGCGGGAACGCTCATCTTTGACGATCGGACGGGCGAGCTCCTCGCCGATCTCGAAGCCGGCGCCCGCGCCATCATCGCCAGGGGCGGCAAGGGCGGGCTCGGCAACAGCCGCTTCAAGAGCGCGACCAACCAGGTTCCGCGCCAGTCCACGCCGGGCGAGGTCGGCGAAGAGCGCACGCTCCGCCTCGAACTGAAACTCATCGCCGACGTCGGCCTCATCGGCAAACCCAACGCCGGCAAGAGCACGCTCCTCCGCGCCGTCAGCCGCGCCACGCCCAAGGTCGCCGACTATCCCTTCACCACCCTCGCGCCCCAGCTCGGCATCGCCGAACTCGACGGCGCGCGCCGTCTCATCCTCGCCGACATCCCGGGCCTCATCTCCGGCGCAGCGGAGGGCGCGGGGCTCGGGCACTCCTTCCTCAAGCACGTCGAGCGCACGCGCGCCCTCGTGCACGTCGTCGAGATCGAGCCCGCCGACGGCTCCGACCCCATCGAGAACTACCACGCCATCCGCAAAGAGCTCTTCGACTACGCGCCGGAACTGGCCGAGAAGCCGGAGATCATCGCCATCAACAAGCTCGACCTGCTGCCGGAGGATGAGGACCGCGCCGAAGCCGTCTCGCTCTTCCGCCGCGAACTGAAACTCGGCGCCGACGAGGAAGTCATCGGCATCTCCGGCGCCACCGGCCTGGGCGTGAAGGACCTGCTCGAAGTGTGCTGGAAGCAGATCGGCGCCAAGAAGGAAGGCTGGCCGGCGCGCTAGAGCATCCGCGCCTACCCCCCCCTACAGGTAGGGCGGGCGTCCCTGCCCGCCTCTCTACAACGCCTACCCACGCTCCCCTGTCGGGCACAAAAGCCCGCCGCTACCGGTGGCTGCGCGCGAGCCGTCACTCCTCGTCAGACTCATCATCCAGAAACGACGCCGCCCTCTGCCGACGCCGATCCACCGTCAGCCGCAGCACGTCCGGCCGGCTGTAATGCCCGACCGGATCGAACGAGTGCCGCGCGCGGCGCACCGCGTCCATGTCCAGCTCCGCGTAGATCACCCGCTCCTCGCCGATCACCGGCTCGACCAGCCACGACCCATCCGGATTCGCGATGCACGACGCGCCGTCCTTCAACAGCTCCCCCTCCGAGGCGATGCGCTCCCGCGCCGGCAGATCGGGCGGCATGTCCGACTCCCGCAGCGCCGACGACGCCGAGATCACATACGACCGCCCCTCGCGCGCAATGTACCGCGTGATGTCCTCCGTGTTGTGCCGCGCCCCGGGCCACAGCGCCACGTGCAGGTTCTCCCCCGACGCATAGAGCGCCGCCCGCGCCAGCGGGATCCAGTTCTCCCAGCAGTTCAGCGCGCCCATGTTGAACCCGCCGACCCGGTGCGTCACCAGCCCCGCGCCGTCCCCCACGCCCCACGCCAGACGCTCCTCGTGCGTCGGCATCAGCTTGCGATGCACCGACGCGATCCGCCCCGAAGGATCGATCACCACCCGCGAGCAGTACACCGTGTGCCCGCCCCGATCCGCCGGACGCTCCGCGACCCCCAGCACCACCGTCAGCTCATGCTCCCGCGCCGCCTCGACCACGCGATCCAGATGCCCCTCCTCAATCGACACCGCCTGATCCAGATAGAGCGCGTGCAGCTCCTGCTGAAGCGGATCTTCGAAGCGGGCTCCATCCGTCCGCTCGATCCACACCGGATACCCCGGAACCACCGTCTCCCCGAAGCACACCAGCCCCGCCCCCTCCCCAGCCGCCTCGCCAAGCCGGGCCAGAACCTTCTCGATCGTGGGCTCGCGCCTGAGAAACACCGGCGCGATCTGAGCGATGGCCACTTTCAGCATGGAGCCCTCCGAGATCCAGGACGTACACTTGCCCCTGATGAGCGGCCGCAGAGTCTATCTTGAGACCTTCGGATGCCAGATGAATGAGCTGGATTCCGAGCTCGTCCGCGGCCAGTTGAATGGCCTGGGCTACCGCTTCGTCGAAGCCCCCGATGACGCCCAGGTCGTCCTCTACAACACCTGCTCCGTCCGCGACCTCGCCGAGCAGAAGGTCCGCTCCCGCCTGGGCGAGATGGCCATCCGCAAGCGCCAGGACCCCGGGCTCGTCGTCGGCGTCCTGGGCTGCATGGCCGAGCGCGATGGCGAGGCCCTCCTGAAGCGCGCCCCCGTCGTCGACGTCCTCGTCGGCCCGGGCGAGCTCGACAGGCTCCCGGGCCTCCTCGACAACGCCGTCCGCACCCGCGGCGCCCTCGTCAGCCAGGGCATGTCGGCGGACACGGGCGCCGCCCTCCGCTCCTCCCGTCAGATCGCCCTTCAGGGAAACAACTCCCGCCGCTCCGGCACGCTCGCCGCCGCCGAGGATCGACTCGAGTTCCTCGATCTCTCCCGCTCCGTCTCCCCCGTCGATCACGACGGCTCCGCCTACGTCCGCATCACCCGCGGCTGCAACAAGTTCTGCACCTACTGCGTCGTCCCCTTCACCCGCGGCGCCGAGATCCACCGCCCGCCCGAGCACATCGTCGACGAATGCAAGCGCCTCGCGGACGCCGGCGTCATCGAAGTCACCCTCCTGGGCCAGACGGTCAACCACTACCGCTACGAGCACGCCTCCGCCGTCACCGTGAGCGGCGTCGCCCAGCCCCAGAAGGGCCGCTCCTACAAGGGTGGCCACCGGCGCGACCCCTTCACCGGCGAGCGCGTCACCACCTTCGCCGACCTGCTGCGGCGGATCCACGACGAGGTCCCTGCGATCCGGCGCCTGCGCTTCGTGACGTCTTACCCCCGCGACTTCGGCGACGACGTTTTCGAGGTCATGCGTGATTCGCCCCGGATTTGCAGGTATCTCCACGTCCCCGCCCAGTCGGGCTCCAACGACGTCCTCAAGCGCATGAACCGCGGGTACACCGTCGAGGAGTATCTCGAGTTCATCGATCGCGCCCGCGCCTTCCTCGATGAGCCCGAAAAGGGCCGCCCTCTCATGCTCGCGGGCGATCTCATCGTCGGCTTTCCCGGCGAGTCTGAGGAGGACTTCCAGGCCACGCTCCGCCTCCTCGAGCGCGCCCGCTACAAGAACTGCTTCATCTTCAAGTACTCGCCGCGCCCCGGCACCGTCGCGTACGACAGGATCCCCGACGACGTCCCTGAACCCGTCAAGCGCCGCCGCAACAACGAGGCCCTGGCGATCCAGCACGAGATCAGCGATGAGATCGCCCGGGCGCAGGTCGGCAAGCGCCTCGAGGTCTTCGTCGAGGGCGTCAGCGCGCGCGAGCGAAAGAAGCAGCGCGCCGCGGGAATGGTCGCCCTCACCGTCGGCGGGCGGAGCGAGCCGGCCGCACCCTCCGCCAACGACGCCGCAACGTTCGGCGAGCCCGCCGTCCAGCTCAGTGCTCGCACCGACGGCGATCTGATCGTCCTCTTCGACGCCCCCCAGGGCCGCTCCCCCGCGGATCTCATCGGGCGGATGCTCGAAGTCAAGATCCAGCGAGCCAACACCCTGACTCTTTTCGGACGTGTGACGCCGACTCCCGGGCGATGACGTGTCCCGCAAATCACGAGGGTTTTTCCGCCTGGGGGGTTGTGGTCGGTCCGATGATCCGGTAGTCTCCCCGGTGAACCCTCGCACAGGGTTCAGGAGTCGTCTTGGCCGTTCTCGCACGGAACGGGCCAGGGCCAGGAAAATGAGGTTCTAGGCAAACGGCAGGCCCGTGCAGGGCTTGTGTCATTGCACAGGGAGACGGGAGTCATGGTTCGACGCCTCGGTGTCGGAGCCGCGGTCGCCTTCGCGCTGGCGGGCGCCGCTGAAGCGGCTTTCATGTTCACCTTTGATGATCCGGTCGGCGGCAAGGAAATGAGTTTCACGCCGACCAGCCCCTCGGCCGGGTCGATCGCGTATGACCCGACCGCGACAGTCGACTTGGTCGTCTCGGACGACTCGGGCATTCTGGGCGGCGAGTTGAACTTCGAGACGAACCTTGTCATGGACATCGATGTCACCGACATCGGCCCATCCATTGACGTCCCGGGCGCCATCACCGCCTCGATCTCGGGGATCTTCGAGTTCCGCATGACCGGGCTGCGCGGCTCGCTCGCGCTGCTGCGAGGGTCATTCAACGATGGCTCGCTCCTCCAGGTCAGCAGCGCCGGAGCGCTCATCACCACCAGCGACACAGGCTCGCTGACCTACGAGGCCTTCGGCCCGCTGGCGGACCAACTGGCCAGCCTCGGCGTCCCCGCCTTCATCGCGCCCTCCGACGCCGTCTTCACGCTGACCGCCATCGAGCCCCTTCTTCAGTTCAGCGAAACGACGCTCCGCGGCGGCTCCGGCGACCTGCCCGCCTTCGAAGCCAACGCCGCCTTCACCGGAACCACCAACATCCCAGCCCCCGGCGCGCTCGCGACCGTCGCGCTGGGAGGCCTCTTCGCCGCCCGTCGGCGGAGGCGATAAACGAATCACTCGCGTCCGCGATCCGCGGACGCCCCGCAATGTCCGACTCCAAGAGGGCGTCGGAGAGGGCTCTGTCTTCCCGCGGTCTTGCCAGTGGCGAGCGTCCGACCGCCGATCGCCACGGCGGGGCCTCTTCCCGTCGTGATATCAGCTCGCGGCGAGCCGACGGGAAGATGGGGTCCTCTCCGGCGCCCTCTTCGCGCGCAGCGAGGCGCTCCGTTCACTCCGGCAACGCGCCGTTCACCCGCAGCCGCGCCAGCCGCTTCGGGTTCACCTTGTCCGCCTTCAGCACATCGCACCCTGAGGGCGCCGCCGACTCGTCGCGCTCGATCGCGAAGTCGTCGAGATCGCCCTGCAGCGCCGCCTTCCGAAGCGCTTCCGGCCATTCCGCCGCCGGCTGGATGTCGAAGCCCGCGTCGCGCAGCATCCGCAGCGTGCGCAGCGCGTCGGATCCCTTCGTCAGCAGGTAGCCGTCGACAAAGAGCGAGTTCGCCGGCTCCATCGCCAGCGCTTGCAGCGAGCGCAAGTGTCCCTCCCGCCCCGCCGCGACGCGCACCTCCGCGCGCGGGTTCACGAAGCGGCACATGCACAGAACCCGAAGGCACATCCGAGGCGTCAGCGGCTCGCCCTCCAGGACGGGGTCAATCACGTGATTGCCCGGAATCGGCACGAGGAAGTTCACCGGAATCGACTCCGCCTCCAGCTCCCGCAACTCGAAAGCCAGCGACACCAGATCCGCCCGCGACTCCCCCATCCCCACGATCAGCCCCGAGCACAGTTGCAGCCCCGCCGCCCGCGCTGCGCCAAGCGTCTCCACGCGATCCTGAAACGTGTGCGTCGTGCAGATCTCCGGATACCGCTCGCGCGACGTGTTCAGGTTGTGATTCAGCCGATCCAGCCCCGCCGCGCGCAGGCGCTCCGCCTTCGCCCGATCCAGCAGTCCCGCCGAGAGACACGTCTCCAATCCGAAGCGCCGCTTCACCTCACGGATGCACTCGACCATGTGGTCGATGTCCGCATCCGACGGCCCGCGCCCCGACAGCACCATGCAGTATCGATACGCCCCCGCCTCCTTCGCCGCCTGCGCCTCCTCGATGATCTGCTCCCGCGGCTTCAGCCGGTACGCCTGGATCGGCGCGTCCGATGTCTTCGCCTGCCCGCAGTAGCCGCAGTCCTCCGGACATGCGCCGGACTGCACGTTGTTCAGCAGATGCGCCTGCACGCGGTTCCCGAACGCCGCCCGGCGCAGCGCGCCCGCCGCGTGCACGAGCGGCAGCAGCGCAAAGGCGGCGTCCTCCCCCGTCTCGAGCATGGCGAGCGCGTCCTCCCGGGAGGGAGCGTGTCCCTCGAGCCCGCGCTCGACAAGGCGGGAGAGGCGATCGTCAAGTCCCGTCAGAGCATGTCGCGTGGTCATGGTTGAGGCTTCAGAGGCGAGGCCCGGGCAAGGGGTCGGGGAAGCGGCGGCGACGATTTCACGATTCCCGGACGCACAACCGCCCGAAAATCGGATCAAGGGCGCCGGAGCGGGCGAAAAGCCCCTGAAACGGAGGCGCCCCCGCGTGTACACTGCATGGGTCAGGACGCAGTGTCCGCGTCAACCGCATGGAACGCAAGACCCGCACATTCCGAGGGACCCGCGCGGCCTCCGCAGGCGCCGCAGCGCTGACCGCCGCCGCCACCGCCGCCGCTCAGCCCGCCACGAATCTGCGCCCGACCCTTCTGCGCTCCGTGCAGGGCGCCGCCGAGACCTTCGACCCCGCCGCCGATGCGCGGATCGATCCCAACGCCGCGATCTCCCCCTTCGGCGGTGTGCCGAGTCTCTTCGTGCACGGACGCCTCGCGACGGGTGTCGCCGTCTCCCCCCGGCACGTCCTCACCGCCGCCCACACCTTCGATCTCGACAACGACGGCGTCCTCGACAAAGGATCCGACGTCGCCCTCTTCTTCCATCACGACGGCGATCTCAGCCACGTCGTCACGCCGAGCGACGTCGACTCCGTGAACCTCCATCCGGACTTCACCGGCTTCGGAAACCCGGGGGTCCGTAATGATCTGGCGATCATCACCCTCAAGCGCCCCCTCCCTGAGAACACCCCAACGTACCAGCCGCTCGATCGGCCCCTCGATCGCGGCGAAGTCATCTGGATGGTCGGCTATGGCGAGAGCGGCGACGGCGAGCGCGGGCCCATCAGCGGCACCGCCTCCTTCACCGTCAAGCGCATTGGCGCCAACGCCGCCGACGAGCTCTACGCCCGCCCCGCCGCCGAGCCCGACGTCTGGGGCTTCGACTTCGATGGACCCGCCGCCGAGAACCACATGGGAGGCGCCGGCCTCGGGCCCGAGATCGAGACCACCCTCGGCCCAGGCGATTCCGGAGGCCCCGGCTTCGTCTGGGACGACGGCGACCTGCGCCTCGCCAGCGTCAACACCTTCGTCTGCGGCCCCGGCCATCCGGGGCGCTACGGCTCCGGCGGCGGCGGCGTGATCGTCCGCGCCCAGTGGTGGTGGATCGGCGCGTTCCTCGCCGGGCCCTCCAGCGGCGACGTCACGGGCGACGGCGTCATCGATCGATCCGATCTCGCCGCCGTCCTCTCCGCCTGGGGCGAGGCGTCGGAGCAAAACGACGTCAACGCCGACGGCGTCATCGACCGACGCGATCTGGCGCGCGTGATGGAGAACTGGACGCCCCGGCGCTGAGTCCCGTCCCGACGCGTCGGCTCCCTCCGGCGCGACGATCCATTCCACCACCGCACGCCCTCATCATCCCGATCCGATCCGGACCCCAAAGAAAAAGCCGCCCGAGCGCATGCCCGGGCGGCGATTGTTGTGCGTTGCAGATCCGACGCGGCGTCGATCAGACCCGCCGACGTCGGCGGCAGCCCGCCGCGGCGGCGAGGCCCAGAAGCGTCAGCGCCCCAGGCGATGGGACCGGGCTGGCGCCCACCCCGACAGGCGCCGGCGCCCGCGAGACGTCCCTTGGCGCCGACGGGATCTTGACCGGCGCCGGACGCTGGAACTCCTCGACCAGCGAGCGCGCCTCCGCGATCGCCGCGGGCGCGCCCGAGGCGATGTCCGACGCGGGCAGGAAGACGACCGTCCCAACCGGCGGCGCGATCGGCCCGGACGCCGGCGGCGTCTCATCCACTGGCGACACGATGCCGAGCGGCTCGAACTCGAAGACGCCGAGTTCGGGGATCGCCGTGTCGGTGGAAGGATCATCGCCGGGGATTGGACGCTGATCGGTGTGCGCGATCGGCGGATCGCCTGTTCGCGCTCGGTCGCCGGGATCTCCGCTCAACTCCGGCGGCGCATCGTCCGTCCAGCCATCATCTCCCGGAAGGACAATCTCCGCGCCGGCGTCGGCAGAGACGAACGCGAAGGCGCCGACGGCGAGAAGACAGGCGGTTGAGATCTTGATGTGGTGTGTCATGGCTCTTTCCATCAGTTCGCAACAACGACCTTGGCGGTCTGAAGAATCTTCCACCCGGCTTCCCGGAAGCGTGGGAACCGGCCCATCGCCCCGGCGATCAGCCGCCGGTCCTCGTCATCGATCGTGTACTGCAACTCGAAGCCGGTCGCATCGACCATCGCCTCGTGCAGCGCGTATTGCATCGTGAACGCCCGCTCGCGAAGGGCCCAGTTGTCGAGCCGATCCGCGACCTCGAGCGCCTTGTTCGTGAAAACGGCCATCGTCCGCTGCAACGCCCGCCCATGCAGGCTCCGCAGCGCGATGTTGCCCCCGAAGACGCACCACCAGCCTGAGCTCTCGATGAGATCGCCAGTCGCCTCATCGAGGTCGACCGCCTCATCGAGCCCCTGCATGATGGTCTCGAGCGCCGCGTCGGCGTCGCGAAGCCCGAGCTCGACCTCCGTCTCGATCACGCCGCCCATGCACGTCCGCGCGATCCCGCGCAGAGCGGGATCGTCGCGCTCCTCCGCCAGACTCAGGTACGCATCGCGGGCGTGAAGCAGATCCGCGCGCCCGTTTTCGGCGTGCCGCCGCCGGTTCTCCGGCTCCGCCTGCATCAGCCTTCGATATGTGTTGCCGCGCACATAGTGAGCGAACGCCGCGCGCTGGCGGCTCGTCTCCGACTCGGGGGGGTTCTCCCTGTGATGATCGCACAGCACCTGCGCCGCGCCCAGCGCCGGCGTCAACTCCCAGAGCGTGTAATACGCGTTCGCGAGGTTGCCCTGAAGCTTCAGCCGCAGATCCGTCGAGAGCGGCGCCTCGCGCAGCCCGCGCCGAACCGCTTCCAGCGCCTTCGGGTATCGCCCGAGACCGTCCCAGCCTCCAGCCTCACGGTTGCACGCCAGCGCCCGCTGCTCGGGCGTCCGCGCCGACCGCTGAAGCGACGCCGCCAGCTCGACCATATCTCCGTAGCGACCCTCTTGGTGCGCCGCCACTACCTGCCGATCCAGCGCCTCGAACTCTCCCGCGCCGCCGTCGCAGCGCTCATGCTCCTCCCCCGACAGCGCATCGATCACCTCCTCCACCGGCCACTCCAGCGTCTCCGCGAGCCCGACGAGAAAGTCAAGCTTCGGATTGCCGCTGTCCAGATACAACTTCGTCGGATCCCGACCAAGAGCGCGACCGAGCTCGGTGCGGTTCCAGCCGCGGGCGACCCGGGCCAGATCCAACAGACGGTGCAGTCGCTCTCGCCTTTGCGACATTGCATTCACAGGTCAACTCCTTCACTCTCATCGAAGCGGCATTCCGGGCCGCTTCACAAAGCCCTCTCCCCATCCCCATAGATCGCAGTGTAGATCAAATTCGGAAAAAACTGAAGATCCTGCCCTTTGGCAGTCGCCCTGCGAAAAGGTGGGGACACGCCAATCAACACCATTCGCGGGAACGCTCCAAGCCATCAATAGACTGATCGACAGGCGTGTGATGCTGCCTCCCATTGCGCCGGCTGGCCCTCCAAACTCGCATTTGAGGGCTCTGCGACGGCTGGCGCCGAGGTCTCCTCCCTCGGGACGGTGGCCGCACCAGCTCTCTCTCTTCCAGCGAGGCGCCGTCTAAGACGGCGCCTCGCTCTTTTTTGTGTTCTTGAGACCTCTGGAGAACCCCCTCTCCCACCGGGAGAGGGTTGGGGTGAGGGGCATTCCGACCTGAAATCGACGTCTCAGACCCAGAACGGCGGTCTGTTTCGCAACTGATCAGAGCTCCCTTGTTCTCTGTTCGCACTCCGTTCGCATGCGCCGCGCGCCGATCGCAGATTCCTTTGCGGCCCCGTCAACACCCCGCGATACTCCCAAGCTTGAGCCAGGGATCCACCTCAACCCAACCCGCCCAGCGCCGCGCCGTCGTGCGCGATCTGCTCCTCTTCGGGCTATTTCTGGCCGCCGTCGGCTTCGCCATTCAGGGGCTCGCCGCGCTTCTGGGAAGCGACTTCCATCTCTTCTCCCGCGGCGGCGGGCGACCAATCCTTCTTCTTCTGGCGCTCGCCGGCGCCATGTGGCGGCTCTCCGCCTCGCAGCGCTCCGCCGCGGAAGCCGGACTCGCCTTCGGTCAGGGCTGGGCGCGCGACGCCGGACTCGGACTGCTCGCCGGCGCGATGGGCGGCGTGACCGCCGCAGCCATCGTCGCTGGGCGCCGGAACACGAGCGTTGACGCGGGCGTCGCGGAGGCGGCGAGCGACGTCCTCAGCTCCATCCTCGTCGCCTCGCTCACCGCCGCCATCCTCGCGATCCTCCTCCCCGGCTGGCTGGCGGGCGCCCTGCGGCGGGGATTCGGGCGCTGGACAGCCATCGCCGCCACGGCGCTGCTCGCCGCCGCCGCCGCCGCGATCGTCAACGCCCACGGGCACACCTGGCGCGAGGGCCTGCTCGTCGGCGCGGGCGCGCTGGGCATCACAGGCGTCGCCGCCGCCCTGCGCTTCGCCCGGGGCGACATCGCCGCGGCGTGGGGCGTCCTCGCCGGGGCGCTCGCCATCGAGCGCGCGGCGCGCAAGGTGGATCTCACCGACAATCTGCCCGCCGCACGCCTCGCCGGCGCCTGGGAGGCGTGGATTCTCCTCGCCCTCGCGCTCGGGGCGTGCGCGACCCTGATGCGCGCGCGCGCGCCGGAGCGCGATCTCGAAGCCCCCTCGGGCGAGATGTCCGAGACGATGCGCCGCCTCATCCCCTTCGCGCATCTGGGCCTCCTGGCGCCGCTGGACGTCTGGATCGCCCAGCTCCACCGCGCCCGCTGGCGCATCGATCCCATATACCTCCCCCGCCTCGCCGCCACACTCGCCACGTCCACACTCAACTTCGCACTCACCCTCCCCGAGCGCCTTTTCGCCCCCCTGCTCCCGCTCGGTCGCCGCGCCGGACCGCCGATCTTCGTCTTGGGCGTCCACCGCAGCGGCACCACCCATCTTCAGAACCTTCTCGCCCTCGACCCCAGCCTCGTCGCCGCCCGCACGCGCCACGTCATCAACCCCCACGGCTTCCTCACCACCGGCTGGCTCCTCGCGCCCATCCTCGCCGCCTTCGCCCCCTGGAAACGGCCCATGGACGCCGTCAAGTTCGGCCTGAACACCCCCAACGAGGAGGAGTACGCCCTCGCCAACATGTCGGGCCTCTCGCCCGACTGGGCCATCCGCCTCCCCCGCCGGCGCGACCACTACGAGCGCTACATGTTCGAGGAGGGCTTCACCCCCGAGGAGCGCCGCCGCTGGGCGCGTTTCTACCGCCTCTTCGTGCGCAAAATCACGCTCTTCTCGCGCCGCGCGCCCCTCATGAAGAACCCCTACAACACCGCCCGCGTCGGCATGCTCGCCGACCTCTTCCCCGGCGCGCGCTTCGTGCACATCCACCGCGATCCCTACGCCGTCCACCGATCCAATCTGCACCTCGCCGCCACCGCCCATCCGCTCTTCCAGCTCCAGGACGAGCGCCAAGGCGCCGGCTACGCCGACCGCTTCCTCGACCATTATCGCGCCATGGAGCAGCGCTACTACCGCGACGCCGCCCGCCTCGCCCCCGGGCGCGCCGTCGACGTGCGCTTCGAGAATCTCGAGGCGGATCCAATCGAAGAGATCCGCCGCATCTACGACGCGCTCGACCTGCCCTTCACCGCGCGCCACGAGACGCGCCTCCGCGCCTACCTCGCGGAGCTGGCGGGATATCGCAAGAACCGCTTCCGCCCCGTCGACCCCGAGACGCGCGATCGCGTCCGCGCCGCGCTGGCGCCGCTCTTCCCGCAGTGGGGGCGCGATCCCGAAGCCCCGCCCTCCTGAGCCTCATCACCCCGCGGGCGCGGCGCGCCGCAGGCGCTCCTCCAGCTCCGCGAGCGTTTGCCCGTACGCGTTCGTCAGCGCCGCCGCCATCGCCGCCGGGCCCTCCCCCTCGATGGGCGCCGACCGCCGAATCAGCGCATCCAGAGCCACCTCCGTCGCCCCCTCGCGCTCATCGGTCAGGATGAACCGCACCGCGACAACGGCTCGCGCCGACTCCGCATTCGCATAATCGCCGTACAGATCGACGATCATCGCGCGCAGCCCATGCGTCGCCCGCACGTTCAGATCGTCGGGAAAGACGTGCTGAAAGACGCGCGATCGATCCAGCCACTCAACAGCCTGCTCCGTGAACAGATCCGCGGGATCCGCGGCGAACGCGTTGTAGTAATCCGTCTGAAACTCGTTCTCGCCCACCCGATACGTGAAGGAGCGATCCGCGTGCCGGCTCGTGATCACGAAGGGAAGCACCCGCAGCGAATGCCCCTGATCCGCCCACGGCCCCACCGGGGCGTCCCGCCCGCTCCGCACCGGATCGATCGTGAACAGCCGCCGATCCAGCGGAGGCTGCTCGAGATTCAGACAGCCCGCCAGAAACGACGAAGCCAGCACAGCCAGCAGAACCATTGCGCGCGCGCTCAAGGCTTTTCTCCCGGGTTGCGCTTCGGCGGCGGCTCGCCGAAGATCGCCTGTGACGGCTGGGCGCGGAGCGTCTCAGCCAGCTCCTCAAGGTCATTCGTCAGCGAGCGAAGGCTCCGCAATGTCGTCTCAATCAATCCTCGCTGATCCGTGACAAGCCCATCGATCCGCTCGATGAGCCGCCGCGCGCGCTCAATCGCCCGCGGAAGCTCCGTCGCCGCCACCCGCGCCCCCTCGATCATTGACTCGAGCTCGCCCTCCTTCAGCGAATCGTCGAGCTTGGCGGCGACGCTCTCGAACCGCCTCGACACCTCCGGCAGATCCGCGAAAAACTCCGACAGACTCTGCTGCGAACCACCCAGCACCTCGCGCGTCGTCGACATCGTCGCCGCCGCGTCGGTCAGCGCCGACTCCAGCTCAGGGCTGTTCAGGACCTCCTTGAGCCGGACGTTCGTCTCGCGCGCCTCGCGAATCAGCGCTCCCATCCGCTGACTCACCTCCGACACGTTCGCCGCGTCCACCGCGTCCGCCGCATTCGTGACGAGCCGGCGGGTCTCCATCGCGAGACTCTCGATCTCCACGCGCGACAACTCGCTGAGAATCTGCTCCGCCGTGTTGATCAGCCGGCTGATCGTGCTCGGCGCCGCCGGGATGTACAGGGCGTCCGGCTTCCAGTCGATCGGCGGTGGAGGGTTGCGCTCCGGGTCGACGTAATCCACCTCCAGATACGCCGTGCCCGTCAGCCCCGTCGACGCCATCCGCACCCGCAGCCCCTGCTCGATCAGGTCGTCAAGCACGTTCTGAATGTCGCTCGCATCGTCCCCGAAGGTGTCGCGCTCGAGCGCGATCTCCACCACCACATACCGCCCGAACTCGAAAAAGCGCTGCTCGCTCCGCGTGAAGTCGTAGCGGTTGTACGCGAAGTCGATGTCGCGCACGGAGCCGATCGTCACCCCCCGATGCTTGACCGGCGAGCCGACTTCCAGACCCTGCACCGACTCGTCGATGTACGACTCCAGCAGGATCGTGCTCTTCAGCAGCGCCCCCGCCCCCAGCGCGATGATCCCCGCGACCGTCAGCGTCGCGGCCGTGATGACAAAGACCCCGATCTTGAAATAGCTCGCGCGAGCGCTCATGCCTTCGACTTTCCGTGAACCGGCTCGCGCGACAGGAACCGGCGGACCCACTCGATCTCGCAGTGGTCCTGAAGCTCCGCGGGCGGCCCGATCGCGACCATCCGCTTGCTGGATCCGTCCAGCATAAGCGCGCGGTCCGCAATGTTGAAAATGCTCTCCACGTGATGCGTCACCACGATGAACGTCACGCCCAGCGAGTCCGACAGCCGAACGATCGTCTCGTCCAGCTCCGCCAGCGTGATCGGGTCAAGACCGGACGACGGCTCGTCGAGGAACAGCACCTCCGGATCCATCGCCATCGCCCGCGCGATCGCCGCCCGCTTCTGCATGCCCCCCGAGACCTCCGATGGCAACTGATTCGCCGCCTCGTCCAGACCCACGAGCCTCAGCTTCATCCGCCCGATCAACTCCCGCGCCTCCTTCGGAAGCGTCGTGAACTCCTCCATCGGCAGGCAGACGTTCTCCAGCAGCGTCATCGAGCCGAACAGCGCGCCCCCCTGATACATCACGCCGATGTGCCGCAGAATCGACAGGCGATCCCGCCCCTCCGCCTCCGTCAGGTTCTGCCCGCAGATCTCCACATACCCCTGCGCCGGCTCCAGCAGACCGATCATGTGCCGCATCAGCGTGCTCTTGCCCGAACCCGAGCCGCCCGCAATCGCCAGAATCTGCCCCGTCGGCACATCGAAGCTCACATCCCGCAGCACCACCGTCTCGCCGTACGCGGCCGTCAAATCCATGACGCGCACCGCCATCCGCCCTTCGACCGTCGCGGAGGATGCGAGTCTCGCCACGCTCAGATCCCCAGGTAGTAGTACGACACCGACAAAATCGCGTCGGTGATGATGATCAGAATAATCCCGCTCACCACGGCGCTCGTCGTCGAGTCGCCCACCGCGCTCGGCCCCGTGTTCGTCCGCAGGCCACGAAGGCAGCCGACCCCGGCCACCAGAATCGCGAAGACAAACGCCTTGAAAAGACCGCTCAGCAGATCGACGTAGTCCACCGCGTCCGTGATTCGATTCGTATACGAATGCAGTGAAAACCCCAGCGACAGCACCACGATGCCGCCTCCGATCAGACCCGCCAGCGACGCGAAGGCCGACAGCAGCGGCGTCATGAACATCGCCCCGAGCACCCGAGGCGTCGCCAGCATCTTCACAGGATCGATCCCCATCGTGACCAGCGCGTCGATCTCCTCACGCACCTTCATCGTCCCGATCTCCGCCGCGAAGGCCGATCCCGATCGCCCCGCCAGCACGATCGCCGTCATCACCGGACCGAGCTCCCGAAGCATCGACAGCGCCACAATGTCCGTCACGAAGAACTCAGCCCCGAACTGCTGCATCGGCGTCGCCGCCTGGAACGCAATGATCAGCCCGATCAAAAACCCGATCAGCATCACGATCGGCAGCGCGTTCACCCCCGCCTTCTCCGCCGCCAGCATCGCGTTCCCCCAGCGCAGCGATCGCGGACGCACCGCCACCTGAAGCAACGCCACCGTCATCTCACCCACGAACGCGATCAACGCCTTCGTGTCCTGATAGACCGAATACGTCGACTCCCCCACCTCCTCCGCCAGGGGCTTGCATGACGGCGGCGGCGCCCTCCAGTCCTCGAAATCACGCAGCTCGAACTGATCCAGCAGACGCTGGAGCTCCTCGCTTAGCCCCTGCACACGCACCTGCCCGCACGCCCGCACCCCCCGACGATGCGCCTCCACGAACAGCCCCAGCCCCGCCCCATCGCAGTACTCCACCTCGCTGGCGTCGATCGTCACGCACGTCGGGCGCGACCGGTCAATCGCCTCAACCATCCGCGTCCACAACCCCGACACGCTCCCGAACTCCAGCCGACCCCAAAAACGGAGCGTCAACTCGCCCGACTCGGACATCGAGGATTCAAAACCGGCGGACGTGGACGTGGAAACGGTCATGGAGGAGAGGGACGCGCGGCCAGAAGTCGACGGCAGAAGTCGACGGCGGAAGCCTATGGCCCACGCCAGACGCCCACAAGCCGCACCGCCCCGTGAGACGCCCCACACCCCCAACGCCCATCCCTTACGAACTCATCCCCAATTCTTCGTACGATCTTCATCTATACCGATGAGCCACGCGCTATATATAGGCTCCGAGTCTCAGTCCTTCGCAAGGATGCGATCGGCCTCAGCGCTCGAGCGTCCCGGATGAGGAGCAGCGCCCCATGAGCAGTCCTCGAGCCCCCGCGCTCGCCGAGGGCCCCCACCCCCGAACGCCCCCCAACACGGCGCTTACGCGCATGGACATGCACGTCCACTCCCGCGCCAGCCGCAAGCCCGTCATCGCCGCCCTCCGCGGCCTCGCCTGCCCCGAATCCTTCTCCCCGCCCGAGCGCGTCTACGAGCAGGCCCGCGCTCGCGGCATGGACCTCGTCACACTCACCGACCACGACACCATCGAGGGCGCACTCGAACTCCTCGAACGCGGCTTCGAAGGCGTCGTTCTGGGCGAGGAGGTCACCGTCTTCTTCCCCGAGGACCGCTGCAAGCTCCACGTCCTCGTCTGGGGACACACCCCCGAGCAGCACGAGGCCATCGGACGTCTGGGCCTCCGCGACGACGTCTACGCCTTCGCCCATTGGCTCGCCGAGAACAACCTCGCCCACTCATTCGCCCATCCCCTCTACATCCAGAACGGCCGCCTCACCCTCTGGCATCTCGAGCGCTGCTGCCTGCTCTTCAAGGCCTTCGAGCGCCTGAACGGCGCGCACAGCGGCGCCCACGTCGACGGCGTCGCCCGACTCATCGCGAGCCTCACGCCCAAGACCGTCCAAAAGCTCATCGACAGGCACGCCCTCGAGCCCCTCTGGTCGCGCACCTGGCTCAAGCCCACCACCGCCGGCAGCGACGACCACGCCCTCCTGAATGTCGGCTGCACCTGGACCGGCGTCGCCTCACCCGACGGCGAGAAGATCCGCGATCCCCAAGTGTTCCTCCGCGAGGTGATGGCCGGAAAGGCCCTCGTCGGCGGCCAGGCCGGGCACAGCGCCCTGCTCGCCCACCAGCTCACCACCGTCGGCCTCAACTACTACGCCGAGCGCTGGCACGCCGGCCAGTCCGCCCGAGCCCGCGCCTTCGGCTCGAAGATCGTCCGCTTCGCCGGCGTCGACGCCCCGCCCCCGAGCAGATTCGAACTCACGAAGGACGCCATCCGATCCTGGCTCCCGGGAACTCGCAAGAAACGCGCCGCCCTGCCGATCCTCAAGGCCCTGCGCGACGAGATTGGCCCCATGCTCGAGGAGCACGCCGACATCCGCGGCTGGCTTGACGAGGACCGCCTCGCCGTCGACCCCGCCCTCGCCCACCACGAGCGCATGGCCGCCTTCACCGACGACCTCTCCGAGCGCCTCATGAGCGCCATGGCCCCCCGCGCCGTCAAGGCCCTCAAGCGGCGTGATCCCTCTGGCCTGCTCGACGTCGGCATCAGCTACGCTTCCGTCCTCGCCGCGCAGGCGCCGCACATCTTCAGCCTCTTCCACCAGAACAAGGAGCGGCGTTTGCTCAGGCAGATCGAGCGCATGACCGCGCGCGAGGAGAAGACGTTGGAGCAGCACGCCGAGTCCATGCGCGTCATGCTTTTCACCGACACGCTCGGCGATGTCAACGGCGTCTCCCGCTTCATCCAGAACATGGGCGACGAAGGCGCCACCGCCGGACGCTCCTTCCACATCGTCACCTCCACCCGCTTCCCCACGCCCGATGTCCCCCAGATCACCAACTTCCGCCCCCTCTTCGCCCGCGCCATGCCGGGCTACGAGCAGCTCGAAATCGCCCTGCCCCCCCTGCTCCGCATCCTCCGACTCGCCGACAGGATCCAGCCCGACGTCATCCACATCTCCACCCCGGGCCCCGTCGGCCTCGCCGGACTCCTCGCCGCCAAAATGCTGCACACGCCCATCCTGGGCGTCTACCACACCGACTTCCCCGCCTATATCGACCATCTCTTCGAAGACGCCGTCTACACACGCATGACGCGCGACTTCATGCGCTTCTTCTACCGCTCCTTCAGCACCATCTTCGCCCGAAGTGACGACTACATCGAATCCCTCATCAAGCTCGGCCTGCCCAGCGAGCGCATGCTCCGCCTCACGCCGGGAATCGCCATCGACACCTTCCACACCCGCCACCGCGACACCGACTACTGGGCGCGCGCCACCGACGTCTCCCCGACGTCCGTCAAGGCCCTCTACATCGGGCGCGTCAGCGTCGAGAAGAACCTCCCGCTGCTCACCGAGGCGTGGCCCGCCGTCCGCCGCGCCTGCGCCGCGGCAGGCCGCGAGGCCGAACTCGTCGTCGTCGGCGACGGCCCCTACCGCAAGCGCATGCAGAAGACGCTGGCCGGCAAGGGCGCCCACTTCCTGGGCTTCAGGCATGGCGAAGAGCTCTCGACCATCTACGCCTCCAGCGATCTCTTCGTCTTCCCTTCGATGACCGACACACTGGGCCAGGTCGTCCTCGAGAGCCAGGCCTCCGGACTCCCCGTCCTCGTCAGCGATCAGGGCGGACCCAAGGAAGTCGTCGCCGAGGGCATCACAGGCCACGTCCTCCCCGCCGACAAGCCCGCCCCGTGGATCACCGCCATGTCGCGCCTGCTCCTCGACGGCGAAGCGCGCCAGCGCATGGGCCGCTCCGCCCACACCCGCGCCCAGCGCTTCAGCCTGAGAGAGTCCTTCGAGCACTTCTGGCGCGCCCACGCCGACGCCTGGTCCCGCAGCGACATCGCCCCCATCGACCGCCGCCCCCGAGGCGCGAACGAACGCGACACTCCTCGCAGCGCAACGCGCCCCGCGTAGAGCATCCGCGCCACTCCCGCAGCGAGCACCCTCTGCTGGTGGAACGGCTCGCCGAGCCGTCTCCTACTCCTTCTAACTCCCCCTTGGTGGAACGGCTCGCCGAGCCGTCTCCTACTCCTTCTAACTCCCCCTTGGTGGGACGGCTCGCCGAGCCGTCTCCTACTCCTTCTTAACTCCCCCTTGGTGGGACGGCTCGCCGAGCCGTCTCCTACTCCCCCTATCTCCTCCCCAGGCAGCACCGCGCGCCCCCGCCCGCCGCGCGTGCGCAACACGCGCCAACGAATGCAACAAAACCGGTGGGGCAGGCCTCCGTGCCTGCCCGTCAGAATGCGAGCGCCGCAAAACTACAGGTAGGGCAGGCGTCCCTGCCTGCCCCTCTCTACTCCCTCCCTACTTCTCCTGGTGGGACGGCTCGCCGAGCCGTCTCCTACTGCTTCTACAGGTAGCGGCGCCCGCCCCTGCCCGCCCGTCTACAACTCCTGCCCGCTCCCCCCGCAGCCACCGAGCCCCGCCACTCCCGCTGGTTGCGTTCCAGAAAACCGTCGAACGCCGCCGGGCAACCGACCGGACCCGCTCACGACGCGCGGTCAAGCGAAGCTTTCCCGCTCCTGCTCCCCGGCGCGCCCCGATCCCTCGAGTCGCCGGGGAGGGCTTGAGAGCGCGTATATTGCAGCGTATACTGACGCATGAGCGATGGACGCCGACGCCAAACGCGCCCTTCGGACGATCCGCCGGTGCATCGAGGTCGGACGCTACCGCCTCACCGCGCATGCCCGCCGCCGGCTGGCGCAGCGCGGCATGGTCTGGCCGGATGTTCTGGCGATCGTGGACGGGCCGGCGCAAGTCAAAGCCGATGGCGCCGACGATTGGGGACGCGCCCGCTGGATGATCTCGGGCGAGGCGCCGGACGGCTTGCCGCTGGAGCTCGTCTGTGTGCTGGACCGGGACGACGCGGGCGAACTGGTGGTGTTCATCACGATCTACTGGGAGGGCTGACGCCATGAAAAGGCGGCGAGACGATGACCGAAGTGTCCGCGAGGATGTGCCCTTCACGATGCGCCTGCCGGACGATCGAACGGTCTTCGTGCTGGTGCCCGCGAAGTGGTGCGGACGCGACCGCAGCGGGGAACTGACCTTCAAGCCGGAAGCGGTGCGCTTCCTGGACCGCGTGCAGGCGATGGCGATGAAGACGCCGAAGACGCCGACGCCGGGCTTCATCCGCACGCTGCGGGAAGCGCTGGGTCTGACTCAATCCCAACTGGGTGAGCGGATCGGCGTGAACAAACTCACGGTCTACCGCTGGGAGCGCGGCATGATGAAGCCGGGGCCGGAGTCGATCAAAGCAATCGACCGCCTACGGCGCGCAGAGGCGCGCCGGGGCGTCGTGATCGCCGCCTGAAACGCAGGACGAAACGATCGAATCCGTCCACCGCCAGACATTCGCCAAGCCAACCCCCGAAAACGCCGAACTGATGACGACGCCCAGATGCAAACGACTCGCGGCCCGGCGCAACGCCCCCCAGCCTGACGCAAACGCCTCGGCTTCCATGCACGTGTTTGAAGCGGGAAAGTGGAGCCGATCGGGATCGAACCGACGACCTCTTGCATGCCATGCAAGCCGGGGCCGATCCGGCCATCCGCTCTCACGCGCCGAAACCGTTGTCAGCATCGTACTTAGGCGGTGCGGCCATTGCAAGCGTTGCGGCCCATTTTGGTCGATTTCGACCTATTGCGGGTCGGATCGGCGATTTCCGACCCGTAATAATCCGGCCCGACCCGGA
>CAYVIJ010000024.1:0-41561 GCA_964451515.1 uncultured Phycisphaeraceae bacterium | reverse complement strand
TGGCGGAGCCGATCCGGCTGGACGACGTCGTGATCGTCGAGGGGGAGTGGGGACGGATCGAGGAGATCACGGCGACGTATGTGGTGGTGCGCATCTGGGACGAGCGGCGGCTGATCGTGCCGCTGTCGTACTTTCTGGAGAACGTCTTCCAGAACTGGACGCGTGAGAGCTCACAACTGCTGGGGACGGTGTTTCTGTACACGGATTACACGGTTCCGGTCGACGCGATTCGAGAGGAGTTGAATCGGATCACGAAGGATTCGGAGAACTGGGACGGGCGGGTGAGCCTGGTGCAGATCACAGACAACACGGCGGAGACGGTGCAGGTGCGCGCGCTGGTGAGCTCGTCGGACGCCGGGAAGTTGTGGAACCTGCGCTGCGAGGTGCGCGAGAAGCTGATTCACTTCATCCAGAAGGAGCACCCGGAGGCGCTGCCGGTGACGCGCGCCGAGCTGCGGGAGAGCCGGGGCGCGAACGCGAAGGAGGGAACGCCAGAGGAAGGGCCGCCCTCCGGCAGCGCGGCGCAGGCGACGGGGGGAGGCGAGTCGGGTTGATTGCGGAGCGGGGCTCGGGGCTGACTCTGATAGACTCATGCTCTCAGGGAACCGGATCTCAGCGAGGAGCGATTGATGACCACCGGCGTCGGATCGGACACCAGCGTCACCCTTCCCGCCGACTCGAACCAGGCCGCGGGAATCGCGGAGTTCGCGATCGAGTTCATGAACGGGACGATTGGCGAGCCGTCGGAGGCGGCGCTCAAGCGGTGTGAGCTTTTTCAGGTGGACGCGGCGCTGTGCGGGGTGTCGGCGCTGGCGCTGGGGACGAATGCGCCGCGCGTGCTTCGTCAGGAGGCGCTGGAGTACGCGGTGGCGTCGGGGCGGCCCGGGGCGACGCTGTTTGGGTCGAATATCAGGGTGTCGGCGGAGAAGGCGGTGGTGGCGAACTCGTCGGCGGTGCGCGAGTGGGACAGCAACGGGACGAACTTCGGGTACAACCCGGCGCTGGGGCATACGGCGGGTGAGTTTGGGCACAACGACTATTACCCGGTGTGCCTGGCGGCGGCGCAGGTGGCGGGGCTGGACGGCGCGGCGGCGCTGCGCGGGATGCTGCTGGTGGATGAGATCCGCGGGCGGCTGGCGGAGGTGTTCAGCTTGAAGTCGTACAAGATCGACCACGTGGTGCATGGGGCGATCGCTTCGGCGGCGACGTTTGGGGCGATGGTGGGGGCGGAGGTGGAGCAGATCGAGTCGGCGATCGGCATGACGGTGGCGCATTACATTCCTTGGCGGGCGATCCGGGCGGGGAAGCAGTTGTCCGACTCGAAGGGCGCGTCGGCGGCGATCAGCTCGGAGGCGGCGGTGATCTCGATGCAGCGATCGCTGCGCGGGTTTCGGGGACCGGGGGACATCTTCCGGAACCCGGAGGCGATCTTCCGGTTCTTCGAGCCGACGACGGAGGGAAAGAAGCGCTGGACGGAGCTGGCGCCCTCGCCTTTCGAGTTGACGCTGACGCACTCGGGCGATGAGTTCGCGGTGATGGGCATGCACTTCAAGCTGGGGATCTATGAGCATCAGTCGGCGGGCGCGCTGCAAGCGACGATCAATCTGATCGCCGAGCATCCGGAGCTGCTCGAGGATGTGGACGGGGGAAACATCGAGTCGATCAAGATTCTGGCGTACGAGCCGGCGTACGGGATCATCGGCAATCCTGCGAAGATGGATCCGAAGACGCGGCAGTCGGCGGATCACTCGATGGCGTACATCGTGGCGACGCTGCTGCGCAAGGCGCTCGAGATGAAGGCGGAGACCGGCGAGGCGCCATCCGGCGAGGGCGCGAACGGCGCAACGTGGAAGGCGCTGATGCTGGATCCGTGGGACTATTCGGAGGAAGCGATCCTCAACGAGCGGACGCGGGGGCTCATGAAGAAGATCTCCTTCGAGCACGGCGGTAAGGAGTACGACGAGAAGTATCCGGAGGGGATTCCGACGTCGGTGGTGATCACGGGCAAGGGCGGCAAGGAGCACGATTCGGGGCTCGTGATGTTCCCGGCGGGACATGCGAGGAACGAGACGGCGGATCTCGAGGACATCCTGCGTCGGAAGTTCACGCACTTCGGCTCGCTGGGGGGGGCGGAAGGCGAGGAGCTGGTGGAGCGGTTCTCGAATCTGCGGAGCAAGTCGGCGGAGGAGATCGCGACGATGAACGATTTCACGATCAGCGTGCGAGACGACTATGAGTGACTCGGTTCAGCCCGTGACGGAGCGCGCGCGGTCGCTGCGGTCGCTGATGCGTGAGCGGACGGTCGGGCTGCCGGGCGCGTTCAACGGGCTTGTGGCGCGGGCGGTCGCGCGGGCGGGGTTCGATGGGTGCTACGTCTCGGGGGCTGCGGTGACGGCGTCGGCGGGCGTTCCGGACGTTGGGGTTCGCTCGCTGAACGAGTTCTGCGAGATCATCCGGCAGGCGGCGGATTCGTCGGGGCTGCCGGTGCTGGCGGATGCGGACACGGGCTTCGGCGAGGGAGAAATGGTTCGGCGGACGCTCGTGGAGTATCACCGCGCGGGGGCGGCGGGGTTTCACATCGAGGATCAGGTCTTCCCGAAGCGGTGCGGGCATCTCGAGGGCAAGCGGCTGATCGCGATCGATCACTTTCAGGAGAAGGTCGCCTGCGCGGCGCGGGCGCGGGATGAGTTGACTGAGGGATCCTTCATCGTCTGCGCGCGCACCGACGCGCGAAGCGTGGACGGTCTGGACGCTGCGATCGCGCGCGCGAAGGCGTACGTCGAGGCGGGGGCGGACATGATCTTTCCGGAGGGATTGGCGTCGGAGGAGGAGTTCGGGCGCGTGGCGGAGGGGCTGCGAGGCTTCGGCGGCGGCGACGGCCCCCTGCTGCTGGCGAACATGACGGAGTTCGGCAAGACGCCGACGCTGCCGCTGGAGCGCTTCGCGAAGCTCGGATACCACTGCGTGATCTGGCCCGTGAGCACGCTGCGGGTCGCGATGCGCGCGGTGGAAGAGTTGCTCGAGACGCTGAAACGGAGCGGCTCGGCGGAGTCGGCGCTCGGTTCGATGCAGACGCGGGAGGAGTTGTACAACCTGCTGGGCTACACGCCCGGGGAGGAGTGGGAGTTTCCGAATCCCACCTTCAAGTGTTGATCAGTCGAGGGCTTCGAGGCCGAAGCGGCCCATGACGACCTGCTCGGCGGTGACGCCGTCGATGGGGAAGTGGCGCATGAGGGCCTCGCCCAGGTGATTGAGGTCGGCGACGACGAAGTAGGCGGGCTCCTGGAAGTGGCGCAGCGCGAAGCGCATGGCGCGCGGAAGGAAGTCGACGACCGTGGCGACCATGATCTCCGAGCCGTCGCGCCGAAGGGGCAGGATGCGGAACTGCCACGCCTGGCGTTTGGTCACGAGGGCGAGGATGTCGGGTTCGGGGATCTCCTCGCGGGGGTCGACGTGCTCGGTGATGCCGGCGTATTGCGCGGCCCAGGATCGTTCGACATCGCGCTCGGAGACGCCGAAGAGGCGCTCGGCGAGCTCGCCGAAGGGACGGTGCAGCTTGCGCTGCTCCTGCAAGATGACGTCCACCTGCTGACGGGTGAGCAGACCCTGCTCGATCATCACTTCGCCAAGTCGCACGGCCATGGGATCGCCTCCATCACGCCGCGGGAAGTCCACGGACGCCAGTGCATCGGCGCCCGTGGGTTGCGGTTGGATGGGGAGGCGCCAATTGAGGGTCGGGCGCGCGGGCTGCACGGGGGAGGGGATGCGGAGGGGATTCGCGGAGTTCGCGCGGTGCGCGGGCGGGCGGAGATGGAAATCGCAAACTCGCGCTTGCCCAATGGGCGGTCGGATGGGAGGGAGCGCCCGGGAACGCCCGGGAAAACGGGCGGCGCGGCGGCGGAGCTATGATCGGGCTCGTGGTCTCGCAGGAGGGAGGTTCGCGTCGGGCGCATGACCGCTTTCTCGGACAATCGGCGGACGGAGGAGGATCTGGCGGCGTTTGACGCGCTGGGCGAGCGGAAGCGCGCGCTGGCTTCGCAGCTCTCGGAAGTGATCGTCGGGCAGGAAGAGGTGATCGAGGGGCTGCTGGTGGCGGCGTTCTGCCATGAGCATGCGCTGCTCGTTGGGGTTCCCGGACTTGCGAAGACGCTGCTGGTGCGCGCATTGGCGTCGTCGCTGCGGCTGGATTTCCGGCGGATTCAGTTCACGCCGGACATGATGCCCAGCGACATTCTCGGGGCGGAGATTCTTCAGACGGATCGGGAGACGGGAGAGCGGCGGCTGCGGTTCTCGGAGGGTCCGATCTTCGCGCAGATCATTCTGGCGGACGAGATCAATCGGGCGCCGCCGAAGACGCAATCGGCGCTGCTGGAGGCGATGGCGGAGCGGCAGGTGACGGTGGGCGGGCGGACGCGCGCGCTGGAGGAGCCGTTCATCGTGGTCGCGACGCAGAATCCGATCGAGCAGGAGGGGGCGTATCCGCTGCCCGAGGCGCAGCTGGATCGCTTCATGCTGTGCCTGAATCTCGAGTATCCGACGGCGGAGGAGGAGCGGCGCATCGCGTCGGAGGCGGACGCGATTCGCGCGCGCGCGGAGGGGATCGAGCCGCTGTTCGAGGCGGAGGAGCTGGTGCGTTTGCGTCGCGTGATCGCGAGCGTTCCGGTGGCGGATCACGTCGCGGAGTACGCGGTGGCGCTGGCGCGCGCGACGCGTCCGGATGATCCGACGTGCCCGGCGGAGGTGCGCCCGTATGTGCGCTGGGGGAGCGGTCCTCGGGCGGCGCAGGCGATGCTGCTGGGGGCGCGCTGCCTCGCCGCGTTCGAGGGGGAGCCGTCGCCGATGACGCGGCATGTGGCGCGGATCGCGCCGGCGGCGCTGCGGCGGCGGCTGGTGCTTTCGTACGCGGCGCACGCGGATGGTGTGGACGAGGAGCGGATCATCGCGTCGACGCTGGAGCATGTGCGGGCTGCGGGGGCGTAGGAATCGTCGGAGTGACGGGTGGAGACGGCTCGGAGAGCCGTCCCACCTGGAGCGGTGGGAACCGCGCGCGCGGAGGCTGCGTAGGAAAGGGTGGGATTCATCTCTCCCTCCGGCGACCCGCCGCCTTGTGGGCGCGGGTCGCTTGTTCCGGCCTCGAGACGCATGACAGTGGGCGGCTGTCGATCGGCGCGGGTAGCATCGCGTTCGTGGCTGAGGATTCGAAAGCACAGGCGGGATCGGATGGCGGAGGCGCGCTGTCGACGCGACTGGGCTCGGTGAAGATCGCCGACCCGGATGAGCATGTTCTTGCGCTGATCGAGTCGGACGCGACGGCGGAGGAGTTGGCGCGGGGCGTCGGCGAGCAGGAGGCGCCGGACGCCGCGGACACGCTGGAATCGCTGGAGCCGGGGGAGTCGGCGGAGGTCCTGCACGAGATGGACGTGCAGGCGGCGGCGGCGGCGCTGTCGTACATGGAGCTGCCGCTGGCGGCGACGGTGCTTCAGGATCTGCCGGTGCAGGAGGCGGCGGAGCTGGTTTCATTCATGGAGCCGGACGACGCGGCGGACGTGCTCCAGGAATTGCCGGAGGGTCGCGCCGAGGAGCTCCTGCGGGAGCTGCCGCGGCGCAAGGCGGCGGATCTCGCGAAGCTGGCGCTGTACGACCCGGAGACGGCGGGCGGGTTGATGAACACCCGCTTTCTGAAGCTGTCGAGGGATTCGACGGTGGCGGAGGCGATTGAGTGGGTGCGGTCGCGGTCGGAGCTGCTGGATCAGCCGGACATCTATGTGGTGGATGAGCAGAAGCGACTGTCGGGGGTGGTTCCGATCCGCGCGCTGGTGGTGAATGGTCCGGAGGCTCTGGTCGGGGAGATCATGGATTCGGAGGTAGAGGCGCTGGACCCGGGGATGGATCGGGAGGCGGTGGCGATGATGTTCGATCGGTACGACCACCTGACGCTTCCGGTGGTGGATGCGCATCGGCGGCTGCTGGGCGTGGTGACGATCGACGATGTGGTGGACATCATCCGGGCGGAGCACACGGAGGATGTCTTCAAGCAGGTGGGCGCCGGGGCGGGTGAGTCGGTGTATGCGCCGCTGGGGACGAAGCTGCGGGGGCGGTTTCCGTGGCTGATGATCAATCTCGGGATGGCGTCGATCGCGGCGCTGGTGGTGCTGCGATTCGAGTCGCTGATCGAGCAGATCGCGCTGCTGGCGGTGGTGATGCCGATCATCGCGAATCAGGCGGGCAACGCGGGGCATCAGGCGCTTGCGGTGACGCTGCGGGGGCTGGTGCTGGGGGAGGTGCGGCGCGGTCGGGCGCTGCCGCTGCTGGTTCGCGAGTCGCTGCTGGGGCTGGTGTCGGGGTTTCTGATCGGGAGCGTGATCTGGCTGGCTCTGGCCCTGCTCGGCGGGCTCGGGCTGCACGATGAGGCGAACTGGCGGATCGGGCTGATCGCGGCGATGTCGATGGCGGGGGCGCTGGCGATCGGCTGCCTGACGGGCTCGGGCGTGCCGCTGCTGCTGGAGCGGCTGGGGTTCGACCCGGCGGCGGGGTCTTCGATCTTCGTGACGATGATCACGGACACGGTGAGCTTCGCGACGTTTTTGGGGCTGGCGTTCGCGCTTCAGACGTGGATTGTTCCTGTGCTGTAGGCGGGGTCTGGAAGGGCCTGTGAGGCGGGGATTTGACCTGCCGAGCCCCCTCCGCGACACTCTCGCGACGCTGGGGCGAACCAGCAGGGCCTGGCGCTCGAACCTCAGTCAAACACCCCCGATCGCCCTCCTGACGGCGTTTCGAGGTGACTCGATATCGCGGGGCGGTCTCGCCGCTTCTTCTGTTCCTTCGGAGACGAGCCGGACATGGCCAAGACCTCGACCAGTGTGGGCATGGGCATCACGGTGACCCTGCTCGGCATTCTGCTCCTCGCGACGTTCATTTTGGCCGTGGTGTTCTACGGGCAGAAGCAGCGCCTTCAGCGTGATCTGGACGCGGAGCGCGCGCAGACGCGGGACGTGATGACGCCGAGCGATCGGGAGCAGTTCCAGGATCTTTTCGCGCTGGCGCAGGAGAACAACGAGAGCTTCGTGCGTTTCCTGGCGACGTCGCTGCGGGAGACGATGAGGGAGGTGACGGGCAACGCGGGGAGCACGCTTGCCGACCTGCAAACGCGTCTGGAGACGATCGAAGGGGCGGAGACGGCGGCGCTGCTGACTGTCACGGCGTCGCTGCGCGAGGAGAACGAGCGGCTGGAGCAGGAGCTGGCGCAGGCGCGGCAGGCGCGGGACGATGCGCTGGCGGACCTTCAGGCGGAGGTGGCTCGGGTGGAGGCGCTCCAGGCGAGCCACCAGGAGACGATCGCGGCGCTGAACTCGGAGTTGGACTCGTACGCTTCGCGGCTGGATGAGTATCGGGCGAGCGTCGAGTCGACGGTCGAGCAGAACAATACGCGTGTGGAGGAGATCCGCGCCGGGGCGTCGGAGACGGAGGCGAACCTGCGGGATCAGATCGCCTCGCTCGAGCAGGAGGTGCTCGTGCAGCAGGAGGTGATTGACGATCTTCGGGCGGAGCGGACGAGCGAGACGCTCAAGCCCGCGGACGAGGCGGCGCTGGTGGATGCGCGTGTGATCGGGACGGACGCGCCGCGTGGACAGGTGGTGATCGATGTCGGTCGCGACAAGCGGGTTGTGCTGGGGATGACATTCGAGGTGTACTCGGACGCGGCGTCGATTCGCCCGGGTCCTGACGGGGAGTATCCGCGGGGGAAGGCGACGATTGAGGTGATTCGAATCGACCCGACGTCCGCGCTGTGCCGGATCGTCCGCGAGAATCGGGGGAACCCAATCGTGGTGGGCGACGCGAGCGCGAACGCGGTGTATGACCCGAACAAGACGTACACGTTCGTGGTGTTCGGCAACTTCGACGCGGATCGGGACGGGGTGGCGACGCCGCAGGAGCGGCGGAGCATCGCGAGTCTGGTCGGCGGCTGGGGCGGGAACGTCGTCGATGAGCTGACGGGCGACGTGGACTTTCTGGTGCTCGGTCAGCGACCGATCCTGCCTCCGGAGCCGCCGCCGGACGCGCCGATCGTGGTGATCCAGGAGTTCATCCGAAAGCAGCAGGACGCGCGTGAGTATGACCGGCTGTTCGACATCGCGATCAAGACGGGGATCCCGGTGCTGAACGAGAACCGGCTCTACACGCTGACGGGCTTCAGCGGGGCGGGCTGACCCCCCCACCGCTCGTGGGCCGGCGGCGGCTTCCAACGTGGACGCATCCGGGCGTGTACGGCGCGGCGCGGCTGCTGGCGACGTCGCTGAACACGCTGCCGATCGATGTCGCGGTGGCGGCGGCGCGGAGCGCGGCCGATCGGGTGCGGAACGAGGAGCGGCTGGCGCGCTGCGCGGAGCACATCGCGTGGTGCTTTCCAGAGTGGACGCGGGAGCAGGCGGAGGCGTGCGCGCTGGAGTCGCACCGGCACGTCTTCTCCCTGGCGGTCGAGATCGCGTGTTCGCAGCGATTTTTGACGACGGACGGGTGGGCGTCGCGCGTCGAGCTGGGGGATATGAGCGAGACGATCGAGGCGCTCGGCTCGGGACGGCCCGCGATCGTGATCACGGGGCACGTGGGCAACTGGGAGCTGCTGGGCTCAACGCTGGGTTTGCTGGGGTTTCACCTCAACGCGTTGTACCGCCCGCTGGAGATCCGCCCGCTGGATGGGTGGATCCATCGGACGCGCGCGCGTCGCGGGGTGGTCCTGATCGACAAGTTCGGCGCGAGCGAGCGTCTGCCGGCGCTGCTGGAGCGGGGGGAGCCCGTGGGCTTCATCGCGGATCAGAACGCGGGGAAGAACGGGCTGTTCGTTCCGTTTCACGGGCGTCTGGCGTCGACGTACAAGACAATCGGGCTGCTGGCGCTGCGGCACGAGGCGCCGATCGTGTGCGGGTGGGCGCGGCGGCTGAGCCCGCTGGGGCGGGGGGATGCGCGCCCGCTGCGGTATCGGATCGAGACGGTGGATCTGATCCGCCCGGAGGAGTGGGTGGAGGCGGCGGACCCGCTGTTCTACGTGACGGCGCGGTATCGTCGGGCGATTGAGGAGATGACGCGGCGCGCGCCGGAGCAGTGCCTGTGGACGCATCGGTTCTGGAAGAGCCGCCCGCGGCACGAGCGGGAGGGGCGGCCCTTCCCCGAGGCGCTGCGGCGTAAGCTCGAAGCGCTTCCCTGGATGACGGATGAGGAGCTGGCGCGGATCGAGGGTCGATCGGCGCGGGATCGAGAGGCGGCGGCGGGCTGAGGTGGGGGGCGGTGTTGCCTTCGGGGCGGCGGGGCGTGGATACTGACGACGCGCTGAAGATGGCTGATTCGAGAGGAGACGTGTGGGACAGGCTCGCCAACTTATTCTGACGCCCGGCGGAGGCGAATCGAGCGATGCGGAGCGCGGAGGGCTCGGTCTGAAGCGCGAGGTGCTGCGGCTGCTTGGCGAGTTCAACACGGCGCCGGATGGGTCGGCGGAGGGCTTCGGCGTGGCGCACGGGCCGGGGTTCCTGGTGGAGCTGCCGCTGGTGGATGAGAAGGACGAGGTGAAGCAGGTGATGGTGAGTGTGCTGGATGAGGAGACCGCGTGGCCCGTTTTGGCGCGGATGTGCATGCGGCATCACTGGCAGATGGTGGATCCGGTGTCGGGGCGAAGCTTCGGGGGCGGCGGGAGCGGGTGAGCGGGGATGGCTGGGGGTGGATGGGGGTGGCGAGTGAGCGCGGCGTCGCGTAGCCTCCCGCCCTATGCCTCAGGACACCAAGAAGGCGCCGGATGTCCCGTCCGGCGAGACTCCCACGCTCCAGGGCCTGGTCGCCACGAAGGAGGACGAGGCGGCGTTGCTGGATGCGCTCGAGAAGGCGTTTGACTATCGGGGAGATGTGACGCTCACGCTCACCGACGGCAGCCGGGTCGAGGGGTATCTGTTCGATCGACGGCGGGGCGACTCGCTGGAGACGTCGGTGGCTCGAATCATGCCGGCGGAGGGTCCGACGGAGCGTCGGGCGATCCCCTTCAGCGCCATCGAGCGGGTGGAGATCTCGGGCAAGGACGCAGCGCACGGGAAGTCCTTCGAGCGTTGGGTCCGGCGCTTTACGGAGAAGAAGCTGAAGGAGCTGGGTCTCAGCGAGGAGGAGATCCGGGAGCGGCTCTCGGAGAGCGAGGGCTGATCCGGAGAGGGGGAGCGGGCGGGAGAACGCGCGAGGGGAGAGGCGCCGGCGGGCGGAGAAGCAGACAAGACAGCGCAACCGGCGCAGGCGGCGCCACCCGCATGACGCGCGCCAGCGCCCCCTTTCTGCGCGCTCGCGGCTTCGGTAGGCGGCGGGTGAATCGTATCGGTGTGGGTGGAGCGGGCGCTCGGCCCGCTCATCGAGCGTGGAGGCCGACATGATGATGCTGCAAAGTGAACGTCCAATGGTGATTCTCGCGGGGCTGGGTCTTCTCGGACTCGGGGCTGCGGAGGCGAGCGCGGCCGCGGTGCAGGTGGAGGCGCCGCCGCCCGGGTATGTGAGCGTTTTCCAGGCGGCGGGCTCGGCGGGGGACGCCAGGAATCCGGATCGCTGGTTCACGCTGAGCGAGGCGCCCGAGGAGGCGGTGTGGACGAAGTGGGCGAACCAGCGCATCACGTTTGAGGCGGATCTGGGCGAGGAGGAGGCGGAGTGGATGCTCGGGATCACGGGCAAGAACTTCGACGAGGGATCCGAGATCCTTCCGCCCGACTTCGAGGCGTTCCGCGTGCGCATGAAGGCGCGTGGGGAGGGCTCGCTGGGCGTGGCGGAGATCCCGGCCTCGGACACGCTGTGGGCGACGACATGGGTCGATCTGGGCGCGCGCGCGGGGGAGCTCGAGCTGGAGCTTCGTTGGCTGAACGATTCGTGGACGCCGGGACAGTACGACGCGAACTTCGCGCTGGGTGGGTTGACGTTCGCGCGGGCGGTGGGTTCGGCGGCGCAGAGCGTGCCGGGGGGCGCCACGTCGGCGCTGCTGGGCGTGGCGCTGGCGCTCGGAGGGAGACGGAGAAGGCGGGAGGTCAGCGGGTCAGCGTCCCCGCGCGCGCGCCGTTGAGGAAGCGCGCGATGGCCATGATGGGGAAGTAGTGGCGATAGAGGTGGTAGCGCAGGTAGAAGACGCGCGGGAAGCCCGTGCCGGTGAACCATGGCTCGCGCCAGGCGCCGGCGGGCTCGGGGACGGGATGGCTGAGCAGCGCCGGCGGCGCGCCGTCGCGGCCCGGGGGCGCGAGCCAGCCGGTGTGGGCGTCGAGGTCGTTGGCGGCGTCGACGTCGGGGCGGGGATGCGGCTGGGCGGGGGCGTCCTCATCGAGCTGGTGATCGATGAGCCACTGAATGGCGCGGCGGACGGCGGGGTCGCGGGGCGGGACGAGGTAGAGGAGCGTGGTCACACCCCAGGCGGTCTGTGAGGCGGAGGTGGGCCCGGCGACGGGCAGGGTGGGGTCGAGGTAGGAGTCGGCGGTCTCGCCGAAGCCGCCGTCCTGGCGCTGGGCGCGTCGGAGGAAGCGAAGGGTTCTGACCAGGGGCGGGGAGGTCATGTCCTCGCCGGCGGCGTGGAGCCCCCCCACTGCCTGCCAGGCGCCGTAGAGGCGGTTGACGCCCCAGCGGCCCGGCCAGTGCCCCTCCTCGTGCTGCGTGGCGTAGAGGTAGCGGACGGCCTTGCGTATGGCGGGGTGTTCGCGCTCGACGCCGCAGGTGATGAGGGACTCGATCGTGCGCCCGGTGATGTCGGGGCAGGAGGGATCCTGCATGGCGTTGTGATCCGCGAAGGGGACGGCCTCCATCCACTGGCGGTCCCTGGTGCGATCGAAGGCGGCCCAGCCGCCATCGTCGTTCTGCATGGCGAGGATCCAGCGGGTGGCTCGGCGGGCGGCGTCGTTCCAGGGATGGGCGTTGGGGAGGTCATGGGCGGCGCGGCGGAGGGCCTTGGCGACCATGGCGGTGTCGTCGACGTCGGGGTACCAGTCGTTGCGGTACTCGAACGCCCAGGCGGCCCAGGCGGCGGGGTCGGCGGCGAAGGCGTCGCGGTCCCTGGGAGGGAGATTGTGGACCCAATCTCCGACGAGGTTGACCTCGCGTTGGATGAGCCAGTCGGCGGCGGCGCGGGCGATGTCGTCGGAGGCGTCGCGCCCGGCTTCAGTGAGGGCGTAGAGGGCGATGCCGGTGTCCCAGACGGGCGAGAAGCAGGGCTGGATACGTATGTGGTCGTCCTCCTCGACGATGAAGCGGTCGAGCTGGCGCTCGGCTTCGGCGCGGACGGGATGCTCGCGATCGTCGCCCATGGCCTGAAGAGCGATCTGAATGTAGACCATGGGCGGGAAGATGGCGCCGAGGCCGTCGGTGGTCTCCGGGCGCATGCGATTGATAATCCAGTCGCGAGCGGCGGCGATGGCGCGTTCGCGCCCGGGCGTCATGCCCATGCCCTGGAGGAGCTTGAGTCCCTTGTCGACGGCGAGGAAGAAGTTGGTCCAGGAGATGGGCTCGTCGGCGCGGGGTCGCTGGTTGAGGCGATCGCGGGAGCGGGGATGGAGGAAGAGCTCATCGATGCGCAGGCGCTCGGGCAGGGCGCGGACGGGGCGCAGGGCGGCGCAGAGCGCGAGGGGGAGGATCATGGTGCGCGTCCACGCGGAGACCTTGTCCATGTGGAAGGGGAACCAGCGTGGGAAGAAGACGATCTCGGGAGGGATGGCGGGGCAGGCGTTCCAACTGACCTGTCCGAGGCACGCGAGGTAGAACATCGAGAATGTGTTGATGGCGTCGGCGCCACCCAGGCGGAGGGCCGCGTCGCGCGCGGCGCGCATGTGGGGGGCGTCGGGATCATCGCCGAAGATCTTGAGCGCGAAATAGGCCTTGACGGTCGCGGAGACATCGGCGCCGGATCCGGGGCACTGGCCCCATGTTCCGTCGTCGCGCTGGAGCCAGCGCAGATAAGCGCAGATCTTTTCGAAGCGGTCGGGAGTGTCGGGCGGGCGTCCCTCGACGTCATCGGGGGAGGTCTGCCCGAGGATGGCTTTCATCAACAGATATTCGGAGGAGAGGATCGAGTCGCCTTCAAGCTCGGCGCAGAAGTGTCCGTCGGGGCGCTGCTTGCAGGCGAGCGCGTCGATCGCGCGATCGAGCGCGGCGGCGGCGTCGGCGAGGAGCGGATCCGTCTGGCGGTCGGTGCGGGCGGGGGCGCGCGCCGGGACGATGGTCATGGGTTCGGCTCCGTGGAGTCGCGGGGAACGCTGCACGGTAGCCGGGAGCGGGAGAGGGAGCAACGGGAAGCGCTGCGCAGGGCGCGCGGTCAGCGCTGCTCGGTCTGGATGTCCTCGACCTTCTTCTCACGATCCTGCGCCTCGATGCGGGCGCGGGCGGCGCGGTACTCGTCCATGCCGGGCGGCTCGGGGAAGACCTCGTTGAAGTCGGCGTATCGGTTTGCGAAGACGCTCTTCATCTCGTCGTAGGCGGCCTGAGCGACGGTGCGGAGGTCGGAGTTGATGAGCTGGCGCCAGACACGGCGGGCCTGCCACTGACCGAGATTGGCGTTGATGAGCCAGGTGATGAAGCCGTTGGCGGCGGTGTCGACGAAGCGGGGCTCGATGCGCTGCATGCGGAAGCGCGTCGCGACAGGGGTCTGGAAGTTCTGCTCGGACATGTAGCCCTTGTGGACTCTGCGAGCGTATCGCATGGAGCGGACAAAGACCTCGATGTTTCCGTACAGCAAGCCATGGTTGAACGCGTTGTTGAGCGTGGCGACGATCTCGCTCTGCGCGAACTCGGGGCTGCTGATGCGCTCTTTCAAATCCTGCTGGATGAACTCATCGAGTGGGAGAGAGAGCTCGGCCTTGGTGGTGGTGGGCGTGCCGGTGTTGAGGTGCTCCCAGTTGCGGAGCCTCGAGTAGGTCTTCTGGGCTTTTTCGGTGTAGCCCATGCGGTAGTGGACGCGGGTGAGATCGCGCATGAAGTTCTCATAGCCGGCGGCGTAGAGGCGGAAGGGGCGGTTGGTGTCAAAGGATTCGAAGAAGGTGGCGCGCTCGGCGAGCTCCTCTTCGAGGATGCGTCCGTAGGTCTCGGCGAACTCGAGATCGAGCATCTGGACGTAGGTTCCGTTGAGCATGTCGTAATAGATGTTGCCCCAGCGGAAGAGTTCCTGGAGGGCGTGGAGGACGACTCGATCGGTGTTGGTCTGATCAAAGTCCTCGACGTTGACGCGCTCAAGGCCTTCCTCGACGCCGCGGGTCGTCCAGTAGAGGGCGTGTGTCGCAGGATGGCGCCAGTCGAGAGGCCCGTAGAGGCGCGTGTAGCGGAGCATGCGGGCGGGCTCCATGTTGTAGGCGTCGATGAGGGCGCGCTTGCGGAGATGATCGAGCAGCGCGCTGAAGGCGGCGGCGAGCTCCTGCTCAGCGCGAAGCTTGCCCGCCAGCTCCACGAAAGACTGGATCTTGGGATCATCGGGCATGCCGAGCGAGACATTCTCGCGAACGTAGGCGGTGAGGACGGCGCGGTAGAGCTCGTTCAGGCGGAGGAGATCGCGGTCGATGGGGAGGTCCGCCTCGTCGAGCATGGCGCGGACTTCCTCGAAGCGCGGATGATCGTCCGCGAGGGCTTCGAGCGTTGGCGGGGCGTCGAGGATGCGCTGAAGCCGCTCGGCGGCGCGGCTGGTCGACTCTTCGCGCGTGTCGCCCCTGGGAGGCGGCGGTCCGAGGAGGATCTGCCATTCGCGGGCGAGCTGCTGCTTGTAGTAGTGATGGGCGTCGTCGGAGAAGCCCTGAATCTTATGGATGAAGATCCAGGCGAGCTCCTTGTGCAGAAGCATCTCGTTGGGGTTCTTGGGGATGCCTTCGTCGCGCAGGATCTCGATGCCGGCCTGAACCCACTGCCAGCGCTCGGACTGGGAGTTGGTGGCGACGGAGATGTTGTAGGCCATGTTCCAGGCGTGGAAGGCCCAGACGCGCGGGAAGCGGGGCTGGAGGCGCGTGATGGTTCGGGCCAGCTCGATCGACTCGTGGAACTTGCCCTGCTCCTTGAGCTCGGTCGCGCGGAGCCAGAGCACGTTGGTGAAGAGGCCGCGGAAGGCGCCCAGCGCGATGCCGACGGCGACCTCGGGCGGGTCGCCCTCCTCGGCGCGGTCGGCGTAGGTCAACTGAGCGCGTCCGGCGAGGGCGGAGGCGGCCGCCGTGAGGACGCCGGAGGCGGCGAGACAGGCGACCAGGACGAGCCCGGCGAGAAGTTGGATTCGTCGCTCCGTTCGCATAGAGGATCCTACGGACGGCGTGGTTGCTGGTTCGAGGGGGCGGACCGAAGGGGCTGGGGGATCAGTTTCCGGAGTAGATGGCCAGCTCGCGCTTGCGGAAGATGAGCCAGCCGAAGAAGAGGGAGAGCGCGCTCCAGACGCCCAGGGTGAGCAAGGCTCTGAGGACGGAGAACCAGGAGACGAGGCGACCGTCGACCAGGCGCTCGGAGGGATTGATGTCGTTGTAGGTCTGGAAGACGAAAGCGATGGGATAGGCGACGGCGTTCATCAGGAGCGCGACGGGATCGAACTCGCCGGCGAAGTTGACGAGGGGATACTGCTCATGGAGGGATTCGAGGAGATAGCCGGCGGTCTCGGCGGCGAAGAGGACGAGGAGTGCGAGGAGGCAGGCGACGGGGAAGGAGAGGAAGGTGGCGGCGGCGATGGCGACGGCGGCGATGAATCCCAGCTTGATCCAGAGCACAAAGATGACGCGGAGGTAATTCGCCTCGTAACCGCCCGCCCGATAGAGGATCTCAAGACCGTCGGGCGGAAAGGACATCGACTGGAGATTGGCCGCGCCTGTCCGCACATTGCCATTTATGACGCCGATCGTGAGGGCGCCCTCATCGGAGATGAGCTCCGGGCGCAGGGGCATTCGCAGCGCGACGTCGAGGGGGGCCGGCTGGACGACGGGCTGCTCGTTGATGATGAACGTGATCTCGTAGACGGCGTTGGGGTCGTTGGCTCCGGCGTGGACGACGTAGCGCAGCGTGAGAGGGAGGCTTCGGCGTTTGGCCTCCTCGAGACCCTCAAAGACGAACTCGCGCATGCCGCCGACGGGGATGTTGCGGCGGCCCTTGTCCCAGTCCTCGAGAACCTGCTGGGTGATCTCCTGTTCGAGCTGGCGCAGGCGGGCGGGCTCGCTCTGGAGAGAAGCGTCGCGCGCGATCGCATCCTGGATTCTCCTCTGGATGACGTTTCGGAGCGCCTCCTCGGGAAGATCCTGAGGGGTCGGCTCGACGCCGACGCGCGCCGTGAGCACCTGCGTGTGCAGCAGGAAGCGGTCGAGCGCGCCGAGGGCCTGCCCGCGCTCGCCGGACTCGGTCGTGCGCTCGCGGACAAGCTCGGCGGAGGGGTCGGGCACGTAGGGGGAGATCTCCCCCTGGGCGGGCTGATTGCGGAGGTATTCGGTGAAGAAGAAGAGGCCGGAAGCGGAGACGCCGAGGAGGACGGCGTTGAGGGCCATGACGCCCACCCACTTGCCGAGCAGGTACTCGATGGGGCGGACGGGCTTGCTCATGGTCTGCCAGATGATGCGATCGCGCTGCTCGAATGCGAGGGTGGCGGCGGAGAAGAACAGCGTCATGAGGGCGAGCGTCCAGTAGGTTCCGCCGAGCCCCCAGGAGAGGAAGGATTGGACGCGGTAGCGGAGCGGCTGGTCGGGATCGAGGGCGCCGGGCAGGCCGGCAAGGAGGACGATGAGCACGACGATGAAGACGACGGAGATGCGCATCCGGGCGGCTTCCGCCAGGACGTTGCGCGCCACCGCGGCGATGGCGCCCGAGAAGGCGAAGAGTCGCCCGGCGAGGCGCATGAGGATGGTGAAGGCCGCGGTCAGGACGATGGCGCCGAGCAGGAGGTTCCCGAGCCCGCGCGTGGGTTCGAAGTGGGTCAGCGGGAAGGCGAGGGCGAGGGCGGCGAGGATCAGCGCAAGGTAGGTGATCGCGACGTCGAGCCAGATGACGACGAGCGCCACGGCGAGGGCGATGGCGGCCGCCGCGCCCAGGGAGAGCAGCGCGCTGGGCGAACCGACCATCGAGCGAAGGCGATCGGGATCGAAGCGCGCGCGGATGCGCTCGCGCTCGGCGACAACAGCCTCCTCGCCGTCCGAGGGCGCCTCGGACTCCTCCACCCCGTTCAGGGCCGCGGCCTGCTCACGGGCCTGCTGGGTGGCGGGGGCGTGGAGGTATATGGCGTACGCGGCGAAGCCGCCGATGACGAGCGCGGTGACGACGATCGATGCGATGATCTTGAAGCGTGTGGTCTGCTGGACGCGGTTCAAGCGTCCGGCGAAATCGCTCACACTCACGAGGGCTTCTCCTCGTCCGTGTTGCGCTGATTGTTCTCATCAGCGGTGAGGGAGCGGATGAGATCGGAGTCGACGTCCGGCGCGCGCTCGGTGTCGGCTTCCTGCGACTCGGCGGGGCGGTCGGGAGGGGCCTGCTCGGCGGAGACGAGTGTGTCGATGACGGACTCGTCGGGCTTGGAGGCGTCTTCTTCGGCGGGCGCCCGGGGCGCCTGCTCGGGCTGGGGCTCGGCCTCCTGGCGGGTGAGCTGCTCGATCAGGGCGTCGCCCTGGACCTGCTCGCCGCGGAGGAATGCGGCGGTGGGGCCGCCCTCGCTGGCGCCGGAGGTCTCGACGCGCTCGGCGCGGGCGGTCTCGACGATGTTGAGGAAGAGATCCTCGAGGCGCTGTCGTGGTCGTCCGACGCGCTCGATGGCGTGGCCGGTTCTGGCCTGGATGATGCGGTCGATCTCGCTGACGGTCTCGTCGTCGAGCTCGGCGGTCTCGATGGTCATGCGTGCGCCGGCGGTGAGGAGCTCGTCGACGGTTCCCTCGGCGCGCTTCTTGCCGCCGTAGAGGATGGCGAGGCGATGGACGCAGTCCTCGACGTCGGAGAGTTGGTGGGAGGAGAGGAGGACGGTTTTGCCGCGGCGGCCGAGCTCGATGATGAGGTCCTTGATCTGGCGCGCGCCGATGGGATCGAGTCCGGAGGTGGGCTCGTCGAGGACGAGGAACTCGGGGTCGTTGATGAGCGCCTGGGCGATGCCGATGCGGCGCTGCATGCCCTTGGAGTATTCCTTGATCTGCCGATGCTGGACGGCGCTGAGGCCGACCATATCGAGCAGCTCGTCGGCGCGGCGTTTGCGCGCGCGGTAATCGAGCTCGAAGAGCTTTCCGTAGTAGTCGAGCGTCTCGCGGGCGTTGAGGAAGGGGTAGAGATAGGACTCCTCGGGAAGGACGCCGATGCGCTTCTTGACGGAGACGTCGTCGGGAGGCTTTCCGAAGACGGCGACGCGACCGGAGGATTTGCGAAGGAGGCCCAGGAGGATTTTGATAGTGGTGGATTTTCCGGAGCCGTTGGGTCCGAGGAGTCCGAAGACCTCGCGCGGGCGGATTTCGAGATCGAGGTCGTCGACG
Organism: uncultured Phycisphaeraceae bacterium; assembly: GCA_964451515.1. GTDB lineage: Bacteria > Planctomycetota > Phycisphaerae > Phycisphaerales > UBA1924 > CAYVIJ01. The sequence continues at coordinate 23,124 of CAYVIJ010000024.1, read as the reverse complement.
GCGCGGACGCGCGGGCGCATCCAGAAGTCGCGAAAGATCTTGGTGAGGCCCTGCGTGAGGACGACGGGGACGTTGTCGGGCTGGAGGCGCGTTGGCTTGGAGGCCGTCTGCGTCATTGCGTGGGCTCCGGATGGATCGATCCCGGGAGGCTCACTGCTGCTCCCGCTGGCGGGCTTCGCGGCGCTCCTGCATGAACTGCTCGACGCGCCGGCGGTCGATCTGCTCGAGTGTGCGCTCGGCTTCGAGGCGGTTGCGCGCCTCCTCGAGCTCGCGCTGGATCTCGGGGTCGCGGTTGAGCCAGAGTGAGAGGGGCGCGGGGCCGGTGGGCACGAGCATGGTTTCGACGCCTGAGTTCTCGTGGAAGTCGTTGTAGGCGGCCTGCCATTCGCGCGCGACGAAGACTTCGGGCGCGTTCTCGCGGAACTGGCGGAGGCGGACGGCGAAGGCGTCTGCGCGGGCGCGCATGCGGGAGACGATGTTGGTTCGATACTGCTTGGCGTCGTTGATGATGGCGGTGACGACGCCGGAGGCGGCGACCAGACGGCCAACCACTTCGACGGTCTCTCCCTCGAGGATGGCGTTGATGCGCTCGAGGAGGGCGTCGGCGCGCTGCGATTCCTCGAACTCGAGGGCTCGCTCGTATTCGTCGATGAGGTCGAGGAGCGGCTCGTGGGCTTCTCCGGCGGCGGCGTTGAGCGTCTGGCGGGCCTCGCGATCGGCGCGTTCGCGGGCGGTGGCGGCGCGGTTCTCGGCGCCGGTGACGGAGTTGAAGGCATCAAGTGTGCGGGTGGGCGGGTAGCGGCCGTCGAAGTTGATCTGCTCGATGCGGATGCCGGCGCTCATCTCGTCCAGCGTCCGCTGGGCGACATCAAGAACGCGCAGGGCGAGCTGTCCGCCGCCGCCGGCCTCGGTCGCCGCGCCGCGCTGCTTGAGGAACTCATCGATCTCGGTGGTCGCCACGGCGCGGACGACGCCGCGCTGCACGGCGGCGCGAACGATGTCCTGCTCGCTTTCCTCCTCGATATTTCGGATCCACTGCTGCGGATCCTCGCGGCGCCAGAGGACGGTGAGCGTCGCATGGGCGATGGCGAGATCGCCCGTGATGAGGGAGCCATCCTGGGCGGGGTTGAGCTGGAACTTGTTGGCGGGGCGGCGCTGCTGGCCCGGGGCGCGACGGGCGTTGTCGCCGGTCATGAAGGCCTCGCCGATGTCGGTGCTTTCCTGTCCGATGGGAACGGTGCGCAGCTCGCCGATGGGGAAGGGCCATGTGAAGACGAAACCGGGCGGCACATTGTCGTTGGTGACTTCTCCGAAGCGGAGCACCACGCCGCGCTCAGACTCGGGGACGGTCTTCAAGCCGGAGAGCGCGAAGAGGGCGCCGAGCACGAGCATGATCATGATCAGCACGCGGTAGGTGATGCGCAGAGCGTCGGCGAGCGACTGCTGGGCGGGATCCATGAGATAGGCGTCGGGCGTCGGCGTCGCCTGCTCCTCGGGCTGCTCGCCCTCCCAGATGGGTCCGTTGGCCTGACTCATCGGGGGTCACCTTCCCGGCGGGAGGGAGCGTCCTCGGGCGACTCCGAGTCCTCCCGCTCCGGCATGGCGAAGGGGGGCAGTCCCGAGGGAGCGAGGGCGCCGAGGACGCCTGGGTCGAAGACGCTCATGCCCGGGACGGTGGTGTCGAGTACGAGAGTGGCGCGCCGGCCGTAGAGATTGCGCATGAACTCGAGCTGCTCGAGGAAGACGGCGAGGTCCGGGGCCTCGTTGAGGGTGGCGAGGAAGCGTGTGGCCTCCTCATCGCCGCGGTTGCGGATCTCTGCGGCGCGGGCCTCGGCGAAGGAGAGGATGCGGGAGGCGTCGGACTCGGCGGCGGTGCGGATGGTATTGGCGAGGGATTCGCCTCGGGACTCGGCCTCGGCGGCGAGGCGCTGCTGGGTCGCCTTCATGCGCTCGAAGACGTCCTGCGTGGTCTCCTCCGGGAGGACGACGCGACTGACACCGACGACGAGGGGCTCGATGCCCCAATCGGAGATGGTGGCGTTTTCGCCGGCGATGTCGCTGAGGCGTTGGAGGACTCTCTGCTCGAGCTCAGGAAGCTTGGATTCGGCGAGCTCGGTGGTGAAGAGCTCGACGAGCTCGTAGCGACTGACCTCGGACATCGCGGAGCGAAGCTGCGACTGGAGCGTGCGCTCGGCGGCGGCGAAGTGCATGGACTCCTCGGCGCCTTCCCCGGAGAATCGCTGGAAGAAGCGGAGGGGGTTGCTGACGCGCCATGTGAGGAAGGATTCGACGACAATCTGGCGGTTGTCAGCGGTCTGCTGCGTTTCGGAGCGCGCCCGGAGGAGCCGTGCGCGGGTGTCGTAGACGGTGACGCTCTGCACGGGCGCGGGCCAGCGGGTCTTGAGCCCGGGCTCGCGTACGACGGACTCCTCGGCGGCGTCGCCGAAGGTCGAGACGACGCCGACCTGCGCGAAGTCGAGCGTCCATGTGAACGAGAAGGCGGCGAATCCAAGAAAGATGATGGCCGCCACTGCGATGATGATCGTCGATCTCACGATGCCACCTCGTGGTTTGGCTCGTCGCTCGGTGAAGTGAACGGGATGGTCGGGGTTTTGTGAAGCGTCATTCGGGGGTCTCCACCTCGAAGCCGCCGATGTTGGTCTGGATCTCGTCGAAGTCGAGGCGAATGTCGGGCTTGAGGGCGGTGATGAAGAGGCGCGCCTGGCCCGCCGCATCGGCGAGGGCGTCGAGATAGAGGATGGCGCGGTAGACGTCGGGCGCGGCGTTGTAGAGGGCGGTGCGTCCGTTGTTGCGGGCGGCGGCGACGCGGGCGCTCATGTGGCGGCGCCAGCGATCGGCGCGGGCTTCAAGGATCATCTGGGCGGCCTCGCCGCCGGCGCCGGCGAGGGCGGCCTCGATCGCGAGCTCCTGCTCGGCGATTTCGCGCTCCCCGGCGCCCTCGTCCTGCATGCGCTCGAGCTTGTCGAACTCATCGATGATTCGACGGGCCAGCGTCGCATCGCCGGCGACGGCGGCCAGCCGCTCGATCGACTCGGCGCGGGCGGTCTCAATCTGGGCTTCGGCCGACTGGGAGGCGGCGACGACGCCTTGGAACTGCTGGGCGACGCCCTCTCTGGAGGGCGGATGCGCGCCGGCGACGCCGACAAAGAGCAGCTTGACGCCCGCGCCGCGAGGCTCTCCGGTCTCGGGGTCGATCGGCCCGAGCTGATCGAAGGCTTCCTGGATGCGATCCCGCAGAGCGCGGGACATCTGCGAACGACGCTCCCCGAGAATGTCGTCGACGCTCATCGTGGCGGCGAACCGCGTGAGTTCGCGCGAGGCGACGCTGACGAGCACGTTGCGGCGGATCGCGTTGGGATCGTCGGAGCTCGACGAATCGGCGGCGAAGAGGATGTAATCCCGCAAGTCGTCGATCGTGTACTGGAGCGCGAGCTCGATGGCGAGAAGGGCGAAATCGCGCGTGTCCGAGCCTTCGAGGCGGCTGGCGGCGGGCGTCGGCTGGACGAGCATGAGGGGCTCGCGGCCGGCGTGGGGCGTGGTCCAGAGGATGGGATCCTCGCCCGGAGGATGCTCGGCGCCGGCCGTGAGATTGTTGACCGCGAGGGCGGGGTATTTGCTCACGGAGTCAAGAGGCCAGGGCCACTTGAGAACGAGCCCGGGATCGACTTCTCCAAGCAGACGCCCGCTGCGCAGATGCAGCCCGCGCTCGTTGGGCTTGACGACCGTGAAGAGCGTCAGCGACCAGAGGACGAGCAGCCCGAGCACGAGCAGCGCCGTGAGGCGGCGCGAGAGCAACTGATAGAACCAGGTGGAGGAGACGTCGAAGCCGAACTGGTAGTTGATGGCGTCGGAGATGGACTCGACGAACTTGTCGGGCGCCGCGAAGAAACCCAGGATGCTCGAGTCGAAGGCGGGCCTCGAGATCTGTCCGGCGGTGCGGGGGCGGTAAACGTTGAGCAGGAAGTTGAGGAAGACCTCGGCGCCGAGGGCGACCATCACAATGGGGAAGCCCAGAATGACGTAGCGCAGGACGACTTGGCTGCCGGCGTATTCGACGCCGTGGGCGACGGCGAAGATGAGTCCGAGGAGCGAGGCGCCGATCATCCAGGAGGCGCCGGCGCGGAGGAGGGCCCAGTGGCGGACCTTCGCCATGCCGGCGACGAAGCGGGCGAGGATGAAGCCGATGGCGGCGATCGCGAGCCCGAGGGCGACGGCCCAGCCGCCCAGCTTCGGCTCAAGGGTCGCTATGTCCTCCAGCGTCGAGCGGGCGGAGCTGAAGCGCCACAACCCGAGCGCGACGAGCCCGGCGCCGACGAGCAGGCTCACCGCGGGCAGAAGGATGCGGTGCATCCACTGGAGCCGGCGCGCGGCGACGCGGAGCTCGACATCGACCTCCTCGAAGACGGAGGCCTGGGCGGCGGAGGATTGGGAGTAGAGCTCGGCCTCGGCGGCTTCGAGTCGCTCGAGGCGGTGCTGGTGGAAAACGAGGGCGAGCGCCAGCCAGATGGGCAGGCCCAGGAGGAGGTAGAGGAAGGAGGTTGTGGCGGCGTGGTCCTCGCCGAAGACGCCGAGGAGGAGCATGGTCGCGGCCAGAACGAACTGGATGGCGAGCCCGAGGAGGCTGACGGTGTTGGCCCGCTTGTAGGCGATTGGATCGGCGGTCATGCGGAAACTCGCTGGCCCATGGATGGAGGAGGAGGGAGACACGCTACTGACCCGGCCTGCGCGCCGGAAGTGATCGCTCCATCCTACGAAGGATTGCGGCCCGTGGGGAGGGGCCCGGATCTGAGGAGGCCCCATCGGGTTTGATGTACGCGAAAGCGGCTCCTATGTTCACCCCTGCCCGGCGGGACGACCGCCGCTCGAATCAGATTCGGCGGATCCTCCTCGCGGAGGCCGCCTGGCGGACCCGGCGCCACGCTGCATGCTGCTTCAGACACTGGCCATCGCGCGGAACACGTTCGTGGAGAGCGTCCGGCAGCCGATCTACTTCGTGCTGCTGATGGCGGGGTGGGTTCTCCAGATTTTCAACACGCTGCTGGCAGGCTACAGCCTGGGCTACAGCGACTCGGCGGAGGTTTCGGGGGACAACAAGCTGCTGCTGGACATGGGGCTGGCGACGGTGTTCGTGGTGGCGACGCTGCTGGCGGCGTTCATCGCGACGGCGGTCCTCTCGCGGGAGATCGAGAACAAGACGGCGCTGACGGTGATCAGCAAGCCGGTCGGGCGTCCGATGTTCGTGCTGGGCAAGTACCTCGGCGTGACGGCGTCGATCCTTGTCGCGGCGATCGTTCTGCTGGTGTTCTTCCAGTTCGCGCTGCGGCACGAGGTGATGAGCACGGCGCGGGACAAGCCGGACGGCCCGGTGATTCTCTTCTCGCTGCTGGCGCTCGGCCTGAGCGTCGGCATCGGGGTGTGGGGGAACTTCTTCTACGGGTGGGTGTTCTCCTCGGCCGCGGTGGCGACGCTGCTTCCGGCGTCGCTCGTGGCGTGGTTCGGGGTGCTGCTGGTGAGCAAGGAGTGGGAGATCCAGGCGATCACGACGGATCTGAAGCCGCAGATTCTGATGGCCTCGGCGTGTCTGCTGATGGCGATTCCGGTGCTGACGGGGGTCGCGGTGGCGGCTTCGACGAGGCTGGGGCAGGTGATGACGATCACGGCGTGCGCGGCGGTGTTCGTCGGGGGGTTGCTGTCGAATCATTTCGTGGGACGTCGGGCGGTCGTGAACGATCCGATCGGGGTTGTGGGCGAGGTGGAGCTCGTCCGCGACATCGATGGCGATTTCCGCGACGCGAACGATGCGCTGAAGATCACGCTTCGGCAGCCGCTGGACACGCGACTCGATATCGGCCAGTCGCTGTACTACGGACCGACGCCCAACGGGCTCGGGATCGCCGTGCCCAGGCATGAGGCGTTCGAGGGTGATCCGTCGAAGCCGGAGGATCTGGTGCGTCCCGAGACGGGGCCGGCGCTGGCGATCCGCGAGATCGGGGATGACGGGAGGACGCTGACGCTGGTGAACGCGGGCGGCCTCGAGGTGCAGCGTCCGCCCTCGGTCGGCGATTTTCTCTTCGAGCAGCCGGCGCGGGTCAATCCGGTGACGTTCGGAGTCTGGTCGATCATTCCGAACATGCAGTTCTTCTGGCTGGTGGACGCGGTGACGCAGAACCACCCGATCCCGCCGACGTACGTCGCGGTTGTTGGGCTGTATTCGCTGGCGCAGGTGGGAGCGCTGCTGTCGCTGGCGGTGATCCTGTTCCAGACGCGCGAGGTGGGGTGACGATCAGCTCCGGGTCGGCGCTGCGAAGTCCTCGGGGCGGCGCTTGATCAGGCCGAACCAGATCAGAATGAAAACCGGCCAGGCGAGGCTGAGGAGGGCGTTGATCGCGACGCTGATGAGCTGGCTCATCTGACCCTGCATGGCCATGCCCTGCTGCGCGAGTTGGGTGAAGTCAGCGTCGGGGTTGTCGCGCATCCACTGCTCGACCTGGGCCTGCATCTGGAAGGTCATCGCGGTCGCCCAGATGAAGACCGCGATCGAGAGGAGGGCCCAGACGAGATGCAGCGAGCGCGACGCAGGCTTGCGCGCCAGGCACATCGCCGCCGCGACGACGAGGAGCAGGGCCGCCGCCACCTTGGCGACGAGGCTGAGCTTGAAGGCGAGGGGCGGAGCGGTGTAGACGGGCGGCATGTCGATTTGAGCGGCGCTGATCATCTGCATGAGGCGGGGCGCGAGGGCAGCGACAGCGGCATCTCCGAGCGAGCAGCAGCCGCTGACGGCGCCAATGGCAAGGCCGACGCCGCCGAGCCACTTGGTCCATCCGGGCGGCGCGGGGAGCTCGGGCGGCTGCTCCCAGCCCTCGTCGGGCGGCGCGACGAAGACGGCGCTCTCGTCGAAGGCGTAGGGGTTTTTCTCCACGCCCATCGACTTCCTCAGAGCTGGCGCAGGAAGCGCACGTCGTTTTCGAAGAGCATGCGGATGTCGGGGACGCCGTACTTGCCCATGGCGATGCGCTCGATGCCGAAGCCGAATGCGAATCCGGTCCACTGCTCGGGGTCGTAGCCGACGGCTTCGAAGACGTTGGGATCGACCATGCCGCAGCCGCCGAGCTCGATCCACTGCGCGGGCTGGTCGGGGCGGAGGCGTATCTTCATGTAGAACTCGGCTGAGGGCTCGGTGAAGGGGAAATAGGAGGGCGCGAGGCGGATCTCGGCGTCGGGGCCGAAATACGCCTGGGCGAACTGATAGAGGGTCGACTTGAGGTCGACCATGGTGACGCGCCGATCGACGTAGAGGCCCTCGAGCTGATGGAACATGAACGAGTGCGTCGCGTCGACGGTGTCGGGGCGATAGACGCGGCCCGGGGCGACGATCTTGAGCGGGGGCTCGCTTGTCTCCATGACGCGGATCTGCACGGTGCTGGTTTGCGAGCGGAGCATGCGCGGGCGCTCGGTGGTCTCGGGATCGTCGACGTAGAAGTTGTCGATCGGATCGCGGGCGGGATGATCGGCGGGGATGTTGAGCTTGACGAAGTTGTGCTCGTCGTCCTCGAGCTCGGGGCCCGTCTCGACGGAGAAGCCCATGCGCGCGAAGACGTCGCAGATCTCCTCGGTGACGCGCGTGATGACGTGCCGCCGGCCGAGCGGCGGGATGAGCCCGGGCTCCGTCATATCGATCAGGGGGCGGGCGGCGGAGGCGCGGGCGTCTCCCAGCTCCGCCTTGCGCGCCTCGAAGCGCGAGGTCAGCGTCTCGCGCAGGGCGTTGACGCGCTGGCCGAAGGCGGGCTTCTCCTCCCTGGGAAGATCCTTCAGCATGCCCATGACGCTCTTGAGGCGGCCCTTGGAGCCAAGGTAGGCGATGCGCCATTGCTCGAGCGCTTCGGCGGTGTCGGCGGCGTCGAGCTCGGCGAGGGCCGTCTCCTGGATTCGATCGAGTTCTTGCGCGCTCATCGGGCGAACCTTACCAGAGGCGGCGGGCGCGCATGAAAAACGCCCCGATGGCGGGGCGTTGGGAAGCGCTCGATCGCGCCGGGTTCAGTCCTTCGACTCCTCGGACGACTCGGGCGCGGCGGGCTCGGGCTTGTTCGAGGAGGACTCGCCGGCCTTGCGGAGCGTGGCGGCGAAGGCGGCGCGCTTGTCGGCGGTGCGGCGGCGCGTGCTGAGCCGGCCGCGGATCTCGGGGCCCTCCTCCTCGCCGACGAGCTGAAGGACGCAGAGGTCGCCGCCATCGCCCTTGCGATGGGTCCCGAGACGGACGATGCGCGTATAGCCGCCGGCGCGGTCGGCGTAGCGCGGCGCCACTTCCTCGAAGATGTGCTTGATGAGCTTCGGCGCGTTCTTCAACTCCCCGTAGCGATCGCGTCTGACCTCGGACTCATCGGGGAGTGAGAAGTACTCGCTGGCGCGGTCGACGCGCTTCTCGTGGCCCTGGCGCTCGGATTCGGTCGGATCCGAGGGCAGGAGGAGCCATTCGAAGGCGGTGCGGTCGCCGCCCATCCGGGAGACGACCTGCCGGCGGGCGTGCAGGTCGCCGCGCTTGGCGAGCGTGATGATCTTCTCGACGAAGGGCTGGGCCGCCTTGGCGCGAGGAAGAGTGGTGGTGATCTGCCCGTGCTCGAAGAGACCGGCCGCGAGGTTGCGCAGCGTGGCCGTGCGGTGGGTGCGGGTTCTTCCGAGCTTGTGGCCGGCCTTGCGATGCCGCATGGTCAGGTTCTCCGATCAAACGAGTCGGGGATAGTAGCGAATCCGGGCGATCGACGCCCTGCTTCGGCGCGGGGTCGGGCCGGGCGGGCTCAGACGGAGGCGGGCTCCGAATCGGAGGTGGTGGCGACGCCCTCGGGCAGATCCATCCCGAGCTCGAGGCCCATCTCGCTCAGCTTGCGCTTGACCTCACGAAGGGAGGTCCGCCCGAAGGAGCGGACTTTGAGCAGGTCGGACTCTGCGTGGGCGACGAGGTCGGCGACGGTGTTGATCCGGGCGGACTCGAGGCAGTTTGAGGCCCGGACCGAGAGATCCATATCGGCGAGGGGCGTGTTGAGCTTGCGGACGAGCTCCTCGTCGACGGAGGCCGCGGCGGCCGCCTCCTCCGAGATGCGCTCGGCGCCCATCTCCGCGAACTGGACGAAGGGGTTGAGGTGCTTGCGCATGATCTTGGCGGCCTCGACGAGGGCCATGTCGGGCTCGACGGCGCCGTCGGTCCAGATCTCGAGGATGAGCTTGTCGTAGTTGGTGCGCTGACCGACGCGGGTGTTCTCGGTCTTGTAGCGGACGCGCTGGACGGGTGAGAAGATCGCATCGACGGGGATGACGCCGATCTCCTGCTCCTCCTCGTCCTCGCTCTGCTCGGAGGCGGGGACGTAGCCGCGCCCCTTCTCGACCTTGAACTCCATCTCGAAGTCGACGGCCTCGGTGAGGGTGGCGATGACGAGATCCTTGTTGAGGACGGTGATGGCCGTGTCCGCCTCGATGAGATCGGCGGTGACCTCGCCCGGGCCGGTGGCGGCGAGGCGCATGGTCTTGGGCTCATCGGCGTCGAGGGAGACGACGAGGCGCTTGACGTTCAGGATGATGTCGACGACATCCTCGAGGACGCCCGGGAGCGTGGAGAACTCGTGCTCGGCGCCCTGGATCTTGACCACCGTGACCGCCGCGCCCTCGAGGGAGGAGAGGAGGATGCGGCGGAGGCTGTTGCCGATGGTGGCGCCGAAGCCACGCTCAAAGGGCTCGACAGTGAAACGGCCGAAAGTGTCGCTCGAGACCTTGGGATCCAACCGGACCCTACTGGGAAGCTCGAGCCCGCGCCAGCGAATGCGCATGATCAGTCACTCCGTGATCGGTCGGCAGAGTCCTGCGTGAGACAAGACAACCGCGGGCCATCGGCTCCCCTCTGCGCCTGCCGAACACGCGGAGGATGCCTTCTTTCCCGCGGGGGGAATCTTTTTTTCGCGGCGGCTCAGACGCGCCGCTTCTTCGGCGGACGACACCCGTTGTGCGGAACGGGGGTGTGGTCCTCGATGGCGGTGACCTTCAGGCCCGCGCTGGCGAGGCCCGAGATGGCGGACTCGCGTCCGGGGCCGGGGCCGGTGATGCGGACCTCGAGCTCGACGACGCCCATCTTGCGGGCCTTCTGACCGCAGGACTCGCCCGCACGGGTGGCGGCGAAGGGCGTGGATTTGCGCGCGCCCTTGAAACCCATGGTCCCGGCGGAGTCCCAGCAAAGCGTCTCGCCCGAGGCGTCGGTAATGGTGACAAGGGTGTTGTTGAAGGACGCCCTGATGTGGGCGACGCCCTTGACGACGTTTTTACGGACTTTCTTTGACTTCTTTGCCATGTCGGCGATGCGCTCCCTGCGGGTGGATCAGGCCCTGCTCAGCCCCGGATGCCCTTCTTGCCGGCGACGGTCTTCCTCTTGCCCTTACGCGAGCGGGCGTTGCAGCGTGTGCGCTGCCCGCGGGTGGGCAGGCCGCGCCGATGTCGCTCGCCTCGGTAGCTGCGGATGTCGCGGAGTCGCGCGATGTTCTGAGCGACCTGGCGTCGCAGCGCGCCCTCGACGACGTAGCTCGCGTCGATGGTCGAGTTGATGGCGGAGACCTGCTGATCGGTCAACTGCGACGCGATCGTGTCGTGTTCGATGTTGTTCTCAGCGAGAATCGCGTCGGCGAACTTCGGGCCGATACCGTGGACGTAGCGGAGTGCGTAGCGGATCTTCTTGCGATCCGGAATGTCGACACCTGCGATGCGGGGCATTGGCGGCGCTCCTCGGAACGGGCTTTCAGCCCTGGACCTGCTTGTGCTTGGGGTCCGCCGAGCAGATCACGCGAACCTTGCCCTTGCGGCGGATGACTTTACATGCGCTGCAAATTCGCTTGACGCTCGATCGAACCTTCATGGGGATGCTCTCTTCGTAAACCGTCGTGTCAGTGGCGGTAGGTGATCCGCGCTTTGGTCAGGTCGTAGGGGCTCATCTCTACGGTGACGGTGTCGCCGGGGAGGATGCGGATGTAGTGCTTGCGCATCTTGCCGGAGACGTAGGCGAGCACCGTGTGCTGATTGGGCAACTCGACCTTGAACATGGCGTTGGGCAGAGCCTCCACCACCTTCGCCTCCATTGTGAGCTTGTCGTCCTGCTTCGGCATGCGTGCGCGGTCTGCTTCCAGCCTCCGTCACAAACTCCCGTCGCCCCGCGCGTTCGGCGCCGAAGGCGAGATCATCCTTTCGCCGACGGACCTCCCATCGGCGTTCACACTGCGGGTCTCCCCGCCACAACAGCCCGCCAACCCCCAGCCAACTCCCCTGCCGCCGCCCGCCGCCTGCTCTGATCGACCCCTTGAACATGGGGAACGCAGTATCCTAGCGGCCTTTTCCGCCGCCGCAAGCGGGGGGGGCAGACGAGCCGCCGCCATCGGCGCCCTGGATCCCACCCTCTCGCTCGGCGCTGTCTCGAGCCTCCACCCGCCGCCGGCCCGGCCTCATCGGGGCCCGCGGACGCGGGTGCGGTGTCCGCCGCGCTCATCCCCGCCCAGGAAGCCCGCGTAGTTGCGCATCAGCAGGTTCGCCTCGACGCGCTGGATGAAGTCCAACCCGACGGAGACGACGATCAGGAGCCCCGTGCCGCCCAGGAATGCGGCGACGTTGAAGGGGATGTTCATCGCATCCTGCACGACCATCGGGATCACGGCGATGACGGAGAGGAAGCCGGCGCCCACGTAAGTGATCCGCTCCATGACGGTCTCGAGGTATTCGGCGGTGCGGGGGCCGGGGCGAAGACCCGGGATGAAGGATCCGTGGTCGCGGAGCTGGCGGGACATCTCCTCGGGGTTGAACTGGATCGTCGTCCAGAAGTAGCTGAAGACGTAGATCATGAGGATGTAGACCACGGCGTAGGGATAGGCGCCGATCTGCAAGGCGTCGTTGAGGAACTGGGTGGTGCGGATCCACCAGATGGGCATGCCCTCGGAGGAGCCGTAGAGATAGCCGAAAAAGACGGAGGGGAAGATCATGATCGACGAGGCGAAGATGATCGGCATGACGCCGCCGTGGTTGACGCGGAGGGGGAGGTAGGAGCGCTGGCCGCCGTAGACGCGCCGCCCGCGCGTGTGCTTGGCCTGCTGGACGGGGATACGGCGCTGGGCGACGGTGATGAGGACCGATCCCGCGACAACGAAGACGAAGGAGGCGACGAGGAAGATGACGCCCATCCAGGAGACCTGGGTGTCCTCCTGGCCCTGCGGCACATTGAAGATCGCGCCGATCCAGCCGATCTGCCCGACCGGGGAGTTCTGAATGACCCAGAGGACCGCCCCGGGCATGGAGGCGAGGATGCCGGCGGTGATGAGCAGAGAGACGCCGTTGCCGATGCCGTACTTGTCGATCTGCTCGCCCAGCCACATCAGGAAGGTGGTGCCGGCGGTCATGGCGGTGACGGCCATGATCCACCAGATTGGGTTGTTGGCCCATTCGGGATAGATCAGTCCCTGGGCGCGGATGACGCTGAGCCATGCGAAGGCCTGGATGACGCACAGGCCGATCGTGGTGTAGCGCGTCCACTCCTGAATCTTCTGGCGGCCCGTCGGGCCCTCGCGTTGTAGCTGCTTCAGGCTGTCGAAGACGCTGGTGAAGATCTGGAAGATGATGGCCGCGGAGATGTAGGGCATGATGCCCAGGCCGAAGATGGTGGATTGCCCGAAGGAGCCGCCTGAGAAGATGGCGACGAAGGAGGCGGCGCGTCCCGCGGCGGTGCCCTGCTCGAGCTGGGCCTGCATGAACTGCTGGAGCGCCTCCTGGTTGACGCCCGGCACGGGGATCCAGAAGCCGATGCGGTAGACCGCGAGCATGCCGAGGGTGAACAGGACCTTGTTCCGCAGCTCGGGGATCTTGAAGATGTTGAGGATGGCCTGAAGCATCGGGGTCGGCTGCGTCCTTGTGTGGCGTGGCTTGTTCGGGGGGCTCTCCGGAACGCTCCCGCCTCAGGGGGTGGAGTCGGAAGCGGCGTTGTTCACTTCTTCTTCTTTTTCTTCTTCTTGCCGGACTTCTTTTCAGCGTTCTGAGCTGGGGCGCCGCCGCGTCTCAGCTTTTTGGTGAGGTTTGCGGGAGTGAGATCGCCGCTGTTGCGGTCAATCCCACGGACCCGGTCGCGCCGTGTGCCGGCCTCTTCGACGGCGCCGCCGGCCTGCTCGATGGTCTTGCGGGCCCTCAGGGAGACGCGATCGGCGTGCACATTCAGCTTGACATCGAGGGATCCGGCTTCGCCCAGATCGCCCAGGATCTTGACGGGCTTCTTGGAGCCGCCGATGAGCCCCGCCGCAGCAAGCCGCTCCGGGGTGACCTCGCCGCCCGAGGCGAACTCGGGATGGGCGACGATGTCCTTGAGGTTGACGATGCGGAAGTCCTCGCGGAAATCGGCGTTGGAGAAGCCGCGCTTGGGCATGCGCCGGAAGAAGGGCATCTGGCCGCCTTCGAAGGCGGTCTTGCGGCTGAAGCCGGCGCGGGATCCGGCGCCCTTATGGCCTCGACCGGAGGTCTTGCCGTGCCCGGAGCTGCGTCCGCGACCGATGCGCTTGCGCTGCTTGTAGCGGCCGGCGTCCTTGGTGATCTCGTGAATCATCATGGCGTGCGTCTCCCCGAACGGGAGTGAATGGTCTCTGTCAATGCGGCGTGATCAGCCGTTGGGCTCGTCCTTCTTCTGCGCCTGGTCGCTCTTCTGCTCCTGGTCGCCGCCGCCCTCGGGCTGCGGCTTGGCCGCCGGCGCCGCCTCCTCCTGCTGCTTCACCTCATCCGTCTGGGCGACGGAGCGCTCCGCGGCTTCCTCCGCGCGCTCCTTGGCGCTTTTTTCGGGGGCCGTGCCGGAGGGGAGGAAGGCCTGCCCGCGCTCGATCATCACGTCCACCTCGGTGGCGCCGATCTCGACGCCGCGGAGCTGCTCTATGGTCTCTCGGGGCTGAAGGCGTGAGAGGCCATCGAAGGCGGCCTTGACGACGTTCTGCTTGTTGGTGGAGCCGTAGCACTTGGTGAGGCAGTCGGTGACGCCGAGCATCTCCAGCACCGCGCGGACGGGGGCGCCGGCGACGACGCCGGTGCCCGGCGAGGCGGGGATGAGGCGGACCTTGGAGGCGCCGTAGCGACCGGTCACCTCATGGGGAAGGGTGCCGGCGTGGAGGGGGATGCGCTTCAGCGTCTTCTTCGCCTCCTTCTGGGCCTTTTCGATGGCGGAGGGGACCTCGTTGGCCTTGCCGTAGCCATAGCTGACCTGCCCGCGCCGGTCGCCGACGACGACGAGGGAGGAGAAGGAGAATCGGCGGCCGCCCTTGATGGTGGCGGCGGTGCGGAAGACGCCGATGGTGGTGCTTTCCAGCGATGTTTGTTCGTCGAGAATCTCAGGCATGAGTCAGATCCGTCTCTGGGGCGCTCCTGGGCGGCGTGGGGCCGCGGGTGGGCGTCAAAATTTCAGTCCTCCCTCGCGAGCGGCGTCCGCGAGGGCCTTGATCCGCCCGTGGTAGCGGAAGCCGCCGCGATCGAAGGCGACGCGCTCCACGCCCTTGTCCCTGGCCCGCTCGGCGACGGCCTTGCCGACGATGGCGGCGGCGGCGGTGTCGCCCGTCTTGTCGAGCCCGAGGGACTTGTCCAAGGTTGAGGCGCTGACGACGGTCCGCCCGTCGAGGTCGTCGATGACCTGGGCGTAGATGTGCTTGAGCGAACGATAGACCGCCAGTCGGGGCTGGTCGGGCACGCCGATGATCCGCTTGCGGATGCCCCTGCGCCGACGGTTCCGACGCTTTCGTTTGGCTCTTTCGATGTCCATGACGCTCGACCTCTTTCGTCTCGATCAACTGCCGAAGACCTTGCCCTGCTTCCGGCGGACGACCTCGTCCGCATACTTGATCCCCTTGCCGTTGTAGGGCTCGGGGGGCTTGCGCGAGCGGACGTCCGCCGCGAACTGCCCGACCGCTTGCCTGTCGGCGCTTTTGACGGTGATCAGCGCCTTCTCGACGTTGACGTCGACGCCCTCGGGGATGGGGACCCGCACCGTGTTGGCGAAGCCGACCTTGAGCTCGAGGCCCTGGTCGCGCACCTCGGCGGACCAACCGACGCCGACGATCTCGAGCCGCTTCTCGTAGCCCTTGGTGACGCCCTCGACCATGTTTCGGATCAGCGCCCGCGTGAGGCCCCAATAGGCGCGGATCTGCCGGTTCTTCGCATCCTTCTCGTCGATCGAGACCACGACGCGGCGCTCCGACTCCTCCCACGTCACGTTGACTTCCGGACGAAGAGTCTGCGTGAGGCGAGCGTCCTTGGACTCGACGACGATCTCCCCTTCTCCGATGGAGACGGTGACGCCGCTGGGGATCTCAATTGGCTGCTTTCCGATGCGGGACATCGGTGGTTCCTTCCTGATCGCGAATCACTGAACGGTGCAGAGGAGCTCGCCGCCGACGCGCTCGTGCCGGCACATGCGGTCCGACTTAACGCCGGCGGAGGTGGAGACGATGCAAACGCCGAGGCCCTGCTTGGGTCGGGGGAGCTCCTCGACCTTGCGATAGATCCGCCGTCCCGGTCGCGACTCGCGCCGGAGGTTGGTGAAGATCGGCTCGCCGCTGGGGCCGTAGCGCAGATGCACGCGGATCAGCCCCTGCTTCCCATCCTCGATGACGTCGAACTTGTCGATGTAGCCTTCCTCGCGCAGCACCTCCGCGATGCCGCGGCAGACCTTGCTGTTGCGGCAGAGGGTGGTCTTGGCGCGATTCCGCGTGGCGTTGCGGATGCGGGTCAGCATGTCGGCGATGGGATCGGTGATGGCCATTGTGCGGTCTCAGCCTCGCTTGGTCGCTTCTTCTCTCAGGCCTCTTGAAATGCTCGGACTCACCAGGATGACTTGCGCATGCCCGGGACCTTGCCCTGAAGGGCGAGCTCGCGGAGCACGATGCGGCTGACGCGGAACTTGCGGTAGACGCCGCGGGCGCGTCCGCTGATCTCGCAGCGCCGGACGATGCGGGTGGAGAACTTGGGCTTTTTCTTCGTCTTTGCGATCTGGGCTTTCGTCGCCATCGGTTACGAGCCCTCCTTGCGGAATGGAACGCCGAGCTCCTCCAGCACGAATCGGCTGATCTCGGGGTTCGAGTTGTTGAAGACGAGATTGATGTTCATGCCGTGAGAGAAGGAGACTCGGCCCATGTCGATCTCGGGGAAGACGGCCTGCTCCTGGAGGCCGATGGAATAGTTGCCGGCGGAGTCGAAGCTTTTGGTCGACAGTCCTCGGAAGTCCTTGATGCGCGGGGTGGCGAGATTGATGAGGCGGTCGAGAAAGTGCCACATGCGTTCGCGACGCAGGGTGACGATGGCCGAGGTCTCCATGCCCTCGCGGACCTTGAAGTTCGACACCGACTTCTTGGCCTTCAGGACGACGGGCCGCTGCCCGGTGATCTGCGTGAGTGTGTCGACGACGGTGTCGCGGACGTTCTGCGGGATCTTGGCGCCCTCGATGTGGCGGCCCATGTTCACGTTGACCACGATCCTTTCGAGGGTGGGGCGACTCATCGGGTTCGCGCGCCCGAAGCGCTCGGCGACCTTGGGGCCGATCTCCTCGCGGAACCGCCTCTGAAGGCGCGGCTGGGACCCGGGCTCCTTCATCGTCGCCGGGCCGCCGCCCTCGGTTTGTTTCGTCTCTTCGTTCGCCATGATAAGCGTTCCGATCTGCTTTCCGATCTGCCTGTTTCAGTTCACCTGCGGGATCCGCGGACGACGCCGAGCTCGCGCCCGCCCCGGACGGCGACGCGCACCTTGCCGCCGTCGGGCTTGGTGTCGAAGCGGACGCGCGTCGGCTTTCCATCAACGACGGGGCTGACGTTGCTCATGTGAATGGGCGCCTCTCGGGTGACGACGCCCCCCTGTGGATTGAGCTGGGTGGGGCGCATGTGGCGCGTCCGGAGATTGACGCCCTCGATGATGACGCGCTGCTCATCCGGGTGGACCTCCGTCACGACGCCGGAGCGGCCCTTGTGCTCGCCCTTGGTGACGATGACCGTATCGCCTTTTCGCACGTGGCTCGCCATGATCACAGCACCTCCGAAGCGAGGGAGACGATTTTCATGTAGTTGCGCTCGCGCAGCTCGCGAGCCACGGCGCCGAAGATGCGTGTGCCCCTGGGATTGCCGTCCTCGTTGATGAGCACGACGGCGTTGGAGTCGAAGCGGACGAGCGAGCCGTCCAAACGGCGCGTCGGATGCTTGGTCCGCACGACGACGGCCCGGACCTTGTCGCCCGTCTTGATGTCCGCGCCGGGCAGGGCCTTCTTGACCGTGCACACGACCCGATCGCCCACGCCGGCGGTCCGGCGGGTGTACCGGCCGCGCGCCGTGGATCCGCCCAGCACGCGGACGACGTAGGCGACTCTGGCGCCCGAGTTGTCCGCAACCTCGCATCTGGATTCCTGCTGAATCATGGCGTCACACTTCCCGTGGCCCTCGGGCCTCTGTTACTCGGGGCGCTGCACGACGCGGACGAGGCGCCAGCTCTTCGTCTTGCTGAGCCGACGGCTCGGCGCCACCTCCACGCGATCGCCCTCGCGCGATTCGTTGTTCTCATCGTGCACGTGCAGAACCGTCCGCTTGCGGAGGTACTTGCCGTACTTGGGGTGCTTGGCGACGTAGCTGACGACGACTTTGCGCGTCTTGTCGCACTTGTCGGACGCGACGACGCCGATGCGCGAGCGCTGGGCGACCTCGCCGCCTGCGCCCTGATTGTTGACTGCCGCCTGGGTCATGGCTTAGCCGTTCTCCTTGGAAACCCGCCGAGCGCGACGCTCTGTTTTCAGGCGGGCGATGTCCTTGCGAAGATCTCCGAACTGGCTGGTGTCCTCGATCTTCTCCGTCACCGCCTGCGTGCGCAGGTCGAAGAGACGGCGCGAGAGCCGACGCAGCTCGACCGTGATCTCCTCATCGTTCAGCTTTCGAACCTCTGCTGCGTTCACTGCATGCGCTCCCGAATCCTCGACTCCAACCGTGATCTGATCAGACTGTGATCCGCCGCCCCACAAACCGGCACCGCACCGGCATCTTCATCGCCGCCCGCACCAGCGCCCGCTTGGCGACATCCTCCGGCACGCCGCTGATCTCGAAGAGCATCGTCCCGGGCTTGACCCGCGCGGCCCAGTAGTCCACGTCGGCCTTGCCCTTGCCCATGCGGGTCTCCAGCGGCTTTTTCGAGACGGGCTTGTCGGGGAAGACGCGGATGTAGATCTTGCCTTCGCGCTTGAGAAAGTGCTGCATGGCGATGCGGCCGGCCTCGATCTGGCGCGCCGTCAGCCACACCCGCTCCAGCGACTGGAGGCCGAAGTCGCCGAAGGCGACGTAGTTGCCCGTCGTCGCCTTCCGGTCGCGGACACGCCGGAACTCCTTCCGGAACTTCACTCTCTTGGGCATGCGAGGCATGTCTTTGGCTCCGTCGTGAGTCGCTTAGTCGTTCATCCCGAATCACCGGCGTCCGCGCCGTGTGGGGCGCGCCCCGGCGGCGCGGCTCTGGCCCTCGTCGTCCGCGGACTGCTCGGTGTACATCCCCTTGCACACCCACACCTTGACGCCGATCGTGCCGGCGGCGGTCCGCGAGACGGCGAACCCATAGTCGATCTCCGCCTGCAGCGTCGAGAGCGGCAGGGATCCCAGCCGCGTGTCGAGTCGGCGGCTCATCTCCGCGCCGCCCAGGCGCCCGGCGAGGAGGATGCGGATCCCCTTGGCGCCGGACTGCATGGCGCCCTCCGCACGCTGCTTGGCGATGCGCCGGAAGCTGCCGCGCTTCTTGAGCTGCTCGGCGATGCCCTCGGCGACGAGCTGGGCGTTCTTGTCGGGATCCTTGATCTCCTGGATCGCGATCGAGACCTTGCGCCCGGTGATGTATTGAAGCTCCTCCGTCAGGCGGTCGACCTCGGCGCCCTTGGGGCCGATGACCAGCCCGGGGCGGGCGGTGCGGATGATCACCTTGAGCTCCTCGCGCGTCCGCTCGATCTGGATGTCGCTGACGGCGGCGAAGGGGGGCGTGCGGTTGAGGCGCTTGTCGACGAACTCGCGGATGCGGTAGTCCTCGACGAGGAGCTCTCCGTAGAGCGCCTTGGGCGCGTACCAGCGGCTCTTGAAGCCCTCGGTGATGCCCACGCGAAATCCGTATGGATGAACTTTCTGGCCCATCAGGCGGCCTCCTCGACGCCAATGACGATGTGACTCGTCTTTTTCTGAATCGGATGCGCGCGCCCTCGATCCTTGGGGCGGAAGCGCTTGATGATCGGCCCCTCGTTGACGCAGGACTCGGTCACGACGAGCGCCTCGATGTCCGCGTCGTGCTGCTCCGCATCGGCGATGGCCGTCTGGAGCGCCTTGGAGACGATCATCGCGGCGCGGCGCTTGGAGAAGGTGAGGGCGTCGAGCGCCTCGTCCACGCGGCGCCCGCGAATCATGTCCGCCAGCAGGCGGGCCTTGCGCGGGCTGGATCGCTGGTAGCGGGCGATGGTCACGAAGCGCGTGATCTCGCGCGGCTCGCGCCCGAGCGCCTCGGCGAGCTTGCGGATGTCCTCGGGCTTGGCGCGGGGATGGTTGCGTCCCGACATCCAGTTCGAGACGGCGGACCTGGCGTCCTCGCCGTCGAGGCCCGGGCGGCTGACCGCCGCGGCGAGCGCCTCGGCGTCGAGACCCGCCTCCCCGGCGAGCGCCTTCAGTTTGTCTGGGTTGATCTGCACGTCCAGAGCTCCCGTCTCAGGCGAATCACCGACCCCTGATGCCTTCCTTCTTGTTGGTGTGCCCGCGGAACGTCCGCGTGGGGCTGAACTCGCCCAGCTTGTGGCCCACCATGTCCTCCGTCACGAAAACGTCCATGAAGATGCGCCCGTTGTAGACCTTGAACGTATGCCCGACGAACTCGGGCACGATGGTGCAGCGGCGCGACCAGGTTCTGAGCGGCTCGCGCCTGTTCTGCTGGTTCAGGCGCTCCACCTTGCGGTAGAGGCTCTCCTCGACGAAGGGTCCCTTCTTCAGTGAGCGTCCCATGGCTTACCTCTTCTGCCCGTAGCGCTTGGTCTTGCGACGGCGGATGATCAGCTTCTCCGAAGGCTTGTTGTGATCCCGCGTGTTGCCGCCCTTGGAGGACGTGCCCGTGGGGCCGACCGGCGCGCGTCCGCCCTTGGAGCGGCCCTCGCCGCCGCCCAGCGGGTGCGAGGCGTGGTCGCGCGCGACGCCGCGGGTGATGGGGCGGCGCCCCAGATGGCGGTTCTTGCCCGCCTTCCCGAGACGCACCTGAGAATGATCGGTGTTGCCGACCTGCCCGACCGTCGCCCGACACTTGATGGAGACCTGACGGATCTCGCCCGAGGGCAGCACCAGCGTCGCTTTGTCCCCCTCCTTGTTGGTCAGG
Organism: uncultured Phycisphaeraceae bacterium; assembly: GCA_964451515.1. Classification (GTDB taxonomy): domain Bacteria; phylum Planctomycetota; class Phycisphaerae; order Phycisphaerales; family UBA1924; genus CAYVIJ01. The sequence continues at coordinate 2,715 of CAYVIJ010000024.1, read as the reverse complement.
CGGGCGTAGGCGCCGGCGGAGCGGCACATCTGACCGCCTTTGCCGGGGACCAATTCGATGCAGTGCAGGTTGAGCCCCGTGGGGATGTACTGGATGGGCATCGAGGCGCCGGCCTTGATCTCGACGGGCCCGTCGGCGGAGAGCACGGTGTCGCCGACCTTGAGGCCCGCGGGCGCCAGGATGTAGCGTTTAACGCCGTCGGCGTACTCGATGAGGGCGATGTGGCAGGTCCGGTTGGGGTCGTACTCGATCGCGGCGACGGTCCCCTTGATGTCGAGTCGGTCGGCGCGGCGGAAGTCGATCCGGCGATAGAGGCGCTTGTGACCGCCGCCGCGTCCGCGGGTGGTGATCTTGCCGGTGTGGTTGCGTCCGCCCTTCTTGGGCAGCGGCTCCGTCAGCGACTTCTCGGGGCGCTGCTTGGTCACCTCCGCATGGAGATTGACCGAGGCGTTGCGTCGCCCGTCGGAGGTCGGTTTGTATTTGCGAATCGGCATGAGTGGTCGCCTTCACGCCGCGGGCGCCCGGCCCGCGGCCTGGTCCTTCAGGAATGGCTCAGAACAGCTCGATGGTGTCTCCCTCGCGCAGCCGAACGATCGCTTTCTTGGTGGTCTTGCCCGGGACGTAGCCGTAGCGGTACCGCCGGCGCCGCTCCTTGCGATTCACGGTCGCGACACGCTTGACCTTCACGTTGTACAGCTCCTCGATCGCCTTCTTGATCTCGGTCTTGGTGGCCGACTGGTCGACGATAAAGGCGTGGCGGTTCTGCTCCGAGGCGGCGAAGGTCGTCTTCTCCGTGAGCAGAGGACGACGCACGATGTGGATGGGATTGCTTCGCATCAGGCCGCCTCCTTCTGCGCCGCCGCGCTGCGCCGTCCGCCGATGGGCTTGGCGCTCTTGTCCGTTTTCGCGCTGGGGCCGTTCAGCCACGCCTCGAGATCCGCCCGCGCGATGATGAGGTAGCGGTGGTTAAGCATGTTGAACGCGTTGAGTTCGTGGGCGGGGCAGGTGTCAACGTACTCGCAATTGCGCGCCGCCAGGCGGGCGTTGCGGTTGTCGGGGGCGACGGCGAGCAGCGCCCGCCGGTTGACGCCCAAGGCCTCGAGGATCTTCCGGAAGTCGCGGGTGCGCGGGGCGTCGAACTCGAGGTCGTCGAGAATCCTGACCTCGTTGTCGACGAGCTTGGCGAGCAGGGCGTTGCGGTTCGCCTGGCGACGCATCTTCATCGGCATGTCCTTGCGGAACGCCTCGCGGGTGCGCGTCTTGGCGAAGGCGCGCCCGCCGCCGCGCCGGATGGGCGTCCGGACCGCGCCCATGCGCGCCCGCCCCGTGCCCTTCTGGCGGTAGAGCTTGCGCGTCGAGCCCTCGACCTCGCTGCGGCCGCGAGTCCGGGCGGAGCCCTGGCGGAGATTCGCGTGGTATCGAACGTAGGCCTGCTTGATGAGGTCGGGCTTGACGCGTCCGCCGAGCGACGCCTCGTCGATCGAGATTTTGTCGACCTCTTCGCCCTGCTTGTTGTAGATCGGCACGTCCATGACTGTCTCGCTCGCTTGACCTCGTGGGGCGCCGCTTGGGCGCGTCGTCTCATCCGGGCGGCGTGTTGTGGGCCGCCAGTCGTCTCGTCGTCAAACCCGTTGTCGCCGCCCGACGGTCTCCGTCTCCGGACCCTTCGGGCAGGCCGGCTTCCTGGAAGAAGCCCGCCGCCGGCTCACTGGGCCGCCGCATCTCCTTCGCCGCTGATCAACCGGCCATCGCCTCCTTCTGGCGACCCGCCTTGCCCGCGTACAGACGCGTCGGCGTGCGGATCTCCACCACACTCTTATTGTGCCCGGGCACGGGCCCCTTCACCAGCAAGAGGCCTCGCTCGGCGTCGATGTGAACCACATCGAGGGAGCGAGCGGTCACCCGCTGGGCGCCCATGTGCCCCGCCATGCGCTTGCCCTTCTTGAGCTTGCCGGTCTTGCCCGCGTTGGAGGAGTGGCCGCCGATGGAGCCCGCGGAGCGATGCTTGCGCTCGACGCCGTGGCTCGCCTCGAGGCCCGCGAAATTGTGGCGCTTCATCACGCCCTGGAAGCCCTTGCCCTTGCTGACGCCGCTGACGTCTACATACGCGTGGCTGGCGAAGCGATCGACGGTCAACTCCTGCCCGGGCTCGTACTCGCCGAGCTCCTCCTCGCTGACATGGAACTCCCGATGCCGGCTCTTCGGCGGCGCCCCCGCCTTGGCGTCGTGTCCGATCTGCGGCATGGTCGCGCGGCGCGGCTTGGCGTCGCCATAGCCGACCTGCACCGCCGCGTAGCCGTCCTTCTCCGGCGTGCGGATCTGCGTGACCACGTTCGGCTCCACCTGGATGACCGTCACCGGGATGTTCCGGCCGTCCTCCGTGTAGCGACGGGTCATGCCCAACTTGGTTCCCAGCAGCGTCAGTCCCATGGCCTTCTTCTCTCGCCCTTTGCCGGTTCGTCCGGCGCCGGGAGTCTCGCTCATGACCTCGCGTCAGAGGAGCGACCGCGACATGCTCTTTGAAACGCAACCGGCCGGGCCCTCGCGGTGAAGGCCCGGCCGGAAAAGCTCGCTACGCCTTGATCTTGATGAAGACGCCCGCGGGAACGACGAGTCGGTTCAGCGCCTCGACCGTTCGCGCGTTCGGCTCCGTGATGTCAATGATGCGCTTGTGCGTCCGGATCTCGAACTGCTCGCGCGATTTCTTGTCGATGA
>CAYVIJ010000023.1:38803-42607 GCA_964451515.1 uncultured Phycisphaeraceae bacterium | reverse complement strand
CGGGCCCATACCAGATCACCCGCGAATTCGGCCGAGGCGGCATGGGCGTGGTGTATCTCGGGCGGGACACCTAGCTCGCGGTTTCCGGCTCAGACTCGGGCTCGACGAAGCGTTTTGCGTACACGACGGCGACGGCGAGGAGCAGCAGGCCGAGGGCGATGAAGGAGGCGACGCGCCATTCGGGCGAGACCTCCGCGAGGTCGAAGAGGACGGCCTTAGCCGTGGCGATGAGCAGGAGGGCGAGCGCGACATGGCGCAGCGGCGCGACGCGGCGAGCGAAGCCGATGATCATCAATGGGAGCGCGAAGAGTCCCCACCAGATGGAGACCATGGCGCGCTGGGCGGTCTCGTCGTCGGTGAGCAGCTCGGCGCCGCGGGCGGCTTCGAGGCTGGTGGCGGTGAAGATGAGAAGGACGGCGGCGCTCACAGCGATCACTCCGCCGACACGTCCATGGACTCCCTGGGCGCGCCGGAGAACGCTCAGCGCGAGTCCGGCGCCGACGACGCCGATGGCGAGCGCGATCCAGAGTCCGGGATGCGCGCCGATGGCGGCGGCTTGGTCGCTCCAAGTCCACGGCATGTAGGCGGCGAGCCATGCGAGTGTTGACGCGGCGAGGCCGCCCAGCGCAAACCAGCGAAGGGGGACGCGCTGCGTCAACGGCGCGGCGAATGCGAGGGCGGTGGAGGCGGCGAGCCAGGCGATGGAGAGCGCGCGCGGCTCGGCTTGCTCGCCCAGGATGGACATGAGCGTGAGGCCCCACGCGACGGCCAGAACAGTGGCAGCGAGTCGGCGCCAGCGCGCGAAGTCGGTTCGGATCGCGACGACGCCTGTGATGAGCCAGAGGAGCGCGGCGCCGAGCATGAGGAGCGTCCAGCGCGAGAGCCAGAGGCCGGCGACAAGCGTGCCGACCCCGATGACGCCGGCGAGATTCGAATCGATCACGAGGATGCGCAGCGAGCCGATGGCGAGGGCGATGAGTCCGTACCAGGTGAGGGCGCGGGCGCGCAGGCGGGCGCCTGCGGCTGCTGCGCCGGCGGCGAGCGCAATCATGGAGAGGGATTCGAGCCATTCGGTGAATGCGAGTGAGAGCGCGGCGATGATGAGCGCGCCGCCCTGGGCCATGAATGCGAGCGTGAGGCGATCGCGGCGCGTTGTCGTTTCGTGGGGGAGGCGGTTGACGTCGCCGCCGAGTGTGAGGCCGCCGACGAGCAGCATCGCCGCGGCGCCGGCGGCGGGGATCCAGTCACGCGCTGCGCGCGCAAAACAATCGAGTTGCCTGAGTTCGCCTGAGAAACTGGTGAGAGTCCGGGCCCGTGCGAGCTCCGACCCCCTTCCGGAGCGCCGGGGTCGGCAGGGGTGTTCCCGGAGTCTCGCGGCCTACTGTCTGAGCCCGTGCCCGACTCCGCCGCGAACACCGCCGAAGCTCCCTCCGTCGAAACGCCGGCGCGCGCCGAATCAAGGACGCCCTCACCCGCCCCGCCAGCGCGGAGAGCGGAGACGACGATCGGCCTCGCCTTCGCGCTGGCCGCGTACGGCTCTTGGGGCGTCGTGCCGCTCTACTTCAAGGCGGTCGAGAGCGCGAGTCCCTTCGAGATTCTGGCGCATCGCGTGGTGTGGGGCGTGCTGCTGCTGGCGCTGGTGATGACGCTGCGGCGCGCGTGGCCTCGGGTGCGCGCGCTGCTTTCGAGCCGGAGAACGATGGCGACGCTGCTGGTCACGACGGCGCTGATCGGCGTGAACTGGTTCACATACATCTACGCGGTGGTGACGGGGAACATTCTGGAGGCGTCGCTGGGGTACTACATCAACCCGCTCGTGAACGTCGCGCTCGGCGTGATCGTCCTCAAGGAGGGGCTGAACCGCGTTCAGATCGCATGCATGGGGCTGGCGGCGGTCGGCGTGATGTGGCTGGCGCTGAGCGCCGAGGCGGGGGCGCCGTGGCTGGCGCTGATACTCGCGTTTACGTTCGGCTTCTATGCGCTGCTGCGCAAGCGCACGGCCGCGGACGCGCTGACGGGGCTGACGGTGGAGACGGCGCTGCTGCTGCCGGTCGCGCTGGGGTATATGGGGTTCCTGATCGCGACGGGCGAGGCGGCGTTCGCGTCGGGGAGCCTGACGATGACGGGGCTGCTCGTCCTGGCGGGGCCCGTGACGATTCTGCCCTTGCTGTGGTTCACGGAGGGCGCGCGGCGGCTGCGGCTGGTGACGATCGGGATGCTTCAGTACCTCGCGCCGACGGGGCAGTTCCTGCTGGCTGTGCTGCTGTATGGCGAGGCGTTCACGCCGGCGCACGCCGTCGCCTTCGGTCTCATCTGGGCGGCGCTGGCGCTGTACACCGCCGATTCGGTTCGGCGGGCGCGGCGCTCCCGTGCGGATCGGCGCCGCATCGCGCTCGCCGACGCGGACGAAACGACCTGAGATGCCCCTTGCTCCGTCCAACTCGGAGGTCATCGACATCGCGGGCGTTCCGCTTGTTCATCTCCGCGGCGAGCCGGAGGCGATGGGCTTCTTTCACGGGCGCGCGATCCGCCCGATGCTCGACCGCGCGCTGGATCCTTACCTCGATGAGATGGCGCGGCTCACGTCCGTTCCGCGCGAGGCGCTGGCGCCGAAGGCGGATGCGTGGCTGCGATCACTGCCGCTGCACGTGCAGCGCGAGATCGCGGGCATGGCGGAGGGGGCGCAGCGGACGGTCGATGAGATCGCGCGCTTCCTGTACGCGGACATCGCATCGGCGTCGCCGCTGTGCTCGGGGATTCTGACCGACACACCCGAGGGGCCCTGGGCGGCGCGCAACTGCGACTGGTGGCGGGCGTGCCTCATGCGCGGGACGTCGGTGGTCGCGCATGAGACGCCCGGGCTGATTCCGATTCTCGCCGTCGGGATCGCGGGGGACATCGACGTCGACACCGGCGCCAACGCGGAGCGGCTGTGGATCCATGTCCACACGCTCTTCACGCGCGACAAGCCCCGCCCGAATCATGCCAGCCTGTCCTGGCTCTTCTGGACGCGCGAGGCGCTCGAGACGTGCGCTACGCTGGACGATCTGGAGCGCTTCCTGAGCGCCGTGGATCGCGATCGGGGCATGATCCTCTTCGCCGCGGACGGCAAGACGGGCGAGTACGCCGTGTATGAGGCGACGTGCGCCTCCTGGGAGCGCATCGATCCGGATTCCGGCCCGACGATCACGGGGACGAATCACTGTCAGGCGAAGCATCCGGATGATCCGCAGCGGCGCAGCCGGTCGCGCGCGGGCTCATCGACGGCGCGGCTGACGGCGCTGCGCGCGCGCCTGGCGACGATGCAGCGTCTGGACCCGCCGCGAGATCTCGTGGAGGCGTTGGCGGATCCGCTGGTGGAAATGCGCACGCCGGTGAACCTGGCGACGATCTACTCCGCGGCGTGCAATCCGCGCACGGGAGAGCTGCGCTTCGCATCGGGGGATTGCCCCGCGGCGTCGAAGGGGCGATGGCGGCGGATTCCGTGGCCGTTTTGAGAGCGCCGCTCGGCACGCGCAGAGAAAAGCCGCGACCCGGAAGGCCGCGGCTCCCTCGCGCGTCGTCGCGCCTCATGCTGCTTCGTATTGACTCAGGCGGCGCGCCGGGCGGGACGCCGGCTCGAGCTCCGGCCGCCGACCAGCCTGAGCTGTGGGCTCCGGGCGCTCGTGCGCCGCGCTGCGGGCTTGCGTCCGGTGGTCTTGCGAGCGTTCGTGCGCCGCTTGGGGCTGCTCTTGCGAGCGGTGGTCTTACGAGCCGTGGTGCGGCGCGTCGCGGGCTTGCGAGCGGTGGTCTTGCGGGCGTTTG
>CAYVIJ010000023.1:0-38703 GCA_964451515.1 uncultured Phycisphaeraceae bacterium | reverse complement strand
TGCGGCGCGTCGCGGGCTTGCGAGCGGTGGTCTTGCGGGCGTTTGTGCGCCGCTTTGGGCTGCTCTTTCGAGCGGTGGTCTTGCGAGCCGTGGTGCGGCGCGTCGCGGGCTTGCGAGCCGTGGTCTTGCGGGTGGTTGTGCGCCGCTTTGGGCTGCTCTTGCGCGCGGTGGTCTTACGAGCCGTGGTGCGGCGCGTCGCGGGCTTGCGAGCGGTGGTCTTGCGGGCGTTTGTGCGCCGCTTGGGGGCGCTCTTTCGAGCGGTGGTCTTACGAGCCGTGGTGCGGCGCGTCGCGGGCTTGCGAGCCGTCGTCTTGCGGGCGTTCGTGCGCCGCTTGGGGCTGCTCTTTCGAGCGGTTGTCGCCTTGCGGGCGGTCGTGCGCCGTTTGGGCGCGCTCTTGCGGGCCGTGGTCTTGCGACCGGTCGTCTTGCGCGCGGCGCCGGTGGCGGCGCGTCGGCGCGTGCTCGTTCTCGTCGTGGGCATTGTTTCAGACTCCGTTCACGCCAGCGCCTTGCCCCTCGGTGAGAGGCCGCACGCCGGTCTCCGTTCGCCCGGGTCCGTCGAATGCGGACCCAGTGATCGTCCCCCCACACGCGGGCGGACGTTCCAACAAGTGGTTCAGCCCATCGGCACGAGGCGCGGACCGTCTCAAGAACGGGTCCGGCGTGAATCGCGAAAAAGTGCTGAAGTCGGTCAAAAAGGCAGTTCTCGGACCTCGGCGTCGGCGGTCTATACTCAGCGCTTCCCCTTGAGCCCGCGAGAGCGCACACTCGATGAATCGCTACTCGACGGATCGCCACTTGATGGATCGCTGCCCGATGGATCGCTGATGAATGATCGTGCCCAGATCAACCCGACGGAGCGCCGCGACTGGTCGCCGGACTCCTGGAAGTCGCGCCTGGGGCCGCACCAGGTGGTCTACGAGGATCGCGCGGGCGTGGAGCGCGCGGCGGCCAAGCTACGCTCGCTGCCGCCGCTGGTGACCTCCTTCGAGATCGAGCGGCTGCGCGACCACCTGGCGGACGCGGAGGAGGGCAAGCGGTTCCTCCTCCAGGGAGGCGACTGCGCCGAGACGCTCGCGGATTGCCGCCCGGAGATCATCACGAACAAGCTGAAGATTCTGCTCCAGATGTCGCTGGTGCTCGTGCACTCGCTGAAGAAGCCGGTCATCCGCGTCGGGCGCCTGGCGGGCCAGTACGCCAAGCCGCGCTCCTCGCAGACGGAGACCCAAACCGACGCCTCCGGCGCCGAGGTCACGCTGCCCTCCTACTTCGGGGACCTGATCAACGAGCCCGAGTTCACGCCCGAGGCGCGCCAGGCCAACCCCCACCTGATGGTCCGCGGCTACCAGCACGCCGCCATGACGCTCAACTTCGTGCGCGCGCTGCTGGAGGGCGGCTTCGCCGATGTTCACCATCCCGAGTACTGGGATCTCTCCTTCTTCACCTCCGCCGATCTCCCGCCCGAGACCCGAGCGGAATACGAGCGGATGACCTCGCAGCTCGCCGAGGCGCTGGAGTTCATGGAGGCGCTCGGGGAGACGAGCGTCGAGGAGCTGACGCGCGTCGAGTTCTTCACGTCGCACGAGGGGCTGAATCTGCTCTATGAGTCCGCCCAGACGAGGCGGGTGCCTCGCCGGACGGGCTATTACGACCTGACGACGCATCTGCCCTGGATCGGAGAGCGCACGCGGGACCTGGATGGCGCGCACGTCGAGTTCTTCCGCGGGATCCGCAATCCCGTGGGCGTCAAGATCGGGCCCGGCGCGGAGGCGGACGAGGTCGCAGCGCTGGCGGAGCGGCTCAACCCGGAAAATGAGCGGGGGAAGCTGCTTCTGATCGCGCGCTTCGGATCGGCGAAGGTGGAGGATCGCCTGCCCCGCCTGGTCCGGGCGATGCGGGAGGCGGGGCTGCACGCGCTGTGGGTGTGCGACCCGATGCACGGGAACGGAATGAAGACGAAGTCCGGGATCAAGACCCGCTCCTTCGAGGCGATCTGCGCGGAGGTCGAGACGTCCATCGACATCCACCAGGCCGAGGGCTCGCACCTGGGCGGCGTGCATTTCGAGCTGACAGGCGAGGATGTGACCGAGTGCCTCGGCGGGGCGTCGGGCGTCTCGGAGGAGACGCTGTCGACGAATTATCGCTCGCTGTGCGATCCGCGTCTGAATTACCAGCAGTCGCTCGAGCTGGCGCTGCGGATCGCGAGCCGGCTGGGCGCGCGCGGCGCCGGGAAGTCCACATGACGCCCGCGCCGGCGCGGGTGAGCATCGCGACGTGCAAGATTCTCCCTGAGCCCGATCCCGACCAAGCGCCGCTGCTCGAGGCGCTCGGCGCGGCCGGAGCGGAGGCGGAGCGGCTGGCGTGGGATGACGCGGAGGCGCCGGACCCGGCCCGCTTCGATCTCTGCCTCCTGCGCTCGACGTGGAACTATTACGAAAATCCCGAGGCCTTTCTGACGTGGTGCGAGCAGGCCGCGCAGCGGACGGCGCTGCTGAACGGTGTCGGGGCGGTGCGCTGGAATCTGCACAAGGCGTATCTGAAGCAGCTCGAGCGCGCGGGCGTGCGCATCGTGCCCACCCATCTGCTTGAGCGCGGGCGAGCGGGGGAAGCGACGGCGCTGCTCGAGCAGGCGGGCTGGGAGGACGTGGTGGTCAAGCCCGCGATCTCGGCGTCGTCCTTCTCGACGCGCCGGTTCCGGACGGGTGAGCGTGAGCAGGCGGCGCGTTTCCTCGCGGTATTGGCGCAGGAGCGCGACGCGATGGTCCAGCGCTACATGGCGTCGGTGGAGGCGGTCGGCGAGCGCGCCCTCGTCTGGATCGCGGGCGCCTTCACGCATGCGATTCGCAAGCAGCCGCGCTTCACGGGGGAGGACGAGCGCGTCTCGCACGCGCTGCCGCCGGCGGACGATGAGCGCGCGTTCGCGGAGCGCGTGATGGAGGCGATTCCGACGCAATTGCGCACGGATCTGCTCTACGCGCGCGTGGACCTCATGCGCGATGACGACGGCGCCATCGCGCTCTCGGAGCTGGAGCTCATCGAGCCTTCGCTCTTTCTCGCGCAGTCTCCGGCGGCGATGGAGCGCTTCGTCGCCGCGATCCTGGAGCGCGCTCAGCGGATGCGCCGGGCGTAGGCGATGGTGCGGCAGCGCTTCGTTGGCTCATAGAGCCCCGACTGCTCGATCACCTCCTGCCAGGCTGACAGCACGCCCGGATGCAGGCGCCCGAAGGCGTCGTGGGCCGCGAGGAGGCCCCCGACCTTGACGACTTCGCGCCAGTCCTCGAAATCGCGCTTCGCGCCTTCGTAGGAGTGGTCGCCGTCGATCCAGACGATGTCGACCTGGCGGCCGTCCCAGGTGCGCGCGGCGTCCTCGGAGCGCATGCGCAGATGCGTGACGCGATCGGCGACGGCATGCTCCTCGATGATCTGATGAAAGATCTCGTAGTCCGTCTCCGAGCCGTGCTCCTCGCGGGGCTGCATGTGGGGGTCGATGCAGGTGATGTGCGCGCCCGCAGCGCCGCCCTCCTGCGAGCCCAGAGCCATGAGCACGCAGGACTTGCCGCGATAGGAGCCGATCTCGACGATCTCCTCCGCGCCCTTGGCGACACTGTAGAGAAACTCCGTCTCGACGAAGGCGAGCAGGCCGGGGAGCGTGTCGTGCAGCCGCACGATGGTGCGCCCGCGTTCGCTGGCCATCAGTCGGGCGCGCCGGGCGCGCTGGCCGACCTTCAGATTGATCCGCGGGATGGGGACGCCCGCGACGGTGGTGGTCTTCATCGCCCGGGCTCCGCCTGCTCGGACTCCGCGTCGGAGTCCTCCTCGCCCTCGTCCTCCTCGCTCTCGACCTTCTCACTCTCGAAGGGGTCGGTGATCTCCGCCGGCTCAGGCTCGGGAGACGCGGCCGTCTGCTCGATGGGCGGCGCGCCTTCGCCGTAGATGTTCAACTCGGGCGTGTCGACGGTTCCGATCGTCCACGCCTGGCTCGACGCGACGCGCCAGGGACGCAGTCCGCCTCGCAGGCGGAGCGTGACGGCCTGATGCGGATAGACGCCGTCCGGCCCCGGGCCCATGGCGATGACGGAGCGGTGGAGGTCGACCTCGGCCTCGCTGCCTCGCACGATGATGCGTCCGATGGCGTAGACGGGCAGGTTCTGCGTCTTCTCGGTGAGGAGGGAAACATCTGGATCGTCGACGCGATCGAGGATCTGGCGGGCGCGCTCGCGCGTGGTGGGCTCGGGGAAGGAGACGGCCCAGGCGCCGTCGACGGCGTAGCGCCGGGCGGTCCAGTTCAGCGAGGCGGCCATGACCTCGACCATGGTGGCGGAGTTGGTGTCGTGGCCCGCGAGATCGCCCTTGACGGGCGGATAGTTGCCATATCCGACGCAACCCGGGACCGCCGCCAGCGCCAGCAGGATGACGCCGATCGCCGCCGCCTTGTCAATCCGCACGCTCCGTCGCACACCCTTCATGGAAGACCTCCTCGCGTCGAGTCCCCACTCTACCGACTCCGCTTCGCCGGCGTTCCTAGAGTGTCCGTCCCATGAGCACATCACGCATCGCAACAGCCCTCGCTCTCGCCCTGTCCCTTTCCTGCGGCGCCCCCGCGCTCGCGCAGCCGCGCGAGCCGGCGCTCGGCGAGCCCGTGCAACTGACGACGAACGAGGACTTCCTCAAGGCGGGAGAGGCGTACTTCTCACCCGATCAGCGCTGGATCATCTTCCAGGCGATTCCGGCGCCGGCGGAGGGCGAGAAGCCGGGCCAGCACTATTCGATGTATGTGGCCCGCCTCATGCGCGATGGCGCCGGGCGGGTGACGGGTCTGGACGACGTGCGGCGCCTCTCGAGCGACGGCAGCGCCAACACCTGCGGGTTCTTCAATCCGACGAAGCCGTACGAGGTCATCTACGGATCGACGGTGGATCCGGTCGTGGATCAGACGCGCCCGGGATACCAGCGCGGGCAGTCGCGCTACGCGTGGGCGTTTCCGGGTCAGATGGACATCGTCGTGCACCGCGTGCCCGAGATCTTCAAGGACTGGTCCGCAAGGAACGCGGTCGGGCGCTCGGTCCTTGGCCGCAGCCGTCTGATCTCGAATGAGGGATACGACGCCGAATGCGCGTTTTCGCCGGACGGGCGGTTCATCGTCTATGCGAACGTCGATCCGGAAACGCGCGACGCGGATCTCTACATCCATGATGTCAGCGCCGATGAATCGTGGCCGATCGTCGAGGCCGAAGGGTATGACGGCGGCCCCTTCTTCTCGCCCGATGGGAAACGGCTCTGCTATCGCTCGGACCGCGCCGGCAACGACCTGCTCCAGATCTTCGTGGCGGATCTCGAGTTCGACGAGGACGGACGACCGATCCGCGTCGCCCGGGAGCATCAACTCACGGCCAACCGGCATGTGAACTGGGCGCCCTTCTGGAGCCCGGATGGCGAGTTCCTCGTCTACACGACGTCAGAGGTCGGGCATCACAACTACGAGGTCTTCGCGATTGCGGCGCCGGAGGTGGGGGCGGAGACGCCGCCGAACACGCTGCCAATGAAGCGGATCACGGAGGCGGAGGGCTTCGACGGCCTGCCCGTCCTCTCGCCGGACGGAGCACTGCTGATGTGGACGTCCCAGCGAGGCCCAAAGGCGAAATCGGGCGATCGCGCCTCGCAACTCTTCATCGCGGAGATCGCCGATCCGGAAGCGCTCGACCCTCGTTGAGGCGTCGATTCAGCCCGCCCCCGCGGCCTCCTCGGCGCTGCGCTCATCGCTCAGCAGCTCGACATGGGAATACGGATCGAGGTTGACGACGACGACCTCGCCATCGTCCTTGCGCAGACGCAGACGCTCCAGCCAGAGCTTGTCGTCCTTGGAATGGGCGAACCAGGAGCCTGTCTTGCTCTGCTCATAGCCCACGATGACGCCCTCGACGCTGGCGGTCCCGGGCTTGCGCGGGCGCGCGATCTGCTGGGTGACGCGCACGCGCTTGCCGGTCTGATAGTGGCGAGTCTCGAGGGCCATAGCGTCGAGTCTATGGTGCGCCGAGGCCCGCCGCCACAGGATATGATCGCGGCATGAACGCCATGCCGCCCATCGCAGGGGAGATCGTCGGTCGAGTCGTGGAGTCGACGACGATCTCGATTCATGGCGACCTGTACTACGACCTGGTGATCGAGCCGGCGTCCACCGCCACGGAGGCGGTTCGACTGCGAGCGCCGTCGCACGGTTGCCCGCGGGCGCCGGTTCCGGGTGAGCGCATCGTCGTGTCGCTGCTGATGGGGCAGGTGACCGCGCTGCGCTTCGAGGAGTGAATGGCGCGGCTTCGACGATGTGCGCGCCGCATCCGCAAACTCCTGTCAGACAGGAACAAAGCCACAACGGATGCGCGCGCAACCGAATGCGCGCAAAAAAACCGCCGAGCGGAGGCTCCGAATCCCCGCTCAGCGGTTGAAACGCGGACCAAGGTCCACGTTGGGAAACCGTCTTGTTCCGGTCTCGCCCGCGGATCGATTTCAGCGGACGCCCCACCCTCATCGACCACCCCGACGAGCGCCGTGATAGGCTAGCGTATCCACGCTGTCGGCGGGGTCAATCGGCGCGGGCGAAGTCCGTTGATATTCTGTAAGTCACTGTGAAACAATCACTTAAAAAAACACCCCTCTCGGAGCCCCTCTCTCTGGACCTGATCGAGGTCGGGCTGGGGATCGTCTTCCGAAGCGCGAAGGTTGAAGGTGTTTGTCAGGGTGGGGGAACACCCCCTCCGATCGAGGCGCTGCTCTCCCAGCGCCGGGCGGAGACCGTCTATCCCCACTGGTGGGAGTTTCCCGGGGGCAAGATCGAGCCCGGGGAGTCGGTCGAGGCATGCGTGGAGCGGGAATTGAGAGAGGAGCTTGGGATCCGGATTCGCTTGCTCGATGCGGCGGGCGCCATCCCTTCCATCACCCACCGCTATGAGCATGGCCTCGTCCGCCTCCATCCTCGCCTGGCGACGCTGGCCCCGGACTCTCCCTCGCCGGCGAATCTCGAGGTGGCGGCCCACCGCTGGGTCCGGATCGAGGAACTGAAGACGGGGCGCCTCCTGCCCGCCAACGCCCCGCTGCTGGAGGCGCTGCGTCGATGGGCCCTGAGGACCCCGCGCCTGACGTGACGACCCTCAGTCGATGAACTTGCGCACGTGGGCCTCGTCGATCCGACGGTTGAGGTCGTCGAGAGCGTCGTCGAGCCCGCCCGGGTGGAGTGCTTCGGGGTGCTCGTCGCGGATCCGCTTGAGCTCGCCGGCGGCGGCTTCCAGGTCTTCCAGCGTGTTCGACTCGCCCCGCTCGATGGCGTCCATGAAGCGCTGCTGAAGTTGCGCGCGCATCACAAGTTCGTCGGCGTTCAGGGTCTCGCCCGACAGCGGGGCCGGGGACTCAGTCGAGGCGGCGGGCGGCGCGGGGGCGGAAGGCTGATCGCTCGCCTCCGCCGGCGCGGGCGGGGTGGTCGTCTCATTCGATGGCGGCGCCTCCGCCGACGCGGGCGATGACGTGGATGCGGCGTGCAGGGCAAGCGCAGCGACACCGACGAGAAGGACCACATTGATCGCCACGAGCAGGGCGATAAGAGCGCGCAGGTTGGCGATCTGCGAGCGGAGCCGTCGGATCGTCTTGGACTGAGCCGTGGGTCGGGCCGCGGAGGACGACCCTCGGGGAGTGGAGGCGGTGATGTGGGCGGGGCTCGGAGGACTCGAGTGTGTCGCGGCGGTCGATGGGGCGGTCGATGGGGCGGCGGGAGGCGGCGCGGTGGTCTTGACGTCAACGGCGGCGCTGGCGATCACGCTCGCGGGGGCCTGCCCCGGCAGCAGGCGGATCGGCGCCAACCCGAGGGAATGACGGTCGGCCGGCGCGACAAAGACGGCGCCGCACGCCGCGCACATGTACTCATCCGCCTCCGCGGAAGCGTGGCAGTTGTGGCAGGCGCCGAGCAGATGGGCCACGCCCGGCGTGTCCCTTGCGAACGCCCAGAACTGGCGTGTGGTCGGGCCTCGGACGACGGTCTCGGGCGTGATGCGCCCCTTTTTGATCAGCTTCTCGAGCGTCTGGTAGGAGCAGCCGGGCAGGAAGGGGTTGTCCTCGTCGCGGATGAACCAGGCCCCCATGGCGTTCTGCGTCGCCTGGCGGGAGAGCGGCTCGAAGAGGCCGTGGCAGGACTCGCACTGGGGCGCTTCGGGCTGGATATGTCCGCAGTAGGGGCAGACGACGGTCTCGCCCGATTCGGAGGGGGTCGGCGCGGAGGCCTGGCTTCCAGCGGGGCGCTCAAGGGCGGCGGGACGGTCGTGAGAGTTGGATGCGTTCGACTCGGTCGCGGGCATGCGATCCTCGCTGAGAGCCGGAGAAATCCCCGGCATGGACGGCGGGCCTCGGTTGGCGGGCGAGGCCGATGTGGCCACGATGACGATACGGCCGCCCGTCCCGGCGGTTCCATCGGCGGTTGACAGGCGCCCTCACGAGCCCTGAGATCCAGGCATGCCAAGACGGATCATCGGGACTCGTGCGTCGATCGGATCGGTTCTGCTGGCGCTGTGGGTGGTGTCGGCGGGCTGCGCTTCGAGCGGGGGGTCGGATCTGAGGGTCTCGACGAAGGGGCTCGAAGCGGCGGAAGCGTCGCTCGGAGCGGCTCCGCAGGATGAGGACGCGGGCGACCGTCGGGTGCGGCGTCGCCCTGCGGCGCTGGTCGGGGATGAGCGGATCGACTGGTCGACGCTCTGGACGCCGCTGGTGGAGGCGGCGGGGGGCGAGGTTCTGGAAGAGTTGGCGCTGGACATTCTGCTCGAGCGGGAGGCGGCGCGCGCGGGGGTGACGATCGGGGCGGAAGCGATCCAGCGCGAGCGCGAGGCGCTGATGTCGAACCTGGCGGGTTCGGGGCGGGGAGCGTCGGACGCGGGGGCGCTGCTGCTGGAGGTGCGGCGCGCGCGCGGGTTGGGGCCGGCCCGGTTCGAGTCCCTGCTCCGCCGGACGGCGCTGCTGCGCGCCCTGGTGGCGGATGAGGTGCGCATCGATGAGGCGGCGCTCCGCGAGGCGTATGCGATCGAGCACGGCGAGCGCCGCGCGGCGCGGCTGATCACCACGACCACGCTTCAGGAGGCGAGTCGGGCGGCCGCGCGTATTCGCGATGGGGAGTCGTTCGGCGCC
Source organism: uncultured Phycisphaeraceae bacterium (assembly GCA_964451515.1). Classification (GTDB taxonomy): domain Bacteria; phylum Planctomycetota; class Phycisphaerae; order Phycisphaerales; family UBA1924; genus CAYVIJ01. The sequence goes on along the minus strand of CAYVIJ010000023.1, from coordinate 29,547 downwards.
GTGGCGGCGCAGGTCTCGACGGATCAGAGCGCCGCGCGCGGAGGGGTGATTGAGCCGATCAGTCTTGCGGACGCCTCGTACCCGCCTGGGATTCTCTCGGCGTTGCGATCGCTTCAGGAGGGAGAGGTGAGTCCGCCGGTGGCGATCGACGGGGGCTACGCGCTCGTGCGCGTGGAGCGGATCATTCCGGCGGACGATGTCTCCTTCGAGGAGGTTCGGGAGGAGCTGGCGGCGCGCGCCCGGAGCCGGCGCGAACGCGTGCTCATGGATCGTCTGGCGTCGCGCGTGCTGCGAGACGCGGACATCACGGTGCTGGACACGGGCCTGGGAAGGGCGTGGTCGTGGCGTCGGGCCGCGCTCGGGCGCGAGTGAGCGCTGCGCAAGCGGTGGTTCTCGGACCCCGGGGGAATCTCCAGAAGAGGCGCGCGGCGGGCAATCTCCCGGGTATGGGCAGGCTCGGGGTCGAGCCGCCGGTGTGAGGGGTCGATACGCAGAGGATGTCGCGGATGTCCCGGCGCGCGTCGGGCGTCCGCTGGACGGAGGAGTCGCCCTGCGCCGGACGCGGAGCGTCCGAGAGGCAGGGCGTCGAGGAAGGAGCGTTGACGGATGGGAACGAGGCGGGAGCCCCCTCGAATCCTTGTTGTGATGGGCGACGCGGGGAGCGCGGCGTCCGTCGTGGAGACGATCGAAGCGCATTACGGGGCGGCGTGCGTGGCGAGCCGCTCGAGCGTCGGATGTCTGGACGCCATCGATCTGCACTCGCTCGACGCGGCGCTGATCGGCTTCCAACTGCCCGATGGCGACGGCTTCGACGCGCTGCGCTCGATCCTGCGCCGGCGCGACGATCTGCCGGTGATCGTGCTGGTCGGGGAGCGCGAGGCGAACTTCGTGGTGGACGGAATCCGCCAGGGCGCCGCGGATTTCATCATCCGCGTCGGCGAGTATCTGCCCGCGATTCCGGTGGTGATCGAAAAGAACCTGGAAGTCGCGCGCGTCCGCCGCGACAACCTGCGGCTTCAGGCGGCGCTGTCCAGTTCGCTGGCGGAGCTGAAGCGAAAGAATCGGGAGCTCGAGCAGGCGGCCGCTCGCTTCGAGCAGATGGCGTCGACCGACCTGCTGACCAATCTGGCGAATCGGCGCCGCCTGGAGGCGCAACTGCACGCGATGTTCAGCGAGGCGATGCGCTACGAGCAGGACCTCTCATGCCTGATGATCGATCTCGACGGCTTCAAGGCGATCAACGACCGACTCGGCCATCAGCGCGGCGATGAGCTCCTTGAGATGACGGGGCGAATCATCTCGGCGCAGATCCGCGCCTCCGACCTCGGCGCGCGCTACGGCGGGGATGAGTTCGTCGTCATCCTGCCGCACACACCACACGAAACGGCGGTCACGCTCGCGAAACGGCTCATGGCCGAGTTCCGACAACAGGAGACCGAGCTGCTGGGCGATGAGCTGCGCTGCGGGATGTCGATCGGAGTCGCCTGTCTCTCGCTGAGCAAGCCGACCTCCCCCCAGCAACTCATCGCGCACGCCGACACCGCCCTCTACGCCGCCAAGCTCTCCTCAGGCGTGCGGCTCATGGTCTGCGGTCCGGACGGCGCCACCGCGAGCGCGCCCAACAAGATCGCGGCGTGACCGCGCCGATCAGGGGCCGGAGGCTTGGGGCTCAGCCTCCTCCGCGGCTCCAAGGCGATCGAGAATGACACCTATCGCGGGGGCGTTGGCGCCGCGCAGCAGTGAGCGATGGTGCGCCTCCAGGACGACATGGTCGGTCACTGTCTCGAGAGGAGTTGAGTCAAGCGGCACGGCGCCGTCGCCGAGCTTCAGCGCGGCGCGCTCCGTGGAGGCCGCAAGCGTCTCGAAGGGTCTTTCAGGAAGCACTCGCTCGGACCAGGGAATCCACCGCAGGGCCCGGGCGAGGGTGTCCTCGAGCTCTTCGCGCTCGATTGGCGCCCACACGCCCGCGATGATGGTCACGTCGAGATGCTCGGGAAGGCGGCGGGCATTGAGCTCGCTGAGAAAAGCGGAGCCGGGCTTCAGGTCGCGGCCCGCCGCGCCGTCGCCATCGGTGAGGACGGAGAAGGGCGCGCGGGGCCGATGCTCGGGCGGGCAGAGGAGCGTGGCGACGAACTCGCGCGTCTCCGCCACCCAGCGCATCCCCGCGAGAGGAGCGCCATGGTTGGGTGTTCCGACGGTGATGAGCCGCTCGACGTCGGCGACGCCCGCCGGAGCGTCGGGACGCGTCAAAGCGTCGCGCGCGACCAGCCCGCCCATCGAGTGGGCCACGATCGCGACGCGGCGCGCGCCCAAGGCGCGTTGATCGGCGAGCGCTTCGAGAAGAAGATCGGCCGACTCGCCGATGGACTGGTCGTTCGGATAGTCGAAGCGCACCACGCCGTGGCCCTCCGCCGCCAGCGCGGGGGCGAGGTCGTCCCAGATGCCGCCGGGCTCGTCGAGACCATGGATGAGCAGCGCGACGCGCTCGGGCAACGGGTCTTGCAGCTCCTCGACCGGCGTCCATGCGGGCTCGCCATCGCGCATCACATAGGCGCGCAGCCCGAGGGGATAGTCAGAGAGGGCGCGCTCGGCGGCGTCGAGGGTTCGATCGCCCCAGTCGACGACATCCCGCCATGTCGAAGCGGCGGCGGCTCCGACGGTGTCGGCGGCGCGCGTGATCCAGCAGGACTCATCACCGCCCGCGGCGGGGGACGCGAGGACAACCGTCAGCGCGACGGCGAGCAGAGTTCGGGAAGAGCGGCTCATGCCTCATTATTGGTGTTCACTAACCTCGATTTCCAGTTCCGCCCAAATCCGGAGGGTGCGTGGAGCCGTAGCATCGATTCGGGGCCGAGTGGCAGGGTCCGAGAAACGGGCGCCCATCCGGAGGAGCAGGGGCGATGCGACGGATCGTGAGGTTCTTGGCGGCGGTCGCGGTGGTGGCGGGCGTGGGCTTGGCGATCTTCGTGGTGGCGTTTGTGACGGGCGCCGGGCGGATGGATGACTGGGTGGTCCGGCAGGTGGTGAAGATCTCCAACACCTATCTCGTGCCCGAGATCGCGTTTGAGGACTTCAACTACACGCCGCCCCTGCGGGTGGATCTGAAGCAGGTGACGTTCATCGCCCCGGACGGCACGGAAGTGATCGCGGTCGACACCCTGCGGCTCACGCTGGCGAAGGTTCCAAAGCGCGGCGAGCCCATTGCGATCCAGGGCTTGGAGATCGTCGGCGGGCGGCTGGAGCTGGTGCAGGACGCCGAGGGCGGGCTGAAGGGGCTGGTCCCCTTCGTCAAGCGTTCGCGCGTGCAGAACCAGGAGCAGGTGGACGAATCGGTCCGCTTGAGCAACGTGCTGGAGATCCGAGAGCTGACGCTGCGCGACGCGGGATTCATCTGGCGGTCCGCAGGCGGGGCGCCGCCGATGGAGGTCACCGGACTGGAGATGGATCTCGATCTGACGCCGGACACTGAGCAGCCCGGCTGGTACTCGCTGGGCGCCAGCGCGGATCGGGCGCCGATCATGTCGCTGTCGATCGACGGGCGCTTCAACATCGATTCATTCGTGGCCGAGATCGGAGAGCTGATTCTGAAGACAACGCTGCGCGAGGACACCTACACGACGCTCCCGCCGCCGATTCAGTCATTCCTGCGGGCGCACGATGCGCGCGGGGAGATGGAGGCGCGTTTAAGCGGGCGCCTTCCGCTGGCGGACTGGCGCTCCAGCGACGTGCGCGCAGCCCTGACGCTCCACGACGCCAACTTCGTGTTGGGCGAGGGTCGGCTGCCGGTGTCGATCGCGATCATCGATGCGACGATGAAGGATGAGGCGGTGCGGCTGAAGCCCATTCAGATCGAGGCGCTTCAGGGCAGCGTCGCCGCCTCGGGGGACGTGGATCTTCGCAACCCGGAGATGCCGGGGCGGCTCTCTTGGAAGATCGCGGATGTGGATCTGACGGAGGCGGCGGCGGCGCCCTCCGCCTCGGACGAGCTTCCGCCGCTGGCGGGGAGGCTGACGGGCTCAGGACAGGCGGAGGGATCGCTGATCGATCTGCCCGCGTCCCTCTCGGGCGAGGGGGATCTGCATGTGACCGAGGGGCAGCTCGTGAACCTGCCGGTCTTCCGCGCCGTCGCGCAGGCGATGAACGTCCTGAATGTCTTCAAGGGCAAGAAGCAGCTCTCTGAGACGCTGGACGTGAACTATCTGATCCGCGGAGACGGTATCGATGTGAAGGATTTCGAACTGGTGGGGGAAGTGATCGCCGCGTCGGGGCAGGGGATGATCCGATACGACGGCGCGCTGGACCTGCGCGTGCGCGGCGGTCCGATGAAGCGCCTCACCGGGGCGCTCGGTCGGCTGGGCGGCGCGATCGGCGGCGTGACGCAGCGGCTCGTGGCCTATCGCATCACGGGAAGCTTCGGACGACCGAAGGTGAACGTGCAGCCGCTGGGAATCGGCAAGCGAGTGGATCGCTCGGAGCAGGCGACGGCGGAGACGGGTCAGAACGAGCCGGAGTGAGGGAGAACGCGCTCACTCGGGCATCATGCGCAGCTCATCGCGCAGGATCGCAGCGAGCTCGTAGTTCTCCTGCTCGACCGCCTTCTTGAGCCGTTCGCGCAGCTCGGACTTCGGACTGGTGGGCAGCTTGGGCACGAGCGCATCGCGCATGCCGACGAGCAGACGGATCTCGCTCGAATCGGAAGCCTTCTCGGGTTCGCCGATCTCCGAAAAGTGGGCCCGGATATCGTCCACCGCCTCGTCGATGGCCAGCAGCGCAGCCTTGGGCTCGCGATCCTTCACGGCCTGCGAGGCGCGGGCGCGGGCGCGCATCATCAGGATGTAGGGTCGGAACTGCTCGAGGACCTCCCGATCCTCGTCGGACTCGGCGTGACGGGCGCAGAGATCGAGGACGCGCAGGTTGCGGGAGGTGTCGCGGACGACGCCCTCGTAGTCCTCGAGCACGAAGAGCGCGACGTAGCGGTGGTAGTACTGGACGGCCTCCTCGCGAAGCTGGCGGGAGGTGTCGGAGTCGAGGCGGAAGGCCTCGGGGTTGGCGCCGGAGGCGAGGTGCTCGTCGAGCTGCGCCTCGACGTACTCGAGAAAGCTGTCGTGCCCCAGAGGCCGCTGCCCGTCGGGGCGTCCCTCCGTCTCCATTTGCAGGACCCCGAGGTCGAGGCGGAGCTGGATTTTCGGGCGTCCATCATCGCCTTCGATGATCCGGACGGAGAGCTGCCCATGCTGGTAAGGCCAGTCGCGGAGGATGTTCGAGAGGTCGTTGGACATGATCCAGGCGTCTGTGCAGCGTCCGGGCAAGTGTATGCGTCGGGCGAGTCGACGGGTCCGAGCGCGGTTCCGGGTCGTCGGCGGTCGGACGCGCGGGGGATACTCGTGAGATCGGCGAAGCAGACCTCCGTCTGGAGGGGCGTTGAAGGGCCCCGCCCGCGCCGGCTCCTCAAGCGATCGGGGGTGTGGACCGATGGGTGCGAGGCGCGTCGCCGGGCGCGGCGTGGATGGCGTGGTCCGGAAAGCGCGCGTGGTCGTGACGTCCGCTGCGGCGGCGGCGCGGCGTTCCCGGAGGAGGCAGCGTCGGACGTGGCCAGAAGCGCAGGGCGATCACGAGTGCAGTCGGACCTGGAGATCTACCTGCGGGAGATCAACCGGTTCTCGATGCTGACTCCGGAGGAGGAGAAGCAGCTCGGCTGGAAGATCATCAACGACAACTGCCCGGAGTCGCGCGACCGGATGGTCCGCGCAAATCTGCGGCTGGTGGTGGCCATCGCCAAGCGATACTCGAATCGGGGGCTCTCCCTTCCCGACCTGATCGAGGAGGGGAACATCGGCCTCATCCGCGCGGTGGAGGGGTTCGATCCGGCGCAGGGAGCGCGCTTCTCGACCTACGGCTCCTGGTGGATCAAGCAGGCGATCAAACGCGCGCTGATCAACGCCGTGCAGCCGATTCACATCCCGGCCTACATGGTCGAGCTGATCGCCAAGTGGAAGTCGGCGAGCCGAGATCTGGAGGAGGAGCTCGGGCGGCAGCCGACGGCGCATGAGCTGTCGGAGGTGATGAACCTGCCCGTCAAGAAGATCCGGATCATCCGCAAGGCGCTGAAGGCGTTTCACTCGCCGACGCAGGCGCCGCTCGGGCCCGACGGCGAGATGATGGACCTCTCGCAGATGCTCGAGGGGGGGCAATCGACGCCGGACGACATCGTCCTGCGGGGCGAGGAGCTGTCGATCATCGCGAAGCTGCTCGAGGCGATCGACGAGCGCGAGGCCAGGGTGCTCGAGATGCGCTTCGGGCTGGACGGGCGCGAGCCGATGACGCTGAAGGAGATCGGCGCGGTGATCGGCGTGACGCGCGAGCGCGTGCGGCAGATCGAGATCGAGGCGCTGCGCAAGCTCAACCTGCGCCTGAACGACGACAAGCCCTCGCGCTTCTTCAAGGAAGATGAGCAAGAGAAGGCGCCGGAGTCGTGCGAGCAGTCCGCGGAGTGCGGCGAGCCGCCGCGCCGGCGCAAGGCGGGGTGAGGCCTACTTCTTCTTCGGCGCCTTATAGAAGGGCAGCGCGGTGGTCACCGCTTCGAGGGCGGCGCCCTTGCCGGTGTCGATCGTGAGGGGCGTTCCGGGCTCGGTGTGCTCGACGTCGAGGATGGCCATCGCGATGGGGCGCTCGAGCGTCGGGCTCAGGCAGGCGCTGGTGATCTCGCCGACGCTCTTGTCGCCCTGGCGCACGATCATGTGGGGGCGGGCGGTGCGCTTGCCGCTGAGCAGCAGGCCCGTGATCTTCCGGGGGACGCCTTCCTTGTGCGCTTTCTTCAGCGCCTCCTGCCCGATGAAGGGCTCGCCGCGCTCGTCCTCGTCCTTGTCGAGGTTGATCGCGAAGTCGACCCCGCAGGCCATGGCGCTCCGATCCTCGAGCAGCTCGTTGCCGTAGAGCGGCATGCCCGCTTCGGTGCGGAGCGTGTCGCGGGCGCCGAGCCCGACGGGCTTGATGACCGCCTCGTCCGAATCGAGATCGACGTCCTTGAGCAGCAGCTTCATCGCCTGCGCGGCGGCGCGCGCGGGCAGGATGACCTCGACGCCGTCCTCGCCGGTGTAGCCCGTGCGCGAGACCAGAAGCTTCATGATCAGCAGGTTCTTCTCGGTGAAGCGATAGCGCTTCAGCGTGGGGATCTCGCTGGAGACGGCGCCGATGAGATCCATCACCTTCGGGCCCTGGAGCGCGGCCATGACGGTGTCGGAGGTCTGATCCTCGATCTCGGCGGCGAGATCGGCGCGGACCTCCTCGAAATGGCCCAGCAGCTTCTCACGGTTGGAGGCATTGACGACGAGGAGGAAGTCGTCATCGTCCTTGCGGTAGATGAGGATGTCGTCGCGGACGCCGCCCTGCTCGTTGCAGACCAGCGAGTAGCGGCACTGCCCGGCCTGCATGTTGGAGACGCGCCGCGTGCACAGCCGCTCGAGGAAGCGGCGGGCGTGCCGGCCCCTGACGCGGACGCGCCCCATGTGGGAAACATCGAAGAGGCCGCCGGATGTGCGCACTTGGCGGTGCTCCTCGTGGATGGACGTGTAGCGGATGGGCATCTCCCACCCGGCGAAGTCGACCATGTGGGCGCCGTGATCGACGTGGAACTGATAGAGAGCGGTGCGGTGCACGGGTCGTCCTTCCAAAGTCGGTGAGCAGGCCGGATCGACGAGGATAGTCAATGGGGCGGGCGGGGCGAATTGGAGAGGGAGGATTGCGGCCTCTGCCCGTGCTCCCGAAGCCGCGGCGGAATGAAAACAAGCCGGTGGGGCAGGCCGCCGTGCCTGCCCGAGCAAATGGGATCGACGCAAAGCGAATGGACCAAAACCGGTGGGGCAGGCCGCCGTGCCTGCCCGGGCAGATGCGTCAGCTTCGAGCATGGTGCGCGTGCGCGTCGAACAACTCCGGTAGCGGCGGGCCGCCGTGCCCGCCGACACGCGCAGCGTGTCATCGGCTCGGCGCGTGAGTCCTGCGCGTGCGGCGCACGCGCGGCGGGCAGGGACGCCCGCCGCTACCGGTAGAAAAGGGAGAGACGGCTCGGAGAGCCGTCCCACCAGGAGCTGTGGAATTGGATCAGCAACGACGGGCAGGCACGCCGGCCTGCCCCACCGGTTCTTGCGCGAGCAAGGGCGAGAGGGATCAGCATCAGCCCCAGGGGGCGTTGTCGAGGAGGCGGATGGGGGATCCGTGCGGGCCGAGGCGGGCGGCGATGAGAGCGCGGAGGGCGGTCGATCCGGCTCGCTCGAACTGCTCGTCGGTGACGGGCTCGAGGGTTTCGGCGCGCCGGATCGTCGCGTAGTCGATGTCGAGATCGGCTTCGGCGAGGGCGGCGCGCATGGCCCGCTCGGCGTCGCTTGGCGTGCGCGCCTTGCGGGCGCGCTCGAGCGCGCGGGGGATGGCGGCGGCGCGCGCGCGATCAACCGGGCTGAGCAGGCGGTTGCGGCTGGACATGGCGAGGCCGTCGGGCTCCCGGACCGTCGGGCCCGGGAGGACTTCGATTTCGCGCAGGTCCGCCTCCTGGTTGACCATGGCGCGCACGACCTGGAGCTGCTGCCAGTCCTTCTCGCCGAAGACGGCGGCGCGCGGGCGCGTCATCCGGAACAGGCGCGCGACGACCTGGCAGACGCCCTCGAAATGCCCCGGGCGGTGGGCGTCCTCGAGCCCGGCGCGCGCCGGGGGAGGCAGCGCCGGCGTCGGGATGGACTCGCCCTCGGGGTAGACCTCGGAGGCGTCGGGCGCGTAGACGACATGGGCGCCGGCGGCTTCGGCGCTGGCGGCGTCGGCGGCGGGATCGCGCGGATAGCGCTCGAAGTCCCTGGGATCGTTGAACTGCGTGGGATTGACGAAGATGGTGACGACGACGCGCGCCTTGTCTCGATCGGCGCGCGCGCGGGCGATGCGGATGAGGGAGAGATGCCCCTCGTGCAGCGCGCCCATGGTGGGGACGAGGACGCGCGGGGCGCCGTCGAGATCGTCAAGCGTGCGCGCGATCCGCATCCCGACGATGGTACCGCGCGCCCCGCTCGCTCCGTCTCAGCCCTGGCGACGCGTCCGGCGCAGACCCGCGGCGCCGGCGGCGAGCAGCGCGAGCGCGCCGGGGCCCGGCGAAGGAACCTGCCCCGCCTCGATGCCGGCGTTCGGAGTGGTGTTCAGGCCCCAGCCTCGGATGGTGAGTTTGCCCGAGCGGTCGCTCTGGTCGTACTCGACGTCGAACCACCCGTAGAGGTAGTTGGCGCCGCCGTCGTTGGTGATGCGAAAGCCCAGGAAGCCTTCGCGATCGATCCCGGTGACGTCGCCCCACGAGCCGGCGTAATACTGCCCCGACTGCCCTCCGCCATACTTGGGGAAGGACAAGTTGTAGCCGAAGTAGAAGGCGAGTTGGCCGGGCGCGAACCAGCCGGTCGCGGCGCCGTCGATCGCGCTGCCTGCAAAGAGCCGGCCCGGCTGGGTGAGGCCGTAGGGATTGAGCACGGACGCCTGAGTCCAGCCCTGCCCGCTCTGAAAGCCGACCGCCGCGCTGCGCGACCAGGAGGAATAGATGGACGTGGTGTTGGAGAATCCACCTGAGATGAAGCGCGCGCTGAAGTTGAAAAGCTCGCCGAAGCCCGGACCAAAGTCGACATCGCCCATCTCGAAGTCGCCCGAGACCTGCGGATCGAGCATCAGGTCCAGGCTGGGCTGGGCGATGATGCCGCCGCCGGCGAGCGCGGCGCTGGACGAAAGGGCTCCGCCGGCGAGCGCGAGATACAGCGTGAGCCGGGGCTGCTGAGAAACACCGTGTTGCATGGTGAACTGACTCCTTGTGCGGAGGTCAGGCTACCTCGTTTCGACGGATTTGCAACACTGATTCCGGGACACGTCCGGCCCCTGCCCACGCCGAGAGGCCTCAGCGCATCGGGCGGGGCAGATCCCCCTCGCCCAGCAGCTTGAAGCCCTTCTTGCGGAGGATCTGCCCGGCGAGCTGGAGGTCGTCCACAGCCATCGCGATCGTGGGTGTCCCGTTAGGACGCAGGAGGAGGGGATAGGCGAAGCGGATGCTGAGCTCGGCGCCGAGAAGGCCCAGGCACAGCCCCGCGAGTTCGTGGCCCTCCTCGAGCTCGACGACAACGACCTTCGTCTCCGCGAACGCGAAGCCGCGCTCCTTGAGCGCAGAGCAGGCGGCGGGAGCGTAGTTGGTGATGATGCGCACCACGGCGAAGTCGCTGGCCTCATGGACCGTGAGGGCGCAGATCTGGGCGCTGGTGCATTCGTCGAGCACCTCGATGACGTCCAGCAGCTTTCCCACCCGGTTGTCGAGGAAAATGGAAAACTGCGTCACGCTCGGCGGGGCGTAGCCTTGGGACGTTTCCAGAGGCGTGCTGACTTGACTCAAGCGAGGCTCTCCATCGCGTGGTGGCGGCGTCCGTCGGTCGGGTCGGGCGGAACCGACGCGACGCCCGCGCGAGTGCATCGGACCGCGCGCGGTCTCCCCTTCAACGTGTTCACGCGCCGACACGGCACAATCCGAGGTGTCGAGCGGCGCGGGATCCCTGATTATCGCCCCAACACGCCGTCCCACAAGCGCAAAGTCGGCGCTTCAGGAGCGCGGGGAGTCCGGGCGGAGAATGTCGATCTCGCCCGGATCGGGGCAGAGGCCCGCACGGAAGCCATCCCCGAGCAGGCGGCGGAGGGCTTCCGCCCCGCGCTCGCCCAGGTCGAGCGTGCGCTCGTTGACATACATGCGCACGAACTCATCGGCCCGGTCGCGGTCGGTTCCGGGCTGGGCGAAGGGGAGGGCGTGGGCCAGGCTCTCGCTCCGGTGGGCCATGGCGTGCCGAATCGAGCGCTCGAGCGCGGCGGTCAGGCGGCGGGCCGCGCCGGCGCCGAAGCGGGCGTCGAGATCCCGCCGAGCGACGTTCAGCCCAAGAGGAAGGGGCAGGCCTGTCTGCTCGGTCCACCACGTCCCGACATCCGCGACAAGCTCGAGGTCGAGCTCGGAGAAGGTGAGTTGGGCCTCGTGGATCACAAGCCCGGCGTCGACGCGGCCGTCGGCGACGGCCTTCGGGATCTGCTCAAAAGGCATGACCTCGTAACGGAAGTCCTCGCCGAGGAGCAGGCGAAGCGTGAGAAAGGCGGTGGTGCGGGTTCCCGGGACGGCGGTCAGCGCGTCTTCTTCCAGGAGCCAGTCGGTCCCCGGGCGTGTGCGATCGGGTCGGGCGATGACGCGCGGGCCGTAGCCGTCGCCGAAGGAAGCGCCGCAGGAGGTGATGGCGTAGCGATCCTTGATGTGGGGATAGGTGTGGGCGGAGACGGCGGTGCAATCGAGGTCGCCCTGCTCGAGGGCCCGGCGGTTGAGGGCCTCGATGTCGTCGGAGACGGGCCGGAAACGGAAGCCGCCGGTGTCGATGGCGGGCGCACGCCCCTCGGAGGCGTCGCCCAGGGGCCACCACATGAAGGCGTCGTCGGGATCGGGGGAGTGAGCGAGCGTCAGGATGGGCTCGTCGGTGGGGGGCATGAGTCTCGATCGTAGGGGCGCGTGATTTGCCGCGGGTGAGTGGGCGTTCCTACGTTGACGCTTCCCCATGGCCAAAGGCGGCAAAGGAACCCGACGGACGCAGACGCCCGAGATCGTGAATCGGCGGGCGCGGCATCAGTACGAGATCGTCTCGACGCTGGAGACGGGGATCGTGCTGACGGGCTCCGAGGTCAAGAGCGCGCGGGGGGGGAAGGTCTCGCTCGCCGAGGGGTATGTGCGGGTGGACGAGCGATTGGGCGAACTGAAGCTGCACGGCGTGCACATCGCGGAGTACCCGCCCGCGGCGGCGGCGAACCACATCCCGACGCGGGTGCGGACGCTTCTGGCGCACAAGAAGGAGATCGCGGATCTGACGGTGCAGTCGGCGTCGAAGGGCATGACGATCGTCCCCTTGAAGATGTACTTCAAGAACGGACGGGCCAAGGTGCAGATCGGGGTCGCGCGGGGCAAGGGCAAGCGGGACAAGCGGGAGGACGTGAAGAAGCGGGAGGCGGAGCGGGACATCCGGCGGGCCCTGTCGAAGCGGGTGTGAGGGAGCCGGGGCGGAAGACAGCGGGCTGGGGCGGCGGCTTTCCCTTCAGGCGGGGGGCCGCTATTCTGCTCCGCCCCGCCCGAGACGGGCGGGATCAGGCCGGCGGTGGGTCGGCACGAGATGAGCGGGCGGCGCACGCCCGTCAGACGCTTCAAAGAAGGAAGTTCAGATGGCTGCGACCGGCACGGTGACGCAGGTGATCGGCTCCACGTTCGACGCCCAGTTCCCCGAGGATCAACTCCCCGACATCTACAACGCCCTGAAGATCGAGGGCGACACGAAGGCGGGGAAAATCGACCTGACGGGCGAGGTCCAGCAGCATCTTGGCGGCGGACGGGTGCGGGCCGTCTCCCTGGGCTCGACGGACGGGGTCGTGCGCGGGATGCCCTGCCTGGATCTAGGCGGGCCCGTGACGGTCCCCGTGGGCGAACAGGTGCTCGGGCGCGTCTTCAACCTGCTGGGCGAGCCGATCGATAGGCGGGGCGAGGTGGACGTTCAGACCCGCCGCCCGATTCACCGCCAGCCCGTTGACTTCGACGAGCTGAACCCGAAGACCGAGATCCTTCCGACAGGCATCAAGGTCATCGATCTGCTCTGCCCCTTCGTGCGAGGCGGCAAGATCGGCCTCTTCGGCGGAGCCGGCGTGGGCAAGACGGTCATCATCCAGGAGATGATCGCGCGCGTCGCCCGCGAGTTCGGCGGCTACTCCGTCTTCGCGGGCGTGGGCGAGCGCACACGCGAGGGCAACGACCTCTGGCTCGAGATGCAGGAGGCGGAGTACACCGACGACAAGGGTGAGAGCGCGAAGGTCATCGACAAGGTGGCGATGGTCTTCGGACAGATGAACGAGCCCCCCGGCGCGCGTCTGCGCGTCGCCCTCTCAGCCCTGACCATGGCGGAGGAGTTTCGCGACGCCTCGGGCAAGGAGACGCTGATCTTCATCGACAACGTCTTCCGCTTCACGCAGGCCGGCTCGGAGGTCTCCGCGCTGCTGGGCCGCATGCCCTCGGCGGTGGGCTACCAGCCCACGCTTTCGACGGAGATGGGCGAGATGCAGGAGCGGATCACCTCGACCAGCAAGGGCGCCATCACCTCGGTGCAGGCTGTCTACGTCCCCGCCGACGACCTGACCGATCCCGCCCCGGCGACGACCTTCGCCCACCTCGACGCCTTCGTGGTCCTCGCCCGAGGCATCGCGGAGAAGGGGATCTATCCCGCCGTCGATCCGCTGGCTTCGACCAGCCGCATCTTGGACCCCGCGACGCTGGGCCAGCGCCACTACGAGGTCTCCCGCGGCGTGCAGCAGATCCTCCAGCGCTACAAGAGCCTCCAGGACATCATCGCGATTCTTGGTGTGGACGAGCTGTCTGAGGAGGACAAGCTGGCGGTCGGTCGCGCGCGCAAGATCGAGCGCTTCCTCTCGCAGCCCTTCTTCGTCGCGGAGCAGTTCACGGGCTTCGCGGGCATCTACACGCCGCTGGAGGAGACGATCGACTCCTTCGAGCGCCTCCTCGACGGCGAGGGCGATGACCTGCCGGAGGGCGCCTTCATGTACGTCGGCGCCCTCGACGACGCCAAGGCGAAGGCGGAGCGAATGCAGTCCGAATAAGAGCTTCGAATCCCAAAAGCTGTTCACGAGAGCCCCGCAGCCGCCCGGTTGCGGGGCTTTTTCCATTTTGCACAAGTTCGGGGCGATCAACCCGGAACTTTTTGCTTCCATCTGAGACGTGTCGCTTGGTATGCTGTCGAACGGGTCGTTCAGCCCGCATCGAACGCCCCCTCCGTTGAGGCGCAAGGGGGTGAACGGCCCGGGAGGACGGCGACATGTTCAGTGGGTGGTCCGGATGCGTCGGGATGGTGGTCGCGGCTGTCGCTTCAGGCGGCGTCGCCGCCTCGCCGCCGGTCTTCAGCGAGCAGACGCAGAGCGCGGGGCTGGTCGCCATGCATCAGGCGCCCGGAATCGACCTGCTGATGGACGACATGCCGGCGGGCGGGGTCGCGGCGGATTTCAACGCCGACGGGTGGATGGATCTGTTCTTCGCGGGCGGGCTCACGGACAAGCTGTTCCTGAACAATCAGGACGGAACGTTCACGGACGCGACGCCCGCGAGCGGCATCACGGGCGGCTCGATCTCCGCGGCCGCGGGGGACACCGACGGCGACGGCGACATCGATCTCTTCGTGACGCGCAAGGACTCGCTGCACGTCCTGTACGTCAACCAGGGCGGCGGCGTCTTTCAGTCGGTGGTCAGCCCCGAATTCGCAAACGCCGGGGTGGTGGGAGCGCCGGCGCTCGGGGCGGGCTTCGGCGACTTCGACGGCGATGGGGATCTGGACCTCTTCGTCTCGGCGTACCAGGCGGGCACAAGCGGGATCGAGATTCCTTCGAGGCTGTTTCGCAACGACGGAGGAAACTCGTTCACGGATGTGACGGCGTCGATCGGCCTGTTCGCGGGCGCGACGAGCCTGCCCGTCAGCTTTGTTTCGGGCTTCTTCCCGCGCTTCGTGGATCTCGACGCCGACAGAGATCCGGAGCTGCTTCTGATCAATGATCTGGGGACGACGCTCTACTTCGTCAACAACGGCGACGGCTCGTTCACGGACATGACCAGCTCCGCGACCCCCGAGCTTCGCGACGACACGGCGTTCATGATGGGCCTCGCGATCGGAGATTTCGACGGCGATCTCGGGCTCGATCTGTTCATGACCAACGTCGCCGCCGGCGGCATCCGCAATCAGCTCTTCATGCGCACCGGCGAGCATGACTACGCCCAGACCGCGGCCGCCGCGGGCGTCGACTATGGCGGATGGGGTTGGGGGACGGTCTGCGCAGATGTGAATCACGATGGACGCGAGGATCTGGTCGAGACCAACGGCTGGTCGGGGTCGATGTGGGAGAGCCATCCGTCGTACGTCTGGATGAACAACGGCAATGGAACGTTCACGGACGCGGCGCTCGCCTCCGGCTTCACACACCTCGGGCAGGGACGCGGCATGTTGCGCCTCGACTACGACAACGACGGCGATCAGGACATCGTGATCTTCGAGAACAAGGGACCGATCAGACTCTTCCGCAACGAGATCGTCGAGTCGGGCGCGATGGACGCGAACTGGCTTCGCGTCTTCCTCGATCGCGGCGGAGACACGAGCGTACCGCCGCGGGGGCAGGATGCGCGGGTGGTCATCACGATCGACGGCGCGCAGCAGATCCGGCAGATGGACAGCAGAACGACGTATCTCAGTCAGTCCGAGCCCTCGGCGCATTTCGGGATCGGATCGGCGACGATCATCGACGAGATCCGCGTGGTCTGGCCGGACGGCGACCAGTCGGTGCGCACGAGTGTCGCGCCCAATCAGACGCTGACGATCGTCAAGGGCCCGCCGGCTGATCTGAATAGCGACGGAACGGTTGGGTCCGCCGACCTCGCGCTGTTGCTGGGATCGTGGGGGCCGTGCTCCGCGCCGCCGACCGGCTGCCCGGGGGATCTGGATGGAGACGGCGCGGTCGGCTCCGCGGATCTCGCGCTGCTGCTGGGATCGTGGTCGTAGCGACGCCGCGCCCGACGTCCGCGCCGGCGCACGCTCATCGCACGCCCCCCGCACGCTCATATAGTTCCAACAATCAAGTCGTCTGAAAAAGGAGACGCCCATGCGCAACGCGCCCACATCCCGCGCTGTCTTTCGTCGTCCGCTGCTGCTCCTTGCGGCGCCCGTCGCCTTGGGCGCGTGGGCCCTGCTTTCACTCACGCCCGCCCACTCACAGAACGCGGTGGGCGCGGCGTATGAGTACGGCGAGCTGCGTCTCATCGGCAACGACGCCGTGTTCTTCAACGCCAACGACGCCTTCTACATGGAGGGCCCGGACGACCGAACACCCCGCCGACTATCCGGCGCGGGGCGGGACATCTCCATCGTGCAGCCCATCCTGGTGATCCATCTCAACCAACTGGGCCCGGCGGGCTGGGAAGTGGTGGAGCAGACGGCGGGATCGGATCGAATTCTGATGCGCCGGCGGATCCAGTAAAAGCGCCGCCCGCCTTGCCGAAAAAGAGAGCTCGCGACGCGCCCGTGCCACATAAAAAACCCCGGCAGCGGCGCGCCGCCCACACCCAAACCGGTGGCGGCGGGCCGCCGTGCCCGCCGGGGGAGATGAGTAGGAGTCGTAGCCAGGCGGAGCAGGGACGCCCGCCCCACCGACTCTTGCGTATTCGTTCAGGAGAGGCTCCGCGCGGCGGCGAAGCCCAGGAAAACGGCGAGCAGCCCCCCGGCGTTCGACAGCGCGAGGTAGAGCAGCGCGCGTCCGATGTGCCCGGCGCGGTAGAGATCCATTGTCTCGAAGGCGAAGGTCGAGAACGTGGTGAATCCGCCCAGCAGGCCGACGGTGAGCGCGAGGCGCCACGGATCCTTGAGGCGCTCGCCTTCCAGAAAGAAACCGGCGACGACGCCCAGCGCAAGGCAGCCCAGAACATTCACCACGAGCGTGCCGGAGGGAAAGGCCCCGGTGGCGTCGGGCGCGCGCACGAACCCGGAAAGAAGATGGCGCAGGATGGCGCCGAGAGCGCCTCCCAGGCCGATCAGTGCGAGTTGGGCGAGGGCGCTCATGCGCGCCGCCGATCAGCGCCCGGGGCCGGCGAAGTGGGCGAAGGCCTTGTTGGCCTCGGCCATGCGGATGGTCTGCTCGCGTGTGGCGATGGCCTTGCCCTCGCCCCTGGCGGCGTTGTAGATCTCATCGGCGATGCAGCGCGCCATGGGGCGGCCCGACTCGGAGCGCGCGGCGTTGATGATCCAGCGCATGGCGAGCGACTGCTGGCGGCGGCGGTTCACCGGCATGGGGACCTGGTAGTTGGCGCCGCCGATGCGCTTCGAGCGCACCTCGACGGGCGGCTTGACGTTGTCGAGCGCCATGTGGAAGACCTCGATTGCCTCCTTCGGGGCCTCGGGGTCGGTCTCCTTCTCGAGCCGCTTCTGGATGTCGTCGAGCGCGTCGTAGAGCACGCGCGTCGCAGCGGTCTTGCGGCCGTCCCACATGACGCAGTTGATGAACTTCGACAGCGTGCGATCCTGAAAACGCGCGTCGGGGCGAAGCTGCTCGTCTGATTTCGTGATGCGACCGGCCATTGCCTGCTCCTTTGGCTCATCCGCCGCGATGCGTCGCGGCCATTCGTTCACCCCCCTGCGCCGGCCGGGCGCGGGGGATTACTTGCCTTGAAATGTGGGGCTCATTCGCCCTGGGTCACTTGCCCTTCTTGGCGCCGTACTTCGAGCGCCCCTGCTTGCGGCCATCGACGCCCAGGCAGTCGAGCGAGCCGCGCACCACGTGATAGCGCACGCCGGGGAGATCGCGGACGCGTCCGCCCCGGACGAGCACGATGGAGTGCTCCTGGAGGTTGTGGCCCTCGCCGCCAATGTAGGCGGTGACCTCCTTGCCATTGGAGAGGCGCACGCGGGCGACCTTCCGCAGCGCGGAGTTGGGCTTCTTGGGCGTCACGGTCCGGACCTGGAGGCAGACACCCCGCTTCTGGGGCGACTTCTCGAGATCGCGGACCTTCGACTTGGCCACCTGAGGGCGGCGCGGATTGCGCACAAGCTGATTGAGTGTCGGCATAGGCGATTCGTTCCACCAGAGACCCCGCGGACCCCTCCGCGAGGCAAGCCGATCAGTGTACCGCGGCGGAGCGGGGATTCAAGCGGAGGGACTCCCTACGAAACGGGTCCGATATGAACCGGAGGCCCGCATATGCCACAGGGGGTAGCCCTAGGTCGGTACGGGGGCCAGCAATTGTCTGGATCGAGTCGGGCGGAAGGCGTAGAATCACCGATGGGATTGATGGGCGTGCCAAGCTGGAGGTGCGCGCCTGCCAAGGTTTCCAGCAGCAAGGCGGATCGATGAACCCATCGCATGAGATGACAGACCGCCGCCAGGGCGAATGTGTCCACCTGCTTGAGGGCGACGGAACCACTGTCACTGTGTTCATGTCCGACGGCGGTCGGCTGAACGATCAGACGGTCGATCGTGTCGTCCAAGCTACGGCAACTCAGGAAGCCTTCCAAAATGCCGCCAAAAGGCTTCAAGCGCAACTAAAGAGCGCTTTGAACGCTATCCATAGGTGGGCCGAAGAGACACCGTCCGTGAAGAAGATTGCCGGTATCGTGGGTCGTGGACCCAAGGCAAGGGTACTATTTGTGACTGAGGGAGAGCGATTCAGCGAAGAGGCCTCTGAAGCACTAGAGAGCTTGTCCTCGGAGGTCTTCGATCTGCTAAAGAACTCTCCGTTCAGATTCCGTTACTACCTCACTCCCGAGGGGGTTGAACGCGCTGCTAGACAGACGTTCTTGGACACGATCACCGACCCAGATGATGCCGAAGAGCAAGGCTGCCAGTCGTGACGACCATCTTGAGCTAGCGCGTCAGAACCTAGTGTGCTATCAGGATGAGAATACCGAGCTGCGCTGGCGCGTTAGCATGCTGTTCTATAGCGCGCTCCATCAAGTATGTGCAGTTGCAATTCATGGCGGCGTTCGGATCGTTCGTCACGCTGATCGCGCTGACTGGCTGATGGACAGAAGCAAGAAGATCGGCGATCGGTACGAACAGCTTCGCACCGCGTCCGAGGTTGCGAGATACCAGGCCGGTAGCTTTCCGTTCACGCGCGAGCAGGTTGGAGTTGGCGGCTTCCTCTATCGGAGGCATTATCAACCCATCGCCAGCTGGGCCGCCAGCGAGTGTGGTGTGGAGCCGATCCTGCTGCCGCTTGAGGCTACAAGCTCATAGCGGACTCAGCTAGAGAGCCACTAGACACCCCCCCATCCAGATCCCCGCGCCCACGAGGGCCACCGCGGTGTACCCCACGAGATCGCGCGCCTGCACCCCCGTGATCCCCAGCAGCGGCAGTGCCCAGAACGGCTGAAGCATGTTCGTCCACTGATCCCCGTACGAAACGGCCATCACCAGGCGCGAGCCTTCGACGCCGGCGTCCACGCCCGCCTGGAGGGCGACGGGCGCCTGGATCGCCCACTGCCCCCCGCCGGAGGGGACGAAGAGATTCACCAGCCCCGCCGAAAGGAACGTCGCGATGGAGAGGCCGCCTGCCGTGCCGCCCGAGAGCGCCACGAGCGATGAGGACAGCTCGCGCGCCAGCCCGCTCTCACGCATCATCCCCATGATCCCGGCGTAGATGGGAAACTGGATGATGATGCCCGCGCAGCCGGAGGCGGCCTCGGTGGCGGCATCCATGTAGCGGGTGGCCGAGCCGTGGAGTGCGAGACCCAGCGCGAGGAAAAGCAGGTTGGCGGTGTTGAGGTCGAGAGCGTCGAGACCTTCGCGCCAGAGAAGGCGTCCGAGCCAGATGAGCGCCGGGGCGGCGAGGAGCCAGACGACCAGCGGGGAGCGATCGAGCCATTCCGGGAGGGCGCCGCCGCGCCCCGCGGGGGGCGCTTCGGCGCGGGCGCGCTCGGCGGGGAGCCGCGTGGCCTGGTCGGTGACGCACTGGACGATCCCGACCCGCGATTCGCCTTGTCCCTTCGGACACAGCATCGCGAGAAGGAAGGGGACGATGATGACGAGCCCGCCCGTCGTGACGAGGTTGAACCAGGAGAAGATGGTGACGGAGACGGGAAGCTCGCCGACGGCGGCTTGCAGGTCGGGCGAGATGAGGTCGGCGAGGTCTTCGGCGTTGGCGGCTTGCAGCGGCGCCGAGCCGGAGAGGCCGCCATGCCAGCAGAGCAGCGCCGTGTATCCCGCGGCGGCGAGCAGGGGATAGGGGACGGCCACGCTGCGCGCGCGCATGGCGCGCCCAACGTCGCGCGCAAGGATGGCCCCGACGATGAGCCCCAGCCCCCAGTTGAAGAGCCCGAAGAGGATGGCGACGGCGCTGGTCATCCAGACCGCCTGTCGTCCGGTGCGCGGCGTGGAGGCGATGCGCCGGAGAACGCGCGCGATGGGGGGCGAGGCGGCGAGCGCGGCGCCGGTGACGAGGATGAGGCTCATCTGCATCGCGAAGGTGAGCAGCGACCAGATGCCCCCCGCCCAGTAGTCGAGCGTCTGGCTGGCGGTGGCGTCGGTGGTCAGCCAAGCGAGGAGATACGTCAGCGCGGTGAGCGCGATGGCGAGGACGAAGGGATCGGGCGCCGTCGCCCGAAAGACCGCCGAGAGCCGCTGTCCAAGCCGCGCAAGCATGCCGCCAAGGTAGGGGGGCGGATCCGGCGCGCACAACTGCCGCTCCGCGCCGTCGCGTACCATCCCCCCCATGTTCGGAAGTCATCTCTCCATCGCCGGAGCGCTGGTGAACGCGCTCGATGAGGCCGCGTCGCTGAAGCTCGACACGGTGCAGATCTTCACGAAGAACCAGCGGCAGTGGCGGGTGAAGCCGCTGGATCCGGTGGCCGCGGAGGACTGGCGGGCGCGGATGAAGGGGCTCGGCTGGGAGGGCCGATGCGTGGCCCACGATTCGTATCTGATCAATCTCGCGAGCCCGAATGACGAGCTCTGGGAGAAGTCGGTCCGCCTGATGCGCGAGGAGATCGAGCGCTGCGAGACGCTGGGGATTCCATTGCTGGTCTCCCATCCCGGCGCCCACACCGGCGCCGGGCTCGAGACGGGGATCCGCCGGATCGCCCGGGCCTACGCGCGCCTCTTTCGCGAGACGGCGGGATGCCGTACGACGGTCTGCCTGGAGAACACCGCCGGCGGCGGCTCGACGATCGGGCGGACCTTCGAAGAGCTGGCGGCGTGCCGGCGACTGATCCTGGAGGAGACGAACGGGGAGGCGGAGCGACGCGTGGGGTTCTGCCTCGACACCTGCCACCTGCTCGCGGGGGGATACGACATCGGCACGGAGGGGAAGATGCGGCGGACGCTCCGCGAGTTCGATGATCTCTGCGGGCTCGAGCGGCTGCGGGCGCTGCACCTGAACGACTCGAAGGGCGCCCTCGGGAGCCGGATCGACCGGCACGAGCACATCGGCAAGGGGCGGGTGGGCCTGGCGGCCTTCGCGGCCCTGGTGAAGGACCGTCGCCTGCGGCGAGTTCCGAAAATCCTGGAAACGCCGAAGGGAAAAACGCCGAAAGGGACGCCGCTGGACACATTGAACCTGCGTCGGCTGCGGAAGCTGGCGCGTGATGGGACCAAACCGGGCAGAATCGGCGGGCGTAGGAAGGCGGCCGCCCGCGCCTAAGGAGAGGGGAGTGTCCGGGTGCAGGCAGGAAGCGGCTCCGCCATGAAGCACAGGGCGATCACCACATCCGCGCTCGCCGCTCTGATCGGGGCCCTGGCTCTCGCCGGCGGGTGTTCGAGCCTGCCGATGGGGGAGACAGCGCGGGCCCGAGCGGAGGCGGAGCAGGCGGTCGAGGCGGCCCAGAGCGCGATGGCCCAGGGGCGGTCGGAGGAGGCCCTCCGACTCTTCGAGCGCGCGATCTCGGAGAATCCCGAGCTGACCATGGCCCATCTGGGAGCGGCGGCTCTTCAGCGGCAGCGGGGGGACTACCTCGCGGCGGAGCGGTCCTACGAGAAGGCCGCTTCCCTCGAGCCTGAGAACGTCGAGGCCCAGTTCGGTCATGGGCTGACCTTGCAACTTCTGGACCGGCTGGCCGAGGCGGTGCGGGCGTATCTGCGCGCGTTGCGGCTTCGCCCCGACCATTACGAAGCGAATCGCAATCTGGCGGCGGCGTATATCGAGCTGGGCGAGCCCCGTCAGGCGCTGCCCTTTGCGCGCCGGGCGGCGGAGCATCCGGAGGATGAGGGGGAGGGGCGCGTCAACCTGGGGGCGGTGTACGCAGCGCTCGGCCGACACAATCAGGCGGTGCTGGAGTATCAGGCGGCGGCGGAGCAGATGGAGCTGACGCCCGAGCTGCTCCTGAACCTCGCGGACTCACTGGGCAAGGCGGATCGGCAGCGGGAGATGGTGGCGACGCTGGAGCGGCTGATCCGCCTCGAGCCGTCGGCGCCCGCCTACGAGCGACTTGGATACGCGCGCTTCAAGCTACGCAGCTACGATGCCGCGCTCGAGGCGTTTCGCGAGGCGGTCGAGCTGGATCCGCGCCATTATCCCGCGCTCAACGGCGTGGGCGTCTGCCTCCTGAACCGCTACCTGCTCTCGGACCGGGACAATCCGTCGGATCGAGCCCGGGCCGTCGAGGCGCTGCGGCGGTCGCTGCGGATCAACAGCGATCAGCCCCGCATTCTCGACCTGCTCAACAAGTACGGTTAGAGCATCCGCGCCTCTCCCGCAGCGAGCGCCCACTCCTCGTGGGACGCCTCTCCGATCCGTCTCTCCCCCCTCTACCAATCCCTACAGGTAGCGGCGGGCGTCCCTGCCCGCCGCGAGTCGCCGAACAGGCCGGAGCGGTCGGAGCGACGCCTCGCAGAGCCCTCCGAGCGGAGAATGTCTATCGTTGCTCCCATGCCGGATCCGTCGCTGCTCGAGACCTTCCCGAACCCCGCGGACTCGCCGTACATGATCGAGCATGTCGCGGAGGAGTTCACGTCCCTGTGTCCGAAGACCGGGCACCCGGACTTCGGGCAGGTCGCGCTGCGCTACATGCCCCGCGCCGGGAGCGAGGGGGGCGTGTGTGTGGAGCTCAAGAGCCTGAAGCTGTATTTCCAGTCCTTCCGCAGCGAGGGGATCTTCTACGAGGCGGCGACGAACCGCATCCGGGACGATCTGGCCCGCCTCATGAATCCGATCTGGCTGACGATCGTGACGGACTGGCGCGGGCGCGGCGGCATCCGCTCGCGCATCCGGGCGGACTTCGGCGACGCGCCGCGGGATGGAGGCGTCTCGTGAGCGCGCGCCGCACGTTCATGCCGCTGCTCCTCGCCCCGCTGACCCTCGCGCTGGGGGCTTGCGGCGGCGATGCGGAGACGCAGGAGGCGACGGGCGACTCGGCGCGCGACGCCCAGGTCGTCTCCATGGCGCCGGACTACGACGCCGAGCAGGCGACGTCGTACCTCCATCGCCAGCGCATGGCGATCGACGATGTCGTCACCGCCAACGACATGCTCGTGCAGGAGGAGTACGTGCGCGTCGAGATCACCCGCGCCTTCACGCTGACGACAAAGGAGATCGCCCGGAACGGCTCAGCGCTGATCGAGCTGACGTGGGATCGCATCGCCATGAACCTGCAGCGCTCGAACCTGCCGACCTTCGAGTTCGATTCCGATGAGCCCGTTCCGCTCGAGAACCAGCGCCCTCTCGATCGCATTCTGAGCCGGGTGTTCCAGACAACGGTTTCATACACAATGCGTCCGAACGGGGAGATCGGCGCCTTGCGCGGCGTTCCCACGGCCGAGTCGCTCGAGGTCGCCACGTCGCTCGAGCGCAATCTCCTCTCTTTCTTCTCGGAGTCCTGGTTCCGTTCGATCAGCGATGAGATCTGGGACGTGGGGGGCGAAGCGAACGGGCGCGCGCTCGACGAGGAGTGGCTGAAGGAGAGCGCGACGCAGGTGGAGCACGGGGAGAAAACCGTCGTCGCGCACAAGCTCACCGGACTTCAGCGCGATGGGGAGCTGGCGGTCATAGAAGGGGCGGGGGTGATGGTGCCCGAGGGAGAGCAGCCCGCGAAGATCGAGGACGCGGAGGTGCTCGATCAGGATCTGTACTTCCGACTCGAGTGGAGCCCGCCTCTTGGGCGGACCGTCGGGTATGAGTCGCGCCAACTGCTCAAGCTCCAGACCGGGGGGCGGGGCGGGCGCCTCACGCGGGAGTTGATCGTCGAGCTCAAGCTGGAGCGCATCGGGCCCGAGAATGAGAGAGAGACCGCCCCCGCCTCCGAAGGCTGAGGGGCGGCTCGAGGGCCTGTTTACGCGCCGATCGGGGGCTGACTGGAACCCCGCCGGCGATGAACGCTACAAAGGGGGGCTCTCCCGCCCCGCGCGGGGCTGGAGAGAGGCTCGTTTCGCAACGCTTCTGGATCGGAGAGATTCGCGATGACCCGACGATTTGTGCTCTGGACGATTCTCGCTCTGATCGCGCTGCTGGCGTCGGCGACGTCGGCCGCCGGCGTCGACGACACGAAGAGTTCGCTGTACTACGAGATGCCGGAGCGCGTCGTCGTAGTCTCGACGGTCGTGGGCTGGCACGAGGACTTCGAGCAGCTCCTCCGCGAGGTCGGCCTGATCGACGAGAACAACGACTGGATCGGCGGCGAAGCGCATCTGGTTCAACTCGGCAACATGCTTGGCCGCGGCCCGCAGTTCCTGTCCGGAGTCGAGCTGCTCATGAAGCTCGAGAAGCAGGCCGAGCAGGCCGGTGGCAAGGTGCATGCGCTGCACGCGCGCACGGAGAACATGACGCTCCGCGGGGATCTCTCGCGCTTCCGCCGCCCACCGGAGCCGCCCCATTACGTGCGGTGCGCCGGCCCCAACGCGGAGGCGAAACTCGAGGAATACATCCAGAAGCGCGTCGAGCGCTACGAGAAGCAGATGCGCGCGGCGCGGAAGCCCGAGAAGATGATCAGCCCGCCCAGGTTCCGCAAGCACGTCGAATCTCAGGTGGAAATCGGAGCCGCCGAGCTTGTCGAAAAAGTCGCCCCGGGAACCGAGTTGGGCGACTGGCTGCGCTCGCGCCCGGCGCTCGTGCGCATCGGCGACTACATCTTCTCGTTCAGCGGCGTGCACGAGAAATACGCCGACATGACTCTGGAGGAGATCGACGACGATGCGCGGGCGAACCTGAAGAACGGCGTGATCTTCCATCCGCCCCTGGTCAACAGGGAGTCGCCCATCTGGTGGAGCGGGCTGGCCGTGACGCGCTCGCTCGACAAGTCCCGCCGCGCCGACTGGCTGCTCTGGAAGCGCAATGCGCGCGGCATGGTCATCGGTCTCTCCGCCGACCCGTACTACCCGGCGATCGAGGGGCGGGTGATCCACATCAACAGCCGCTTCAGCTACTCGGATGAGTATCCGCCCGTCGCCGTGCAGATCGTCGACGGCGGCGACCGCCTCTTCTATCTGGACGGCGACGACGATCCGAAGCGCATCCCGCCGCCTCGCGACAAGGACACGGAGGAGCCGGTCGTTCCCCCCTCGATCCACCAGCGCGAGCGCCCCGAGATTCCGCCCTTCGATCAGGACAGCGGCGGCTGATCGAGCCCGCCCGGGCGCCGCGCTGGATGCCGTACCATCCGCTCCATGTCCACGCCATCCCATCCGACGCCGCCCGAGATGGCGCCGCACGAGCCCTATGACCCCGGGCGTCCTCCGCTCGACGTGCTGACGGATCTCCACGCCGCCCTCGCCAGGCGGCGCACGATCCGCATGTACTCGCGCAAGCCCGTCCCACGGGAGGTCATCGAAAGAATCGTCGAGTGCGCCGCCACCGCCCCCAGCGGCGCCAACAAGCAGCCATGGCGCTTCGTCTGCGTGCAGGATCCCGAGACCAAGAAGCGCATCCGCGAGGCGGCCGAGAAAGAGGAACGCGAGTTCTACGAGCGCCGCGCCACCGAGCAGTGGCTCGCCGACCTTGCGCCGCTGGGGACCGACGAAAACAAGGATTTCCTCGAAATCGCCCCCTGGCTCATCGTCGTCTTCAAGCTCGCCAAAGACGACGACGGCGGCCAAACCTACTACACCAATGAGTCCGTCGGCCTCGCCTGCGGCATGCTCCTCGCCGCCGCCCATCTCGCCGGCCTCGCCACACTCACCCACACCCCCAGCCCCATGGGCTTTCTCGCGCAGGTGCTCGACCGACCCGCCAACGAGCGACCCTACCTTCTCATCCCCGTCGGCTACCCGGCCGAGGACTGCGTCGTCCCGCGCAAGGCGACGGAGAAGAAGCCGCTCGAGCAGATCATGGTCGTCCGCTGAGCCAACCCTCCGGCGGCCCGCCTCTTCGGTGGGACGCCTCTTTGGTTGGACGGCTCTCTGGTGGGACGGCTCTCCGAGCCGTCTCTCTCTCTCTCTCTCTCTTCCACCCCCACCTACAGGTAGCGGCGGGCGTCCCTGCCCGCCCGTGCTGCGCGTCCACTCACGCCAACAACCACTGGGTCACACCAGGAGCCGGTGGGGCAGGCCGCCGTGCCTGCCCGTACTTGCTGCTCCGACTCCAGATCCCTCCGGCGGCCCGCCTCTCCGAGCCGTCTTGTCCCTCGCCCGGCGCGCGTGCGCAACCCACCGCCCCCCAATTCAATCCCACGGCTCGCAGACCCGTCCCACCCCTCACGTCGCGACGATGTTCACCAGCCGACCGGGGATGACGATCACCTTCCGCACCGTCTTGCCCGCGATGTGCTGCTGCACCTTCTCATCCGCGAGGGCCAGACGCTCCAGCTCTTCCTGCGCCGTCTCCGGCGGGACGAACAGCCGCGCGCGCAGCTTGCCGCCCACCTGCACGGGAATCTCGACCGTCTCATCCACGAGATACGCCTCGTCCGCCTCCGGAAAATCCTCCCACGCCAGCGACTCGCCATGCCCGAGCCGCGACCACAACTCCTCCGCCAGATGCGGCGCGAAGGGGGCCAGCATCAGCGCCAGCGCCTCCGCCGCCTCGCGCGGGCACTTCGAGTTCGCGCTGACGCGCGTCAGATGGTTGTTGAGCTCGATGAGCTTGGCGATGGCGGTGTTGAAGGACAGACCCTCGATGTCCGCGCGCACGCCCGCGATCGTCTTGTGCAGCGCCCGGCGCGTCTCATCATCAGCCGCCTCGTCCGCGACCCGCGCCTCGCCCGACTCCTCATCGATGATGTTCCGCCACAGCCGCTGGAGGAAGCGATGGACGCCGATGATGTCGCGCGTGTTCCAGGGCTTCGACGCCTCAAGCGGGCCCATGTACATCTCGTAGAGCCGCAGCGTGTCGGCGCCGAAATCCGCGCACACGTCGTCGGGCGCGATCACGTTCTTGAGCGATTTGCCCATCTTCCCGAACTCGCGCGTGACGGGCTCGCCCTCGAACGTGAACGTCTCCGACCCGGGCGGCGCCTCCCTGACCTGCTCCGCCGGGACGTACGCCCCGCGCGCATCCGTGAACGCCGGCGCCTGGATGTACCCCTGATTGAAGAGCTTCGTAAAGGGCTCGGGCGTGGAGACGTGCCCCAGATCGAAAAGAACCTTGTGCCAGAATCGCGCATACAGCAGATGCAGCACCGCGTGCTCGGCGCCGCCGACGTAGAGATCGACGCCGCCCGCGTTGTGCGCATTCGGGTCGTACGTCTCGCCCTCGCGCGCATGCGAGCCGTCCTGGCGCGACAGCATCCAGTAACGCTCGATCTCGGGATCAACGAAGATCTCCTCGTTCTCCGGATCCAGATAGCGCAGGTAGTACCAGCATGAGCCCGCCCAGTTGGGCATCGTGTTCAGCTCGCGCCGGTACTCGCGGAGGCCGTCCCCCAGATCCAGCGTGACCGTCTTCCACTCCTCCGCGCGCCCCAGCGGCGGCTCGGGATCGGATTGATCGTGCTCATCGCGCACGCGCGGCGCAAAGTCCTCCATCTCCGGAAGCGTCACCGGCAGCATCGACTCCGGCAGCGCAATGGGCCGGTCCGCCTCGTCCCAGACGATCGGGAATGGCTCGCCCCAGTAGCGCTGGCGCGAGAAGAGCCAGTCGCGCAGCTTGTAATTCACCCGCGGCGTGCCCTTGCCCGTCTCCGCGAGCCATTCGATCATCTTCCTCTTCGCATCCGCGACGCCCAGCCCGTTCAGGAAGCCCGACTCGATCGCGGGGCCCTCGCCGACATACGCCTCCCCCTCGAAATCCTCCGGCGGCTTGACAGTGCGCACGATCGGCAACTCAAACTGCTTCGCGAAGTCCCAGTCGCGCTGGTCCTGCCCGGGGACCGCCATGATCGCGCCGGTCCCGTAGCCCATCAGCACATAATCCGCGATGAAGACGGGGATCGGCGCCTCGTTCGCGGGATTGATCGCATACGCGCCGATGAAGACGCCCGACTTGGTCTTCCGCTCGACTTGCCGCTCGACGTCGGACTTGCCCGCCGCCTGCGCGCGATACGCGTCGATCGCCTCCCGAGGCGTCTTCGCCTTCCGCCCGCCCTTCCACTTCTCAGGCGTACCGTCAGGCCATGCGTTCGCGGCGAGGACGTCCACCAGCGAATGCTCCGGCGCCAGCACCATGTACGTCGCGCCGAAGAGCGTGTCGGGACGCGTGGTGAAGACGTCGATCGTCTGCCCGTCGGCGGGAAAATGGATGACGGCCCCCTCCGAGCGCCCGATCCAGTTCCGCTGCATCAGCTTGATCGGCTCGGGCCAGTCGACGTCCTCCAGCCCCCTCAGCAGACGCTCGGCGTAGACCGTGATGCGCATCATCCACTGCTTCAGCGGACGCTTGAAGACCGGAAAGTTGCCGCGCTCGGAGCGCCCCTCGCCCGTGACCTCCTCGTTGGCGAGGACGGTCCCCAGCGCGGGACACCAGTTCACGGGGATCTCATCGACGTACGCCAGCCGACGCGCATCGACCACCCGCCGGCGCTCATCCTCCGTCAGCTCCGCCCAGGCAGCGCCGTGCGGATTGTGAACGGGGTCGACCGGCTGCCGAACGCCCTGCTCGAACTCCTCGACGAGATCGTTGATGGGGCGCGCCCGATCGTGCTTCTCGTCGTACCACGCGTTGTAGATCTGGAGGAAGATCCACTGCGTCCACTTGTAGAAGCCGACGTCGGTCGTCGCGACGGAGCGGCGGTCGTCATGCCCCAGCCCCAGCCGTGCGAGCTGCTCGCGCATGCGCGCGATGTTCCGCTCGGTGGTGACGCGCGGGTGCTGGCCCGTCTGCACCGCGTACTGCTCGGCGGGCAGGCCGAAGGCGTCGTAGCCCATCGCGTGCAGCACGTTCCGCCCGCGCATGCGCCAGTAGCGGGCGGCGATGTCCGTGGCGATGTAGCCCAGCGGATGCCCGACATGCAGCCCGGCGCCGGAGGGATAGGGGAACATGTCGAGGATGAACCGCTTGGGGGCGTCCCCGAGGCGGTCGAACCCCTCCTCCCCCGGATTCGGGGCGCGGAACGTCGCCTCGCGTCGCCAGCGCTCCTGCCAGCGGGCCTCGATCTGGTTGGCGAGGGCGGCGCCGTAGCGATGCGGCGGGGCGCTGGAGACGGCGGCGGATGAAGACTGTGAGCGTGTCTCGGCCATGACAGGGCGAGTGTATCGCCGAGCGACGCCGACAGAGGCGCGCCGAACCCTCCCCACGATCCCCCCCGAAACCGGCAGGGCGCCCCGCCGCGCCTGCCCGCACCAGAAACCGGCGGCGCAGCCCGCCGCGCCTCCCGCACCAGCAAAAACCGGTGGGGCAGGCCGCCGTGCCTGCCCGTACTTGCTCGACCATTCCAATGCTCTTCGGTGGGACGGCTCGCCGAGCCGTCTCTTCCCCCTCTACCCCCGCTCCAGGTAGCGGCGGGCGTCCCTGCCCGCCCGTCTCCACCTCCTACCCATCCCACCCGGCGGGCATGGAGGCCCACCATTTGGGATCGCGCGCGAACAGTCGGGCAGGCACGGAGCGACTGTCTTGAAGTCAAGCGGGAATGGGGAGATTCGGAT
>CAYVIJ010000022.1:0-43108 GCA_964451515.1 uncultured Phycisphaeraceae bacterium | reverse complement strand
GCGTTGTACGACGGTGCGGAACCGCCGAGGGTCGCTGCCATCGACATCCCAATCGGGCTCGTGGACGTCGCGGAAGTGGGGGGACGGGAGGCGGATCGGCTGGTGCGGAAGGTTCTCGGTGCGCGGCGGAATTCGGTGTTCTCGGCGCCGCCGCGGGCGATTTTGCATGAGCGGGACTATCGGCGCGCGCTGCGGCGCTGCCGGGAGACGTCGGCGGAGTCCGTCGGGCTGTCGAAGCAGGCGCACAACATTCTGCCGCGGATCGCGAAGGTGGACGCGTTCCTCGCGGCGAGCGATGGACGAAAACGGACGCTCGTTGAGGCGCATCCGGAGGTGTCCTTCGCGGCGATGGCGGGCGATGGCGATGGGCTCGTTCCTTGCGCGCATCGGAAGCGGGATCCGGAAGGGCGGGCGGAGCGGCTGGCGCTGCTGGAGCGGGCGGGGCTCAGAGAGACGGCGCCGGCGCTGGATTCGCTGCGGGGGGACGCGCTGCCGCTGCTGGACGCGATCGACGCGCTGGCGTGTCTGTGGACGGCGGCGCGGCTGGCGCGAGGCGTTCACGGCGCGCTGCCGGAGACGGCGACGCCGGATGCGCATGGACTGCCGATGCAGATCTTTTACTGAGTCCGCGGATGGCGGCTCAGACGTTGAACAGAAAGTTGACCACGTCGCCCTCGCGCATGACGTAGCTCTTGCCTTCGCTGCGCAGCTTGCCGGCCTCGCGGATGGCTTTCTCAGACTTGTACTGCTCGAGGTCTTCGACGGAGTAGATCTCGGCGCGGATGAAGCCGCGTTCGAAGTCGGTGTGGATCGTGCCGGCGGCTTCGGGGGCGGTCGAGCCGCGGCGTATGGTCCACGCCTTGATCTCCTTGGGGCCGGCCGTGAAGAAGGACTGCAGTTCAAGCAGCTCGTAGCCGGCGCGTCCGACGGAATGCAGCGCCGGCTCGTCGAGCCCCAGGGTTTCCAGCATCTCGGCGCGGTCTGCCTCATCGAGCTCGGCCAGCTCCGACTCGATCGCGGCGCAGACGGGGACGGCTTGCATCCCTTCCCTCTCCGCATGCTCGCGCACACGCTTCGCGTGCTCGCCCTCGCCGCGGACGTCATCTTCGTCGACGTTGGCGAGGTAGAGCACGCGCTTGCTGGTGAGCAGGCCGATGTGCCTCAGCGCCTTCTTCTCTTCGGGTTTCTCGATGCTCACGCTGCGCGCGGGCTTGCCGGCCTCGAGGGCGGGCTTGAGCTTTTTCAGGACCTCCAGGCGCGCGACGGCCTCCGGCTCGCGCGACTTGGCGGCGCGCTCCGCCTTGGGGATCGCCGACTCGACGGTCTCGAGGTCCGCCAGGATGAGCTCCGTGTCGATTGTCTCGATGTCGCGGATGGGGTCGACGCCGCCCTCGACATGCGCGACGTCCTTCCCGACGGGATTCTCGAAGCAGCGGACCACGTGGGCCACGGCGTCGACCTCTCGGATATGGCTCAGGAACTTGTTGCCAAGACCCTCGCCCTGGCTGGCGCCCCGGACGAGGCCTGCGATGTCGACGACGCGCATGGCTGCGGGGACGATCTGCTTGGTCTCGATGTGCCTGGCGATGCGCCGGAGGCGGTCGTCGGGGACCTTCACCACGCCGACGTTGGGCTCGATGGTCGCGAAGGGATAGTTGGCCGCGAGGGCGCCGGCGGCGGTGAGCGCGTTGAACAGCGTCGACTTGCCGACGTTTGGCAGACCGACGATGCCGAGATCCATGAGCCGATTCCTTCGTGGGTGATTGGATGGGGCTGCGTCGGGCGGGCAACCGTCCTGACGAGCCGCCATGGTAGGCGCCTCGCTCCGCTCGCTCAGTCCTGTGCGGAGAACCGCCCCCATGTGACGCTCATGGCGACGGCGCGGCGCAGGATGGGCGCGTAGTCGGCGGCGGGGATCTCGACGCAGCCGAAGCGCTCGAGGTGCGGATTCGTGAACTGCGTGTCGAAGAGGACGTAGCCGCGGGAGCGCAGGTGCTCGACGAGGCGGGCAAGGCAGACCTTGCTCGCGTCCGTCCCGTCGAGGGGATGGCGGGAGCCGTTCGGGAGGCGGGGGCTCGGGCGCGAGAACATGGACTCGCCGAAGAAGGCGCCGCCGATCGCCACGCCGTAGATGCCGCCGACGAGCGCGCGCCGTCCCGCCTCGTCCTCGCGCCACGCCTCGACGCTGTGTGCGTATCCGGCGCGATGGAGCGTGCTGTACCACTCGATGAGCTGCTCGTTGATCCAGCTCTCGGGGTCGTTGCGCCGGGCGGAGGCGCAGCCGCGCATGACGCCCTCGAAGTCGGTGTCGCAGCGGATGTCGAAGAAGCCGCTGTTCAGGCGGCGACGGAGGGAGCGGGGGACGTGGAACGCGACGCCCCGGATCGGCCCCGCGATGGGGAAGACGCCCCGGCGCGTGGCGGTGTAGAAGGAGACCACGCCCGTTTCCGGATCGGCCATCGGGAAGGCGCCCTCCCGATAGGCCTCGATCAGGGCGTCGACGACGATCCGCTGCTCGCTCGTCAGTCGCTCGCGCGTCCGCATCGCCCAATCCTAAACCCGACTGATCGGGCCGGCTGCGGGTCCTCTCTCGCTGAGCCCCTCGTGGGAAGCGCGCTCAAGGGGCCTCAGCCCGCGCCGGATTGGCCGGCCTCACGAGCAGATGCTCCATGTCCCGGATCGCGGGCTCGAGCGTGAAGCCCAGATCCTGGAGTGCCCGACGCACCGCCGCGGGGTCCTGGGTGTCGCAGACGATGTCGAAGCTCCATCTTCCGTCGAGCCCGGTCCCGTTCAGCAGCGGGCGTCCGGTGCGCTCGCCGACGCTCTTCACAAACATGTCCATGTCGAAAGACTCGAACGAGAGCCCATCGCCCGTCGCTTTGAAGCTCGATCCGGGGTAGGTCGACTCTTGCAGTGCTGCCGGAACGCCATCAGGCGCGCGAAGGAAGTACACCTCGACGGGGCGCTGCACGACCTCGCATTGGACGCCGAACGCGATCTGCGCCGCCGCCTGGAGCAGCGTCCTCTTCGCCTCCGCCGTCGCCGCCTTGACCACCAGCGTGAAGAGCGTCTCCGGCAGATCCGCCTCGACGATGACTCGTTTTGAGGGGACGTCATATGCCTCGGCAAGGATCACCTCGGCAGACGCTCCGGAGGACGTTGCGCTGGCTGTGGATTTCGCCGTGAAATGACTTGGCTCCTCCACCGGTCGAATGATCACCTGCGCGAGCGCATCGGGCGTCCCCTTTACCACGGCGGGGTCGCGCCCGGGAACCGCTTGGCCCGGCGGCGTCTGGAGGGCGAGTTGAATCGCCGCCTCGACCTCGTCGGCGGGGACGGTGTTCCGCGACGTGCGGTGATCCTCGATCCGCTCGCCGGCAAGGATCCGCTCGAGGATGTCCTCGTTCAGAGAGTCCGGGTGCGTTCGTCCCGCGATGCGTCCATCGGGTCCGACGATGATCGTCGTAGGAATCCCACGGACACCCAAGGCTTGGTGCAGCGATCTGTCTGTATCGCAGGCGACGATGCCGGCCATTTCGCGATGCTCCAGAAACGCCTTCGCCGTCTCCGGCGATTCGTCCGTGACGGAGATGAAGAGCAGCGGCTTGTCTGCGAAGGCGTCGGCCAGGTCGTTCATGTGCGGGATGGCGGCGCGGCATGGGGCGCACCATGTCGCCCAGAACTCGAGAACCACGACCCTGCCCGCGAGATTCTCCCAACACAGCGCATCGGCCTCGACGCTCTCCGGCGCGGAGACGACATGCTCCAGATCCAGCGGCGGCGGCGGGTCGCCAATGGAGAACTCGGGGTCGGCTCGAAGTGAAGCCGGGAGGAAGATCAGCACGCAGGACAGCAAGGCTCGCAGGCGCATCATGGGGTCTCCACGTTCGAGGATCGGCGTTGATCGACGCGACCAGTATGCCATGCGCGGGCTTCGGTGGCGAGAGAAAAGAATGGGCTCGGACGCCGCCCGTCCGCCTGAGTTCCCCGGGGAGGGCGGATGCGCGTTCCGGAGGGGTGAAAACCGGGGGCGGACATGAGAACCATTCGACCCCGATCGTGGTACAACCATCCCGCACGCCGAGTCGTACAAGGCCCAGTCACGCAGTGAAAGGAGAAGCGCCCGTGACGACAGTCGACGTTCAGGCCATCTCGCGCGAGGTCGAGCGCCGCTCCGCGGTGGTGCGAACGCTGGTGGAGCACGTGGAACGGACGATCGTGGGGCAGCGGCAGATGGTGGAGGGGCTGCTCATCGGGCTGCTCTCCTCGGGGCACGTCCTGCTCGAGGGCGTGCCGGGGCTGGCGAAGACGCTGACGATCACAACCCTCGCCCGGGCGGTGGACGCCTCCTTCGCCCGCATCCAGTTCACGCCCGACCTGCTCCCGGCGGATCTGATCGGCACGCTGATCTACGACCCGCGTGAGCACACCTTCACCACCCGCAAGGGCCCGATCTTCGCGAACTTTATTCTCGCCGACGAGATCAATCGCGCGCCGGCGAAGGTGCAGTCGGCGCTGCTGGAGGCGATGCAGGAGCGTCAGGTGACGATCGGCGACGAGACGCACCCGCTGCCGAAGCCCTTCCTCGTCCTCGCCACGCAGAACCCGATCGAGCAGGAGGGGACGTATCCGCTGCCCGAGGCGCAGGTGGACCGCTTCATGCTGAAGCTGAGGGTGGACTATCCCTCGCGCCAGGAAGAGCGGCAGATCCTCGATCGCATGGCGACGACCGCGCCGCTTCCGACCATCGAGCCCGTTGTCCATCCGGACGACATTCTCGAGGCGCGCGCCGTCGTCGACTCGATCTACGTCGACGACAAGGTGAAGGACTACATCGTGGACATCGTGCATACGACGCGCCGCCCCGCGGAGGTTGGCTTGCAGATCGAGCGGCTGCTCGACTTCGGCGCCTCGCCCCGCGCGACGATCGCGCTGACGCTCGCCGGGCGGGCGATGGCCTTCCTCGATGGGCGCGGCTACGTCACGCCGCACGATGTGAAGTCCGTCGCGCTGAACGTGCTTCGGCATCGCATCGTGCCGTCGTATGAGGCGGAGGCGGAGGAGCTGACTGCGGACGATCTGGTGCGCCGCATTCTCGACCATGTGCCGGTGCCCTGAGCGGTTTTGAATCAGCTATGGCGAGCCCCCGCACAGCCACGAATGGACAGCGCGATGGGCGGGACACGAGCGCTCCCGTCTCGCCGGAGGCGCTGCGCCAGGTGCGCCGCCTCCAGATCGCGACGAAGCGGAAGGTCGACGACCTCTTCGCGGGCGAGTACCACTCGGCGTTCCGCGGGCTGGGCATGGAGTTCGCGGAGGTGCGCGAGTACCAGCCGGGGGACGACGTGCGCGCGATCGACTGGAACGTGACGGCGCGGGCGGGGCGGCCCTTTATCAAGCGCTTCCACGAGGAGCGCGAGTTGACGGTCTTGCTTGCTGTGGATCTCTCGGCGTCGGGACGCTTTGGGTCGGTCGAGCGGCTGAAGTCGCGCCTGGCGGCGGAGCTCTGCGCCGTGCTGGCGCTGGCGGCGACGCGGAACAACGACAAGGTGGGCCTGCTGATCTTCACGGATCGCGTGGAGCTCTTCGTGCCGCCTCGCAAGGGGCAGCGGCACATGCTGCGAGTCATCCGTGAGCTGCTCGCTTTCGATCCGCAGGGGCGGGGGACGAACATCGGCGTCGCGCTCGAGCATCTTTCGAGCGTGCTGCGGCGGCGGGCGATCGTCTTCCTCGTCTCCGACTTTCTCGACGAGGGGTACGACACGGCGCTGCGCGTGCTTGCGCGCCGGCACGAGGTCGTCGCGATCGCGCTGGACGATCCGCGCGAGCGCGAGCTGCCCCCGGCGGGGCTGATCGAGCTGGAGGATCCTGAGACGGGCGAACGGCTGGTGGTCGACACGTCCGCCCGCTCATTTCGCAGGCGCTTCGCCGCCCTGGCGCATCAGGAGCGCGGGGCGCTTCAGCAGTCGCTACGCCGGCTGGGGGCGGACGTCGTGCGCGTCGGCACGAGCGATGACTATGCGCACACGCTCGCGGAGTTCTTCAAGCGCCGGGAGCGACGGCGGTGAGGCGGCTCTGCTTCGCGATGATCGCGGCGGCGCTGCTGAGCCTCGCGGGGTGTGGCGACCCGCTGGAGGAAGCGCCCGACGCGGGCGTCATGCGCGTGGCGCAGTCGGAAGCGCTTCAGGTCGAAGTGCGGCTGAGCAGCGACGAGTTGACGACGGCGGATACGGCGCGCGTGCGCGTCACCACGTCCGTCGCGGAGACGCATGCGCTCGATCCCTGGCTCGATGGGTTCCGCGGAGCGCTCGAGAGTCAGTGGACTGTCGCACACGTCGACAAGCCGGCGGCGCCGACGATGGACGCGAGAGAGCGCGTCGTGCACACAACGGAGCTCGTTCTGAAGCCATTCCTGCCGGGCGAGTACGAGATCCCAGCGCTCGAGCTGACGGCGCGCCCGCGGACGGGTGGCGAGAGCGTGTCCGTGCGCTCGGAGGCGATTCCGGCGCTTGTGGCGTCCGTGCTGGACGAGGAGGCGGGTGAACCCGATCCATCCGCGGCGAAGGGGGTCGTCGAGGCGGAGGAGTCGCCGGGATACGCGGTGTGGATCGGCGCGGGGGGGATCGTGCTGGCGGTGGCGCTGGTGTGGCTTCTCGTGCGGAGGCTGCGGAGGCGCTTCGAGCGCGAGGAGCAGATTCCGGCGCACGAGGCGGCGCTGGCGCGAGTGGATGATCTGATGGGGTCGGGGCTGCTCGAGCGCGGGGCGATGAACGCCTTCTACACGGAGCTGGCGCACATTTTGCGTTGGTGGATTGAGCGGCGATATGGGCTGCATGCGCCGGAGCGCACGAGCGAGGAGTTCCTGCGCGAGGCGTCGGAGTCGCGGGCGATGGGCGAGCGGGAGCTCGAGAGCGTGCGCGAGTTCCTGACGCATGCGGATCTCGTCAAGTTCGCGCAAGGATCGGCGACGGCGGAGCAGGGGCGGGAATCGGCGGGGCTGGTGCGATCCTTCATCGCGCGGACCGCCCTGGAGGCGGGCGAGGGCGAAGGCGAGGCAGAACGGGAGTCAACCCGGGGCGGCGCCGGGGCATACAACACGGGGGCGGGCGAGGGGCTGAGCGGGAGTCAGCGACTGACGTGATCACGCGACTCGCCAACCCGGAGGCGCTGCTGCTGCTTCTGCTGCTGCCGGCGATGGTCTGGCTGCTGTGGCGGCGCGCGCGGAAGGCGCCGCTTCAGTACGCGGCCATCGAGCGCGCGGAGCGGGCCCGCCCCACAAGCTGGCGGGTGCGCCTGCGCCGCCTGCCCGATGTTCTCACGCTCGGCGCGGCAACGCTGCTCATCGTCGCGCTGGCCCGCCCGCAGGCGGGGCTGTCGGAGACGCGGCGCGTGACGGAGGGCGTGGCGATTCAGGTCGTGATCGATCGCTCCGGGAGCATGGAGGAGGTCATGCCCTATGAGGGGCGCGCGGCGACGCGCCTCACGGTCGTGAAGGACGTCGTCGCCGACTTCGTCGCCGGCGGCGCGGGGCTGCCCGGGCGGGCGAACGATCTGGTCGGCGTCATCGCCTTCGCGCGCTTCGCGGAGACGGTGTGCCCGCTGGTGCGCGATCCCGAGGCGGTCGTCGGGCTGACGGAGGCGCTCGAGATCCCGCCGGGCCCGCTCGGGCGCAGCACCGCCATCGGCGACGCGTTGGCGCTCGCGGCGGCGCGGCTGAAGAACGCGGAGGAGAACCTGGCGCGCTGGCGGTCGGCGGGAGCGCACGGGGACTTTACGATCAAGAGCAAGGCGATCGTCCTGCTCACAGACGGGGAGAACAACGCGGGCGAGACGGCGCCGATGGAGGCGGCGAAGCTGGCGGCGGAGTGGGGGATCCGGATCTATACGATCGGCATTGGCGCGCCGCCGCCGCGGGGTCCCGACGACTCCTTCATGGCGCTGCTGCGGCGCGGGCGGGGCGTGGATGAGCGCGCGCTGTCGGCGATTGCGGAGGAGACTGGCGGGCGGTTCTTTCTGGCGGGCGACGCCGAGACGCTGCGCCAGGTGTACGCCGCCATCGATGAGCTCGAGAAGTCGCGGATCGAATCGATCGAGTACACGGACTACGAGGAGCGATTCACGCCCATCGCGGTCTCGGCGGCGGCGCTGCTGGCGCTGGGGCTCGGGCTCTCGCACACGCTGCTGAGGAGCGTGCCCTGATGCGGTTCGGCGCCCCCGAATGGCTGCTGCTGCTCTGGCTGATCCCGCCGCTGGCGGCGCTGGCGGCGTCGCGGATGGCGTGGGCCCGGCGCGCGCTGCGGTCGTTCGCCAGAGCGGGACTGCTCGGAGATTTGGGCGCGCGCGTCTCGCCGATGCGCCGATGGGCGCGGGCGATTCTGGTGATGACGGCGCTGGGGCTGACGGGCGTGGCGCTGGCCCGTCCGCAGTGGGGGGAGATTGCGCGGGAGCGGCCGCGCGAGGGACGCGATGTCGCATTTGTCGTGGATGTCTCGCGGAGCATGCTGGCGGAGGATCTGGCGCCGAACCGATTGGAGCGCGCCAAGCTGGCGATCAAGGAGACGGTGGACATTCTCGCGGGGGATCGCGTGGCGCTCGTCGCCTTCGCGGGCAGCGCGGTCGTCAAATGCCCACTCACCGTCGACTACGCCTTCATGCGCCTGGCGGTCGATGATCTCTCGACGGAGAGCGTGGCTCGCGGCGGCACGGCGATCGGCGATGCGGTGCGCGTGACGCTGGAGGAGGTGTTCGACGAAGGGACGGAGGGGTATCGCGATCTGATCCTGATCACCGACGGCGAGGATCACGAGACGTTTCCCGTCGAGGCGGCCCAGCGCGCGGGGGACGCGGGCGTGCGCATCATTGCGATCGGGCTCGGCGATCCGGAGGGCGCGCGGATTCCGGTGTACGACGAGCGCGGGCGAAAGCGCTTCGTGACGCACGAGGGGCAGGAGGTGTGGACGAAGCTGGACGTGGAGACGCTGCGGAAGATGGCCGCGGCGTCGGAGGATGGCGTGGCGCTGAACGTCGCGACGGGCAACTTCAATCTGGACGAGGTCTACCGCTCCCTCGTGCGCGCCGCCGAGCAGCGCGAGCGCTCGGAGGGGGGCGTCGAGATCAAGCGGGTCGAGCGGTTTCAGCCCTTCCTGGCTTTCGCAATCCTGGCGCTTCTGGTCGAGGCGGGGCTGGCGGATCGGAGGCGGCGCGATGACGCTTAGGTCGCTCATCTTCATGCTGATCGCCGTCTGCGCGACCTCGGCACACTCGCGTGCGCAGGCGCCGGCGGAGCTGATCCGCGAGGGGAATGCGCTCTTCGAGCAGGCGGCGTACGAGGAGGCTCTGGAGAAGTACGAGCGGGCTGGCGCGCTGGAGGGCGAGGCGTGGCGCGCGGCGTACAACGCGGGGTGTGCCCTGCTGGCGATGGGGGAGCGCGACGCGGCGCGCAAGCGTTTTCTCCACGCAGAGCGGCTCGCGGAGTCGGATGAGCAGGCGGCGCGGGCGCGCTTCAACGTCGGCGCGGCGGCGTACGACGCGGCCGCGGAGCGGATGGAGGAGTCTCCTGAGGAGGCGCTGCGAGGCTTCGAGGATGCTGCTCAGCATTTCGAGGCGGCGCATGGGCTGGATCCGTCCGATCGCGCGGCGGCGCGGAACATCGAGGCGACGCGCCGGATGATCGAGTCGCTGCGGCGGCGCCTCGAGGAGCAAAAGCGCCTCGAGGAGGAGCGGAAGCAGTGGCAGCAGCAGATGCAGGACCAACTGGAGGAGTTGGAGCGCGAGCAGCGGGAGGCGCAGCGGGAGAGCCAGGACGCGGCGCGCGAGCGAGAGGAGCAGTCGCGCGAGCAGAAGGAGCAGCAGGCGGAGGAGAAGCAGGACGACGTCTCCGAAAAGACGGAGCAGGCGCAGGAGCAGCTCGAGCGGATGGCCCAGGAGTCGGCGGCGCGGGGCGAGCAGAATCAGGGCGAGCAGACGGCGCGCGAGCGCATGCGGGAGGCGCGCACCGCGCAGCGGCGCGCGGAGGAGGCGCTCGAGCAGGGGCGACCGGATGAGGCCGCGGCGTGGCAGCAGCAGGCGGCGGAGGCGCTCGAGGACGCGGCGCGATCCCTCGAACAGGCGGCGGAGGGCGAGGAGACCGATGAGCAGCCGCCGGAGGGCGAGCCGCAGCCGGGCGAGGCGGAGCAGGCGCAGGAGCAGCGTCAGGGCGAGAATGGCCAGGGCATGCAGCCGATCGGCGCACAGGAAGGCGGGCAGGCGCAGCCGATGGATGCGACGGTCGCGGAGATCCTGGCGCAGGAGAAGCGGGCGCGAGAGCTGCGCGAGCAGGTGATGCGGGCGATGCGCGGCGCGCCGGCGCCGGTGGAAAGGGACTGGTGATGACGAGCGCCGGCGGACTCAATATGCGATGGATGGCCCTCGCTCTGGCGCTGCTCGCGGCGCTGGCGGGCGACGCGCGCGCGCAGCAGCGCGTCTCGGCGACGCTGCAAGTGGAGGCTGGGCGCGTCTACGTCGGCCAGCCCTTCCAGGCGGCGGTGATCGTGACGGGGACCGAGGAGGCGTCGGAGCCGGACATCTCGGCGTGGCGCGCCCAGGGACTGACGGTCGAGTCGCGCGGGACGCAGACGTTCATGTCCTCCGAGATCATCAACGGGCGCATGACGCAGACTCGCCGCGTGCTCTACACCTACGCCGTCACGGCGTTCGACCCGGGAGTCGTGACGCTGCCGCCGGTGACCGTCTCGGCGGGCGGGCAGACGTATTCGACGGATCGCGCGGCGGTGGAGGTGCGCGAGCCGGAGGAGGTGGAGGAGTTCCGCCTGCGGCTGGAGGTGGAGGATGACACGCTCTACGTCGGTCAGGCGACGCGCGTGCGGCTGACGTGGTACGTCGGGCTCGAGCCGCGCAACATCACGTTCTCGCTGCGCGGCGATGGGGACGCGCTCGAGCTGCTGAATCCGTCCGAGTCGGAAGAGATTCGCGAGGCGCGCCGGCAGGGGCGGCTGTTCGGAGTCAATCTCGGCGGTCGAGAGGTTCAGGCGGTGCAAGGGCAGGATCGGCTGGACGGAACGCTCTTTACGACGCTGACGATCGAGCAGGTGCTCATTCCGCGGCGCGCCGGGACGCTGACGATCGGCCCTGCGATCGTGGCGGGCGAGGCGACGTTCGGGCGGCGGGCGCAGCGCTTCGCAGTTCCGTCGGAGGCGGTGACGCTGGAGGTGCAGCCGCTGCCGGAGCAGGGGCGTCCCGCGGGGTTCACTGGTCTGGTGGGCGATTACGAAGTGCAGGCGATGGCGACGCCGACGGATGTGCGCGTGGGGGATCCGATCACGCTGACGGTCCGCGTCCTCGGACCGCCGCCGATCGAGGCGGTTCCGCCGCTGAATCTGAATGCGCAGGAGTCGCTGAAGCGCGACTTCAAGGTTCCCACGGAGATCTCGACGCCGGAGGTTGAAGAAGGCGTGAAGACGTTCGTACAGACGATTCGGGCGCGCCGCGCGGATGTTGAGGCAATCCCCGGCATCGAGCTGCCCCATTTTGATCCGGAGCGCGGCAAGTACGTCGTGGCGCGGAGCGAGCCGATTTCGATCGAGGTCGAGCCGACTTCGCAGGTGACGCTGGATGGTGCTTTCGGGGACGTCGAACGAGCGCCGTCCGGGCGCCGGATGCAGGCGCGGACGGGAGGGCTCGCGCACAACGAAGAGGGGGAGGGTCCGCTCGCCGATCAGGGATTCGATCTTGATGAGCGGGTGTTCAGCGCGCGCGGAGCGGCGCTGGTGGCGGCGCCCGCTGGGGCGTTCGCGCTGCTGGTCATCGGGGGCGCGGCGCGGCGGCGTGCGGCGCAGGCGGGGGCGGCGCGGCGCGAGACCACTCATGAGCGGTTGCGGCGGCTCGATGCGGCGCGGGGGGGCGGCGCGCAGATTTCCCAGGCGGTGAGCGATGTCCTGCGCGATGCGGCGGCGGCGGCGTGCGACCTCGAAACCGGCGCGCGGCTCACGGCCGGGGAGGTCGGCGAAGCGCTGCGAGCACGAGGAATTCCGCGCGGCGCGGAGGTGGAGCGCCTGCTGCGCCGCTGCGACGAGATGCGCTTCGGCGGCGCGGGCGAGGGGGACGTCGAGGCGCTGCGGGGCGAGGCGAAGGAGCTGGTGCAGGCGATCGGCGGGGGGAGAGCGCGGGCATGAGATGGATGATCGCCATGTTGATGCTCGTCCTGACCGCCGCCCTGGCGCACGCGATGACAGAAGAGGAGGCGGGGCGGCTCTTCGCAGAGGCGAACCAGCGCTTTGATGAGGCCGTCGCGCTGCTCGATCAGGATCCGGAGCGGGCGCGCGCGCTGCTGGAGGGCGCGGCGGCGCGCTACGAGCGCATCCGCGAAGCTGGAATCGAGAATGGCAAGGCCCTCTACAACCAGGGCAATGCGCTGCTGCTGATGGGCGAGCTCGGGCCGGCGATCCTCGCGTACAAGCGCGCGGAGCGGCTGGACCCGCGAGATGAGAATCTTCAGCGCAACCTCGCGACGGCGCGCGCCCGCGTCCAGAGCAGAATCGAAGAGGGCAGCGCGCGCGCCTGGCTGGACGCGGCGCTCTTCTGGCGCACCGAGACGAGCACCGCCTCGCAATGGCGCGTGTTTCTTACGCTGTGGGTCGGGGTATGGGCGGCCCTGGCGCTTTGGCGCATCGGCGTCCTGCGCGGACGGGCGGCGGCGTGGATCGCGGGCGCGCTCTTTCTCTCGACGGGCGCCGTCGGCGCGGGACTCGGGCTGACGTGGTGGGAGCGCTCGACGCGTCCGGCGGGCGTCATTTTCGCGGAGGAGGTCGTTGGGCGCACGGGCCCGGGGGAGGCGGGGTATGAGCCCAGCTTCACAAGCGCCCTGAGCGAGGGCGTCGAGTTTCGCGCGCTGGAGCGGCGCGGCGGATGGCTTCATGTCGAGTTGCCGGACGGCGCGCGCACATGGATCCCCGCCGGCGCGGCGGGTTTTGTCGATCCCGAATCGGGGATGGAGCTCTGAAGCGCAGGGGGATGTTGAACTCTTTGGTCGGGGAGGGTACTGTCTTGATCAACATCACTGGCGCCTGCCGCGCTTAAGCGCGGGAGGCTGAAAAGGGAAGCGTGGTGCAATTCCACCGCGGACGCGCCGCCGTGACAGGCGAGAGCGCGGGCTCCTTCGATGGCCACTGCCCCGGACCGCAACGGTCCAAACGGGGTGGGAAGGCCGAGCCCGCGAGTGCCTGAAGCCGGAAGACCTGCCAGCGATGAATGCCGGAGCGCCCTCGCGATCGGGGTGTCGGCGGATGTGCTCGCGCGCTTCCCGCGAGCCCGTTTGCACGACCCTGACTGCTGGACGGAGATGGACCTGGTGGTCCCCCGCCGCGTGGGCACAAGCCTGTCGGAAGCCGCCCTGCGCGCATCGGGGCGAACAACGAAGGAGTGGGTCGTGAAGACCGGAGCTTTGATTGGCGTGGCCGCGTGCGCGGTCGTGTGTTGCAGTGTGTCCTTTGGGCAAACTGCGTTCGAAAACTACGGCGCGCCCTTTGGCAGTGTGACGCTGCCGGCGGTGGGCGCGGGGTCGTTCGGCGTCGTCGCGGATGATCTGGCGGACGGGCGACTGATCGCGGTGACGGGGCTCGAGATCTTCGTCGAGACCAGCGCGGGATCGGGCGCCTTCGCGGTGGCGGCGACAATCGACGGGCCGCTCGTGGGCGGCTCGACGGATCCGGCGTTCGTGCGTGTGAGCCCGGAAGGCGAGCGCGTGGCGATCGGGGCGGGTTTTATGAAGCCGGTGGTCATATTCGACGCGGCGCTGCTGGATGCGGCGGCGCCGCCGACGCTGGGCGCGGCGAACACGAAGGCGTTCGGCGTCGATCACTTCGATGCGGCGTGGCGCGACGAGCAGACACTCGCGATCTCCGCCTCGGGCGTCGTCACATTGCTGGACGCGACGAGCGATCCGGCGGCGCCAGTGAATCCCGTGGCGCTGACGATGGGCGATGCGGCGTCGGCGGGAGTCGCCTTCGATGAGGAAGGTCGTCTGTACACGGGCAACGGCTTCGATCTCGCGGCGGGCGGAACGGAGACGGGATTCATCAAGGCCTTCGAGATGTCGGAGCTGCCCGCGGACTTCATCGCGGACGGCGCGCTGATCGCGGATGTTCTGACCGCGACGCCGCTCGATTTCGACTGCGAGGGCAACCTGCTTGTCGGTGGGGGCGATGTCTTCGGCGGCTCGGGGGACTTCGGCTATTTCGGAATCGTCAATGCCGACGTCGTCGAGCGCGCGCTCGGGGGCGGCGCGCCCGCGGATTCGAGCGATCCTACGGAGCTCAAGCGGCTGGATCCGGAGGGCTCGGCGAGCGTCGTGTACTCCTTCGTGTACGCGCAGGGCGCGAGGACGCTGGCGCTCTTCGACGGCGTCGACGGCTTCACGACGGAGTCGGAGGTCTTCGCGGATGTGAATGGCGACTGCGTTGTCGATGCCATTGACTTGGCGCTGCTGCTCGGCGCCTGGGAAACCGCGCTCGAAGTCGCGGATCTAAACGCCAGCGGGCTCGTCGAAAGCGAGGATCTGGCGCTGCTGCTCGGGGCGTGGAGCGACTGATGCGCTTCGCCATCGACAAGAGAATCATGCGCCCGGTCGGGGCGGCGCTCGGAGGAGGCGTCGTCCTGGCCTGCGGCGCGCACGCGGGCGACTTCGCCACGCGCGTCATCGACTACGCCCCGGCGGCGGGTCAGTTCGTCAACGATGCGGCCTTCAACGATCCCGCGCGCGCGCTGGGAGCGCCGATCGGCGGCGGGACGAGCGCGGCGGACAACACGAAGATCGTCTCGCTGGGCGGCTTCGGCGGCTCGATCACGCTCGCCTTTGAAGAGCCCATCATGGACGATCCGCTCAACCCGCTGGGGCTCGACGCGATCGTCTTTGGCAACGCCATCTGGACGGGCGGCGAACCGATGCGCCGTTTCGGCGAGGCGGGGGTGATCGAGATCAGCCGGGACGCCAACGCCAACGGCGAGGCGGACGATGCGTGGTTCGTCATCGCCTTCCCGGGGCTCGCCGATCCGCCGGCGCTCGATTTCGAGACGCAGCAGTGGGACGACGACGGCGGAACATCGACGCCGCCGGAAAACACGGCGTGGTACCCGGCGTCGGTGAGCGCGTCCTCCTTCACGACGGGGGGCTTCCGCGTTCCGAGCGCGCTGGAGGCGTCGCCCGTCGTCAGCGACAGCGCGACGATGGAGGCGCACTGGGCGCTGGCGGACATGAGCCCGACGATGCGGCTGGGGGATCTGTCCGGCGCGATCGGCGCCGGCGGGGAGAACGAGCTCGACGATCCCGAGGATGATCCCGCGATCGATCCGGCGGAGTTCTACACGGTTCCGGATGATCCGATGACGATCGGCGTCGATGCG
This sequence comes from uncultured Phycisphaeraceae bacterium, assembly GCA_964451515.1. Lineage (GTDB taxonomy): Bacteria > Planctomycetota > Phycisphaerae > Phycisphaerales > UBA1924 > CAYVIJ01. The sequence goes on along the minus strand of CAYVIJ010000022.1, from coordinate 27,712 downwards.
GGGTCGGGAGGCGGCGACGCTTTCGACATCGCGTGGGCGGTTGACCCCGCGACGGGCGAGCCTGCGAATCTCGATGGTTTCGACTTCATCCGCATCCGGACGGGCGGGAACGCGCTGCTCGGGGCCGGCGGCGTTTTGGGCGAGATGTCGACGGAGATCGGCGCGGTCGCGGATGTGCGCGCGCTCGAGCCGACTGCGGATCTGAACGGCGACGGCGTGGTCGACGCCGCGGATCTGGCGATGCTGCTCGGGCAGTGGGGGGAAAGCGGCGCGGCGGATCTGAACGGCGACGGAGCGGTCGACGCCGCGGATCTGGCGATGCTGCTGGGCAGTTGGGGGACCGTCGAATGAAACGCGGGTTCACGCTCATCGAGCTGCTGGTGGCGATCGGCGTCATCGGCGCGCTGATCGGCATCGCGGCGCCGGCGCTGATGGGGGCGCGCGAGTCGGGGCGGATGGCCGTGTGCGCCTCAAACGCGCGGCAGCTCCAGCTTGCGAACGATCTCTTCGCCGAGGAGCGCGGCGGGCGTTACGCGCCCGGCGCGGCGGACTTTCTCGGGAACAATCACCGCTGGCACGGCGTGCGCGATCCCGAGACGGGCGCCTTCCGCCCGAGCGTGCGCACGGAGAGGGGGCGTCTCGAGCGCGCTCCGCTCACTGAGTATCTGGCGGGCGATGGCGCCAGCGAGACGGTGCGCGTCTGTCCGACGTTCGCGCCGACGCTCGACGCCCTCGAGCGCGAAGGGCGCGGATTCGAGGCGGAAAACGGGGGCTATGGCTACAACAACGCCTTCGTGGGGGTCGAGCGTGTCCGGCGCGCGGGCGTGTGGGAGGTGGCGGACGACTCCGTCGGCTCGCGCCGCTCGGCCTTCTGGAGCCCGTCGCGGACAGTCGCCTTCGCGGACGCGGCGCTTGCCGTCGATTCCGCGTCGACGGGTGTGCATGAACATTCGTTCGTCGAGCCGAGGCGGTGGCCGCAGTTTCCATCGGCGACGCCCGATCCGACGACGCACTTCCGCCACAAGGGCTTGGCGAACGTCGCGTGGCTGGATGGGCACGTCTCGCGCGAGGAGATGACCGCGACGTGGACGAGCGGGCTGTACAGCGACGACGCGGGGGCGGTCGACGTGGGGTGGTTCGGCGACGACTCGAACGATCTTTGGGACTACGAGTGATGGCCGTCGATCGGTGCGTCTGTCACGAGCGGCTGTTCACGGAGATCCTGGCGATCGCGCGGGAGCGCGGGCTGGATCTGGAGGGATTGCAGCGCGAGGAGGTGTGCTCGTGCGGCTGCGGGCTGTGCGGGCCCTACGTGGAGCTGATGCTGGAGACGGGGCGGACGGAAATCGAGCCGATGAGCGCGGAGCGTGTGCGGGGGGAGATTGAGCGGGCGCGGAGGAAGTGAAGGGGGCGCCCGATGACGGCTCGGAGAGCCGTCCCACCGTGAGGAATCAGCGCCGCGCTTCCAGCCGCATGCGCAGGCCGTATTTCGGGCGCATGGTCGTGCGCGGGTCCATCTCGACGCGCTGCATCGGATCCAGGTGAAAGAGATAGCGCTGCATCATCGTCGCGATGTTGATCTTCGCGTTGACAACCGCCTGCGCGCCTCCGATGCAGGCGCGGTGGCCCACGGCGAAGGGGATGTAGGCGTAGCGGTGGCGCCCCTGGCTGTTTTCGGGAAGGAAGCGGTCGGGGTCGAAGCGGTCCGGGTCGGGCCAGTGATGCGGCAGGCGGTGCGTGGCGTGGAGGGAGACCATCACCGTCGACCCGGCGGGGATCGGGTAGCCGCCGATCGTGTCGTCCTCGAGCGCGACGCGCGAGAGCGAATGGATCGGCGAGTAGAGGCGCAGCGATTCGCTGATGACGCGGTCGAGATTCTCCAGTCTCGCCAGGTCGTCGATCGTGACAGGTCGTCCATCGAGGACGCGATCGATCTCCTCGACGACTCGCGCGCGCACATCCGGATGCTGATCGAGCAGATACATCGTCCAGCAGAGCCCTGACGCGGAGGTCTCAAACGCCGCGAGGAAGAGCGTGACGAGCTGATCGCAGAGCTCCTGGTCGCGCTCCTCGATGGGGCGCGATTGATCCTGCGCCGCGATGAGGGCGGGGAGCATGCCCGCGGGCTCGGGATGGGGCTTCGTCTCGTTGACCCGCCCGCGGGCGATGAGCTCGTGGAAGAGCGCGCGGGTGCGGTCGATGGAGCGGCTGAGGCGGGCGATGCGCAGGATCGGCGGCGGCTTCAGGCTGGCGAAGCGGCCGCGGGGACGCTCGGGCCAGTTGCGGACGGCGATCTCAACCTGCTCGGCGATGGCGTCGGCGAGGGGCTCGTAGAGCGTCCCGACGCTGAAGCGGAGGGCCTGACGCTGCGCCAGGCGGCTGAAGGCGGCCTCCGTCTCGAGGGGCTCGCCGGTGGCGGCGTGGTCGCGCCAGGTGTCCGCGATCTGCTCGGCGATCTGGGCGACCTCGCCCGCTCGCTCGTTGATGGCTCTGGGCGTGAAGAAGGGGGCGGCGACGCGGCGCTGGGCGCGCCAGACCTCGCCCTCGGAGAGCAGCAGCCCCTGCCCGAGGACCTTCTGCATGAACTTGTAGCGGGTGTTCTTTCGGTAGCGCGAGCCGTGGTCGACCAGGAGCTCCTTGATCAGCTCGGGCTCGGAGACGAGGTAGACGATGTCGCGCTTGAAGCGGAGCTTGACGATGCCGTCGTAGTCGCGCGCCACACGAGCGAGATAGCCCAGGGGATCGGCGCGCATGTCCAGCAGATGGCCGTAGATGCGATCTTCAGGCGGGCTGGGGGGCTCTCCGGATGTATGGAGCGATCGCTCCCGGGCGACGGTCGTCATGGGGGAGAACACTGTATCGATCGCGGACTCGCAGGGCAGCGGACGGCGCCGCTTCTGAAGCGGCTCAGCCTCGATCCCGCACGAGTTTTTCGATCTGGCGCTCTCCGATCCAGAGCTTCTCGTTCGATTCGATGTCGATCAGTTCGAGATTGGTCTGGTAATAGACGGAGCGGCGACGACCCGTGCGGGAGACATCCTGGCTCTCGCCGACGCGACCGATGAGCATGAGGTCGGCGCCGAGCTCATAGGCCATGCGCTTGACGGTCTCGGGTCGGTTCCATTCCTGGCCCTGGAGGCGCTCGTCGCGGAGCTGGCCGCGCTCGTCGCGGGCTGCGACGACCTGGACAAGCCCCGAGTTGAGCAGGGCCCGCTCGAACTGCTTGGTGAAGAGCTTTGTGTCGATGTAGTCGCTGGTGTCGTTGCGGACCTCGCCGACGATGATGACGGGGCGACTCCCCTGCTCGGCGACCCATCGCTCGATCCAGGGTCGGGAGAGCGCGTCCTCGATCATGGTCTGGGCTGTGAAGCGCGCGTCGTCCTCGTCGAAGCGATAGTCGTAGTCCACGACGGTCTGAGCGGGATCGACGCGATCGACGTCGCGCGTTTTGGCGCAGGCGCTGAGCGGGAGGGGGATGGCGAGCAGGAGGAGCAAGAGTATGGCGGGGAGTCGCGGCATGATGTGAGTCTCCGGATTGGCGAAGTCGCCTTTCATGGTGTGCGCGCTCGGATGGTTGGGTCGTAGAACACGTGTTGGAGGAAGCGGTTGATCGCGTCCTGAAGGGCGCGACGCGCCGCCGCGGCGGCGTCGCCCCGCGCGGCGGTGGGTGTGGGGCCGACGGCGGCGCCATCGAGAGAGAGGGCGTCGAGCACGCGGGAGCGGGACGCATCGAGGAGCTCGACGCGCAGCGTCCATCGGACGGCGGCGCGATTCTCCGCATAGGAGGGGGCGGGCTCCGTCGCGTAGCTCGCGGCGAGCAGCAGCTTCGGATCGCCCGAGATCAGCAGGGGCACGCCCGCTCCGACAAGAGCGTCGGAGAGGATGCTCTCAATGCGCGGCGGCAGGTCCGGATTGGGCTCGATGGCGACGCCCAGGGAGCGCCGCAGCGTCGCCATTTGTGCGCGTGTCTCGGAGGGAGAGGGAAGATCGGCGCCGACATCGATCGATTCGACGGGTCCGAGTCGGCGGACCGCCGCCAGCGCGGCGCGAAGGGACTCGATCTCCGTGAGCGCCTTCACCGCGTCATCGAGATGGGCCAGCGACTCCAGCGCCGACGCCGCCTCGTCGGCGCGCGAGAGGGCCGCGCGCGCCGACTGAACAGCGGCGCGCAGTTCGCGTCGGTACGCCTCGCCCGCGAGATCCCGCGACATGATGGCGACGGCGTAGCGCTCGTTGGAGTCGGGGTCCGTCCAGGTCTCGGCGATGCGCGCGCCGACGAGAATGGCGGAGGAGTCGATCGCGATGTCCGAGCGCATCGATGACGCGCGGCGGGACTGTTCGGCGAGGGTCGTCTGGGCGTCCACGCGGCGCTGGCGGGCTCGGACCTCGGCGATGATGCGGGCGGCGAGGGCGGCGTAGGCGGCCTTCTCCGCCGAGGCCCGGCTGTCGCCAGATCCAACGGCGGCGAGATAGCGGTCGTTGGGGAAACTGGCGTCGGGATCATCGATCCAGAGAGGGGCGGCGTCGGAGAGGGGCGTCGGGACCGGCTCGATGGTCGGGCCCTTCGAGCTCTCGGAGGCGGCGCCGGTCATGCAGCCGCTCAGCAGCGGCAGCGCGGCGAAGAGGAGGAGGATGCGCAGCGGATGGTGTCTCATCGCCAGTAGTGCTCCACGATCGTCTGGAGGTCGGAGGCGGGGTCGATCTCGAGGGTGCGCCACGCCGAAGCGTAGAGGAGGCCGCCCGTTGGGGCGAGGTACTCGATGCGAAGGCGGTGGCGGCCCGGTCCGAGGTTGAGGAGCCCTGCGTGGGCCTGGGCGGGGAGGAAGGTCCACGTGCGCAGGTCGGCGCGCTCCGTGATCGCGAGCAGGGCGAAGGAGCCGATGATGGCCCCGAGCAGCGCCGCGTCGGAGTTGGTGGAGTTGCGCACCGCTTCGTTGGCGAAGGTCAGTGCGGTGGACTTGGCGGCGGCGCGGAGGAGGGTGCGGGTGTAGATGAGCGGCAGGGCGCGGCGATGGTTCACCTCCGCGACGTTGGCGAGGCTCTCGACGAGAAACAGTGGCGAGGCAATGCGCTCGGGTGGATCGGCGTCGGGTGGGGATTCGATCGTCTCGACGACGACACGCGCCTCCGCGACATCGCTTCGGCGGGCGTCGAGCACGGGCAGCTCGAAGTAAATGGGCACGGTCCCGATGGGGATCGGGCCGACGCGGTAGGGCCTCTTGACGGGTCCCCGCCCGGAGAGCGCGACGACGAGGACATCCACGTCGGCGGGGGTGAGCGTTTCGAGCGGCTCGAAGGGCTTGGGGTCGAGGTCGCCGATCAGATCGCCCTGCGCGGCGATGGCCTCCTGGAGCCGGCGCGCGGCGACGCTGCGATTCTGCGGCTCGCCCGCCTCCATGAAGGCGATGGCCGAGAGGAAGAGCCCCAGCGGCGATTCGATGAACCGGCCCTGGGTATCAAGGGCGGCGAGGCGCCGGAGCTCGGGATCGGCGGTGGCGAGGGGATCGATGGGCGCCTGCTCCGACGCGACGCGCAGCTCGGAGAGATAGCGATCGCGGAGGAGGTTGGCCTTCAGGGCGAGGCGACGGGCCTCGACGGTGGCGCCGCCGACGATCACGCCGCGCTCGAGCTGGGCGAGCAGCTTGAGGACGTTCAGATACATGTCCTCCCAGGGGTCGGCGTAGTAGGGCACGGCGCGATCGTTCAGAATAAGCGCGGCGGCGGATTGGGCAGGAGTCGCCTCGCGCCGCCGCTCGAAGAGCTTGTCGGCCTCGTGGAGGCGCTGGATGGCGGTCTCGTGGTTGTCCAGCGCGAGGGCGACGGCGCCGCGATCCATCAGCCAGAGGGGGTGATTCTTCCGCCCGTAGCGCCGGCGGATCCGGGGCTCATCGAGCGTGCGCGCGGCGAGGTCGTACCGCCCCTGGGCGTGGAGCCGCTCGAGGGAGCGGCGGTGATCGTCGAATGGGGAGCAGGCGGCGAGTGGCGCCGCGGCGAGCAGCAGCGACAGGACGAGCAGCGGGTTGAGCTCGGATCGAACGCCCACGAAGGTGGTTATAGGTCGGGCGGGGGATTTCGTTGCGGAAGGAGGCGGCGCTGTTGGGTCCGATTGCGGTTTTTCGCTCACGGAACGCGCGGATGGGCCGACAATAGGAACTGGGCGGGCAAGCCTCCGTGGTGGGGACTTGATCGGTCTGAGACGCAGGAGAGCGCGATGGGTGTTGCAGGACGGCGTGGACAGGCGAAGGCGTTGGCGGCGTCTCTGGCGTGCGCCGCCGCGATGGCGCTGCTGATCGGCGCCGGCGGCTGCCAGCGACGCAGCGCGAGCGTGGAGAAGGAGGACCCGCCCGGGGCACGCGTCTTCACCCCCGAGTGGTACGACGAGACGCCCGCGGATGAGGACGGCGTGATCTACGAGACGGCGCAGGGGCTCGGCGCGACGCGCTCGCTCTCTGAGAACATCGCGACCAATCAGGCTCGCCAGGGGATGGCCTTGGTGATCGAAGGGCGCGTCGATGTGCTCCAGCGCGCCTTCACCGAGCAGATCGACACCTCCGTCGAGCCCTATCTGCTGCGGCGCTTTCAGAACGTCAACTCCATCGTCGCCAGCCAGATGCTCCGCGGCTCGCGGGTCATCCGCAAGGAGACCTACCGCGAGGGCGACAGCTACCGCACGTTCGTCATGATGGCGCTTGATCCCCGCGCGATCGACGCGGCGTATCTCGAAAGCCTCAGATCCATCGAGACGATGGAGACGCGCCTGCGCTCGACGGAGGCCTGGAAGGAGCTGGAGCGGCGCGCCGCCGAGCTGCGGGAGGAGCGCTTCCGCGGGCTGCGGGTCCCCATGACCGACGAGGAGCTTCAGGGCGGCGGCGGTTGAGCGGGAAGGCGCCAGGGGACGCTGCTATCCTCGCGGGATGACTCGCGAGATGGATTCGAGCGATGAGACGGCGCCGCTCACCTTCGAGGCCTTCCAGCGGCTGATCCGGGATCGGTATCACGAGACGGACTCGGCGCGGGGGACGCCGGGGACGTTCATGTGGCTGATGGAGGAGGTGGGGGAGCTGGCCAGCGCGCTGCACGCGTGCGCGCCGGGGAAGGACGCCAGCGACGCCGAACGCTTGAATCTCGAGGAGGAGTTCGCCGACGTGCTCGCCTGGCTGGCGACGCTGGCGAACGTCAACGGCGTGGATCTGGAGAAGGCGCTCTCGAAGTACACGGATGAGACGCGTGTGCAGGGGGTCAAGGATTGAGCGCGCCGATGGCCCGGATCGAGGCGATCTTCAAGGCCAAGCGCGACCGCGGCGAGCGGGCGCTGATGCCCTTCGTCGTCGGCGGGCGCCCCACGCTCGAAGCGACCACGGCCCTCCTGCCGAAACTGGAGCAGGCGGGCGCGAGCGTCATCGAGATCGGCATTCCCTTCAGCGATCCGATCGCCGATGGCCCCGTCATCGCCTCGGCGATGCATGAAGCGCTCGAGGCCGGAACGACGATGCGGGGCGTGCTGGAGGCGGTGCGGGCGGCGCGGGAGCGGACGCAGGCGGGGCTGGTGGCGATGGCGAGCGTGTCGCTCGCGCACCGCAGCGGGGTGGAGACGTTCATCCGGCGCTGTAAGGACGCGGGATTCGACGGCTTCATCTTCCCCGACGCGCCGCTGGAGGAGGCGGGGCCGCTTGTCGCGGCGACGCGCGCGCAGGGTATGACGGCGTCCTTGCTGATCGCGCCGACGACGAGCCCTGAGCGAGCGGCGAAGATCGCCAACGCCTCCACGGGCTTCGTCTATCTGCTCGCGCGCGCCGGGATCACGGGTGAGACCAAGCAGGCGCCGGAGATCGGCGAGCGCGTCGGCGCACTGCGCCGGACGACAGACCTGCCGATCGCCTGCGGATTCGGCATCTCCAGCGCCGAGCATGTGCGGCAGGTGGTCTCGCATGCGGACGCGGCGATCGTGGGCTCGGCGCTGGTGCGCCGGCTCGAGGAGGCGTCCCGGGCGGGGGAGGACGCGGTGCAGGCGGGGGCGGCGCTGTGCCGGGAGCTGGCGGGCGGACTGGCCGGCGGGGTCGCGGGCGCGGGCGCGAGTGGTTGAGCGAAGGCTCGTCGGGCGTCTGGGCGTGATCGTGTAGTGTGGACGCGGTGCGGCACGGCGTGGATGAAGACGCGCCTGCTCGAAAATGATTCGGAGGATGTTTGGTATGGCACGGAGCAACGGCTCGATGGGGCTGGCGCAGGCCCGGCGGGAGGCGATCTCGCAGATCTCGGCGTGGACGGAGCGGGAGCCGAATCTGTCGGGCGCTCATCCGTCGCTGCTGCGGGACGCCGTCTCGGCGGGCGAGGTCTTTGGGCGCGATGTCTTCTCCGAGCGGGTGATGCGGCAGCGTCTACCGAAGGAGGCGTTCCGGGCGCTCCAACGGACGATCAAGCGCGGCGCGCCCCTCGACCACACGATCGCCGACACGATCGCCAACGCGATGAAGGACTGGGCGATCGAGAACGGCGCGACGCATTACACGCACTGGTTTCAGCCGCTGACGGGGCTGACGGCGGAGAAGCACGACTCGTTTCTCGCGCCCGACGGCACGGGCGGCGCGGTCGTCGAGTTCTCGGGCGACCAGTTGGTGCAGGGCGAGCCGGACGCGAGCTCGTTCCCCTCGGGCGGCGTGCGGGCGACGTTCGAGGCTCGGGGCTACACGGCGTGGGACGCGACGAGCCCCGTCTTTCTGAACCGGGCTCCGACGGACACGACGCTCTGCATCCCGACGGCCTTCGTCTCGTGGACGGGCGAGGCGCTGGACATGAAGACGCCGCTGCTGCGCTCGATGGACGCGCTCTCCGAGCAGGCGATGCGCATTTTGCGTCTGTTCAACGAGGAAGACGGCGTCTCGCGCGTCTACACGACGCTCGGCGCGGAGCAGGAGTACTTTCTGATCGACCGCCGCTTCTTCTACGAGCGGCCCGACCTCGTGCTCTGCGGGCGAACGCTCTTCGGCTCGCCCGCGCCGAAGGACCAGCAGCTCGAGGACCACTACTTCGGCTCGATCCCGCCCCGCGTGCTCGCCTTCATGTCGGAGCTGGATCACGAGCTGTATGCGATGGGGGTGCCGGTGCGCACGCGGCACAACGAGGTGGCCCCCGGGCAGTACGAGATTGCGGCGATGCACGAGACGGCGAACATCGCCGCCGACCATCAGATGCTGGTGATGGAGAAGATCGAGCGCATCGCGCCGCGCTTCGGACTGCGCGCGATTCTGCACGAGAAGCCCTTCGCAGGCGTCAACGGCTCCGGCAAGCACAACAACTGGTCGATCATGACGGACACCGGCGTGAATCTGCTCGATCCGCGGGAGGAGGCGCACACCAACATGCTGTTCCTCGTCTTCCTCTGCGCCGTGATCAAGGGCGTCGATCGCCACGCCGGCACGCTCCGGGCGGCGATCGCAACGGCGGGCAACGACCATCGACTGGGCGCCAACGAGGCGCCGCCCGCGATCCTCTCGATTTATCTGGGCGAGATGCTGACAGACGTGATCGAGCAACTCGAGCGGGGCGAGACGAAGTCCACCATGCAGGCGGGCAAGCTCGATCTGGGGGCGCGCACGCTCCCGCAGATCCCGCGCCACGCCGGCGACCGCAACCGCACATCGCCCTTCGCCTTCACGGGCAACCGGTTCGAGTTCCGCGCCGTCGGCTCCTCCGCGTCGGTCGCGTGGCCCAACACCGTGCTGAACACCATCGTGGCGGAAGCGCTGAAAGAGATCGCCGACGAGATCGAGGCGGCGGGAGGCGATGACCTCCGCACCCGGGTGACGGGCGTGCTCCAGAACGTCGTCAAGCGGCACAGGCGCATCCTCTTCGACGGCGACAACTACTCGCCCGAGTGGCACGCCGAGGCGGAGAACCGTGGCCTGCCGAACTTGAAGGAGACGGTCGACGCGCTGCCGGCGCTGCTCACGGAGGAATCCGTCAAGGCGTTCGGCGACCTCGGGGTGCTGAGCCGCGCGGAGGCGGAGTCGCGCTTCAACATCTACATGGAGAAATACAACAAGCAGCTCACCATCGAGGCGCGGACGATGGTCTCGATGGCCCGACGGATCATCGCGCCCGCCGCGACGCGCCATCAGACGGAGCTAGCCGAGGCGGCGTCCGCCACTGCGGACGCGGGCATCGACGCGGCCTGGCAGCAGGAAGCGCTCCAGGAGTTCGCCTCGCTGCACCAGCGGCTGGGGCGGGCGATCGAGGCGCTCGAGCTCGCCGCGGATGAGGCGGAGATAGAGGATCCGCTGGAGCACGGGCGGCGGATCAAGGAGAGGGTCAAGCCCGCGATGGCGGAGCTGCGCGAGGTGGTGGACGAGCTGGAGCGGCGGGTGTCGGACGACCTGTGGCCGCTGCCGACGTACCGGGAAATGCTGTTCGTGAAGTGATCCCCGCCAGCAGCCCGAGCGGGCGGAATTGGCGGAAGCGAAGCGAACGGGGAGAATGTTGGCCTGGCCCCGTAGCTCAGCGGTAGAGCGCCCGACTCATAATCGGTGTGGTCCTCGGTTCGAATCCGAGCGGGGCTACTTTGGGCGCGTCTCAGAAGCGGCGCACGACGATGATGGCGATCAGCGCCGCGAGCAGCGCCAGCCAGATCGCGATCGCCTTCCGCGTGGAGCGCTTGGCTCGCTCGGCTTCAACGAAGTCAGCGGGGCGCAGGCCCTGTGCGATAAACGTCGCAGTGCTCGCGAGATTCACGCAGATGACGTTTGCGCCGGTGAGCGCCAGGGCGCCCATCGCCGGCTTGTACGCGCCCTGCCCGAGCAGCAGACCGAACGCCGAGAGCGGGGGCACGAGCGCGACGGCGACCATCACGCCGATCACCGCCGCGGGCAGGCCGCGGGTGTAGGCGAGCGCGCCGGCGAGACCCGCGCCCAGCGCGAGGGCGATGTGCCCGAAGTCAACGGTGGTGCGCGTGACGATGGCCGGCGTGGCAGGATCGACGCGGATGAAGATCCCAAGCAGGACGGAGACGATCAGAACGGCGCTCGCCCCGATGATGTTGGCGATCAGAGCCGTTCGCAGCAGGCGGTTGTCGCACAGCGTGGTCGCGAGGCCCAGCGCGACATTGGGCGCCAGCAGCGGAGCGATGACCATCGCGCCGATGAGCACGGCGAGGTCGTCGCGCATGAGCCCTGCGGCCGCGAGCCCGCCGGAGAGCGCTGCCATGATGATGAAAACGGCGTCGACACTCAGCGCGCCGGAGAGTTGCTCGTACAGCTCCTCGCGGCTGATGCGGGAGACAGTCTTGTTGTTCTTCCTGTCCGTCTCATCGTCCGCCTCACTGTCGCCGTCGGTGGGAATCGTCTCCTCAGGATCCGGCGGGGGCTTGCGCGGCAGCGCCGCCTCGACGGGCAGCAGCAGCATGTGGAAGCCTTCCTCGTCGGAGAACGCCTCCTCGAAACGATCCATCACCTCCTCCGTCTCATCGGCGGGAAGCAGCAGATGGATGACGGACTTGTCCTCGATGTTGGCGTCGCGCCAGACGCCGAGGACCTCGTGCCCTTCGAGCAAACGCTCGATCTCAGCGGGGCGATCGTGTGGGAGGAAGATTTGGATGAATCGAAGCGCCATCGGTGGAATCCGTCGCGGGGAGGCGGATCGCGATGGCGGGCATGGTAGCGGCGGGCGCGCTCACGGCGTGAGCGTCAGTGGCGACCAGGCCATGCCGTCCGGCTCGCGCCCCGCCTCGACGACGCCGGTCACCCCCCATGTGGAGAGGTCGATGACGGCGATGAGATCGGCCTGGGCGTTCGCGATGTAGGCGTGCTTGCCGTCAGGCGGAATCAGGACGCCGATCGGCACCGGGCTCTCGCCGAAGCGATCGGCGAAGAGGCGGCCCTCGGCGTCCCGGGCGTCGACCTTCATTGGAATGCGGCGGACCTCCTCGCGCTTCTCCGCGTCGATGACGGCGACATCCCCCGACGCGGCGCACGTCACCAGCACATGCGCGCCGTCCGGAGTGAACTTGGCCCGGATGGGAAACTGCCCGCAGGAGATCTCGTCGAGAATCTCGAGCGTCTTCGCGTCGATCACGGTGACGGTGTACGCGGCGCGGTTCGTCACCCACACCTCGCGGCCGTCCGGCGAGACGTCGATCCCCTCGGCGCCGCGGCCCGTCTCGATGTTCTTCAAGCGTTCGCCGCGCTCGAGGTCGATCGCGGTCATGGTTCCGGAGCCGATGTTGGCGACGAAGGCGCGGGAGGCGTCGGGCGTGATCGCCACCATGTGGCTGATTTCCGAGTCGGTGTCGATCGCCTTCACAATCTCGCCCGATTCAACATCGACCACGATGAGCGCCTTGGCGCCCTCGGCGGTGATGACGACGCGCTCGCCGTCCGGCGTGAAGACGATGCCGTGCGGACGCGCGTGCTCGCCGAGATCGATCGTGCGCACGACGCGCCTGCCCGGAAGATCGATGACTGTGAGCGAGTTCCCGGGGGCGTCGCGGACGCCGTAGTTGCCAGCCACGGCGATGCGACCGTCGGGACTGACGGCGACCTCGTGCGGCCCCTCGCCCGTTGGAAGGCGGGCGAGTTCATCGCCCGTCGCGCGGTCGATGATGGAGGCGGTCGCCTCGCCCTTGTTGAGCACGACGAGGGCGCCGAGCGACTCATCCGCTGCGGCCGGCGGCGAAGCGAGGACGGTGAGCAGGCCCGAGAGAAGAAGCAGAGGGATTCGCACGCGCATGATCCGACCTCCGTTGGCCCCACCGGCTCCCGACGATACATGAAGCGGGGCGGTTCAGTTGCGGCGGGTCGGCCGCCGCGGGGGGGCGGCCCGCCGCTTGGTCCTCCGGGTCCGGGGCGTTGACTGTCGGCGACTGTCACACCGTTATTTCGACGCTGCGGGCTGGTCCTGGAGCCGGAACTCGATCTCCGGCGTCTCGCCCGGGCGCGTGTGGCAGAGGATGACGACCCAGGGCAGATCACCGGTCTCTGGAGCCCATCGCCATCCTGCTCTCAGAAGTGGGAGTCGTTAGATTGTTCCCATGGACGAATCGAGAGCCGCGACACCACGACAGTTTTCACTCGGAGAAGCGTTCGTCGTCGGCGCCGGAACGCTGAAGGAGTCGTATTGGCTCCTGGTGGGCGTGGCCGTTGTCTACGGCTTGATGTCATTCGCCATCCGCTCCGGAACCGGCTTCCTGGACGCCGTGTTCTTCGGGACAAACGCCGGCGCCAGCCAGACGGGCGTGACCTTCGGTGTCTTCGGATTCCTGGGAGACGTGCTGTTTCTCACACCGCTCTCGGCGGGAACATGGCTGCTGGGCGCGCAGCTCGCGCGACACAACCCCGTCGGCCTCAACGACATGTTCCAGGGCTTCCGGCGCTATGTGCCGGTCGTCGCCGTGGGGCTCATCGTTCAGGTCATTCTGGGGGTGGCCATGGGGATCGGCGCCGCCTTCGCCGCGGCGACGGTGGGAGGCGGCGCGGGCGGCGGGTCGATTCCTGCTTTGATCGCGATCGGCGTCGTGTCCCTCCTGCTGCTGGCGTTCATAGGCACGCGCTTCGCCGTGGCGACGGTCTTCTGCGCCGATCCGGAGGCGGGCTCGCCGGGAATCATGGAAAGCGTCAAGGCGAGCTGGTCGATGACGGGCAATCTCCGCTGGATCAGCGTCTTCCTTGGGTTGGCGGCCTTGATGATCATTTACCTGATCAGTCTCCTCCTCCTCATTCTGCCGGCGCTCTTCTTCGGCGGGCCCTTCGCGATCGCAACCGCGGGCGCCATCTACGCAAGCCTCAAGCGCGCCCACGACCTCCCCTACGGCGAGGGACACTGCCGGGCGTGCGGCTACAGCCTCGAAGGCATCACAGGCGATCGCTGCCCGGAGTGCGGACAGCTCGTCGACGCGCCCGCGAGCGGCGTGTCGCCGGCGAGCGCATGAGAATGGGCGCCGCCGGCGGCCAAGCGTCGACGGCGCCCCGCGTGGATGGGATGGCCGCACGTCTCGAATCCGCCGGACGAGATCGAGCGCCAAGCGCTCAGCGCATCGACCGCTCAGCGCCGAGCGTTTGTCGACCCCCGGAAGCCGGTCGGGCTCGCGACGCGAGCCGAGTGATCCGGTGCGAACTCCGTGCCAAAGGCGGGAATCGTCCGGGGGTCCCCGGAGCTTGCGCACGGGGGGCGTTTCCACCTCCAACGCGCGAAAGTTTCCGCCACTTCGGCGCGTGGCCGATCCGCGTCAGTTCGCGCCCCAGCCGCCCAGCAGGAGGGCCAGGTCCGTCGGATCGACGGCGCCGTCGCCGTCGAGGTCGCCCGCGCCTGGCTGGCCCCATGTTCCGAGGAGCAGGGCCAGGTCGAGCGAGTCGACGACGCCATCGGCGTTCAGATCCTCGGGGGCGGCGCAGCGGGCGGTGCGGATCCGGACGTCGTCGATCGCGGCCTCGACGATCGAGGGGTTGTCTCCATCCTCGGCGACGAAGCGGACGCGCATCTGATTCGTCGGTGTCAGAAAATCGCTGAGCCGGATGTCGACGTGCGTCCACGCCGCCTGCGATTGCGGAAGGGATTCGATCTCGACCCAGGTGGCGCCGCCGTCGTTGCTCGCGAGCACGCGAAAGACGTCCTCTCCGGGATTGGAGCCCTGGTCATTGGAGTACCAGCGGTGGTAGGTGAGGAAGACAGCCTGGGCGGATGAGGCGTCGACGATGGGAGAGGTGAGCGTGGTGGCGCCGCCGTCCACATCGTTGGCGCCGGCGGGGTCGCCCGGAGCGGCGTTGCCGGTGACGAAGCAGAGCGAGCCCTCTCCGGAGGGATTGTCCTCGTCGGGCTGGGCGACAGTCCCGACCGGATCGGCCCGGACCCAGATTCCCGAGCTGGCGGTGTCGGCGGGATCGCCGACCGTCCATCCGGTCGAGGTCTCGAAGTTATCCTCGAGCGGCGTCGCCGTCTCGCGCGCGACGATGGCGGTGAACCGGAAGTTCGGGGCGGAGAGTGGGCTGCGCACCTCGACGCCCTCGATCGTGCCGGCTGAGAAGTAGTAGGTGATCTCGTCGCCGCAGGAGAGCGCGGGGAACTCGGCTTCGAAGGTGTCGTTTTCGATGAAGGTCAGAGGGAGCTCCGTCTCGACGCCCTCGTTGGTCAGGATCATCTTTGCGGTCGAATCATCCCGCACGCCCCCGTTTTCCTCGTGGATGTGGAACTGAAATGTTCCACCCGACGGATCGAGCTCGTCCGGCGGCGGGCCGAAGGGGAAGTGATATCTGAGCGGCGCTCCACCGATCCGCGCGAACGTGGCGTCGAGGATGAACAGGCCGCGCTCGATATCGCTGACGATGATGTTTCCGCTGGGAAAGTAGGGGTAGACGCTCCACGCTCCCTGAAAGGCGTCGGTGTCGGTCTCGGGGCGTGTGTCGAGGAATCCGACTCGCACGGGCGCCAAGGGATCGGAGATGTCCCAGACCTGCACGCCCGACGTGTAGTTCGCTTGAAAGAGCAGATCGCCGTCGAGATAGAAATTGTGGTCGATCGACGGCAGGCCCGCGCTGAAGGTCGAGATCAGTTGCGGGTTCGAGAGATCGGAGACATCGAAGACGCGGGTGGTCGTCTCGCTCACGGCGCCGTTGCGCTCGTCGAGCTCATCGTTCTGATAGAGCAGGTTGGTCGTCGGGTCGAACCAGCCCTGATGGGAGTACTCGAGGCCCGGATATGTCGTGCGCGACAAGAGGATCATGTTCGACTTGTCCGTCACGTCGACGATGTCAATGCCATCCTCCTCGACGAAGCAGAAGGCGATCTCGCGCCCCTCGTACGGCCCGGGGCCCATCGTCACGACGTGCGCGTCATGCACGTAGCGGCTGTAGGAGCCGGCGATCTGCGGGCTCGTCGGAGAGCTGATGTCGACGGCGACCATGCCGCCGATGTTCGAGCCGCAGAGGTAGGCGTAGCCCGAGTCCTCGTTGATCGCGATGTTGTGCGCCGTGGACAGGTTGTTGTCCGTGAAGGAGATGGGCGCGCCGACGAGCCCGTCATCGACCTGCGCGAGCGTGATGATCTGCATCCCCCCGCCGGACTCATTCACCACGAAGGCGTGATCGGCGAAGGTCTTCATGTCCGCCCATAGGCTGCTCGGATGCGCGACCTTCCCGATCACCTCAGGAAGCGCCGGATCCGTGATATCCACCACTGCGACGGCGTTGTTCAGACCCATCAGCGCGTACTCCCGCCCGGCGGGCGAGACGTAGCCCCAGCAGTCATTGCCCGAGGAGTGCGAGCCGAACTCCGGAAGCGCGATCCGGCTTTTCAGAATGATGTTCTCCGCGTCGAAGCTCTCCGCGCCGGGGCCGACCGGATCGCCGCCCTCATCGTTCTCGTGCGCCACCGAACCCGGCGCGATGGCGAGGGCGGCGGCGAGCGCGGCAGGAAGGGCGAGTCGTCGGGTTCGGCGCATAGGGGGCTCCTCTGATGCAGGCTCGCGTTGGGTTGAACGCCCCGTCCCGCGGGACATCCAATGCCAGCCTAACGGACGCACCACGCGATCGCGATGACAATCTTGTCGATCCCTCCGCCCGGAGACGCCGGATGGGGCGCCGCTGCGATCGACTGCGATCGATCAGAGCCAGGCGTCGTCGAAGGCCATGCCCGCCGAGAGCGCGGCTTCGCGCCCCGACTCGATCATGCTGGCGACGGGATAGGCGCAGTAATCCAGACTGAAGGCGCCGGCGGGGCGGTGGTTGCCCGAAAGGCCCAGCCCGCCGAAGGGGAGCTTGCCCGAAGCGCCCGCGGTGCCTGTATTGACATTGACGCAGCCCGCCTGCGCCTCGCGCAGAAATCGCTCGATGCGCTGTTCATCGCGCGAGAAGATGGAGGCGGCGAGTCCGTAACGCGTCATGTTGGCCTGGCGCAGAGCCTCGTCAAATCCGGAGACCACGCACAGACGCACGATCGGTCCGAAGATCTCGACATCGCACCCGGCGTCGCGCCCCGGGCCGTCGTCGAGCGTGAAGCCGTCGACCTGCGCCACCCCCGGCGTCACGAAGTGCCCGTCCTCGGCGGCGGGGATCTCGGGGGTCGAGGGATGCACGAGCATGCGCGCGCCGGCGCGCTCCAAGGCGTCGACGAAGTCGATCGCGCTCCGCTGCGCCTCAGCGCGAATGACAGGCCCGCAGAAGATCGGATGATCTCCCGCCGGGTCGCCGACGAGCAGGGCGCTGGCCGTCTTGCAGAAGGCGCTGATGAAGCGATCCGCGATTTTTTCGTCGACGATGATGCGGCGCGTGCAGGTGCAGCGCTGCCCCGCGGTGGCGAAGGAGGCGCGCGCGCACTCGATCACCGCCTGCTTCAGATCCGCGTCTTCACACACGACGGCCGGGTTGTTCCCGCCCAACTCCAGAGCGACGATCCGCCCCGGGGTGTCGAGATTCGCTTCGAGGATCTTGCGACCGACGGGCCAGGAGCCCGTGAAGAGGATTCCATTGACCCCTTCATGGGAGACGAGCCGCTGGGCCACGTCCGCGCCGCCCTGGACGAGGTTGACGACGCCCGCCGGCGCCCCGACGTCGCGCAGCGCCTCGATCAGCAGCTCGGCGAGCAGTTGACCCGTCGCGGGCGTCTTGTCGCTGGGCTTGAAGACGACGGTGTTGCCCATCGCGAGCGCGGGCACGATGTGGCCGTTGGGCAGATGGGCTGGGAAGTTGAAGGGCCCGAGGACCGCCATGACGCCGTGGGGGCGAAAATGCGCGCGCCCGATGCGCGAGTCGGTGAGCGACACGTCGTAATCCGTGACGCGTGTCAGCGGCCCGTGCGGCGGCTCAGCGCTGAGCGTGATGTCCACCTTGCCCGCGATGGCGCCCGCCTCCTGCTTCGCCTCCCACAGCGGCTTGCCCACCTCGTCGCGGATGAGCGCTGCGATGGCGTCCAGACGCTGCTTCGCGAGCGTCTGAAAGCGCCGCAGGGCGTCGAAGCGCCGCTCGGCGGGCCATGCGGCCCATTCCGGAAACGCCCGGCGCGCCGCCTCGACTGCCGCCTCGGCGTTCGCAACGCTTCCTCGTCCGCACCAGACGGATCGCTCGGGATGGGCGGGGTTGTGGGAGCGAATCTCAGCGCCCTCGGATGGATGCGCCGGCTCGTCGGCGATGAGATCGCACGCCGGATGCGTAAGCGAGGGATGATGATGGGTCGTGGAGGCAGTCATCGTCGCGTGCTCCGCCTGGTCTTTCGGCCTTTGGAGTCGGCGCCCGTGGAGCGCTTGTCGTGGGTGGCGGCCTTGCCGCGGGGCGAAACGGAGCGGCGCTCGACGCCCGGGGCGCGGCTGGCCCCGGGGACGCGCGTCCGATCGGCATCCAGCGGCGTGACGCCGACGGTTGCGCCGGCTTCGGCGCCGATCAGCTTCATGGCTTTCGCCGGCAGGCGGACCTTCTCGTTCGCCTCCGCGTAGTTCGTGAAGACGGCGCGGAACTCGCCATCGGCGCCCTCCTCGTAGGAGATGAGCCCCGCGCGCTTCGCCTCCTTCGCGGGGCATGACCCCTCGAGCTCGGCGCGACGCGTGTCGCGGATGATGGAGACATCGTCGGTCGCGGCCTCGAGATGCGGCCCGCCGTCGAAGGGATCGATACGGTCGTGGTAGGCGAACCCCAGGCGCTCGAGCATGCGGCGCGCGGGGACGGTCTCGCGTCCGACCTGCCCGATCAGCGCGCGCGCCTCGGGCGGCAGGAACGTCAGATACAGCTCCTCGCGCGGCAGCAGGGCGGTCATGAACTCACGGGAGTGCGCGCAGAAGCGGTCCGCCTCGGAGTAGGAGAGGTTGATGAACCGGCGCCCCATGTATTCCCAGAGCGTGTTGCCGCCATCGGAGGTCAGCGGCGCCATCATCTCGGCGAGGAGGCGATCCTTGAAGCGGTCGCGGTGCAGAGCGATGTAGTGGAACCGCACGAGCGAGAGCTGCATGCCGAGCCGCGCCTTGTGGCCGCGATAGGAGGGCGCGAGGATCAGCCCGCCGATCTCGGTCGGGCCGTTCTCATCGAGCACCAGCCGCGCGGTGACGTGCGTGGCCCCGACCTGAAGATCCTGGCTGAAGAACTCGCGGCGCATGAGCTGGAAGGAGACGTTCGGGTTCCCGGGCGCGCCCATCTCCGCGATGATCGTCGACGTGCCGACGGCGTTGCCTGTCTCGGTGTCCTCCAGGACGAACATGAACATGTCGGACTGTCCCGCGGCGCTCTTCTCGCCGCCGCGCCGGGCTGAACCGTTGTCGAGCGGATCGGCTTCGCCGCCGCGGTTGGCGGTCTGAAAGGACCGGCGGCTGTTGCGGATGCGGTCGGCGATGACGTCGCGATCCGGAGGCAGATTGATGAAGTGGACCATCTTGGCCAGCTTCAGGAGGATCCCCAGATCGTTGTTGGTCGCCTGACGGATCAGGAACATGCTTCTCACCCGATCTCCTGCGCCGCGCGGGCGAGCCCCTTCTCGATGAGGTCGAAGACGGTCGGCCATTCCTCCTCGCGCATCACGCCTAGCGGCGGCAGCAGTCGGACGTGATACGGATCGTGCCCGCACCAGAGCGTGACGACCCCTTCATCGAAGAGCGCGCGGCAGGCCTTCATGGCCGCCTCCTTGCCGCCGCCGAAGGGCGTGAAGCGGAGCATGCCGCCGAAGCCGCCGTAGGGTTCGCCGACGCGCGGGTTCTCCGGGAACCACTCCGGATGCTTCGAGACCAGCGCTTTGACGCCCTCGATGAAGAGTCGGTGATGGCGGGCGATCGCGCCGGAGGGTCCGTAATAGTCGCCCTCGCGCAGCCGCTCGAGGATGCGCCGCCCCACGTTCAGCGCAACCGTGTTGCCCAGGAACGTTCCCGAGAGCAGCCCGGGCTTCGGGTTCAGCTCCTCCGTCCAGAGCGCCGCGCACACCTGCGACATCTTGCCGATCGTGCACAGATCAACACGATCCCCGAGATCCAGCGCCTCGAAGGCGAACATCTCCGCCGTGCGGCCGAACGTCTGAATCTCGTCGACCCAGACGGCGATGCGATGCTCCTTGCAGACATCCATGAGCGCCGCGAAAAAATCGCGCGGCGCCGTGTTGTACCCGCCTTCGCCCTGGACCAGCTCGAAGACGAAGGCCGCGTGCTGATTCGGATAGCGATGGATGTACTGCTCCAGATGCCACACCGACATGTCGATCCAGCGCGTCACGCCCGACTGATCGCCGGCGCTCATCCGCCGCGCGCCCGCCTCGTCGAAGAAGGGCATGTAATCCACCGGAATGTTCAGCGGCTGCCCAACGCGGAAGGCGGGGTTGTCGCCGATCTGCGTCATCGCGACCGAGCGGCCCATGAAGCAGTCCTGAAACGCGAGGACGCGATCGGCCGGGTGGCGCTTCTGGAAGGCGATCTTCAGCGCGTTGTCGTTGGCCATTGCTCCCGAGTTGCAGAGGAAAGCGTGGGCCAGGCGGCTGCGGCGCCCCGCCTCGCGAACCAGCGCCTCGGTGAACTCGATCGCGTCATCGTTCTGCTGGAAGTATCCTTGGTTGACAACGTCGCTCGCGGAGGCGGCGACGGCGGTCTCGAGCAGATCGGGGTCCGAATGTCCGAAGAAGTTGGGCCCGATGCCGCAGGTCAGGTCGTACTTCACGGAGCCGTCGACCAGCTCGACCAGCGCGCCGTTGCCGATGCCCGATCCGACGTAGGGGAAGAGCGGCCCGCGCCCGCGCGACGCCGCGCATCGGCGGACGTACTCCTCCATCGTCTCGGCGAGGGCGCCCTCGGGGCCCTTCACCTGCGTGATCGCGCGCCGCTTCGAGACGATGGCGTCGACGATCCGCTTCACGCCCCCGCGGAAGTCCTCGCTCTCCCTCGCCTGCCGGGCGATCGTCTTCGTCTGTTCCGCCGTCTGGGTCATTGGCTGGACCTGCTTTCTTTCGCTCTGAGCCAGGGGGGGCCGTGCGTGGTCAGACGCCCCATGAGCAGGGCGAAGAGCTGGGCCCGCTCGAGGAGGCTCGACAACTCGATCCACTCCTTCGGGGTGTGGAGTCCGCCCCCTCGCACGCCCATCGTATCGATTGTGGGAAGCCCCGCCGCCTGCATGATGTTGCCGTCGCAGACCCCGCCCGTCTTCGCGAAGGGAAGCCGCTGACCCAGCGATTCGGCCGCCTCGCGCGCGGCCCCCGCCAACGCCTCGACCTCGGGTGTGAGCGGCTTGGCCGGGCGGTTGAAGATCCGTCGCACGATCACGCGCGGCAGGGCGTGCTCCAGCTCCTCGGGCGCCTCATGGTGATGGGCCATCTCAGCCGGCGCGGGGGGTGGGTTGCGCTGGAGGGCGTCGACCATCGCCGCAAGCTCATCGGCGGTTTGGCGATCGGGGTATCGCATGTTTCCCCACGCCCGCGCTCGATCCGGCACGGCGTTGGTCGCGCCCCCGCCTTCGAGGGGTCCGATACTGATGATTCGCCCCTTCGCCGGATCGGGCATCTTCGCGATCGCCACCAGCGCCTCGCCCAGCGCCGTCACGGCGCTGATTCCGCTCTCGAAGTCGCGCCCCACGTGCGCCGAGCGCCCGACGGCCTCGATGGAGACCTGCCCGCTCCCGAGCCGCTCGATCGCCAGCTCGCCTCCTGGCAGGGCGGGCTCGGTCGCGATGCCCACGTCGTGCCGCTGGGCCTCCTGGCGCAGCGCGTGATCGCTCGAGAAGGAGCCGGTCTCCTCGTCGCTGGTGAGCATCAGCGTCCAGGAGGCGTCGACGCCCGCCTCCTCGAGCGCCTCCAGCGCGTTGAGCGCGACGAGAATCCCCCCCTTCATATCCACCACCCCCGGACCGACCGCCTTCTCGCCATCGGCGGAAATAGTCATTTCGCAAAACGAGCCCGCGGGATCGAAGACGGTGTCGATGTGGCACGCGATCAGCGCCCTCGGCGCCCCGGCGCGCAGGCGGCGGCAAATCGCGATCGGCGCCGGCTCGCCCGCGGGGCGCCGATCGAGCCATTCCGGCGCCGGGCGCCCCGGCTCCTCGTGAATCTCCGCGCCGAGGGCGCGGGCGCGATCGGTCAGCAGTCCCCGGCATTCATCGAGCCCGGCGGTGTGATTCCATCCGGTGGGGATGGCGACAAGGCGCTCCAGATCTCGCGCCATCGCGTCGCGCCGAGGCTCGAGGGCGCTCACGATGCGTTGCTCATCCCGCGTCAGCGCGCACGTTTTCGAGGACATGACCCAGTCGCTCCTTTGCATGGCGCCTCATGAGCGCGGGTCATCCTAGCGGTGTGGGCGTCAGACAGGCGGGCGGTTCCCCGCCCGTCGCCAGGCGCTCACCTGCCCAAGGTGCAGCGCCATGTGGCCGCCCATCAGATGGAGCATCAGATGCGCCAGCGTCGGGAAGCGCGCCTGCCAGCGCTCGAGGGGGGTGTTGCGCTCGAAGAGCGCCAGATCAGCGCGCCGCGCGATCGCCGCAGCCTCGTCGTAGCCGGCCTGGAATCGCTCCAGAATCGCCGCCTTCGACCCGTAGATTCCGATGTCGCCCTCGGGCGCGCTGTCGCGTCCGAACTCGTGATCCGCGGGATCCTCGAAGGATTCGCCCCTCAACATCTTCGCGAGCACCGGACCGTACACCGACAGATGGCAAAGCGCCCACGCCGGGTGGTTCATCGTCACGCCATCGACGGGCTGGGAAACCATCTCCTCGTCTGAAAGATCGTCGATCAGCCGCTCCGCGTACCCGCGCTGATCGTGCCAGATACGCACTACGCCTTCGACCCATGCATTGGACATCAGCGCCATCCCCTCTCGTAGACCTCTTCAGCGTTCTCGATCACATAACGCGTCACCTTCTCCATCTCAGAGTCGGCCTTGAGCCCCGCGGCGCGCCCGATGGCCATCGCCTCCTCCGCCGGCTCGCCCCGGCGCAGCGCTGCGTAAGCGGCGATCAGGCCTCCCGTGCGGTTTGAGGAGCTGCAATGAATCAGGACGGGGCCCCTGGTTTGCCCCAGTAGATCGGCGAGCAGATCGACATCCTCCTCGCCGAACGTGGAGGGCGCGATGGGCATGCGCGTGTACGCAAGGCCCAGCTCCTCCGCGACGTACGCGCCTTCGTCGAACGCGACCTGCTCCTGCATCTCCGCCAGCGTGCGCAGATTGATGACCATCCTGCCGCCGCGATCGGCGAACGCCTCCAGCCCCTCGGGCGTCGGCTGGCTCGAGAAATAGAAGCGCCCGTCACGGGAGATGGTGTCGAATCCCGCGGCGAAATCCGTCTCGATCGGCTCAGGAGCGTCAATGAACGCCTGGTCCATCGTCCCGTGCCAGTGCGGCCCCGTGCAGCTCGTGAGCGCGAGCAGCGGAAGCGCGATCCACGTCAAACGCATCGTCAAGACTCCTTCCCCGATCACAATACCGTCCGGAGCGAGCCCGCGGCGTCGCGACGCCAGACGCCCTCGCAGATCGGCGCCGCGGGACCGCCCACCACGACGCCTCCCCCGTCATTCCACCGCGCATCGAGCTCGCCGAGAGCGACGCGCAGGCGGACGGGCCCCTCGGCGAAGACCCCCGTGCGCCATCCGCACACCGCCGCCGCCGCCGCGCCGGTGCCGCAGGCGAGCGTGCGCCCGACGCCGCGCTCCCACGTCGAGAGGCGGGCCGTGCGCGCATCGATCGGCTCGACGAGATGCGCGTTGACGCTGCGTGGAAAGGCGGTCGAGGCTTGCAGGAGCGGACCCGCCTCATCGATCGCGTCCGCGCCCGCCCCCTTCGTGAAGAGGACGACGTGCGGATTGCCCATCGAGACGCACCCAGCCCGGCGCGCGCCGGCGATCGCTTCCACACGCGCGCGCGCCGCCGGCTCGAGCAGCGCCTCGAGGGGCGCGCGCAGCGGGTCGACACCCGCATCCAGGCGGACAGGAATCGTCTCAGACGCGAACTCGGGCGGCCCGAGATCGACCTCCGCGTGAAAGGCGCCGTCGCGCTCGCCGATCCAGGCGCGCGTGGCGCCGCGGGCCGTGCGCAGCGTGATGTCGGTGGCGGGCGTCAGCCAGCCCCGGTCCTGCGCGAAGCGAAGGGCGCAGCGCGCGCCATTGCCCGAGAGCTCCGCCGCGCCGCCATCGGCGTTGAAGAGGCGCATGGCGAGCGTCGACGCCTCGCCTCCCCGCGAGAGGAGAATGAGGCCGTCCGCCCCGACGCCCGCGCGCCGATCGCACATCCGCCGCGCCAGCGCTCCGAGATCCGTCCCCTTCTCGAGCGCCGCCTGTTCGGCGTCGACGATCAGAAAGTCGTTGCCAAGCCCGTGCAGCTTGGCGAAACGGAGCTCATCCATGCTCCGCCTCCACCAGAGCCGGCGCCCCGGCGTGATCGACGCTCGGCGCGAGCCCGACGGTCTCATCCAGCCAGATCAGCCCCCCGACCACGATCAACCCGAGCCCGACCAGCAGCTTGAGCCGTCGCATGGCGCGATCGATCGGAAGGCGATCCGCCGGGAGACCGGCCAGTCCGCGCAGCGCCCGCTGGCGTCCGGCGATGCTCCCGTGCCGCCAGGTGAAGCGTCGGCGCGGGATGTGGTTCAGGTCCGCCACCGCCTGAAGCGCCGCGACCATGGTCTCCGCAGCGTCGGGCGAGATGAGCACGCCGCGTCCGCGATTGGATCTGGTCAGCCCGCTCAGATGCTGGGCGGCGAAGGCGTCGGCCTGGCGCTCGAAGCGTCGGCTGACGAATCCGAAGCCGATCAGCCCGCCGCCGACGCCCGCGAGAATCATCGTCGCCTCGAGGATCGAGCCCATCTGCGTCGGAGGCGAAACGCCGCTGAGCGCGACGGCCCAGGCGACGAGCATCCCGATGAGGATCGACGCCAGCCCGAGGCACGCCATGAGCGCGCCGAGCAGCCAGGGCATGTGGCGGCGACGCACATGCCCGACTTCGTGGGCCAGCACCGCCTCCACCTGCGCCGACGGCAGCGACTCCAGCAGCGCATCGGTGAGCAGCACGTAGCGCAGCGGCGCCAGCAGGCCGATGACGGCGCCGTTGAGCATCGAGTTGTGCGTGCGCCAGATCAAAATGCGCCGGAAGCGCACACGGTGGGCCCGGCAGAGATCGCAAAGCCGCTCATAGAGGGGCCCGCTGGTCAGGGGCGTGGTCGACCAGATCAGCCGCAGCAGGGGCGGCGCCAGAGCGAGTAGGACGAGCACGCCCGCGATCTGCGCGCCCGAGCTGATCAGCGGGTCATTCAGGAAGCCGAGCCGCTCGGGAAACCACAGCGGCGCGAAGTTGAGCGTCTCCGCCCACGCGAGAATGAGCCCGACGGGCGCGAGGATCAGCAGCGCCTGATGGCGCGTGCGGTCCCAGACGTACTGCCAGCGCGTCGGCGGCTGCACGGGCGGGCGACCCTCGTCCAGCGCTCGGATGGTCAGCGCGTCATGCAGCGTCCGCTCGATCGGGTAGTAGAACCACCAGGGCGCCAGCAGCGCCAGAATCGCCGGCGCGCCGGCAAGCGCCTCATCGAGGAGCACCCAATCGCCGATCGCCGCGCGCACAACGCCCAGCCAGTTCTGCGCCAGCAGCGCCACGCCGAAGCAGACGCCGACCACAAGCCGCGTCAGCAGGATCCACCGCTCGGCCCGCAGCGCGAATCGCAGCCTCCCCGTGCGATGCAGTCGTCGCCCCTCACGGAGCAGCAGCAGAGCGCCCGCGAGCGTCGCCAGCAGCGGCGCGCCGGCGCCCCACGCCGCGGAGACCCACGCGGAGGGCTCGTACAGCGAGCCGTGCAAGTCGTGCACGAAGATGAGCACGACCATGATGAGCAGAAGCGCGTGCAGCATGGATGGCGGCGGTCGTCGGTGAAATCAGGGTCGGCGCAGGCGCCCGAGATCGAGGCGCGCGCCGTCGGGCTGGTAGTAATCGACGTTCAGTTCATCGCGGCTCAGCGACGTCAGCACAAGGGACGAGCGCCCGAGCCGCTGCGCCGTGCGAAGGTCGCCCGCCCCGGGACCCGCGTACTCGGCGTTGTTCACCCGCTGGGCGTGGAAGTGGTAGTCGATCAGCGCCGTGTGTCCCGCCTCCACCATCGACGGGGAAGGCGTGAAGCGGTTGTCGCCGGCGCGCTGGGCCGGGCGGGGAGGGAAGGGGACCGCGACGAACCCATCCTCCATCGAGCTGTCGGTGGCTTCGCGGGCGCGGAGGACGCCCCCGTGCTCCGTTGACTTGTCCCGCCGATCATGATCGACCTGCTCGAAGATCGCTCGCACGACGTCCGGCTGATGAATCGCCTCATCCGCGAGCAGAATCAGCAGCAGATCCGCCCAGACGAGCTCAGCCTCCCAGTCTTCCAGATCATCCGGCGCCGCGTACATCGCCTCCGCGGAGTCCGCGTATCGCGGCGCGCCGCGACGCCCCCGCAGCCGCTCGCTCAGTTCGCGCCGCAGCTCCGCGTGCGGGGCGCGCAGCAGACTCCGCTTGCGCTTCGCCGCCAGGCGGATGGGCGCCGCGTGGCGCAGCTCGAGCCCCTCACGCTGCTCGGGCGTCAGCGACTCGATCGCCGCCGCCGCCTCCTCATAGAACGGACGCCGCTCGGGCTCGCGCAGGGCGCGCAGCCAGTCGAGCTGCTCAGCGGTCCTCGGCACGGCGCCCAGATCGCCAGCGGCGGCTTGAAGATCGGAGAGGAGAGGATCGTCCGTCGCGCGATCGGCGTCGGCGAGGAGACCCGCGATGGTGGAGCCGTCCGGATCCACGCGTCCGAGCAGGGCCCACGCGTCCCGGCGCGTCTGCTCGCCGAAAAGCCCCTCCCCGCGCGTCTCCAGGAAGACATCGAAGACGATCTCGACGGGCGCCTTCCTCGGATGCAGCGCCAGCAGCGCCGCCCGCTCCGGGCGATCGGCGTCCGCGGGCTCCTGCACCGGGCGCGCCCACGAGCGCACCAGCGCCGGCGTCAGCTCCTTCCAGCCCCGCCGCGCCGCCATTTCGCTCACGGCGCCGATAACGCTCCACTGCGTTTCCGTGGGCAGCATCAGCGCCAGCATCCGCGCGGTGTCCTCGGGATCGTCGGTGAGCAGCGCCTCGATGGCCTCCAGGCGCAGCCGCGGTGGCTCCGAGCGCCTCCAGGCGATGCGCTTCATCTCTTCCCGGAAGGCGGCCTGATCTCCCTCACCCGCCTCGTGCAGCGCCCGGCGCGCCCGGACCGCCGCCACGCGGTCGTTCACCGCGGCGTCGGCGTCGTTGAGCTGCGCCGCCCGCTCCTGGTCGGTGAGCGATTGACATCCCGCAGGCGGCAGGCCGGCGAGCGACAGGGCGATCAGCGGCGTCAGGAGGGCGCGGCGTCTGGACATCGGGCATCTCCGCCGATAGGAGGTCGGAAGACGGACTGTAGACATCGGTCCAACCCGCCTGCTGCGATTGGATGTTGGCGTTCGCGCCGCGGGGGGCTAGCATGACTGGCGGAGTCGCGTTCCATGTCAGCGCAAAGGCAAACCATCCCGGACGGCGCCCCCAGCGTGGCGGACAAGGTGGAGCGGATTCTCGATCTGATCCGCCCCTCCATCCAGGGCGATGGCGGCGACATCGAGTTCGTCGAGGTGACCGTGCGCGGGATGGTGCGGATCCGCCTCCACGGGGCTTGCGTCGGTTGCCCCAGCAGCCAGATGACGCTGCGCGAGGGGATCGAGCAGAATCTGAAGGACCACATCCCCGAGGTCCTGGGCGTCGAAGCCGTTGACTGAGGCGCGCCGGTTCTCGGGCGCCTCTCCCCCCCCCCCCCCCCCCCCCCCCCCCCCCCCCCCCCCC
>CAYVIJ010000021.1:0-43375 GCA_964451515.1 uncultured Phycisphaeraceae bacterium | reverse complement strand
TCACGGCCACGCGCATGCCGACCATGACGACGCGCATGAGGACGCCCACGAGCACGATCACGGCCCGCTGGATCCGCATCTGTGGCTCGACCCCGAGCTGATGGCGCGGCTCGTGCCCGCGGCGCAGGAGGTCATCGAAGAGGCGCTGGCGGCGCATGGGCTGCTGGATGAGGCGGCGCGGCGCGAACTGGATGAACGAGCGGAGGCGCTGCTGGAGGAGATCGAGCGAGTCGACGCCGCCTATATCGAGCGTCTGGTTCCCCTGAGGGGACGCCCCCTGGTGTGCGCGCATGACGCCTACTTCTGGCTGACTCGTCGATATGGGCTGGAGGTGGCGGGGGTGGTTCGTCCTATCCACGGGGTCGAGCCCACGGCGGGGGATCTTGCGGAGGCGGCGCGGATCGTTCGCGAGAGCGGCGTCTCGGCGATCTTCACGGAGCCCCAGCTCCCGGGCGGCGCCGCCCGCCGGCTGGCGGAGCTGACGGGTGTGCGTCTGCTTTCGCTCGATCCGCTGGGCGATGGGGACTGGCCCGCCATGATGCGCCGCAATCTCGACGCGCTCGTCGAGGGGCTCTCGGGGGCGGATGAGGGGAGCAGCGGATGAGCGAGGGTCCGGCGATCGCCTTCGAGGGCGTGAGTTTCACCTATCCGGGCGGGCTGCGCCCCGCGCTGGAGGAGGTGTCTTTCACTGTTGAGCGGGGCGAGCGGCTCGGGATCCTGGGGCCCAACGGCGGGGGCAAATCGACACTGGTGAAGATCGCGCTCGGGCTGCTGGCGGGCTTTTCCGGGCGCGTGTCGGTTTGCGGGAGGACGCCCGACCGCGCGCGCGCAGCGGGGCTGATCGGGTATGTCCCACAGCGCTGCGAGGCGGTGCTGGAGTTTCCCGTAAGCGTGCGCCAGGTGGTGGAGATGGGGGCGCTGGCGGGTGGGAGGCGGCGCGGGCGCGCGGAGCGGGAGCGGGTGGAGGAGAGTCTCGATCTGGTCGGCGCGGGATCGTTCGCGGAGGCGCCGGTGGGGTCGATCTCGGGCGGGCAGCTTCAGCGTGCGCTGATTGCGCGCGCGCTGGCGGCGGCGCCGGAGATTCTGGCGCTGGATGAGCCGACGGTCGGCATCGACGCCGTCGGGCAGCAGCAATTCGGCGAGCTGCTTCAGCGGCTGCACGAGACGCGTGGGCTCACGATTCTGATCGTCTCGCACGATCTGCGGGCGGTGGCGGCGGCGTGCGATCGCGTCGCGTGTCTGGCGCGGACGCTGCACTTCCATGATGATCCGCGCGGGCTGACTCCGGAGGTGCTCGCGGAGGTCTTCGAGCACAACGTGGCGGGCGCGCTCGCGCCGACGAGCGCTGAAGCGGATCGCGGCGAATGAGCGCGCGGGAGTTCATCGAGCTCTTCTGGCCCAGCCTGATCGCCGCAGGAGCGATCGCCGGGCTGTGCGCCGCGCTCAGCGTCTTTGTCGTGCTGCGCCGGCTCGCCTTCATGGGTCAGGGCGTCAGCCACGCGGCCTTCGGGGGCGTGGGCGTCGCCGCGCTGCTCGGATTGACGGGCGCTGCGCGCTTCGCGCTGGTGGGCGCATTTTGCCTGGCGGTCGCGCTGGCGATCGGGCGGCTCGCTGGGCGGCGCGGCGCGACGGCGGACACGCTCATCGGCGTCTTTCTCGTCGGGTCGATGGCGCTCGGCGCGCTGCTGCTTTCCGCGCAGGCGCGTCTCACGAACGCGCCGACGGCGGTGGCGTGGGAGCAGATCCTTTTCGGCTCAATTCTGGCGGTAAGCGGGCTGGACGCGGCGGCGGCGTGGGTCGTGGCGCTGGTTGTCCTGGCGACGCTGCGCGCCGTGCGCGCTCCGATGCTGTTCTGGGCCTTCGACGAGCCGGCGGCGGAAGCCTTCGGCGTGCGCACGGAGCGGATGAAGCTGCTGCTGATGGCGATGATCGCGATGACGATCGTCGTCGCAATGAAGCTGGCGGGCGTGGTGCTCGCGACGGCGCTGCTCGTCCTGCCCGGCGCAATCGGGCTGCGACTGAGTCGGAGGCTCGGTCCCGTCTTCTGGCTCGCAGGGGCGTCGGCGGCGCTGGGGCTGCTTGGGGGGCTGGGGGCGGCGTTTGCGATCGACCTACCGGCGGGGGCGTGTGTGGTGGGGGTTCTGGTTCTGCTCTACGCACTGGCATGGCCTCTTGGCGCGACTCGGGGGGCGTCGGCCCGGTTCTGAGACGCTCCATCGCCCAGGGCACTCCAAAAAACGGGGGTGCGGGCGTTTTTTCATTGCTTTGTCGTTGGGGCGGACGATACAAATAGCGCATCGCGGGAAGGCCCGCCTGTCGCGCCGTCGGAGAACCCGGCGGCGGACGCCGGAGACCCTGGCCTGCGACGACCGCTCCTTCGGGACGCGGGCGATGAGCCTCGG
The DNA here is from genome assembly GCA_964451515.1 of uncultured Phycisphaeraceae bacterium. GTDB lineage: Bacteria > Planctomycetota > Phycisphaerae > Phycisphaerales > UBA1924 > CAYVIJ01. Next base: position 40,973 of record CAYVIJ010000021.1, on the reverse strand, counting down.
GGTGACGGCCTCGAGGGAAGGGAGCCTGGCGGCAGCCCGACAGTCGCTGCGACGGCCGGGGAGACCTTTCGGTAAGGAGGTGATCCAGTGACCTACGGCGACTGTTTCCAGGGGCTGCACCGCTAGGACCAGCCTGACGGGGTTGCGTCAGTGCAGCCCGATTGCAAGTTCACAGACGCCCGACGGGCCTTCCCGTCGGGCGTTTTTCATGCGCGCCGGCGGGCGTCCGGGAAATCCGGGGCGCGCGCCGCGCCGATCGGGCGGTTCCCGGACTGTCGCTTTAAGTGCCTGCTGGACATTGACTTCGGTCAGAAGCCGGTCATTGTAGAGCACGCGCGGAGGCTCCGGACGACCCGTCTGGGGGCGCACAGACAGGGGAAGAGATGATGCACGCTGTACACACCATCGCCGTTGGATCCGCCCTTCTCGCCGCCGCGTCGGCGCAGGGGGGCTCGTTCGTTCAAAGCGGCTCGACGCCGCCGCAGACGACGGATTTCAGCTACACGGTCCCGATCTCGCAGTTCGACACGCGCGGCGGGGAGCTGGCTCTCTCCGAGGTGCGCTGGTGGGTGCGCGGAATGCTCGAGGGCGTGGCGGAGGTCGAGAGCTTGGACGCCGCGCCGACGACCATCGATCTGGAGTTGGCCGCAACGATGAGCGTCTCGCTGGGCGGTCAAACGCTTGACGACATCGATGTGATCATCAGCGAGTCCTTTACGGCGGGCGCCTTCGACGGCGGGATCGATTTCACGGGCGCCAGCGGCGCGTCGTTCGGTCCGCTCATGGACGACGTCGCGGCGACGGGCGTCTTCGCGTCGGATCTCTCGTCCTTCCTGGGCGGCGGGCAGACGTCGCTCACGCTCGAGGCGGTCGGTCTTTCCTCGGTGCGCGGGTCCGGCAACGTGGTGACGAGCTTCACGACGCTGGCCGCGATCGAGTACGAGATCGAGTATGTCTTCACGGAAGTTCCGACGCCGGCGGCGGGGCTCCCGCTGCTCGGCGCGGCGCTGCTTCTCCGTCGGCGCCGCTGATCCCGACTTTGCGGAATCTGCTTGACGCCCTCCGTTCCTGTGGCAGGTTGAATCGACGGCTCGCACAGCCGTCCGCGCGACGTCCGAAGACGACGATCACGCGCCGCGCTCGAAGACCGCGCGTCGATGACGCGCGCGAAAGGGAGAGTGAGAGATGATTCGCGCCGCTCAGGCCGCCTTGATCGCCTTCGCCATCGCCTCAAGCTCGGCTGCGACAGCCGGCTCGGCGACATTCACCGACTCCATCGCCGCCTCGGCGACGAACTGGACGGAGACCCTTGCGGTTCCGAAGTTCGACGATCAGGGCGGAGCGCTGACGCTGGATTCGGCGCTCGTCGAGATCGTGGGCACGGTCGACGCCTCGGCTTCGGCCGAAAACCGCTCGCAGCTTCAGAACGCCACACGGCTGGTGCTGGAGACTTCGCTGACGGTGGAGCAGGGGGGCTCGATCCTGTTCTCCATGACGCCCACGATCGACACGCTCGCCACGCTGGACGCCTTCGACGGCGACATTGACTTCGACGGCCCCTCGGGCGAGGCGTTCGGTCTGACGCAGACGGTGAGCGACTCGCTGTCCTTCGAGGCGCCCGCGGATGATCTGTCGCCCTTCATCGGGACGGACGATCTTCTCTTCGACGCCCAGGCGATCGCATCCTCCTTCGCGGAGACGGGAGGGGCGGCGATCACGATGTTCCGCACGTCGATGGGCGTGAGCGTGAGCGTCACGTATCTCTTCCGGGGCGACATTCCGGTCGTGCCGCTGCCGACGCCCGCGGCGCTGGCGGGGCTCGGGCTGGCCGGGCTCGCCATCGGTCGCCGCCGGCGGCTCTGAGCCGCGTCGCGGCTCTTCGACGCGAGCTTCGCCCTCTGCGACAATGCCTCGACTCCAGTAAGATGATCGGCCCGGTCGAGCGGACCGGAGTTCTGTTCATCTCTGCGCCATGACCACCGCACGCCCGTTGAAATGGGGCGATCGGGGAGGGAGTCGATCATGCCTCGGGCCAAGATCAGCGTCATCGGAGCCGGCAACGTTGGAGCGACGTGCGCCCACTGGGCGGCGGCGAAGGAGCTGGGCGACATCGTCCTGCTCGACATTCCCGACAAGGAGGGCGTGGCGAAGGGCAAGGCGCTGGACCTGCTCTGCTGCGGTCCGATCGAGCGCTTCGATTCGGACATCACCGGAACGTCCGACTACAAGGACATCGGAGGCTCCGACGTCGTGATCGTCACGGCGGGGCTGCCGCGGAAGCCCGGGATGAGCCGGGACGATCTGATTCAGAGCAACGTCAAGATCGTGCGCTCCGTGAGCGAGCAGATCCGCGAGCACGCGCCGGACTCGGTGGTGATCATCGTCTCGAACCCGCTGGACGCGATGGTGTACACGGCGTGGAAGACGACGGGCTTCCCGACGCGGCGGATCGTGGGTCAGGCGGGCGCGCTGGATGTCGCGCGGTTCCGCGCATTTCTGGCGATGGAGATCGGCTGCTCAGTCGAGGACATCGTGGCGCTGCTGCTGGGCGGGCACGGCGACGACATGGCGCCGCTGCCGCGATTCACGTCGGTGCACGGGATCCCGGTGTCGCAGCTGCTTTCGGAGGAGAAGATCAACGCCTGCGTCGAGCGCGCCAAGATGGGCGGCGGCGAGATCGTCAAGCTGATGGGCACGAGCGCCTACTACGCGCCGGCGTCGGGGACGATTCAGATGGTCGAAGCCATCATCAAGGACAAGAAGCGGATCATTCCCTCCGCCGCGTACTGCGATAAGGAGTACGGCGTGGGCGGCTACTTCGTCGGGGTTCCCGCGTTGCTGGGCTCGAGCGGCGTCGAGCGGGTGATCGAGCTCGATCTGAACGACTCAGAGAGCGCGCTTATGCGCGCGTCGATCGATCATGTGAAGGAGCTGGTCTCCGTGGTGCGGGAGCAGTTCCCCGATCTCGCCGCCTGAGGGCCGATCGTCAGCTCATCGCCAGCGCGAACCAGCCCACGACCGCGCCGAAGACGATGTGGGCCGCGATCTCGACAAGCGCCGTTCGCCGACCATAATTGAGCGCGAGAAATCCGGGCGGCTGGAGTTGGCGCGTCGGGGTGGGGCCGTGCGTCTCGCTGGCCATGCGGGGATGCAGAGCGGGCAGGACGGGCATGAGCGCCGCGAGAACAAAGAGCGCATGACCGAGCCCCAGGACCGGCGCCGTCCACCAGGGCAGCGACAGCGTGCGCATGATCCCGACGTAGAGCAGCGCGAAGATCCAGCCCGTCACGAAATGCAGACCAAATCCAAGGACAGCGGCGCGGTCGCGATCGCCGCTCAGCATCGATCCCAGCATGAAGGAGACGTTGATGCGCGTGAGCCCGAAGCCGCGGGCGAGCGCTTCGGTGGTGGTGAGCGCGATCGTCGCCACGAGTCCGCCCAGCAGCGTCTGAAGAAGCTCGCTCTGGGTCATCATCGTGGCTTCACTTCTCCTTCTGAGCGGGCCTGATCGAGGGCGATCGCGGCGTTGATGTGTCCGACGTGGGTGAAGCCCTGGGGGAAGTTCCCGAGAGCCTCGTCTGCGGCGACGTCGTGCTCCTCAGCGTACAGCCCCACGTCGTTCGCGATTGCGCAGACATTCGCGAAGTGCTCCTCGGCCTCCTCGATCCGACCCTGCATCGCGAGCGTCTCGACGCCCCAGAAGCTGCAAATCCCGAAGGCGCCCTCGCCCGCCGGCAGGCCATCGTCGATGTCGCGGTAGCGGCGCAGCATCGAGCCCTCGCCCAGCTCGCTGTAGATGCGATCGACGGTGCGGCGCATGCGGGGCGAGTTTGGATCCTCGTAGCCGTAGATCGCAAGCAGCAGCAGGCTCGCGTCCATGTTGGCGCCGCCCAGCTCCGCGACGAAGGCGCCGTCCTCGCCCACGCCCTCCGTGTCGATGCAGGCGCGGATGCGCTTCGCCGTCTCGCGAAACCGCTCAACCGGCGCGCGCACCACGCCCCGGTCGTGCAGGCGGCAGAGGCGATCGAGCGCCACCCAGCACATCGCGTTCGAGACGGTGTGGCGCCGGCGACCCCCGCGGACTTCCCAGATGCCCTCGTCGGGCTCCTCCCAGCGCCGGCAGGCGGTCTTGCCGAAACCGACGAGGGCGCGCCGGGATGAGCGGTCGACGCGCTGCGCATCATTGATGATCTGGGCGGCGGCGTCGACGAGCGATCCGTAGGTGTCGAGCTGGAGCTGATCGGCGGCGCCGTTGCCGATGCGCACGGGGCGCGATCCTCGATGGCCGGAGAGATGGTCGAGCTCGCGCTCGCGCAGGCTTGTGCGCCCGTACACGTCGTACATGATGTTCAATTCGGGCCAGGTGAGGCGCGTCGCGTGGAGGAGCCAGTGGAGGAAGGAGGCGCCTTCGCCGCGAAAGCCGAGGGCGCGTAAGGCGCGCAGCGTCAGCGAGGCGTCGCGCAGCCAGCAGTACCGGTAGTCCCAGTTGCGCACGCCGCCGATCTGCTCGGGGAGGGAGGTCGTCGGCGACGCCACGATGGCGCCCGAGGGCGCAAAGAGCAGGAGCTTCAGCGCCAGCGCGCTGCGGAGCACACGCTCGCGCGACGGACCGTCGTAGGCGCACTGCTTCGACCACTGCCTCCACCACTCGATCGTCGCCAGCAGGCGCGAGCGGGCCCGCTCACCCAGCGGCGGCGCGACGGAGGGCGACTCCCGGCTTGTCGAGAGGGCGATCCATCGTTCGTCACCGCTTCCGAGCTCGGCCACGGCCTCTGCTTCGCCGCATTCGGCGTCGCATCGCAGGGGGAAATCGGCGCGGAGGGAGACGGTGTGCCCTCCCGCGTCGAAGCTGACGCCCAGCTCCCCGCATGTGCGCACACGCGCGCGCTTCGCTCCATAGTGCGGCATGGGTTGGCAGCGCAGGTCGATCGTGGCGGCGCCCTCGCGGCAGCGCACGCGCCGCAGGATCTCATGCTCCGCCCAGAACTCGGCGCATTGCCGCTGCTCAGAGGCGACGGGCATGAAGTCGGTGAGTTCGACAACGCCTCGGGACGTTTCAAAGACGGTCTGGAGCACGTTGGTGTGCGGGAGATAGCGGCGGGTTGTTCGGCGCGTCTCGCGGGGCGCGACCTGAAAGCGCCCGCCTCGATCGGGGTCGAGCAAGGCCGCGAAGAGGCTGGGGCTGTCGAACCTGGGCGCACAGAGCCAGTCGATCGAGCCGCGATTCGAGACCAGAGCGGCCGTCCGGCAATTGCCGATCAGGGCGTAGTCCTCGATCGCTGGCGTTGCGTCTGGTCCGGAAGACACGTCAAGGCAGTGTAGGGTCTGCCCGCGGGCGTCGATTGGTTCGACGGAGACCGCTCTGTACTCTGTGTGCGATTCGCTTCAGGAGGGAATCGACATGCCCGAGAGGAACCAGAGCTCGACGCCCACCGCCCCCGAGCAGTCGGAGGAAGGAATCACAACGCAGCAGGCCGTCCTCTGGACGATCCTCATCAGCGTTGGCGTGGTCTCCATCCTGGGTGTGGTCTTCGGCGGCGTCATCACGCGCATCTTCATCGCGATCATCTTGCTGGCGACGGCCCACGGCTTCTGGCGGGGCCTGGTCGAGACGGCCTCCTTCGTCCTCGGCCTTCTTCTCGCGATTGTCCTCGCGATGCCGCTTGGGCGTCTGCTCGAGGCGCCCGTCGGCGCGATCGCGGGGATCGCGGGCGTGACGAACCGCGTTGTCAGCGTCGGCGTGGGCGGGCTGCTTGTCGTCATCCTGGTCACGGTGGCGTTGCAGTTCGCGGGGCGTCCCTATCTGAAGCGGCGTCCCGGGCTGAAGCGGTGGAACCGCGCGCTGGGCGCCGGGCTCGGGCTGTTCGAGGGCTCGCTGCTGGCGCTGGCGGTGGTGTGGACGCCGCTGGCTCTTGAGCCGATCGCGGCGCAGCAACTGGCGCCGCCGCCTGCGGGGATGGAGGCGCGGAAGCCCAATCCCGTCGCGGAGCGCGTGGTCTGGCTGGCGCAGAGGTCGCGCGAGAGCGTCATCGGGCAGGCGACGGAGGTGTTCAATCCGCTTCCTTCGACGGAGCTGCTGCAACTATCGGGGGACTTCGTGATCGTCAGCCGTGACGAGGAGGCGATGGAGCACTTCCTCGACTCGAAGGCGGTGCAGGCGATCCGGGACAATCCGAGCGTGCGGCGCGCGATGGAGATCCTGCGCTCCGACGATCGCATAGCCCGCATGCTGGAGAGCGAGGGTGTGACGGCGAACACGCTCGTTCGCATCCTGAACAGCGAGGCGTCGCTGCGCATGCTCGACGAGACGGACGTTGTCGACGAGATCGGCCCGATGATCGCCGACATCCGGGCCGCGCTGGCGGAGGCGAAGGAGATTGCGGAGGCGCCGAAGGAGGAGGGGCCGAATCCGCTGCGGCTGAGGTGAGTTGGAAATGGGCTCAAGCGCCAGCCGCCCCGACCAAGTGGCGATGCCCGGATTCGAACCGGGGACCTAGGGTTTATGAATCCCTCGCTCTAACCAACTGAGCTACATCGCCGCCGATTGCCACTGTATCCCCCTCGCTCCGACCGTCAATCGGGCTGCGGCTCCGTCCGCTGAGGCGGCGCGCCCCTCCCGTTGGCGGCCCGCCCATCGGGCGGTCGGGCGGAGGACGGCCGATCCAGCCCCAGGGGCCGTGGGCGGTCCCTCTGCGGCGCGGGGCGGCGCGCCTTCGGCGAGACGGCGGCGGGTTCGGTATGATTCGCGTCGTTTCGGTGGAGCCTGACGGGAGAGAGCAGAGAGTATGACGGTTCGTCATGGATCCGATCGCGTCACGCGAGGCATTCGCGTGCAGGTGGAGCCGACCTTTCTCGCGGATGAGTCCGATCCCGAGTCGGGGCGCTTCCTCTTCGCCTACCGCGTCCGCCTCACCAACGAGGGGGCGGAGACAGCGACGCTGTTGAGCCGGCACTGGCTCATCGTCGACTCGGAGGGGCAGCGGCAGGAGGTGCGCGGCGACGGCGTCGTGGGGCAGCGCCCCACGCTCGCTCCCAACGAGAGCTTCGAGTATTCCTCCTACTGCCCGCTCGAGCGCGAGTGGGGAACGATGGAGGGGACGTACCGATTCCTCAGCGAGTCGGGCGAAGGCTTCGATGTCGAGATCGGGCGCTTCTACCTCGTCGCCGAGCCGTACATCGCGCCGATTTTCTGATCGGGCGCCGTTCCGATTTTTAAAGGGGGTGTGCCGGCGTGATTTCGTTGGCGCGCCAACGCCGCCCGTCGGCTCCCTCTCGATGGCGTCACTTGATGGTGAGCTGCGCCTGCTCCTGCTCGGTGGAGATATCCAGCGTGCGCGATCCGAGCAGCTCGGCGAGCTGCTGCTCGAGCACGAGGACCGTTGAGCCGTCGTGCTCGACGGTCTGATCTCCCGGCTGCGGCGTATCCAGGACCAGATCCAGTCCGCTGTCGCCCTTGGTGAGGCGCACCGCGGCTTCTTCGTCTGCGCCGCTCTGCTCCAAGAGCTCCGCGAGATGCGCCTTCGCCTGATCGGTCACTTCCAACATGATCCGTTCTCCTTGCTTCGGACGGAATCGGGTCGCTCGGGTACAGCCGCACCCTAGGCGCTCGAAACAGAGCGTGCGCCGATTCGCTCCGAAACAGCCTGGACACGCCTGGGGCGGGCGGATGAGGGGCGGATCGCCCGGATCAGCCGCTGGGCGATTCGGCAGGCGCGGGCTCGCTGGCGCTGGCGAGGAGGTTCTTGCTGAGCGTGAGGTGATAGACCGCCTGCTCGATCAGACCCACCGTCTCGGCGTATTCCCTCCCGCCCATGCGGCGTCCGTCTCGCAGCGCGTCCCGCTGACGACGCAGCACGTCCGCGACGAGCTGGAGCGACTTGAGCGACATATCGAGCGCATCGGTCTTCGCCTGGCTTGTGGTCGCCGTGTCCGTAACCGACGCGGCGTCGAGCCACTCCGTCTTCACGGGTAAGTCGCGCACGATGTGTCCGAGGAGCTTCCGACGGGCTTCCGAGCTCTCGACGCCCTTCAGGATCTTCTCGACATCGCCCAGATCCGGCTGACTCTGCCCGGCCATCCAGCGGTAAATGGTGGAGGCGCCCCGCCCCGTCGCCTGCTCCAACTCCTTCGCGCTGATGAGGCGATCGTCAACCAGCTTTCGCAGCAGATCTCCAAGCATGGAGGTGGCCTCGGTTGAAGGATCGAATCTCGATTGGGGCGTGGCGGCGGGAGCACGCTGCTCCGCACGCCGCGTCATGGCGCCGTCGAGTCCCGGAAACGGTACCTGAACACCATCCTTTTCGCTTCACGTTGCGGCAAACTCTGGGGAAACCCTTGGGTTCAGAAGAGGGCGGCGTGGCCCCCGTCGCGGGCGGGCCCATGAGGCAATGGATCAGGAAGGCTCGCGCTGCGGAAAAGAAGCAAGAGCGTATGCGGGGCCCGCCCTCGGGACGCTCCGCAAAAACACCGGTTTCGGCGCGCGCTGCCGGCATCCCTCCGCAGCCGAGGGCATGGAAAAAGCCGCCGAGGAAGCTCGGCGGCCTGGAGTGGATCGCGGCGCGTCTCGCGGATCAGTAATCCATGTCGTCCATGCCCGCGCCGGCGCCGGCGGCGGACTTCTTCTCCTTCTTCTCCGCGATCAGTGTGTCGGTCGTGAGCAGCAGCCCGGCGATGCTGGCGGCGTTCTGGAGGGCGATGCGCTCGACCTTGGTCGGCACGATGACGCCCATCTTGAGCAGGTCGCCGTACTCCTGGGAGAGGGCGTTGAAGCCGAAGGACGCGTCCGTCGACTCCTCGACCTTGGCCGCGACGATGGAGCCGTCGAGCCCGCAGTTCACGGCGATCTGCTTCAGCGGCGCCACGAGGGCGCGGTGGACGATGTCGACGCCGACGCGCTCGTCGCCCGTGGTCTTCTTCTTGAGATTCGTCAGCGACTTGCGGGCGCGGACGACGGCGGTGCCGCCGCCCGGGAGGATGCCCTCCTCGACGGCCGCGCGGCAGGCGTGCAGCGCGTCCTCGACGCGGGCCTTCTTCTCCTTCATCTCGACCTCGGTGGCCGCGCCGACGTTGATCTGGGCGACGCCTCCCGAGAGCTTCGCGAGGCGCTCCTGGAGCTTCTCGCGGTCGTAGTCGGAGTCGCTGGCCTCGATCTGATTCTTGATCATCTCGATGCGGCCCTGGATGTCCTTCTTGGTCCCGGCGCCCTCGACGATCGTGGTGTTGTCCTTGTCGATGGTGATCTTCTTGGCGCGTCCGAGATCGCCGAGCGTGATCTTGTCGAGCGCGAGGCCCAGCTCCTCCATGATGGCGCGTCCGCCTGTCAGCGTGGCGAGATCCTCCATCATGGCCTTGCGGCGATCGCCGAAGCCCGGCGCCTTGACGGCGCAGACCTTGAGCACGCCTCGGAGCTTGTTGACGACCAGCGTCGCCAGCGCCTCGGAGCCGAGATCCTCCGCGACGATGAGCAGGCTCTTGCCTGATTCGGCGACCTTGGTGAGGACCGGAAGCAGGTCCTTGGCGCTCTCGATCTTCTTCTCGTGGACGAGGATGTAGGCGTCCTCGAGGACGGCCTCCATCGCCGCGGGGTCTGTGACGAAGTGGGGGGAGAGATAGCCCTTGTCGAACTGCATGCCCTCGACGAGCTCGACCTCCGTCTCGAGGCTCTTGCCCTCCTCGACGGTGATGACGCCGTCCTTGCCGACCTTCTCCATAGCCTGGGCGATGATCTTGCCGATCGTCTCATCCTGGTTGGCCGAGCACGTGCCGACTTGGGCGATCTCCTGGGATCCGGAGACGTTCTTGCTGACCTTGCTGAGCTCGTCGACGATCGCCGAGACGGCCATGTCGATGCCGCGCTTGACTTCGTTGGAGTTGGCGCCGGCGGTGATGTTTTTGAGGCCCTCCTGGTAGATTGATTCGGCCAGGATGGTGGCGGTGGTTGTGCCGTCGCCGGCGTCCTTGCTGGTCTTGCTCGAGACTTCCTTGACGAGCTGGGCGCCGATGTTCTCGTAGGCGTCCTCGAGCTCGATCTCCTTGGCGACGGTGACGCCGTCCTTGGTGATGGTGGGCGCGCCGAAGGACTTCTCGAGAACGACGACGCGTCCCGACGGCCCGAGGGTGACTTTCACCGCCCGGGCGAGTTTCTGGACGCCCTTCAGGATCTTGTCGCGGGCCTCCGTGTCGTATGCAATCTGCTTCGCAGCCATGTCAGTTCCTCGCTGTGTGACTCTGTTTCGATTCGGTAAGCGCCGAAGCCGCCTTCTCGGACGGCCTCAGCCGATCTTGATCCACGCGACGCGCTCGGCGTCCACGATGTACACATGCTTTCCGTCCGAGACCTTCACCAGATGGTCCGCCTCATCGGGGATGAGCATGGCCTTCGTCACCTGGCATTCATGAGCGTTCTCGAAGGCGAAGAGCGCGTCGCGCTCTCCGTTGAGCTCGCCGAGCGCCTGCCGCAGTTGATCGCGCGTCATGCGTTCCTTTCCGGTGAAGGCGTCGCGTCGGGTTGGAGCGTCAGTCGACGATCGCGAGAACTTCGTCCTCGCTCATGATCAGGTAGTCCTCGCTGTCGATGGTGATCTCGCTGCCCGCGTAGGAGGTGAAGAGCACGCGATCGCCCTTCTTGACCGTCATCGGAATCCGCTCGCCAGTCTCGGTGTTGATCGCGCCCTCGCCGACCGCGAGCACAACGCCGCTCTTGGGCTTGTCCTTGGCCTGCTCCGGCAGATAGATCCCCGACTCCGTCCGGTCCTCCGCCTCGTCGCGCTGCACCAGCAGCTTTGCGCCGAGCGGCCGCAGGCTCACTTTGCTCTTCGTCGCCGTCTTGGTCGCCATCTCAGTCGTTCTCCAGAAAAAGGGTGATGCGTCGTTCTCTCGTTCTCAGGCGCTTGCCACGCGTCGCGCTCAGGAGGAGCGCGATGGGCTCCCATTCCCCGACCCCGGCCAGCGATCTTTGTAATGCCGGCGCAGCGCGCGCCGGAAGACCTCCAGCATCAGCTCCAGATCCACCGGGCGGTCCACGACCGCGAAGACCCCGTGTCGCAGCGCCTCCGCCAGGTTCCGCGCATCGTCCCGCGCCGTTCGAGCCGGCTTGACGACGATGGTGGGCGGCGGCGCCGAGGATCGCTGCAAGAGTTGCAGCAGACGCGACCCGCCCTCTTCCGTCGAGGGATCCTCGCCGCCCACCGGGCAGCTCTCACGTCGCCGCTCCATGGGCAGGCGCAGGTCCACGATCGCCAGGTGAATCTCCCCCCGGCGCAACACGTCCGCGGCTTCCCGCCCGCTGTCCGCCCGCCAGGTGCGCACACCCAGCGGCGCCAGGAGGCGCGGCAGGCAATCCGCCCAGGAGTCCGTCCGCCAGCCGCCGTAGGTCAGCAGGAGGTTGAGCCGACCGTCCTCCCGCCGATCGGAGGGCTCCCGCGAGACGCTCGGGTTGGATGGACGCGCGGACACCATCGACCTCTCAGTGATGCAACCGCTGCGCCGCCTGTGACCATGCGGCGCATTGAGCGTAAGGTGTTTCAAATCACATACTTATGGGAAACACGCCCGCGGGCGCTCTGCCAGGCGTCTGGCGGACTCCCCTCGGGGTCCGCCATTTCGGCAGGTCTCGGGAGCGGGTGGGGTCAGCCAGACTCCGGCGGCTTCCGCAGCCGCTTGCGCTCGCCTCGCTGCTTCTTCTCGCGGATCCGCCGCTCGATGGCGCCTCGGCTGGGGCGAGTCGGCTTGCGGGGCTTGGGGCGGTGCGTCGCCTGCACGAGCAGATCCCGCAGTCGATGGAGGCACGCCCGCTTGTTGCCGCGTTGCGTTCGCTCCTCGTCGCTTGTGATCTGGAGTTCGATGTCCCCTACGCCGTCCTCACCCTCCTCGCCAACGGTGTGCGCCGGACCGGCGACGCGGATGAGCCGTCGTTTCGACCAGAGCGGAATCGGCAGGTCGTCGACGCGCACGCGGAGTTCCACCTTGGTGCTCCGGCGGTTGACGTTTTGTCCGCCGGGGCCGCTCGATCGGCTCGCGGCGAAGCGCAGGATGGAGGCGGGCGCCTCGACGCCCGGGGCGATCCGCTCGCGCCCTTCGGCGGGGCCTTCCTCTGGATGTGGGGTCGGTTTCGACACGTTCCAGCCTAGCGCGTCGGCGCGCGGCCCCGAAGGCCTCGATCCCCGCTACCCTCCCGGGCCATGCTTGTTTTCGCCGCCATCTCCATCGCCGCGCTGGGCGCGCCGCCGGAGGCTCCGGACGAGGGCGCTGACTTCGCGGCGGAGCTGGAGATCGCCGACTCGAGTCGCATCCTGCGCTCGAGTGAGCCGGATGAGGGTGAGTCGTCCGTCGTGGGCACGATCTTTCCGGATCGGGAGTGGCTCGTGGAGTTCGAGCCCGCCGTCTGGTTCCCGGCTTTCGACGGCGACATCGCCCTTCCCTCGGGTCCGCTGGTCAGTTTCAGTCGGCTGGACATCGAGGACCCCGAGGCGTCGCCCTACGCCGAGTTTTCGCTGCGGCGCGATCGCTGGACGCTGAAGTTCTCCGGCTTCGGCGTCAGCGGCGATGAGACCGCCACGGCCGGCAACGACTTCACGATCGGCAGGCTGGACATCGCGGCGGGCCAGCGCGTCGACACCGAGATCGACTACATCTCCCTCGAAGCGCTGGCGCTGTATCGCGTATGGCGTGAGGAGCTTCCAGACGGGAAGGGCGGCGGCGTCGCGATGCGCCTGGATGTGGGTGGAGGCGTGCGCTACCACGATCTCGATCTGCGTGTGGCGTTCGACGGGGGGCGGCAGTCCGCCGACGATCGCTTCGCGGAGCCGGTTCTGGCGGTCGCGCTCTCCGTGGATCTGTCCGATCAGATCGACTTCGGCGTCTCCGGCAGCGTGGGCTGGCTGCCCATCGAGGATCAATCCTCGTTCTCGGCGGACATCGTCGCGGGCATCCGATGGCGCCCGGTGCGCAACGTGGGCGTTCAGTTCGGCTTCCGCCACTTTGTCGCGAACCTGGACTCAGGCGATGATGATTTCGAGTTCGAGGGGAGTCTCTCCGGCCTCTTCGCTTCGCTGGTGATCCGATTCTGAAAGGCCTCACCAGCCCCCGCGCAAGGCGGATCGCGGCGATTTGGCGTCGATGAAGCAGATGACATCGCCTGTGAACCGGCGCGCGAACTCATCGAACGAAATGAGCTGGTCGGAGGCGGGGCGGTGGTTGATCCAGCGCCCCGAGCCGATCAACTGCGAGGCGGGATTGAAATACGCGACCTGCCCCGGGCGCTCGCTTCCGAAGAGGACGACCATGTGCCGTCCGCGCAGCCCGGTGCGCAGGGTCACCAGCGACGGGCGCTCGCGCGAGGAGAGGGCGATGGCTTCAGCGGGTGCGCAAGTGATCAGTTTGGGCTGGGTTCGTGTTCCCGCGAGGCGGAGCTTCGCGCCGTGCAGCGCGCGCAGCATGGTGGCGCCGTGCCCCTCCCGCACCTCCGCCAGCGTCGCCATCTCCGCCTCGTTCGTCTTCACGCCGATGCCCGGGGCCCCGAGCGCGGTCGCCAACGACGCGGCGACGCATGTATCCGGGCGCGATTGCGGAATCTCGCGGGCCGGAAGCAGCGCGAAGGACGAGTCCGGCTGCGCGACGGGCGCCAGCATCCACATGCCGTTGGAGATGAGGTAGGTCATCGCGAAGGCCGCGAGCAGCCATCCGAGTCGCCCGTGACGATGGCGCTCGCCGACGCCGATGAACGTCCCCGCCACGAGCGTGATGAAGGGAACGATGAGCGTCCCTTCGGTGTAGATCAGAAGCTCCAGCGGCGCGAGGCGCACCAGGGCGTCCTGCCCGAAGCGCCGCAGCGACCAGAGGATCGAGAGCGCCGCGACCAACCCGAGCACGATCTCCGCCCCCGACTGCGAGCGCCGCCCGAGCTGGAGGCCGATCAGAAGCGTCGCCACGCCCGCCAGGGCTTGGGCCGCGAACCAGTTTGCCGACAGGTCTGAGAACATCGCGCCTCGCCTTCGAACACGCTCGCCCCCCAGGCCGCGGAGATCGTGCGCCCCCGACTCGCGGATATTGTTCGCACCGCCGCCGCGACTGCTCCGTGCTTTCTCAAGGGATTTTCTCCCTCGAACGCCCCGTCAGGGCGGCGATTTCTCGGTTCGCCCTCGCCAGACCCATCGCTTGCCTCGCCGCCGCCCCGAGGCCACCATCCCCCCGTGCCTCCCTTTCTCTCCGATCGAACGCGGAATCGGGCGCTGACCCGCTGGGCGTCCGTCGTGACGGCGCATCCCCGCCTGACGATCGCCCTGTCCGTTTTTCTGGCGCTGGCCTCGCTCGGGCTGACGATCGGGGGTCTTGAGTTCAAGGCGGATCGCAGCGATCTGATCAACCCGAACCTGCCCTGGCAGCAGCGATACGCCGAGTTCAAGCGCGCCTTTCCGCGCTGGGACGACGCGATCGTGGTGGTGGATCGGGGCGAGGCGTCTGAAGAGACGCTCACGAACTTTCTCACGGCGCTCGAGCGAGCGATCGACGATACGCCGGATTTGGGAGCGTTCAGCGCCGGGTTTCCGACGGAGTCGGCGCCGGCGGGGCTGATTCTCTCCCAGCCGATCGATCAGATTCGGGCGATCGTCGGGGAGCTGAACCGGCTCCGCCCCGTTCTCGCGGCGCCGACGCCCGCCGATCTGCTCCGGGCCGCGACCCTGGCGCCGGCGCTGCCCGAGCCCGAGCGGCGCGGATTGGAGACATTGCTCGCCGATCTCACCGGCGCTGGTCGGGGCGAGCGGGCGCATGTTCTCGAGCAGCCTCCGGTGGTGCAGCGTTTCACAACTGACTCGGGCCGCTTGGCGCTCGCCTTCGTCTCGTTGACGCCGCCGACGATGGAGGACGCCGCCATCGGGTACGCCGTCGTTGCGTCGCGGGTGGCCGCGCTGCGCGCGCTTGTGCGAGGGTTGCTCTCGGAGGAGCGTTTCCGCGCGCTGGATGCGGGCGTGACGGGCGTGTCCGTCATCGAGGCGGACGAATCAACGCTCTCCATGCGCGACGCGGCCATCGCCTCCGCGCTTGCGCTGACGCTGATCGCGCTGATGCTGATTGCGATCTACCGGGGCGTGCGCGTACCGCTGCTGGCTCTGATCGCGCTGCTGATCGGCGTCGCGTGGTCCTTCGGCTGGACGACGCTCGCTGTCGGGCATCTTCAACTGCTCAGCGTCGTCTTCGCGATCATCCTGCTTGGGCTCGGCGTCGACGCCGCGATTCATCTGATCGCGCGCCTGGAGCTGGTTCACCCTGATCATGATCACTTGGCCGCCGCGGTGGCGAGCGCGTTTCGCGGGGTCGGGCCGGGCATTCTGACCGGCGCGCTCAGCACCGCGGCCGCCTTCGCCGCCACCGCTTTCACAGACTTTGCGGGCGTCGCGGAGATGGGCGTCATCGCCGCGGGAGGCGTGATTCTGACAACGATCGCCGTTCTCTCGTGTTTTCCTGCTTTTCTGGAGACGATGCCGCATCCCGAACGGAGCCTCCGCGCCCCCTCCGGCGGCGCAGCCCGTCCCTTTGCGCGAGGGATCTTCAACTTCATCGACCGTCGCCCCGTCCGAACGCTCGCCATCTGGCTGATCACCCTGGGCGTCTTCGGCTGGCTCGCGACGGGCGTTCGATACGATCCCGACCTGCTGGCTCTGCTGCCCGATTCGGTCGAGTCCGTCCGCTGGGAGCGCGTGTTGGAGCGCGCCGATGAGCGCACAGTCTGGCATGCAGTGGTCGTCGCGCAGTCAGAGTGCGAGGCGCAGCGGCTGACGGAGAATCTGCGCGCGTTGCCGGAGGTTGCATCCGTCGGCGCCGCCGGCGCGTTGTTTCCCGCCCGCCTCGAGGAAAAGCGCGCTCTGCTCGAGTCGCTGCCCGACCCCGATGCCGTTGTCCCCGGAGCTCGTTCGGCGTCGCCGCCGCTTCAGCAGATCGCGGATTCGATCGCGAATCGATTCGCGGAGCGCGATGCAGCTCTCGCCTCCGCTGCGGAGCGTGTCGCGACGCTCAGCGAAGCCGAAGCGGCGCGCGCGCGGCGCGTCTATGAGCGGGATCGCGCCGCGCTGGCGGATCGCGTGCGGGCGTTGCGCGAAGCGCAGCCGCCCGAGGTCTCCGAGTTGCCGTCGGCGCTGCGGGAGCAGTGGGTGAGTGAGGGGGGCGCGCTGCTTCTGCGCGTGTATCCCGAGGCGCCCGCGGGGCGGGGAGGCGCGGGGGCGCTGGCGCCTGAGCGTCTGAAGCCATTCGCGTCGGCAGTCCTGCGCGCGGCGCCGGCGGCGACGGGGCCCGCGATGCAGATCTATGAGGCCACGCACCTGATCACCCGCGCCTATCTCCAGGCGGCGGGGCTGGCGCTGATGGCCATCTTTGTCATTCTGGTCGTGGACTTCCGCTCCGTCTGGGATGCGCTGAGCGCCCTGGCGCCCGTCTTCGCAGCCCTTGTCCTGCTGCTTGGGCTGTTGCCCACGCTGGGGATGAGCCTGAACTTCGCCAACACGATCGTCATGCCGCTGATGCTGGGCATCGGCGTCGACACAGGCGTGCACGCCGTCCACCGATGGCGGCAGCAGCCATATGACCGCCCCGCCGGGCTCGCCGGAGGATCCGGACGCGCCATCACGCTCACCGTCGCGACCACCGCGATCGGGTTCGCCTGCATGATGATCGCCGAGCACCGTGGCGTGCGCTCCCTCGGCGTGGTGATGACGCTCGGGCTGGCGCTGGTGTGGGTGGGGGCGGTCCTGATGCTTCCCGCGATTCTGCGTCTGCGCACCGCCCCGAGCGCCGCGCAGACGGCGGAGACGGAGGAGCGGCTTCTCGAGCATACGGGCGAACGTGATCAGGGGCGGCGCGGGGACGGATCCGAGGGGGTCGCCGTCTCCGAGGGGGAGGCGCTCGGCTGACGCTGTGCAGGGGCGTTCACTACACTGTCCGCCCGCCCTATGGCACAGACGCCCGAACCAAAAGCACCGCCCCATCGCGACGGCGCCATCCGTTTTCGGGTTCGCTACTGCGAATGCGATCCCATGGGCGTGGCGCATCACGCGGCGTACATCCCTTGGTTCGAGATGGGGCGCACGGAGCTGCTCCGACCGTCGGAAGTCTCCTACGCCGATCTCGAGGCGGCGGGGATTCTGCTGGCCGTCGTTCGGATCGAGGCGCGATATCTTCAGCCGGCGCGCTACGACGAACTGCTTGAGTTGCGGACCGCCATCACGGGCGGTGGGCGCGCCCGGATCGACCACGAATACGCGCTGCGCCGGGTCGAAGAAGTGGGGGAGGGGGTCGGCCCCCTTCTGGCGACCGGTGGCTCGACGCTTGCGTGCATTGATCAGCGGGGGCGTCCTCAGCCGCTGCCCGAGTGGCTCATTCCCGAGAGTCGCAGCTCGCGCCGGTCGCCCGCGCCGAACGAGACGCATCCGCGATGATCCGCCGTCTGATTCTGGCCATCCTGACGGTGACGCTCGTCGCGGCCCCACTTGCGGGGCAAGCGGCGCCGCCGACGAACGGCGAGGAGCCGGCGCCCGCGGCGCCGCCCGTCAACGTCGAGACCGTCATCGGGGACGCTGTCGCGCAGTTCCAGAGCGCGGTCGCGGAGGAGGCGGACGCCGCGTTCGAGGTCCGATCCGATTCGCCGTTTCAACAGCGCGTGCGCAACGAGATCACGGATCGCCGCCTCGGCTTGGTCGATGCGCTCGATGCGCGCGTCGCAACGCTGAGAGAGCAAGGCGCGCTCGACCGAGCGACCCTCCAGGCCGCCGCGAAGGATCTGGTCAAGGAGCGCATCGCCGCCTTCAGGGGATGGATTCTGGCGGCCATCGAGGACCGTCCGCCTCCTCCGGAATGGGCCGATTATGTGGATCGCCCGTACGAGTACGCCGTGGAGGCGGCGCAGTGGACGCTTTTCCGCGGCAACTCGCTCACGAACTGGCTCTTGCTTCTTGCGGGCATCGGCGCTGGCGTCTTCGCGGGGTTCTTCGTCTCTGCGCTGCTCAAGCTGATTCAGGGGCGGCTGTCGCGTCACCAGGAGACGATCCGCAGCGCCTTCATCTCGGCATGGATCACGCCGGCGAACATTGCGCTGACGACGCTGGGCGTCGATTTGGGCGTCTCCGCGCTGCGTCTGCCGGACGTCTTGAACGTCTTCGCTGAGCGTGTGCTCAGCGCGTTCTACTACCTTGCTTTTTTCATTCTGTTCTGGCGTCTGGTCGAGGTGCTCGCGAAGATGCTCGGCCGCGCTACGGCGAGGACGAACTCCAACCTCGACGATCAGCTTATCCCGCTGATCCGCAAGACGCTGCGCATCTTTCTCATCATCGTCTTCACGCTTTTCATCGCGCAAAACGTCTTCGATCTGAACATCGCCGGCTTCCTCGCCGGCCTCGGCATCGCGGGTCTGGCCGTCTCACTTGCGGCGCAGGACTCGCTCAGGAACCTGTTCGGATCGATCACCATCTTCGCTGACCGTCCCTTTAAGGTCGGTGACGCCATCAAGTTCGCGGGCCACTTGGGTCCGGTCGACGACATCGGCTTCCGCTCGGTGAAGATGCGGACGTGGGAGGGGCATCTGATCACGATCCCGAACAGCCTGGTTGTCAACGAGACGGTTGAGAACGTCAGCGCCCGCCCGTACATCCGGCGCTGGTTCACCATCGGGATTACTTACGACACTCCGTCCGCGAAGCTCCAGGAAGCGATCAACATCCTGAAGGAGCTGCTCGATGGGCACGAGGGGTACCGCGAGGAGCGGCCCTATCGCGTCGTTTTCGAGGGCTTCGGCGACTTCAGCCTCAACATCCTCGTCGTCTATTATTACCACCCCGCCGACTACTGGATGTTCATGGATTTCTCGTCGCGCCTGAATCAGGAGATCTTCGATCGTTTCGGCGCGGCGGGAATCGACTTCGCGTTCCCCTCCCGGACCATCTACGTCGCGGGCGACAACAAGCGGCGGCTCAGTCTCAGAATGCTCGGCGCGGATCTCGACGATCACCCCAAGTCGCCGAACGCGTGACTGGCAGGCGGCTCGTCGCGCTGGATCAGTCGCGATCGCGGAGGCGGCGAAGCTGCGTGAGGAGCGTGTTGGCCTGTGCGCGCAGCGCGTTCACGCTCCGCTCGATGGCTTCGCGCGTGCGATCGTCGATGCCGGGCTCATCGAGCCGGGTCTCGAGCCGCCGAATCTGCTGCCCGAGCTGCGCAAGCTGCACCCGCAGCACCGCTTCGGCCCGATCCGTGTTGCGGCGCGGAGCATCGTCGCCTCGATTGCGCAGATCGAATCTCGGCCGCGCCTCCTGAATGCGGCGCGCCAGGTTCGCGTCGCTCCGCTCCACCAGCGCCAGCCGCTGGAGCAGACCCAGCGAGAGCGATGATTCGGAGGCTCCTCCACCCGCGAGGACCGTGACGCGGCGGTCCGCCTCGGCGTCCCACCCGCCCTGCGGCCAGTTGGCGCGCGACAAGGGAGGGTTGATCCGCTGACTCGACGGCGGCTGGAGACCGAGGCGCGCGCGACGCTGCTCCCACGCCGCCCGCAGGAGATCGGGGGACTGATCCAGGTTGGGCGCATTGTCCAGATCGTTGTAGCTTCCCAGCGGGATGCGCACTTCCAGCTCGCGCACGGTGTTGGTCCGCGAATCGCGTCGGCGCACGACGGCCGGCAGGCTTTCGCCTGGGTTGCGCGAAAGAATCGCGGCGCGCACCATCCGGTCGCGCCGCTGGCGATCCTCGAGCTCCGCGAGCGGCTGCCCGTCGACTTCCACCACGACATCCCCCGGCTCCAGCACGCCCGAGGCGGGAAAGGTGTCCACGAGCTGCCGCAGCATCACGCCGTCGCCCGCCGCTTGAAGATCAAGCACGGCGCCGAGCCCGCCCCGGGGCGTCGAGGCGAAACGCTGGTACAAAGCGCGATTCAGGCGCGTCCACTGCTCGAGCGTCAGTGTGTCCATCGGCGGCGCCAGGCTGGCGATCTCCTCCACGGAGAGGGACACTGCGCTCAGCGCCTTGGTCGCCTGCTCGCGACGATGAAAATCCTCATCGCCCAGCATCGCCACGAGGCGCGGAATCTCATCGGAGGGGCTTCGCGCCGCGACCCGCTGCGCCGCCGGCTCCTCTCCCGTCGCCTGCTGCGCCGCGGCGACCGGCGCCGCGAGCAGGCTTGCGGTCACGGCGAGGATGCTCAGTTCTCTCAGTCGTGCAGGCACAGGCGTGACCTCCTCCAGAGGCTCGCGCATCGCTCATTCCAGCGATGCGAGCCGATTCGAGTTCGCAAGAAGCCAGCGCGCCTTCCGGCACACCATCTCCAGGAACCGCGCCCCGTCGATTCCCGCGAAGGCGCCCGTCGCCGCGATCGGGCCGACCGCCTCCGCCACGAGCGCCTCGATCATCAGCGGCGCCATGGCGCGCAGCTCCGCCTGGCTGATCGTGCAGCCTTCTTCCTGATCATACCCGTGGCAGAACCGGAGGTAGCGGTTCTCATCGGGAGCGTCGGGCCATTGCTGCGGGTCCTTTCCCCCGCCCAGCAGGCTGAACTGGAGGGCCCCGTTGGCCAGGTCCATCGCCCGCGCCCCCATCTGGACGGAGTCGAAATCAACGACCGCCGCCACCGATGACTCCCGGAAAACCATGTTTCCGGGATGCCAGTCGCCATGAATGACCTGCGTCGGCCACGACTCGATCCCCGCCGCCCGGGCCGCCCGCACCGATTCCTCGTACGCCTCGCGCAGCGTCTCCGCCTCCTCGAATCGCTCCCGCAGGGCGTCGAGTTGGCGGCGGACGCGTTCCCGATCGTGGTAGCCCCGTCCCCCGTGGCGTCCCTCGGGCCGATAATCCGCGATCGCCTTGTGGAATCGGGCCAGGCATGTTCCGGCCGCCTCCGTCCTCGCTCCGGAGCCGTCGAAGGGCTGGCCGCGGACGAACTCAAAGAGCTCGTAGACACCCGCTTCGAGGATGAGCATCGAGTTGTTCTCGAGACGCGATCCGACGAGGCGGGCCAGTGGAAACCCCCGGCGAGCGAGGCGGAGCTGGACCTCGTGGCAGAAGGCGACCTGCTCGGGGTCGGCGTCGGCCGGGCGGCGGCGCTTGAGCAGAAAGTTCCCCCGCTCGCACTGGATCAGCGCCTTGGGGGCGTCTGCGGCGCCGCGCCGGAAGCGGCGGATGGAGTGCACAACGCCGAGGTCGTAGTGCGAGAGCGCCGTGGCGAGCTCGGAGGAGTCGAAGCCCTCCGTTGGCTTTTGCATGCCCGCCTCCCGTCGCGGCTGCGACGTCATTCGACGTTTTGCACCTGCTCCTTGATCCGATCGATCGACCCCTTGATCTCGACGATCTCGCGCGAGATCTCGGCGTCGTTGCTCTTGCTGGCGATGGTGTTCGCCTCGCGGAGCATCTCCTGGGCGAGGAAGTCGAGCGTCCGTCCGACGGGTCGCTCCTTCTTCGAGGAGATGATCGAGCGGAACTGCCGTATATGGGCGCCGAGTCGGGTCGTTTCTTCCGCGATGTCGCTGCGCTCGGCGTAGACCGCGACCTCCCGGGTCAGGTCAGCCGGCTCCACCGCCGCGCCCGCGTCGGCGAGCATTGACTCGATGCGGGCGCGCAGGCGCTGGTGGTATTCCTCGACGACGCGCGGCGCGCGTCCCGCGATGCGCTCGAGCCCCTCCTCGATGCGCCCTTGCTGCTCCTCCAGCGCCGCAAGCGTCGAGGCGCCCTCCCTGCGGCGCATGTCCAAGAGCTGCGCGCAGGCCCGTTCCAGCAACTCCAGAAAGACCTGACGAGCCCGGTGGAGCGTCTCCTCCTCGTTGGCGGGCGGCTGGAGCACGCCCGGGAGTGTGAGCAGCGCGCCGAGATCGATCGGAACGGAGCCGTCCGCCACCGCGGGGGCCTGACGGAGCTGCTCGATATAGCGCGTCAGAGCGCGGTGGTTGACGTCCTGAGCCGCGTCAGCGGAGGTGTCGGTCGTCTTGCCCACCAGCGTGATGGCGCCGCGACCCAGCTTCCGTCGCACCTCCGCCTCCAGCTCAGCCTCCAGGCCCTGGAGATCTTCAGGCAGACGGATGACCGCCTTGAAGTACTTGCTGTTGAGGCTTCGGACTTCGAGGAAGTAATGCACGCCGCCCGCCTCGGTCGACGCCTCCCCGAAGCCGGTCATGCTTCGGATCACGCGAGTCGCTCCTCAGCCCCCATCGCCCCCGGCGCCCCCGCCGGCGTTGTCGCCACCGCCGGTCGGCGGCTCTTCATCGCCTGTCGCCTCGCCGCTGTCCGTCGTATCGGCCGAATCCGCCGGCTCCTCATCCCCACTTTGATCTTGCTCGTCTTGGGCATCTTGGGCGTCGCCGGCGCCGTCCGTCGCAGGGAGCGGGGATTCGTCGGGGGGCGCGCCCGCGGGGACGCCGGCCGCGGGGGTGGCCTCGGGGGCTCCGGAGGGCGAGACGACCCAGTTCAGCCCGACGGCGACGATGAGGTAGAGGAGGAAGATGCCGATCGTCGCCAGCGTGAGCGCATCGCCCGTCTTGGCGCCGAAAGCGGTCTGCCCCGAGCCGGCGCCGGAGCCGAAGGCGCCCACGAGTCCGCCACCCTGTGGGCGCTGGATCAGGACGGTCAGGATCAGGATGATCGACACCGCCAGAAAGAGCACCACCAGGACCGGCACCAACCAGTCGCCCAAAAACGCCAACGTGGTCATCGAAACTTCATCCTTCATCACGCGTCCTCAGCCGCTGCGTCGCAGATGGCCAGAAAATCATCCGCCTTCAGCGACGCTCCGCCGATCAGGCCGCCATCGATGTCACTCTTCCGAAAAAGCTCTCTTGCATTGTCGGGCTTGACGGAGCCGCCGTAGACCAGGCGAAGCGCTGCCGCCGCGTCCTCGTCGTACAACTCGCCGATCAGCGCCCGGATCTTGGTGTGCGCGTTCTGGGCGTCCTCGGGGGTCGCGGTCTTGCCCGTGCCGATGGCCCATACAGGCTCGTAGGCGATGACGATGCGCCCGAGCTGCTCCTTCGAGACTCCCGCCAGCCCGGCGCGTGTTTGACGGGCGTTGACCTCATCCGTCTCGCCCGCCTCGCGCTGCTCCAGCGTCTCGCCGACGCAGAGCACGACGGAGAGTCCACCCTTGAGCGCGGCCGCGGTCTTCTTCCCGACGAGCTCGTCCGGCTCGCCGAGAACGTGCCGGCGCTCGGAGTGGCCCGCCAGCGCCCACGTGGCGCCGACGTCGCGGAGCATGTCGGCGGAGATTTCACCGGTGAAGGCGCCGGACTGCTCCGTCCAGACGTCCTGCCCGCCGAGCGCGAGGGCCCCGCCCAGCTCTTCCGCGATGGTGTTCAGATAGACGAACGGGGGGAAGAGTACCGTCTCGACGCCCGGAGCGCGTCCGCTCTCGACTCCGGCGCGGACGGCGCGCGCGATCTCAACGCCCGTCGAGCGCGTGGTGTTCATCTTCCAGTTGCCGCCCACGAAGGGCCGCCGTGTGGCCACCGTTGCTGCTCCAAGCCGGGTGATCCGAGAAGAACGACGCCCCCCGCGCCGGCGCCCCTTTGGCTCTCGAAGGTCGGCAGTATAGAGGCCGCGGCGCCCAGCGTCACAGCCCGTCCGGGAGGCTGTGGGGGGGAGGGTGAAAGCGTGCGGCCTGTTCCGACTGGTCGGGTCGGAGCGGCAGAACGGCCCGCGGACGCTGGTTACCGCCCCTGCGCTCCGGCTTGAACCATCGGGCAGACCTTCAGGGTTGGGCGGAGCCTGACGATGAGACCGCTCGTCGATCCGCCGCACACGGATTTGACTTGGAAATGGCGTGCAACAAAGCAAGTGGAGCCGGCGTCAGCGCCGCGAGGAGTCAGGAGCCACGGATGTCCACGAACAGCACACAGCACGGAGCTAAGCTCTCCCGTCGTCCCGTTTTCATCACCGCCTGTGTCGCGTCGCTCGCCGCCGCGACCATGACCGGATGCTCGTCATTCGACGGCGTCGCCACGAACCGGCCCTATCGGGGCGGAGTCGATGCGACGCTGGACGGCAAGGCCGCGCGGGCGAACGTCGAGATTGATCCCGCCGGGACCGCGGGTCAGTACGACGAGCAGTGGTACCAGACGCGCGCCCAGGAAGTCGCGCTGCCGAATCTCTGGCTGAGCGAGGCCAAGGGCGCCACGGCCGATATCCATGCCCGCCGCGCCGCTGCGCAGTCTGCGGAGGTCCAGCGTGAGGCGTGGCTCGACGAGCAGCTCTCTGTCGCGGACGCGGATCTGACGACCGCGTACACCCGCGAGCAGGTCGCGCTCTCGAAGGCGGATCAGCTCCGCGACTCGAACATCGCCAAGGTTGACGAGATGGTCTCGCGCATCTCCGCGAGGGAGTCCGCCGTCGAGTCCGAGGCGCGCCGCCAGGACACGATGGTCGTCGCGCTGCGCAAGGAACGTCAGGCGCGCTTCGAGGAGCTTGGCTCACAGGGCGAGGCGGAGTACAACCAGGCCCTTGCGCAGCATGAGAAGATGCTCGCTCAGCGGCAGGCGGTGGCGGAGAACGGCGAGTCCGAGATCGCGAAGATGATCAAGATCGCGGACATGACCGAGTCCCGCGCCCTCTCGCGCGTCGAGGATCTGCGCAAGCAGGCCTCCTCCGTCGAGAAGCAGACCTACGCCCGCGTCGAGGATCTGAATCAGAAGCTCCAGACGATGACCGAATCCGTCTCCTCCGAGAGCTTCAAGCTTCGCGAGCAGGCCGCCTCGCTGGAGGAGCAGGCCAACGCCACCGCCGAGGAGCTTCTCGCGGAGGCGGAGGCGCTCGAGAAGTCCGACGCCGACGAGGCGTACAACTTCGGCGTGCAGCAGGCGGAGCTGCGCTTCCAGCAGGTGCAGGCTGACGCCGAGGAGCTGCGCCAGCAGGCGCAGGCCGTCCTCTCCGAGGCGGAGGCCGAGGCGCAGCGGCTGCGCGCCGACGCCGAGAAGTTCCTTTCCGTCTCCGAGGCGGACTTCAACTCCGAGCGCGCGGCGATCGACCAGTTCCGCGCCTCGGGCGACGCCGAGGTCTTCCAGATGCGCGCCAAGGCCGACCGTCTGGAGCAGGAGGCCCGCGCCGAGTTCGTGAAGGCGGAGGCGAAGGCGATCGCCCGCGCCATCCAGGACGAGGCGGATCACCAGGAGGCGATCTCCGAAGCGCAGTTCGAGAAGATCAAGGCGGAGGCGGAGGCCGAGGCCTCGCGCATCCGCGCCGAGGTCATCGAGACGCTCGCGCGGCAGATGGAGTCCGGGAGCGCGACCTTCCCGCTCACGCCCGATCAGATCGATGTCGAGACGAACCCGGACGAGCCCACGCCCGACCCGCTGGCCGTTCCCACGCGGGAGCCGGTCATCGAGCCGGAGCGCATCGGACAGTTCCGGGCCTCGCTCGCCAAGGTGGCGCAGATCCGCTCCGACGCGGACGCGAAGGAGAAGAAGGTCCTCGCCGCCTACGAGGAGCGCCTCAGCCAGCTCGACGCCTGGTGGCGTCAGCAGCAGGCCCGCTACGACGAGGCGATCGCCCATGCGGGCGCCTTCGAGCAGCGCGCCTTCTCTCGGGCGGATGAGCTCGTGACGCGCGCCGACTCGAACCTGCGAGTCGGTCAGGCGGACATGAACCGCGCCAAGGCGGAGGCGGAAGCGGTGCGCAAGGAGACCTACGCCCGCATCAACAACCTGCGGGCCGAGGCGGAGCGCGTCGCCAACAAGGCCAAGGCGCAGGCGACCGAGCTGCTGGCCCGCGCGGAGAAGGTCGATCGGGCCGGCGCGGCGGAGATCCGGGCGATGGAGGTCAGCCGCGACGCGACCCGCCGCCGGGGCGAGGCGCGCGTGCGTGAGCTGCGCGCCGCCGCGGACTCGATCGAGTCGTCGCAGATGGCGGTCGTCAAGCAGATGCGCCAGGAGATCAATTCCTCGGAGCAGATTCTCCGCGCTGAGCTCGCTCGCCTCGATGAGGCCGCGGAGTCCTTCCTCGAGATCGCCGAGGCGAACTATGACGAGTCCATAACGATCGCCGACACGTTCGCCCAGCAGACGGAGTTCGAGATCGCGCGTCTGCACACGTCGAACGACGTGGATCGCCGCATCGCTCTCGCGGAGGTCGATCACTTCCGCAACGTCGCCCAGGCCAGCGAGCTGGCGGGGCAGGCGCAGGTCGAGCGCGTGATCGCGCAGGCGGAGGCGGATCGCTCCATCTACGAGTCCTTCGACTCCGCGCGCCGCGCCGCGGCGATCGCTCAGGCCCAGATCCGCGACGCCGGCATCCGCCAGCAGTTCGCGGAGGCGGACGCCGTCGAAGAGTCCGTCCGCGCGGTCTTCGATTCGCGCATCGCGCAGGTCCAGGCCGATCGCAACCGCGCGTACGCCCAGAAGTACCTCAGCGAGCAGCAGACCCAGGCCCGTGTGGCTCAGGCCCGCGCCGCCGCCGAGGCCTACCGCGAGATGTCCCAGCAGGCGCTGGCGACCCTGAACGACAAGACGCGCGATCTCGAGACGACCGCCCAGCAGAACTGGGACATCCGTCTCGCCAACCGCGTCAACCTCCTCAATGAGGGCCCCGAGAACGGCGGTCGCGATTCGCACCGGCCCTTCAACGCCTCCCGCTTTATCGCGGAGGTCCCGGTCGACGACAACTGAGGCTCGATTCCCTCGCAGCTTGGTTGATCACGCCGACGGGCGGGCTCTGGAGGGGGCTCGCCCGTTTTTTCTGCGCCCGGATTCCGCCGCGATTTCCGCCGCGCCCGCCTCCCGTGTCAGTACCATCTGGCGGAATCCGGTTCCTCGCACGACAGCATGAGTTGAAAGGACGGTCCGATGCGTGTTGGTTCGGCTCTAAGCAGACTCGTTCTCATCGCCCTGTGCCTCGCCGTCGCGGCGGCGGCCTCACCCCGCTCGCTCGCCCAGGAAGCCGGGGCGGCTGAGACAGAGCGGGCCTCCGTCTCCGCCGAGCCGGAGCTGAGCGTCACGAAGCATTCGATCACTGTCGATGGTCGCCGGCTCGACTACACCGTCACCACGGGATACATGCCCATGAAGACGGAGGCGGGCGAGGTCCGGGCGCGGATGTTTTTTATGGCCTACACGCTTGACGGCGTCGAGGACGTCTCGAAGCGGCCGCTGACGTTCGTTTTCAACGGCGGCCCGGGCTCTTCCTCCGTCTGGCTCCATCTGGGCACGGCGGGTCCGCGTCGCGTCTTCATGAATGACGACGGCTCGGCGCCGCCGCCGCCGTACCGGCTCGTCGATAACGAGTCCACCTGGCTGACCCACACCGACCTGGTCTTCATCGATCCGATCGGCACGGGTTTCTCCCGCCCGGCGGAGGGCGTCGAGCAGCGGGAGTTCTCGGGGTATGAGGAGGACATCCGCTCCGTCGGCGATTTCATCCGGCTCTACACGTCGCGTTTTGAGCGCTGGCTCAGTCCCAAGTTTCTCGCGGGCGAGTCTTACGGCACGACCCGGGCGGCGGGCCTCTCGGGCTATCTCCAGAACCGCCACGGGATGTACCTGAACGGGCTGATCCTCGTCTCATCGATCCTGAGCTTCCAGACCGCGCGCTTCGACCCCGGCAACGATCTGCCGTACGTCCTCTTCCTGCCGACGTACACCGCCACCGCGTGGTATCACGAGGCGCTGCCCTCGGATCTGCAACAGAGGCCGCTGCGAGCCGTTCTGGATGAGGTCGAGTCCTTCGCGCTGAATGAATATCTGCCCGCTCTTGCGCAGGGCGCCAATATCGACCCCGAGCGCCGGCGCCGCATCGTTCAGGCCCTGGCGCGCTACACGGGCCTCAGCGAGGAGCAGATCTCCCAGACCAATCTGCGCGTGAACATCATGCGCTTCACGAAATCGCTGCTGCGAGACGAGCGCCGCTCCGTCGGCCGCCTGGACTCGCGCTTCCTCGGGATCGATCGGGACGCCGCCGGCGAGCGCTTCGAGCACGATCCCTCGCTCACCGCGATCACCGGCCCCTACACCGCCGCGCTGAACAACTACGTCCGCACCGAGCTCGAGTTCGAGAGCGACATCGCCTACGAGATCCTCACCGGGCGCGTGCGGCCATGGTCGTACGCCTCTTTCGAGAACCGCTACGTGAATGTCGCGGAGACGATGCGCGAGGCCATCAGCAAGAACAATGATCTGCGCGTCTTCGTCGCCTCAGGCTATTACGACCTCGCCACGCCCTTCTTCGCCACCGACCATACGATTGCGCACATGCAGCTCGAGCCCGAGCTCCGCGACAACGTGCACGTTGAGTACTACGAAGCCGGGCACATGATGTACATTCACGAGCCCTCTCTGCGCAAGCTGCACGAGGATGTCGCCCGCTTCATCGAAGCGGCGGACAACGTCGACACGCGAGCCGCCTCGCGCGGCAGGTGACCAAGCCCGCCCGGAGTGGCGCCCATCGATGACCGAGCTCAGGCGCGATCTCGGCGTCGTCTCCGCCGCCCTCCTGGGGCTGGGCTCCATCCTCGGGACGGGCGTCTTCGTGGCGCTCGCCTTGAGCGCCGGGATCGCCGGGCCCGCCGTGCTGATCGCCATCGCCCTCGCCGCGGGTGTGGCCACGTGCAACGGCCTCTCCAGCGCGCAGCTTGCGGCGGCGCATCCCGTCTCGGGCGGAACGTACGAGTACGGATACGAGTTCCTCACGCCCGCGCTCGGATTCGCGGCCGGGTGGGCGTTCCTGCTCGCCAAATCCGCCTCCGCGGCCACTGCGGCGCTGGGCTGCGCGGGATATCTGCTGCATCTGGTCCGCTTCGACGATCCGCGTGCGCTTGTTCCCCTCGCCTTTGGAATCGCCGTTGGGCTGACGCTTCTCGTCGCGGGCGGCGTGCGGCGTTCGGCGCGCGCCAACGCCGTGATTGTCTCCATCACGCTGCTCGCGCTCATCGCCTTCGTCCTCGCGGGCGTCCGCCATGCCGCGTCGGAGGAGGCGAGCATGCTGCGCGCAGAAGAGATCCTCTCGACGCCCCTACCGCGCCTTCTTGAAGCGACGGCGCTGATGTTCGTCGCCTACACGGGCTACGGACGCATCGCGACGCTGGGCGAGGAGGTGCGCGATCCGGCGCGCGCCATCCCCCGCGCCATCATCCTGACGCTCGTGGTCTCGATGACTCTGTATCTCGCCGTCGCATGGGCCGCGCTCAGCGCCGTCGGACCCGAGTTTCTCTCGACGAGCGGACGACAGGACGCGGCGCCTCTCGAATCCGCCGCGCGGGCGGCTGGCGCCGGAGGCGTCGCCGTCATCGTGTCCATCGGCGCCGTCACGGCGATGCTGGGCGTCCTGCCCAATCTGATCCTGGGGCTGTCGCGCGTCGCGCTGGCGATGGGGCGGCGGGCGGACCTGCCGACGGCGCTGGCGAAGGTGGACATCGGCAGCGCGTCTCCTGTGCGCGCCGTGCTTGCCACGGGCGCGGTCGTCGCGCTGCTCACGCTCGTCGGCGACGTCCGGCTCACCTGGTCATTCAGCGCCGTGGCGGTGCTCATCTACTACGCAATCACCAACGCCGCCGCCGTGCGCCTGCCGAGAGAGCGTCGGCTCTACCCGCGCTGGATCGCGTGGACGGGGCTCGTCGCGTGCCTCGCGCTCGTCTTCTGGATCGCCCCGATCGTCTGGATCGGCGCGATGGGCGCTCTGGCGGGAGGCTTCGCTCTCCGCTTTCTCGTTCATCGGGCAAGCCGACGCGGCTGAGTACGATGCGTTCGTGCTGACCCGGTCTCAACTGCGCTCGCTGCTCGAGGAATACGGGCTGTCGCCGCGCAAAAGGTTCGGGCAGAACTTTCTCATCGACCAGAACCAACTCCAGAAACTGCTGGACGCCGCGGACGTGCGCGCGGGGGAGCTCATCCTCGAAGTCGGGCCGGGCGCGGGCGCGCTCACGCGTCCGCTTCTCGAGCGGGGAGCGCGGGTCGTGGCGGTGGAGATCGACCGCGGGCTTGCGCAACTTCTCCGCGACACGCTCGTCCCCAGCTTCCCGGAGAGACTCACGCTGATCGAGGGGGATGTCCTCGAAGGCCCCCGCGCGATCAACAGCGACGTCCTCCGCGCGCTCGCGGATCATCCCTTCAAGCTTGTCGCCAACCTGCCCTACGGCGCCGCCACACCGCTGATGATGACGCTTCTCGTCTCGAACGAACGATGCCGCGAGCAGCATGTGACCATCCAGAGAGAGGTCGCCCAGCGGCTCACGGCTTCGCCGGGCACGAAGGAGTATGGCGAGCTGACCGTCGTCGCCTGGGCGCTCGCGGAAGTGACATTCATCCAGAAGTCCGTCCCGCCCGGCTGCTTCTGGCCGCCGCCCAAGGTGACGAGCGCGATGGTCTCCCTTGTCCGCCGGGAGCGGTCGCTCGTCGACGATCCCCAGTCGCTCGTGCGCGCGTGCGACGTCCTCTTCGGTCGCCGACGCAAGCAGATCGGCGCCATCCTCGGACGCGACTTCCCGTTCCCTGAGGGAATCGAGCCGACCGACCGCGCCGAAGCGCTCGCGCCCGAGCAGGTCATTGCGCTGGCCGAGAGCATGCGCGACTGATCACATCATCTCCGTGTGCGGCCCGGCGAAGAGCACGGCGCCGACGTGCCCGCCGAAGCCCGCCGCCAGCGCGAGCTGTGGACCGTCGCCGATCTCGATCGCCTTCCGCTCGATCGGAAACGCCGATTCGATCGGCGACCCAAGCCAGGGCATGGGCGGCCGACTTCGCACCCGCGCGAAGATGAGCCCGAGCACGACGTTCACCAGCGCCGCCGCGCCCAGCGGATGCCCGAGCGCGCCCTTGCTGGCGTAAAGCGGGATCGAGCGCGCACGATCGCCGACGACCCGCGCCAGCGCCTCCAGCTCCCGCGCGTCGTTGGCTTTCGTGCCGGTCGCGTGGGGATGGATCAGCGACAGCGGGGGGGCGCCGCGCAGCGCGCGCTCGACATGCGCCGTCACCGGCAACCCCTCCGGGGGGCGCACGAAGGCGTCCGGCTCCGTCCCGATCGTTGCGCGCAGAAGGTGGCCCTGCACGCGTACGGATGGCTCACGCTCGATCACAATGGCCGCGGCCGTCTCGCAGAGCGTGAAGCCGTCGCGCTCCCGATCCAGCGGGCGCGCCACGTGCGCCTGCGCAGGGGACACCGGCGCCAAAACACCCAGCCGCTTGTACGACCACACGAAGAGCGAATGCAGCGCCGACTCCACCCCCACGACCAGCGCGCGCTCCGCCTCGCCCGTGCGCAGCGCCCGCAGCGCGAGTTCCAGCGCCGCCACCGACGTCGCGCACGCCGCCACCGGACACCGGATCTCCCCCAGCCCCAGCCGACGGCGCAGGTGATGCGCCAGATACCCATGCGGCGAAAGCGCCGCGCACTCAGCCGTGCGATCCGAGAGTGCGCCGTCCTTCGTCGGTCGCTTCAGCAGCGGGGAGATGGCGCCCTTCGACGACGCCAGCACCGTCAGCACAGACTCCGGCGCGACCCCCGACTGACTCAGCGCCTCCCGCGCCGCCCGCTCCGCAAGAGCGACGGCGGGGTCGACGGGGTCGAAGACCGCGTTGCGAGAGCCCGCCGTTGCGCGAGCGATGGCCACGGGGTCGACGTTCTCAGGAAGGTTGGCGAGCCGATCGGCGGTGGTCCGCCCCTCGAGCAGCGCGCGGACGGTCTCCCATGCGCTGTCGCCCAGCGGGGTGACGAGGCCGATGCCAGTGATAGCGACGGGTTGCGTATTCGGCGAGCGGCTCATGATGATCGCGATGGTAGAAGCATCGGAACAGGCACAGGTTGCTCGGAGCCATCGATCCCGCCGCCGATCTCAACGGCTCCGGAGCAGTGGGGCCGCAGGATCTCGCGGTTCTGCTGTCGGCCTGGAGCGGCTGCCAGTGAGACAGCGAAAGCGGGAATAACCTTTCCCGGGGCGCCGTTGCTCATGCGGGGGGGCGCCGCTCCCTGGCCCCCGTTCGGGCGGTCTCGGCAAGGGGGATTGAGAGGAGGCCATGATGCGCATCCGGAGGACGTCGCCCGCGTGCGCTGCGATCGCGCTGCTTCTGACCAGCCTTGGTCCGCCGGCGTTTGCGCAGGACTGCCGACCGGAAATCCTGAGCATGATCGGCGCGAGATTCATGGATGTGGAAGTCGTCGGCGACCTCGCAGTGGTGTCTGATTTGACGGGGAGACTGCTCACGATCGATGTCAGCGACCCGGTGAATCCGGCGGTTGTGGGCGCCGTGGCGTTCCCCTTTCAGCGGGCGCCGGCGGTCGCTGTCCGGAGCGATATCGCCCTTGTCGCGGCCCATCGGTCGGGACTGCAAATCGTCGACGTCAGCGATAGACACAACCCGCTTCGCATCGGCGAGGTGGTGGGAGCACGATCAGAGCTCGTGGCCGTCGATCCGGCGAACGAAGGCTTGGCCTTCGTCGGGTTCGAAACGGCTCTGTCGATCTTTGACATCCGCGAGCCGGCGAATCCGGAAACAATGGCGACGGTTCCAACCGGTTCAAGAACGAGGGCGATCGTCGCGGATGATGGCCGACTGTTCGTCGGCGCCGATCCGTTTCGTTTGAGGCCGGATGCGTTTCGGATATTCGATGTGCAGGATCCCGCCAGTCCTGCCGTTGTTGGCGCCATCAGCGCTTCGGACGGCGTGGTCGATCTCGCCGTCCGGGACGATCTCGTCTTTGCAGCCGCCAGAGACTTGGGGCTGCTGGTGATCGACGTCGCGGATTCGGAAAGCCCGGTGGTTGTCGGATCGATCGAGACGGTCGGGGAGGCTCGCTTGGTCGCAGCAAGCGACGATATCGCGTTTGTGATGGAGTCAGACGGAGACCAGCGCACCGATGACTTCCTGCGCATCGTGGACGTGACCGATCCGACGAGCCCGACGATCATCGGCTCGGTTCAGTTGTCCGGACATGTCTCCGCCCTGAAGGTCGGCCCCCCGGCTTCCCAGCGACTGTTTGTCGCAGCCTCTCACGGCGGCAACATCGGGCTGCGGGTGATCGACATCTCCTCCTGCGTCGGATGCCCCGCCGATCTCGACGGCGACGGCGTGGTGGGAACGACCGATCTGGAGCTGCTGCTCTCGCTCTGGAGCAGCGCCGCCGATCCGATCGGAGATTTGAACGGAGACGGCGTCGTGGGCGCCGCGGACCTCGGCCTGCTGCTCGGCATGTGGGGCGCGTGTCAGGCGTAGCATCCCGCCGCAGGAGCCCGCCGATTGACCCCCGAACTCGTCGCCAATCTCGTCCGCGCCATCGAGCGCAAGGATTTCTCGACCGCGGCCCACACTTGGCGCGTCGTCCTCTACACGCGCGCGCTCGCCGAGCGCCTGGGCGTCGAGCGCGCCATCATCGGGCATCTTTCCCTCGCCGCGGCGCTGCATGACGTCGGCAAGATCGATATTCCCTCGAGCATTCTGCGCAAGCCCGGGCGGCTCACGCCCGAGGAGTTTGAGGTCATCAAGACTCACACAACGCTGGGGTACGACCGCCTCGTGCGTCTCGGCGAGGATGACCCGGCGACGCTGCATCTGGTCCGCCATCACCACGAGCGCTGGGACGGGCTGGGCTATCCGGACGGGCTCGCGGGCGAGGCGATCCCCCTCGGCGCGCGCTATTTCTCCGTGATCGACGCCTTTGACGCGATGACCAGCGTCCGCCCGTACCGACGCGAGATCGGCGCGGAGGCGGCGGAGGAGGCGATCGCGGAGATCGAGCGCGGCATCGGCACGCGCTACTGCGAAGAGCCGGCTCGCGCCTTCATCGACCTCTACCGCACGGGGGAGATCGAGTGGATTCTTCACTACGTCAACGATGACGCGGCGCTGCCGGATTGCCCGCCCGAGGACGACACGGAGACCGTCGCCGCCCGGCTCTTCCGCCCGCGCTGAGAACAAGGGCGGCGTCCGGAGGGCGGCGCGCTGTCAATCATCCCGGCTGAGCTCGGGATAGAGCAGCCAGTCCGGCGGATAGAGGACCCAGTCGCCATCGATGTCGTTCGGCCGGCGGGGGGCGTAGAGAACGCCGCGCTGATCGCGCGCCGGGACGCCGCGATCGTCGTCCAGGTCGGCGCCGACCGACCAGACCATCGGCGTCCCATCCCGCAACTCGTAGCGGAAAGGCTGCCCGTCGAAGCGATCGATCGGCAGGGCGGGGAGATACTGCGGGACCAGTTGCTCGAGTCGCTGCGGGTATGCGCCCTCGCGCTTCCGATAGAGTTCGAGTGCGATCGCCGCGAGCGTTCGGTCGCGCTCCATCCGGATCAGTTCATGGTTGACGATCGTTCGGCTCAGCGCCGGCACAAGCCTTACGACAAAAAGGTAGGAGGGATCGCCGACGTGGTTCTCCAGGAGCGTGTCCGCGGCGTCCTCCTCCTCGAACTGCTTCCAGAGCGGCAGTGCGGAGCGCGCCTCGTAGAAAGTCATGATCTTGTCATGCAGTGCGACCTGATCAGCGCGCGATCCGACCAGCAGTCGCGCAATCGGGCCCGTCAGCGCCGGGCCGGACGATGGCTCAGCGCCCATGTCGAGCAGATTCAACAATTCGATCCCCTCATCGACGAGGACTCCGTCGCCCGAGCCGTCGTCGGTGAAGGACCGCTGGATGACGTCGAGGAAAAACGCTCTTTCGGTTTTGAGCGCCGGAATTGGATCAAACTCCGCCCCGGCGAACTCATGCGCCAGCGTCAGGAGCTCCTCCTCGCTGAAGATTTCAGAATGCAGACGCAGAGTCTCCAGCGTCGTGCCGGACGCGATGGAGAAGATGTCAAGGTCCACGAGCGCTTCGATAAGAGTCTCCCCCGTATGAACATGCGTTGACATCCCCACAACCGCCGTCAGATTGGCGAGGGCGCGCTCCGACTCGCCTTGCAGCGCGGCCAGGCGGGCGTCAACGCACAGCAGGCGCGCGCCCATGCGCAGCGAGGCAAGGTGGGGGAGAAGCACATCGAAAAGCATCGGCGGCCCCTCGACCTGCGCCGCCGGCTCGTAGTCCTCTCCGAGAAGCAGGGGCGCCAACTCCGTATCGTCGAATCCGTTCGACCACGGAACCCCCATCACCCGCCGCTGCGACGCCTTCCGAAAGAGCGCCAGCGCCTCCTGCTTCTCCGCGATGATCGCCGCCATCGTCGCGAGCTGCGCCTCCGTCGGGCGCCATTCGATCGCGTCCCGCTCTTCTTCCGTCAGCGGATACAGCGCCAAAATCGCCTGTCGGTAGATCGGCCACGCCCGCTCCTCCTCGGGGATCTGCTCGATCTGCGCGTTGTGCTCGGCCACGAAGTCCCGCGAGATCGTCGGATCGCCCATGTGAAAGCGCGCGAGCTCGAACAGATAGAGCACGAGCAACAGCGCGACGAGAACGCCCAGCCCCTGGGCCGTGCGCATGGCGATCTTGATGTGCATCGGGCGAGCGCGCTTCCGTGCGCTCGTGATCAGTGTGGCGGACATCGTGGGATCTCCAAAGGATTCGGCGAGCTCGCTCGCCGTCGCGCCGGCCTCCAGCCCGTCGGCGAAGTGGGCGCAAAGCTCGCGGGCGACATCGGCCTTCTCGGCCCGCATGAGCCGCAGATCGCCAACGACTCTGCGCACGATCGCCGCCAATTCGGGCGGCAGCTCCGCGCGCTCGATCGAGCGGCGCGTGTCCAGCCGCCCCGAGAGCGAGCCGCGGAGAAGGTCACTCAGCGGCGTCGTGCAGAACGTGCGGAAGGGCGACGTGGAGCGAGACGGCGCGCTCACGCGGGCGCCCCCGCCGGCGATGGGGTGAAGGCCAGGCCAAGCGCCGCGAGCGCGTGCGTCATCGTCTCGAGCTGCTCCGAGTCCGCCGCGAGCTTTCGCTTGCCCTTGCCCGTGAGCGAGTAGTACTTGCGCGGCCGCTCGCCGTCGCGCTCCCGCCAGACGCTCGTGATCAGCCCCTTGCCCTCGAGGTTGTAGAGCATCGGATAGAGCGTGGACTGCCCCATCGCCAGCGCCCCGTCCGTCCGGCGGGCCAGGACGTCCACCAACTCGTAGCCGTACATCTCCCCCGACTCGAGGAGCTTGAGCACAGCCACCGGCCCGACCCCCCGCATGAGTTCCCGTTCAAGCCGCATGACGAACCTCCACTGGCACTCTGGCGCAGTATACTATGCGAGCCATAGTATCGGGTTGTACGGACGGCTGGTTAAAGCGGTTCCACGGATTTCGAGCGCTCCCGATGGGGCGGCTCCTGGTGGGACGGCTCTCGATGGGAAGGCTCTCGGTGGGACGGCTCTCCGAGCCGTCTCTCTCCCCCGCTACGTTTCGTCCCGGTGCGGCGGGCGTCCCTGCCCGCCCGTCTACGAACCCTCTCCAACCACCACCGGCAGGCACGCCGGCCCGCAGCCACCGGTTTGGGGTGGCGGGCCCGGCGCGACCGGTCTTGGAGCACGTCGCGCGCGTCTCTCCTTCTTGCCGGTCGTCGGGTCCGGTGATACCGTCTGCGGCTCGATTCCGGCCCGCGAGGGGCGGAGTCGGTCAGCCATCGCGGGCAGGTAGCTCAGTTGGTAGAGCACGGCACTGAAAATGCCGGTGTCGGCGGTTCGAATCCGCCCCTGCCCACTTTTGAGGATGAGCCCCGCCGGGTCTCCCCTCGCCGGCGGATTTTCCTAGGCGCAAGCGTCGGCAGGAGTTAGGATGATGCGCATGAAGGCAGGCACTCTGGCGAAGCGCGGCAAGTGCGGGGGCTTCACGCTGGTCGAACTGCTGGTGGTGATCGCGATCATCGCCATTCTGATCGGGCTCCTGCTGCCGGCGCTGGGGAGGGTCAGACGGTCGGCCAAGTCCACTGTGTGCCTGAGCAATCAGCGGCAGATTCTGATCGCGTGGGAAGGCTACTTCTTCGATCGCGGCCATTTCCCAAGCGAGCGTGTCCTGAGTGACGACGGACAACCCACGTGGCATGAATGGTCGAACCGCTGGGAAGACACGTCGCACATGATGGACTGGGGCGGAGTCGACATTCTCAAAGACGCGGAAATGACCGCTGCCGAAGTTGCGAAGATCAACACGCTCTACGACCCCGATCGTCCTGTGAATCAGTACCTGTCTTCGTCTGAGCGCGAGCGCGGGCGGCACGAGATATTTCTCTGTCCCTCGGACGAAGGCTTACTCCGCAAGGACTATTTCACTGGAGCGGAAATCGAAGCGGATTTCACTCTTGAGGATCTGTCTCGTTTCGAGAGCGAGAAGAACACAGTCTTCGGAAATTTCGGGACGAGCTACCGCGCGAACGATTGGATTTGGGCGCCAGTTGGTCGTGAACTCGGGTTCGTCTATCCGGAGGCGCCGCCTCGCAAGCGGAACAATCCGTACGGCGGCAACCGCCCGGCGGACGTGCGCTCGCCCTCTCGATTCGTCCTCATCGGTGACTACGGTCACATGATCACATCGCGTTGGCCCACCGGCTACCTGATCTCCTACGGATGGTGGCACGACTCAGAGAAATGTCAGTTTGGATTCATGGACGGCTCCGCACGGAGAGTCCCGGCTTTGCGCGGGCATGTCACTTCGCCCGATTACACGTTCTACATGGATGAGCAGGCGCACACGAAGACCGATCTGAGCTTCGCCTGGACCAATCTCGTCCGCTTCGCGCGGGAAGGCCGCCCGTAGACCGCCCCACACCCCCAAAACCAGTCATCCCGCCTCCCCGAACGGCCGATAGCCCCTCCGCGGGGCTGGTAGGCTTCCGCTCCGGACCGATCCCCGCCCGCACAAGGAGCGCGCAATGGCGAAGCGAATCACGGCGCTGGCGATGTGGGCCCTCGCGGCCTGCCTGCTGAGCGGATGCTCCTCCACCTTCCCCCAGGTCCGCACCTACGAGGTTCCCCCCGGGCAAGCCATCGGCGTGGACATCGAGAACTCGGCCGGACGTGTCGAGGTCCGGGCCGGCGAGCAGTACGAGACGATCACCGTGGACGCCGCGAGGAGGGTCGCCTGGGGCCCCAAGCGGGAGAAGCGTCAGGCGCGGGCGGAGGAGGTCTCGCTCGTCCAGTCCGCCGTCGAGGAGGGCCCGGGCGGTCGGCTCGTCCTGCGTGTGCGCGCCGAGTCGCTCGATCCCCGCGCGACGGATCATTCCATCGACCTGCGGGTGACGCTGCCGCGGGTGGACGGCGCGCGGGTGCGCAACAGCGGAGGCGTCGTCGAGCTCGTCGGCGTCGGCGGCGCCCTCCAAATCGAGAGCGGAGATCACATTGTCGTGCGCACCGATCGCGCCCTGGACGAGCCCGTCGCCCTGGTGACTGAGCGCGGCAACGTCTACCTCCAGTCTCCCCCCGGAACGCGCGGCCGAATCGAGCTGGAGTCGGAAGAGGGCGATGTCGAGATCTCGAGCGCCGAGTCCATCCAGGACGTCCTGGTGCGCCCCGGGATGTATCACGGCGTGCTCAACGGCGGCGTCAATCCGATCCTGATCCGCACGGGCAAGGGTGATGTGCGCCTGCTGGTGCGGGAGGACGTGGAGAATATCCTCCGCTTCGAGACCGCCCGCACGCCGCTCTCTTTCTATTAACGCCTCTCGCTCAGCCGCTCGCGCACGATCCGATCGAAGAGCTCCGTCGACGCGGGAGCGCCCGTCCAGAGCGTCGATTGCAGCGCCGCCTGCTGCACGAAGAGATCGGCGCCATCGATGATGGCGCAGCCCCGTGCGCGCGCAGCGCGCAGCAGGGGAGTCTCGAGCGGGTTGTACACCGTCTCAAGAACCAGCGCGCCCTCCGCCAGCCGCTCCGGCTCGTAGGGCGCTTCATCCGGCGACGGTCCGCTCGACATGCCGACTGAGGTCGCGTTGATCAGGATGTCCGGCGACGCCGCCCCGCGCATCTCCCAGGGAATGGTCTCGATCGGATGCTGCGGCGGCGGATCCAGCGCGCTCAGGTCCCGCGCCAGCGCCACCGCCCGTTCAGGCGTCCGGTTGGTGATCGTCACGCGCATCGCCGCGTCGGCGCAGGCGAGCGCGGCCGCGCGGGCGACGCCCCCGGCGCCCAGGATCAGGGCGTGGGGCGGCTTCGCCTGACGCTCGAGGTCGATCTTCTCTGAGAGCAGCTCCGCGATGGCGGGGGCGTCGGTGTTGGTGACGAGCCACTGCGCGCGCGAGGCGTCGAAGTGGAGCGTGTTCGCGGCGCCGGCGCGCTCCGCCAAGGGATCGATCGAGAAGACATGGCGTCCCGCCTCCCGGGCGAAGCGCAGCAGGTTCTCCTTGTGCGGGATCGTCACCGAGCCCCCGCGAAACGTCAGCCGCTTGTGCGAGAGCAGGGCGTCGAGCGTCGCCTTGAAGGGCTCGTATTCCGGCGCGACTGGCAGCGGCAGGTAGACGCCCTTGGCCAGGAAATGCGTCTCTGGCAGCCGCGCAAAGGCGGCGTTGTGCACATGCGGCGAGAGCGAATGCTCGACCGGATACCCCAAAACGCCGTACACGGGCGACGACTCATCGATCTCCCGCGCCCGATAGAGGGTGAGGAGATCGGCGATCGTTGGCTGGGCGGGCGCGGTGGCGCTCGCCCGGTGAAGCGCCGCGAACGTGATGAACCCGCCGAACTTGGGCGCCAGCACGCGCGAGGCGAGGCCGAAGGGGCCCATCGCGAGCGCGATTGTGGGGCGGTCGCGCGCGGCGAGCAGGTCGGCGATCTCGAGCGTGTCGCGCGCCGAGCGCGCGGTGTAGGCGATCTTCAGGACGGCCGCCTCCTCGACCGCGCGCATGCGCTCGATCCTGCGGAGCAGATCGGCTGGGCGACCCTGAAACTCGTGCGTCGAGAGGATCAGCGCTGCCTCCGGATGCGCGCGCAGATCGAGTTGATCCAGCGCGTCCGGCGCGCTTTCGAGCGTCGAGAGCTCGAGATCGATGTAGCGGGGGGGCGACGTCGCCTTGATGAGCCCGCGCAGCAGGGCGAGGCGGTCTGCGTCGGAGGCGCTGGTCTCGCCTCCCTCGCGCGGCGACCGGCAGGTGGCGATCACCGGCAGCGGTGAAGCTTCGAGCAGTCCGCGCGCGTGCGTGAGGGCGTGCTCGGGCGCGTGCCCCTCCAGCAGCGGGTCAAGACGCAGCTCGATCAGGTCGGCGCCCGCGAGGCGGGCTTCCCCGACGCTCACCCGGGCATGGGCGGGATCGTCGACGGCGATGGAGACGCAGAGCAAGGTCATCCGCGCGAGTGTACGGCAGCGCCCTCGCTCTGCGCTCGCCGACGGCCGCGCTTCAGAGCGACGATGGATGCTGCCCCGCCGGGAACTCCTCAAGCTCGGCGCCGAGGGCGAGGACGATTCGGTTCGCGAAGGCAAAGTAGCCGATCACCTGCGTCAGATCGAGGATCTCCCGATCGGTCAAGCCCGCCTCACGCAGGGCCGAGACGTGCTCCGATCGGGCCTCCGACGGCTTCAGCGCGACCCGCTCCGCGAACTCGAGCATCGCCCGCTCGCGCGGGGTGAGATGCTCCGCCTCCTCTCCGCCCTGCACCGCCAACGCCAAATCCCGCCGATCATCGGGGAGCAGTCGGCGGAGCCCCGCAGCGTGATGCGACAGGCAATAGGCGCAGCCGTTGAGGCGTGACACGACGGCCCCCACGAGCTCCCGCTCCATCTTGGACAGCGGCGAGGGGCGGTGCATCGCGGACACATACAACTCGAAATGCGCGCGCAGGCCGTCGGGGTTGAGGGAATGAACCTTCATCACCTCGTCGACCGTCCCGTCGGAGTTAGCGACGCGCCGATACAGGGCGGCGAGATCGCCCTGGGCGTGCGATTCATCAATCGTCTCGATATAGGCCATCATGGACGATCATTCATCGCCCGCCGCCAGCCCGCAAGGCCCGATCCAGTGCAGGCGTCGGCGGAGCGGGGTCGAGAGGCCCGACGGAGGGGGCAGCGGCGGGGAGGCTTGGCGGGGAGGGCGGGCTTGCCCCGAGGGCCCTCGATGGAGAGAATCGGGACCGTACCGCGGGAGAGGTGGCAGAGCGGTTGATTGCGCCGGTCTCGAAAACCGGTATGCCCTTCGGGGCATCGGGGGTTCGAATCCCCCCCTCTCCGCTT
>CAYVIJ010000020.1:2099-43918 GCA_964451515.1 uncultured Phycisphaeraceae bacterium | reverse complement strand
TCGACTCGATGATCCCCATCGGCCGCGGCCAGCGCGAGCTCATCATCGGCGACCGCAAGACGGGCAAGACCGCCGTCGCGGTGGACACGATCATCAACCAGAAGCGCTATTGGGGCACGGACGAGGCGGTTGTGTGCATCTACGTCGCCGTCGGACAGAAGGAGTCCACCGTCGCCGGCGTCGTCGAGACGCTGAAGGACAACGGCGCGATGGACTACACCATCGTCGTCAACGCCGGCTCCTCCGACCCCGCGCCCATGCAGTACATCGCGCCCTATTCCGGCTGCGCCATGGGCGAGTACTTCATGTGGCTCGGCAAGCAGGGCAAGACGCCCAAGCACGCGCTGGTCATCTACGACGACCTCTCGAAGCAGGCCGTCGCCTATCGCCAGCTCTCGCTGCTGCTGCGCCGCCCGCCGGGGCGCGAGGCCTTTCCGGGCGATGTCTTCTATCTGCACTCGCGCCTCCTCGAGCGCGCCACCAAGCTCTCCGATGACAACGGCGGCGGCTCGCTCACCGCGCTGCCCGTCATCGAAACGCAGGAAGGCGACGTCTCTGCGTACATCCCGACCAACGTGATCTCGATCACCGACGGCCAGATCTACCTCGAGGGGGAGCTCTTCTTCGCGGGCGTGCGCCCCGCCATCAATGTCGGCATCTCCGTCTCTCGCGTCGGCGGCAACGCCCAGATCAAGGCGATGAAGCAGATCGCCGGCTCGCTCCGACTCGACCTCGCCGCCTACCGCGCGCTCGAGGCCTTCGCCCAGCTCGGCACCGAGCTCGACAAGGCCACCCAGCGCCAGCTCGATCGAGGCGCCCGCATGGTCGAGCTGCTCAAGCAGCCGCAGTACGTCCCGATGGACGTCATCGATCAGGTCGTCTCCATCTTCGCCGGCGCCCGCGGCTTCCTCGACGACATCCCCGTCGATCAGGTCGCCGACTTCGAGAAGGGCCTCATCGATCACTTCTCAGGCGTCGCCCGAGGCGTGCGCGACGAGGTCGCCGAAAAGAGGAAAATCGACGACGACCTTGAGAAGAAGCTCAAGGAGGCGATCGCCTCGTACAAGGAATCGTGGAAGTCGGCCCGCAAGAAGCAGGCTGACTCCGCCTCGTCGCCGAAGCCGGAGAGCGAGCCCGTCGGCGCCGGCGCCTGACTTCCTAGGGAGTTCGATATCGCGCGCCCCTCACGCCAGAGCGGGGGCGTCGCTAGAATCCGCCGTTCCATGGTCGTCGCGACTCCGAATCCGCCTGACTGGGTCGGGTCTTTTCAAGCAGCGCTCCGCGACCGCCCGGTCTGCGTGACCGGCGGCGCCGGTTTCATCGGCGCCCGCCTCGTCGAGTCGCTGGTCCACGCCGGCGCGCGCGTCTCCGTCCTCGACGATCTCTCCTCCTCCACGCTCGACCGCCTCGCGCCGCTCATCGAGAGCCATCCGAGGCAGGTGCGCTTCGTGCATGGCTCGATCCTGGAGCCCGAGGCTCTCGCCGACGCACTGCTCGCCGTGGAGACTGTCTTTCACCTCGCCGCCGTCTCCTCCGTGCCCGAGTCCACCCGGGATCCCCTGCGCGCTTTCGCGGTCAACGTCCACGGGACGGTCCGCGTCGCCGAAGCCGCCCGACTCCAGGAGGCGTCGCGCTTCCTCTACGCCGCGTCCTGCGCCGCCTATGGCGACGCCCCCGCGCCGCACGCGGAGACGCTTCCCGCGCGCCCCCTTTCCCCCTACGCCGCCTCGAAGGTCGCCGCGGAGCATGTCGTCTCCGCCTGGGCGCACGCGCGGGCTTTGCCTGGTCTCTCGCTGCGGATCTTCAACGCCTATGGCGTCGGTCAGCCAGCCGACAGCGCGGAGTCCGCCGTCATCTCGTCTTTCTGCGCGCGCGTGCGCGACGGAAAGCCGCCCATCGTGCATGGCGACGGCGCGCAGACGCGCGATTTCGTGCATGTCGACGATGTCTGCCGCGCCTTCCTCCTCGCCGCGACGACCGACAAGCCGTTGACCGGCGAGCCCGTCAACATCGGCGCCGGCGCCTCCACTTCCATCCGGGAGATCGCGGAGACGGTCCTGCGCGTCGCCGGGCGCGAGACCTGGAAGCCCGAGTTCACCGACCCGCGCCCGGGAGACCTGCGGGATTCAATCGCCGACATCGCGCGCGCGCGCGACCTGCTCGGCTTCGAGGCCTCGATCTCCCTCGAGCCCGCCCTGGCGCGCATCGTCGACGATTTTCTCGACGTCCACTCCGCCCGCGCGTGACCCGCGACCCCACGATCCTCGGGCCATACAACTCCCTGTGAACACGCTCGCCGCCATCGTGGGCCTCTCCGCCGGCTGGATCGCGCTCGCCGCCCTCGCCTCCGCCGCCGCCGTCCTCGCCCACCTTATCGCTCGGCGCGCCCTACCGAAGATCGAGTTCCCCATCGCCCGCTTCCTCTCGTCAGCCGACCCGCGCGCCGGACGCCCCCGCCGCCTCCGCGACGCCCTGCTGATCGCCACCCGAGCCCTGCTCATCGCCTTCCTCGCCCTCGCCTTCGATCGCCCGGCGTGGACGACGGCCGTCCCGACGCCTCTCGAGCGCACGAATCTGGTCGTCGTCCTCGACGCCTCCGCCTCGATGACGCGCGAGGATCGGGGCGGCGCCTTCTTCGAGCAGGCGCGCCGACACGCCCGGGAGGCGGTCCAGTCGCATGTGGAAAGGGGCGGTCTCGTCGGAGTGGTCCTCGCCAGGCGCAGCCCCGCGCCGCTGCTCCCCACGCTCACCGATCGCCCCGCGCCGCTGCTCGACGCCCTGGAGTCCGCTCGCGTCACACTCGAGCGCGCCGATCTGGGCGCGGCCATCGAGCGCGCCAGAGCGCTGCCCGCGCTCGAAGGGGCCGCGTCCGCCCCCCGCCGCCTCCTGGTCGTCACCGACGCCCAGCGCTCGCATTGGGAATCCCTCGCGCGGCTCGACCGCTCAGATCGGGCCGCGATCGAGATCGCTGTCGTCGGCTCGCGCCCGCCGATGGCGAACCTTGCGCTCTTCGACCCGCGGATGCGGAGGCGCGGAGAGCGCGTCGAGATCTCGGCGACCGTCTGGAACAGCGGGCCGGACCCCGTCGAGACGATCGTCACGCTCGAGACCGCTGAGCAAAGCCGCCGCCGTGCCCTTCGTCTCGCTCCCGATGCGCGCGCCGGTGTGTCATTCGAGGCGCCCCCCGCGGCCGAGCTGGCCCGACTATCCCTCCCTCCTGATCGGTTCCCGCACGATGACGCGATCGAGATCCCGATCGACGCCGCGCCGCAGCGCCGCGTCGCGGTGGTGGCGCCTGCGGACGACTGGATGAATCGCTGGTCCGCCGCGCCGTACGTCGCCGCCGCGCTTGATCTCGACGGCGAAAGCCCCTTGACGCTCGCCCGCCTCGCGCCCGTCGATCTCCCCGCCGCCGCCCTCGACGGATTCAGCGCCATTGTCCTGACCTCCGACCCGCCGCTGGATGACGCCGCGTGGAGCGCTCTCCGGCGCGCCGTCGAGGATGGCGGACGGCTCATCCTGGCGTCGGCGCCAGACGTCCTCGCGCGCCTCGGGGCGCGATCCCGCATCGAACTGGCGCCGACCGAGACCCTCTTCCGCCCCAAGGTCGACCGCGCGCTCGAGACGCTGCTCGGTCCTGACGCGCCCTCACTCGAGCGCGCGCGTTTCCAGCGGCGCCTGCGCATCGAGGAGACGGCGCCCTGGCGCGCCGCGGCGCAGTTCGAGGACGATGTCCCCCTCCTGATCGAGCGTTCCCTGGGCGAGGGGATCGTCCAGGCGCTGTTGGCGCCGATTGATCCCGGATCGTCCTCGCTCGTCCGCTCCCCCGCCTTCCCCGCGCTGATCCACGCGCTCGTGCGCGCCGATTCGCAGGCGTCGTTGCCCGTCTTCGATGTCGGCGAGCCGATCGCGCTGGCGATTGCTCCCGCTGTCGCGCC
The DNA here is from genome assembly GCA_964451515.1 of uncultured Phycisphaeraceae bacterium. Classification (GTDB taxonomy): domain Bacteria; phylum Planctomycetota; class Phycisphaerae; order Phycisphaerales; family UBA1924; genus CAYVIJ01. The sequence continues at coordinate 39,980 of CAYVIJ010000020.1, read as the reverse complement.
CCCGCTGACCGATTCGCTCGGGCGGCGCGTGGCGCTCAGCGGCGTCGCGGATGCGCGCGCAGCGCTCGTGGAAGCCGTCGACGAGCCGGGAATCGTGGCCGTGCGCGATGGCGCCGGCGATCTCATCGCGCGCGCCGTCGTCACGTTGGATCCGCGTGAATCCGACATGGCGCGCGCCGCCGACGAGCAGATCGCCTCAGTTGTGGGCGCCGCCCAGCCCGATCGCGCGGACGCGGCCGTCGCCCGGACCGAGAGCCGGTCAACACGCATCGAGCTCTGGCCCTTCCTTCTCATGCTCGCCGGGGCGCTGGCTGCGCTGGAGGCGCTGCTGACCAGCGCCGGGCGGCGCGTCGCCATCCGGACCCAAGCGCCTCGCCATGGAGCGCCCGCATGAGCCCGGGGCAGGAGCTCATCTGGACCGCCCCGCTCGCGGGCGCCGGGGCGCTGCTGCTGGCGGCGAGCATCGGGCTCATCGCTTCGATCGGCGGCGCCCGCCTGGGCGGAGGCGTCTCGCTCATGGTCCGCGTCGCGCTCTGCGGCGCCATCGCGGGGGCGCTGCTCGGGCCTTCCTGGAAACGAGCGGTCGAGCGCCCGGCGGAGGGCCCTTTGGTCGAAGTGCTGCTCGATACGAGCAAGTCCATGTGCGCTCCGGCCGGCCCCGGGTTCGCCGAGGATGTCCGTCGGATCGACGCCCTACGCCGGACATGGCTCCGCTCGGAAGCGCTTGGGCGCGCCTGGGAGCAGGGGCGCCTTGCGATCGGGACCTTCGAGCAGGACGCGCGCATCGAGTCGTGGTCGCGCGCGGCGCGCGCCGAACCGGATGGCGCCTCGACGCGCCTGGCCCACGCCGTCCGCGAGCGTCTCCGCGCGCCCCCTCGCGGCGGCGCGCGGGAGATCATCCTGCTGACCGACGGCGTCGACACGACCGATCCCAGCGGCGGCTGGTCCGAAGCCCTCGCGGGGCGCGCCCTGGCGGTCGGCGCTCGCCTCTGGGCCGTCGTGCCGGGCGATGAGCAGGCGCCGCCCGATCTCGCCGTCGAGGCGGCGCTCGATCGCGCCGTCGTCGCGTTGGGCGAATCGGCGCGCTTGCGCGTGAACGTGCGCCAGCGCGGACTCGACGGACTCACTGCGACGCTGACGATCCGCGCGCGCCGCGGCGCCGGCGCTCCCTGGAGCATCATCGCGCGGCGCGCGCTCACGCTCGGCCCGCCAGCGCGGATGGACTTCCCGATCGAGCCGCCGGCGGAGGGTCTCTTCGAATACGAAGCGCGTATCGAGCCGTTCGCGCGAGAGGCTCAGAGCTCGAACAACCGCGCCACGGCCTTCCTGGAGGCGACGGATGCGCCCATCCGCGTAACGCTCTTCGAGAATGAGCCCGCATGGGAGACGACATTCTTCGCACAAGCCCTGCGCGAGGATCCGGGCGTGCGCCTGACCTCCGTCTACGGGCTGGGCGCCGCCCGCTCGCGCATCGTCTCGGAGAGCGAGCACCCCGCGATCGACGATCCCGAATGGCTCATGCGGCAGGACATCATCGCGCTCGGGCGCGGCGCGCAGCGCTGGTTCGACGAATCGCGCGCGCCCGCGCTGCGGCGCTTCGTCGTCGAGCGGGGGGGATCGCTCCTGCTGCTGAGGGGGGATCCCGTCGACGCCGGCTCGGGCGGCGGCTCGCTCGCGGATGTCATCGCCGAGTTGGCGCCTGTGATCTTCCGGCGCGGCGGCGGCGAGGGCGGTCCGCTCAGGCTCACCTGGACGGGGCGCACGCGCAGCCCCGCCGCCGGGCTCGCGCAATGGGAAGCGCTGCCCGATCTGGCGTCCGTCGAGGCTCTGCGCCGCGCCGAGGAGAAGGGCGTGGCGGAGGTGTGGCTGCGCCTCGCGGGAGGCGGCGGCGAGACGGCGCTGGCGCACGCGCGCGTCGGTCGCGGATCCGTCCTCGTGTCGCTGATGGAAGGCACGTGGCGCTGGGCCTTCAGCGACAACCACGTTGGGCTCGAAGCCCATCGCGAACTCTGGGCGCGCACGGCGCGATGGCTGGCGCTGGGCGGACGCTTTCTGCCCGGCCAAGAGCTCCGCGTGCGCACGGGCGAGAGCGACGCCCGGACGGGGCGGCACGTGGACGTCTTCGTCGACGCGCGATGGTTTGAATCGGGCAGCGCCTCCCCCCGCCTGACTCTCACCCGCCCGGATGGCGCCCGGGAGGAGCTCCCCGTGACCCGCCCCGATCCGGCGCGAGCGCACTGGCGCGCCAGCCTCGTGCCGCAGGAGGATGGAATCTACGAGCTCGAAGCGCGCCTGCCGCTGGCGGAGGGCGGCGATGCGTCCGCCATGACGCGAATCGCAGTGGCGCAGCGCGAGGAGGAGATGGCCGATCTGGCGGCGCGGCGCGAACTCATGCGCGCTCTCTGTGAGCGGACGGGAGGCGGACTGCTCCCGATCGATGAGCCCGAAGCGGCGCTTCGTCTGATCGAGAACGTTGGCGCCGCGCAAACGGAGTGGCGGATCGAGCCCGCGTGGGATCGGTGGTGGATCTTCGCGCTCGCCGCTGGAGCGCTGCTGAGCGAATGGACGTGGCGTCGCAGAAGGGGGCTGGCGTGATTGGCGCACGCGTCAGTCGATTGCTGCGCAGCGTCCAGCGGGCGCGCGCGCTCGCAACAGCTCTGATGGCCCTGGGATGGAGCTTCGCGCTTTTCGCGGCGCTCGCCGGGGGCGTCATCGCGCTGGATGCGGTGCGACCGCTTCCGCCGGAGGCGCGCCGGATCGCCGGAGTCCTTGCAGCCGCGTTGGCGGTGGGCGCGCTCGTCTTCGCATTGGCCGCAGGGCGGCGCGGACGCCAGATCAGCGTGGCGGCGCTCGCAGCGCGCTACGGCGAGCGCCTCGCCCTCGCGGCGGGCCTGCTCCCGAGCCTGGCGGCGGGTCAGAGAGATCTGGGCGGCGCCCTCGCGGCGCGGGCGGTGCAGCGCGGCGATGCGCGCGCCGCGCAAGCCAGCGGCTGGAGCGCCGCCGCGTGGCGTCGCGCGGGGATCGCCTGGGGCGTGGCGCTGACGGCGCTGCTCCTCGCCGGACTCGCCGCTCAAACGGACGCCGGCGCCCGCGCCCTCGCCTTCGCGGCGCCCCGCTTCCTCGATCCCGCGGGCGATCATCCGCCATTCACGTGGGTCGACTTCGAGATCTCCCTTGATCCCGAGGCGCCGCTCGTCGGCGACGATGTGCGCATCCGCGTGCGCACCGCCGGCGCCTCCGTCGAGGAGCTGGCGCTCGTCCTGCGCGAGGAGGCGTCGGGCCGCGAGATCGCCCGCCGCAGGATGCGCATCGTGGATCGGGATCAGCCGGCGGGAGCGATCGTCTGGTCGACGACGCTCGCAGACGTTCGCCGCCCGCTGCGCGCGCATGCCGCCGCCGCCGCGGGGCGCAGTGCATCCGTGGTGATCGATCCGACGGATCGCCCCCGCGTGCGCGCCGCATGGATCGAAATCGCGCCTGCCGGAGAGGGCGAAGCGCTGCCCCTGAATCCGGGGCGGGAGCGCGCCGTGACGGCCCCCGTCGGCGCCCGGGTGGATGTGGTCGCGCAGACGACGACGGAACTCGCCTCGGCCGAAGCCGAGGGCGCCGGGGAGGGATGGCCCGTCGAAGCGACGATCTCCGGTCGCGGCGCGCGCATCTCGATTGCGATCCAGCGTCCCGGAGAGGCGGGCGTCGTCGTCGATGTGAAGTCCCGCGCCGGGCTCGGGCTGGAGGAGCGCCTGTATGTGCGCATCCGGGGCGTCGTGCCGGCGCGCGGAGGCGACGGCGAGGGCGTCGCCGCCGATTCGGGCGCCGCCACAAGCGACGGCGCGGAAGCGGGCGCGCCGGCCGAGTCCGCCGGCGGAGACGAGCGCGCTCGAGCAAGCGCCGCCGATGGTGGGGGCGGTGGTCAGAAGAGCGATGCGGGCGAGGAGGCGGGCGAGCGAGGAGAGGAGGATCGCTCGGGCGCGAGCGAACGCGGAGCGGGACGCGGCGGCGGTGGTGTGAGAGAGCAGGGGCGTCGTGGCGACGGCGAGGGGTCTTGGCGGCGTGTCGTCCCGCGCGAGGGGAGCGGATCGCGGCGGCTGACGGCGGATGTGAAGGATCGGTGGGAGGGGCGAATCGGCCCGATCGACGCGCCGGGAGCGGTCAGCGAGCTGGCGGCGCGCTATTTTGAGGCGGTGGCGCGCTGGTGGGAGCGCGATGACAACCCCCCTTCGGAGAATCATCCATGATCCATCCGATCCGAGCGAGCGCCATCTTTGCAGCGATCTTCCTCTCCGGCGCTGCGGCCCTGGGACAGGAGGGCGGGAACTCCTCAGAACCCCCGCCGCCCGTTGAAGTCGCGATGCTGGAGTATGGCGGGCTCGAAGGGATCGGGGAGTGCTTCTCGACCAGATTCCTGGAGCTGGCCCGACTCGAAGCGGGGATCGAAGTTCGCCAGGAGTTGGTCCATGTGGAGGCGACGTCGGCGGCCCTCTTCGACCATCCCTTTCTGATCATGGCGGGGCAGGGCTCGTTCGAGCTCTCGGAGTCCGAGGTGCGCGCTCTGCGCGCCTACATCGAGCGTGGCGGCCTCCTGGTCGCGTCGGCGGCCTGCTCGAACGGCGACTGGGACGTCTCCTTCCGCCGCGCCCTGGAGCGCATCCGCCCCGCCGCCGCGCTGCGGCAAATCCCGATGGATCATCCGCTCTTCCACGCCGTCTGGGAAATCGAGGAGCTGCCCACGCGCCGGGCGTCTCGCTCCGAGTCGGCCCGCCTGCAAGGCCTGTCGCTGGGCGATCGGCTGGCGGTGATCTACTCGCGGGAGGGGCTCAGCGAGACGGATGGCGCCGGCGGGGGCTGCTGCTGCTGCGGGGGCGACGAGATCCGAAACGCTGCGTATGTGAACGCAAACATCCTGGCGTACGCGCTGATGCGATGAGCGCGCCGGCTCACTCGCCGCCACCCTCGCGCTCCGCCGAGGCGCGCCGATACTTCTCGATGAGATCGCGCCGTGCGTCGTGATCCGCGCGGCGCAGCTCCGACTCGATCACTGCGATCTTCGGCGAGGAAAGCAGGTCGGACAACGCGCGCGCAATTGAGGATTCGAGCGTGTTGTAGATGGTCGCGGTGTTGGACCCAGCCGACTTGCCCGTCAGGAAGGTGGGCGCGTTCCAGTTGTCGAACCCCCGGGCGGAGGCGATCGTGCGGATCAGCCCGGTCTCGGGATCGACATACTCGAAGGCGACCGTCGTGCGCGCAGCGACGTGCGCGTAGCGCTCCTGCACGCCCTCGATAGGCTGAACCGGAAAGTTCCGGGCGGGCTGACGCCCCTCGTCGACCGACTCGAAGCGCCGGCGCTGCCGCCCCGTCTGGAGCTCGAGATAATCGACGTTCACCCGCAGGCGATAGGGGAAGCCCGCAAGCTCGATCTGGCGCTCCCGCTTCCGGGCCAGCGGCGTCGGCTCGGGCGCGGTGGCCGGATCGGAAAGCTCTTCATCCGCCTCCTCGGGCTCATCCGCGCCGAAGAGGGATCGCCACCACGGCTTGTCCTTCTTCACCTGCCGCGTCTCGGGCCTCGACTTGCGCTCGGCGCCCGTCATGCCGCGATCGGCGACGCGGTCGAACACGGGATCCACGATCCAGAAATGCTTCGTCTCGCCGACAAGCCCCGCCAGGGCGGAGCGCGCCGAGGTCAGCACCTGCCGGCGTCCGACGGCGTCGATTGACCCGACGCCCTCCAGCCCGCTTGCCTCGATGCGGACGCGCAGCGGCTCGGCGGTGGTCGAGCGCGGCGGCGGATCGAACGAGACAGGACGGGCGCCGCAGGCGGCGAGAAGCACGGGCGTCAGGAGACAGCAAAGAAGCGGAAGTGCGCGCATGGGTCTAACTTCGACTCAAACAACGGGGTCAGGGGTGTATCGGCGAAGGCTCCTCTCGAGCCTGAACCGCAGAGCGGGACCTCTGCCCAACAACGCGCCGGCGGTTACCATCGCCGCCTTCATGCTCCGGACGCTCGAGACGACGCGGCTCTACGTACTGGTCCTCACCGTCCCCCCGACGCTGCTGTGGGCGCGGGGGCTGGAGCCTCTGGGCGTGGCGACGGGGCCTCTCCTCGTCCTGACGCATGCGTGCGTCACGCTGCTCTGGATGGCGAGTCTGGTCCGAGGCGATGTTGATCGGGGGCGTGGGGTGCATCTCGGGCTCTCGCCCTCGGGCTCGATGCTCAACGCCGACACCCTTGGGCTCTGGTTTCCCGTCATCGGCTTTCTGGGCCTGCTGCTCTCCCTGGGACTGCTCATCGCGAACTTCTGGATCGGGCTCGGAGCGATCCTCGCCGGGCTGCTGGCCCTGCGGCAGGGATCCCTCGGCAAGCGCGACCGACTGGCCCTGGTCGAATTGATCACGCCCGTCATCCTGCTCGCCGGGCCCGGACTCCTCTTCGCCGCGCATGACTGGCCCCCGCCGCGGCTGCTCCGCATCTTCGGCTCGGAGCGCGAGACGCCGCTCCCCGCGGAGGCGGGTGAGGCCCTGGCTGGGGAGGTCGTGCGTCCCGAGCTGATGACCGGCGCCGCCCTGGAAGCGACCTTGTTCATCGCCGCGGCCATGGCCACGTTCTTTCTGCTCACGCTGCTGCGAGACCGCTGGCGCGACGCCATGGCGGGCTCGACGACGACGGCCACGAAGCGGTCGGCAGTCGCCGGCGCGGCGCTGGCCTGGCTCTGGCTCGTCGGCGTCGCGACGCTGGGCGTCATCGGCGCGGGGCTCGGTTGGTGGCATTGGTCGGCGGCGGCGGCGCTCGCGTGGGCGGCGATCGGATCGTGCGCGCTGGTGACGATCGGCGTCTTCGATCATGCGGCGAATGTCTGGTTCGCGGGCTCGGCCGCCGCGGCGTTGTCGGTGGGCCTGAGCGCGTAAGCGCGCGTCAGCGGGGGGCGTTCTTCGTCGGCTTCGACGATTCGTCGTCCGCGTCGATCACGTCATCATCCTCCTCGTCCTCCTCGTCCTCCCACTCGCCGTTGTCATCTTCCTCCTCCCACTCGCCGTCCTCGTCGTCCTCCCACTCCTCGCCTTCGTCCTCCTCCTCGTCGAATTCATCTTCGTCCTCGAGCTCTTCGTCCTCGGCGGGGTCCTCCTCCTCGTCCTCCCAGGCTTCGTCGTCGTCTTCCTCCCACCCCTCGTCTTCGTCGTCTTCCAACTCCTCGTCGTCGTCGAACTCCTCATCCTCTTCGACGTCCTCATCCTCCTCCTCGTCGATGGCCTCCGGCTCGGGCGTGGCGACGGCGCCGGGAATCCCGACGCGCTCGGGCGTCTGCGCCGGCGGCTTGGCTTCGAAGAGCGTGTCGCCTTCCGCCGCCGTCTCGGTGTCTGACTCTTCAGCCTCGTCCTCGATGGACATCTCCGGCGCGATGAGCGGCGTCTCCGAGCCCATGACGAAGGGGGGCGCGTCCGTCTCCGCGCCTTCGCCGGCGAGCGCGACGGATCGGGGCGGCTCCTCGTGGCGCTCGCCTCCGACGGCGCTCTCCGGGCTCGACTCAGCCTCAGCGGCCATGGCCGCCGCTTCGGACTTCAGAGCCTCCCATTCCTCCGGCGTGATGACAACTTCCCGGGCGACCGTGCCCTTGTGGTCGCCGATGATGCCGGCCAGACCCATGAGGTCGATCAGGCGCGACGCGCGCGTGTAGCCGATCGCGAGGCGCCGCTGAAGCAGCGACACGGAGCCCCGCTTCGTCTCCAGCACGATCTCCACCGCCTTGTCGAAGAGCGGGTCCTCTTCCGCCGCCTCGCGCGAGCGCTGGACGTGGTCGTCGATCTCCGCCGTGGCGCCGTGGCGGATCTGAACGAGTTGCCGCTCGAACGTCGGCGCCGCGACGTCGCGCAGGAATCGGACGACCTTGCGCGACTCGCGGTCCTCGACGAGCGTGCCCTGGGCGCGAATGAGCTTGTGGCTCTGCGGCGAGAGAAAGAGCATGTCGCCCTGACCGAGCAGCAACTCGCCGCCCTTCTGATCCAGCACGATCCGCGAGTCCATGCCCGAGGCGACCTTGAAGGAAATGCGCCCCGGCATGTTCGACTTGATCAGGCCCGTGACGACGTTCGCCTGCGGACGCTGCGTCGCGAGGACGAGATGGATGCCAACGGCGCGCGCCTTCTGGGCGATGCGCACGATCGATTCCTCGACCTCCTTGTGCGTCATCATCAGATCCGCCAGCTCGTCGATGATGAAGACGATGTAGGGAAGCCGCCGCGGGATGCGCGCCTCCTCCGCCTCCGTCGCCGGCTCGAAGCGCTCCTTCAACTCCTCCCAGGAGAGCGCGTTGTACGTCGCGATGTCGCGGACGCCCGCCTCCGCCAGCAGCTCGTAGCGCTCATCCATCTTCGTGACGGCCCACTCGATGATCGCCGCGGCCCTGCTCATCTCCGTGACCACAGGACACATCAGATGCGGGATGTCGCGGAAGAGCGAGAGCTCGACCATCTTCGGGTCGATCAGCACGAGCTTCAGCTCGTTGGGCTTCTTCGTGTAGAGGAAGGACATGATGATGGTGTTCATGCACACCGACTTGCCCGAGCCGGTCGTGCCGGCGATGAGCATGTGCGGCATGGACGTCAGATCCTCGATCAGCGGATCGCCGTGGGCGTCCTTCCCGAGGAACATCGGCAGGCGCATCTTCGAGGCGTCGCGCGACTCGCGCGCATCCTCGTAGTGGCTCATCAACTCCTTGAGGCGGACCTTCTCCTTCTCCGCGTTCGGGACCTCAACGCCGACCGTGTCGCGCCCCTGCGTATTCGGCACGATGCGGATGTTCACCGCCTTCAGCGAGCGCGCCAGATCCGATGAGATCGCCTGAAGCTGCGCCACCTTCGTCCCCGGCGCCAGCTTGAGCTCGTACAGCGTGACCACTGGCCCCGAGTCGATGCCCACGACCTCGCCGTCGATCCTGTAAACGGACAGCGCCTCCTCGAGCGCGGTCGCCTGCTCGCGCACGAAGGACTCCATCTTGTCCGAGTAGTTCGTCTCGGGGTCCTCGAGCAGCTCGAGCGTCGGGAACTGATAGCCCTCGAGCTCCGTCTGCGAGGCCTGGAGATCTCGCAGATCCTCCTCCGTCGCCACACGCCGGTTGGCCGCCGCGAAACGCACCGGCAGCTTCCCCACCTTTTCACGCAGCGCCTCGCGATCAAAGACCTGCGGGGCGCCGGGGACATCCTCCTCCTCCACGCCGGCGTCCTCGGGCTCGACGTCCTCCTCCTCGTCCTCCCAGGTGTCCTCCTCAACGGACGCCGGCTCTGCGGGCGCGACCTCCAGCGCGCGACGCCGGCGCTTCTTCTTGCGCGACTCCCGCCTCCGGCGCTCGGGGATGGTCTCGTCGTCATCCACGTCATTCGGGCGCGCCTGGGTCGCGCGCCGGACGCGGAGCGTGCGAAGCGCACGCCCCGATGCGGTCGAGGCGGCCCGCGCGAGCCGCGCCAGCGGAGGGACGCTGCCCAGCGTCCAGGCCCCCACCGCCAGAAGCCAGCGGTCAAAGGCCAGCACGAGACCGATCACCAGCGCCAGCGAGATCCACAGGGCGCTGCCGAAGGCGTTGAAGCGCTGCGTCAGCTCCCCGACGCCCGCGATGGCCAGCAGCCCGCCCGCGCCCTCAGGAACGCGCGAGCTGAAGGGCCAGAACAACGCGGCGAAGGCGGAGATGGCGATCGAGGCGATCACCAGCCCCACCGCCCGGATCGCCGGTTGGTCGATCCGCGCGCCCGCCAGCCCCCCGAGCAGCCCCGCGCCGAGTCCGCCCACCAGCAGCCACGCGCCCGGACCGAGCCAGAGCAGCAGCGCGTGCGCCAGCGCCGCCCCCACGGGGCCGCACCAGTTCGCCACCGGACCGTTCAGCGGCGCCACCGCGTGCGATGGCGGATCGGCCGGATCAAAGGAGAGAAGAGCGCCCGCGACGAACGCCCAGAGGGCGAGAAGAACCAGCCATCCAAGACGAGGCCAGAGCCCAGCGCCCTTTTCGGGCGCGACGCGTCGCTCCGCCTCATGCTTCTTCGCGCGGGTGGATTGGCGCCCGCTCGACTTGGAATTCTGCTTCATGCGATAGGCGCGAGACATAGCGCGGATAGATCGGCGATCGGCGCGTTGGCGGGGCAGGATTTGCGCCGATCGACCCGCTCCTCAAGAGCCCGTCGAGCCGAAGCCGCCGCCGCCCCGCGCCGTCTCTTCAAGGATCTCCGTCTCGACGACCCGGGCGTGGGCGATCGGCGCGATCACCATCTGCGCGATGCGCATCCCGTGCTCGATCGTGAAGGGCGATTGTCCCAGGTTGATCAGGGGCACGCGGAGCTCCCCCCGATAGTCCGCGTCGATCGTTCCGGGGGCGTTTGGCATCGAGATGCCATGACGCGTCGCGAGCCCCGAGCGGGGGCGGACTTGCCCCTCGAACCCCGCCGGGATGGCGACCGCGATCCCGCACGCCGCCACGCCGATCTCGCCCGGATTCAGAACAAGCGGCGCCTCGAGACACGCCGAGAGATCCAGCCCGGCGGCCAGCTCGGAGTGATAGCGCGGAAGCTGCGCATCGGGGGCCAGCCGGCGGACAAGCAGTGTGGGGCGCGGCGCCCGGGGCGCATCGAGCTCAATCGCCACACGGGGCGACGAAGCCTGCGACTCACCCGGCGATGGAGGGGGCGTCATGCCGCTCCAGTTCATCGAGGATCGCGAGGTCCTCGTCCTCCAGCTCCCGCCGCGCGTCAGCGAGGGAGCTGTTGAGCGTTTCGATCATCCGCCGCGTTGATCGAATGCCCTCCTCGATGGAGGAGGATCCTTTGACGATGCGCATCGAGTCGGAGCGGTTCAGTCGATCCATTTCGCGTTCGGTGACACGCTTGGCGTCGAGAAGTCCCTGGAGGAGCGCCTCCGCCTTATCGCGCAAGGCGTTGGCCCGGAGCACATTTCTCTGGCGTTCGCTGAGCGGCATGGCCAATCCTCCGCAGCGCGTGTCTCGGCGTCCCTGCCGGGCCTGCTGTCTCGTGGCGTTGCTCAACCGACTGTCGCTTGACTGCATCGAACCTCCGGGGCGTCCTGCTTGACCGAAGGCGAAGAAGAGATTGTCAGGCGCATCGCGCCGCATTTTCAAGCGGCCCCGGCTTTGGGGAGGACCGGCGCCCCGCCATTCTCTCTCCCGAGAATGGGGTGTTCGGCCCGGTTTCTGGCGTATTCCGGCAGCCAGCGGGCGATCGCCGACACCACGCGGGCCGGATCCGCCGCCGATCGAACCTCCCACAAATCTGACAACATCGCCGAAATATCATCGATTTCGACGGGTGGCTCCGGCCAGGCGAGCACACCCGGCGCCTGGGTCGGGCGGAGGCGCGTCGGATCGTGGACCAGCTCTTCGTGCAGTTTCTCGCCCGGGCGCGCCCCCATGATCTGGATCGCGATGGTGTTCAGAGGCAGCGATTCTGGTGGCGCCCCCGAGCGGTCGGGCTCGCAGCCATGCAGGCGGATGAACCGCTCCGCCAGCTCCGCGACCCGGATCGGCGCTCCCATGTCGAGGACGAAGACATCGGCCGCGCCATCCGGCAGCGCAGCCGCTTGAAGAACGAGCACCGCCGCCTCCGGGATGGTCATGAAGTAGCGCGTCATCCGTGGATCGGTGAGCGTCACCGGCCCACCCTCCGCGATCTGCTCCGACCAGATCGGCAGCACCGACGAGGCGCTGCCCAGCACGTTCCCGAAGCGCACCACCCGGAACTGCGTCCGCCCGCGCCCGTTCAATGAGCGCACATATCGCTCCGCGAGCCGCTTCGTGGCGCCCATCACGGAGGACGGATTCACCGCCTTGTCCGTCGAGATGAGCACGAAATGCTCGGCGCCCGCAGCCAGCGCGCCGTCGGCGGCGGACTTGGTTCCGAAGAGATTGTTCGAAACCGCGAGCGCCGGGTGATCCTCCATCAGCGGAACATGCTTGTGGGCCGCGGCGTGCAACACGACCTGCGGGCGATGCGCCAGGATGTGGCGGAGGGCGCCGTCGGCGTCCGTGACGTCGTGGAGAATGGGCGCCCGCGGAATCCCCGGAAAGCGCGCAGCGAGCTGGCGGTCGATGTCGAAAAGCGCGTTGTCCGAGCGATCCATCAGCGCGATGGACGCCGGCCCCGAAGCCGCCACGCGCCGGGCCAGCTCCGCGCCGATCGATCCGCCCGCGCCGGTGATGAGCACCCGCTTGCCGCCCAGCAGCCCGCGCAGGGCGTTCTCATCGATCGGTTGCGGCGCCCGCGCGATCAGGCGGGCGAGATCAATCGTCGGTGGGCGCGAGTACGGCGCACCGACAGTTCGATCCAGGGCGTCCGGATGGGCCGCGTCCACCGGAAGATCCGTCAGAACGTCGGAGAGAGGGCGCATGACCCGAGCGTCGACCCCCAATCGCTCGCACTCGCCCACAAGATGGGTCGCCAGATCCGTCAGGCGCGGCGAAAGGGCGACCAGGGCCGCCGTGAAGCCGTGACGGGCGTGCAAAGCGGCGAAGTCGCCCGCGCGCCCGAGCGTGCGCAGGGGCGAGGCGGTCGGCTTGCCGCCTCGCGGATCGATGCGACCTAGGAGCGAGGGCGGCTTCGGCAGACGCGTCAGCCCGGCGGCCAGCGCGTCCGCCTCCTCAGGCTCGGCGATGATGACGAGCGTCCCGATGGTGGGGGGGCGGGCGTTCATGCCCGCGGTATCGGCTTTTGACGGGGGGCGCGGTCAGTGCCCGGGAGCGTCAAGCCGTCGGCGGCGTCTCAGACGCGGGCGGCGAGGGGTTGTCTGGATCGATCTCGCGCAGGTAGTCCCACGTGTAGATGCCCGTGCGGTGGCCATCGGAGAACGTGATCCGCAGGGCGTAGTTGCCCACCAGCTCGGCGTCGACCGCCGTCAGCGGCTCGGGAGAGGCGGCGGACGAGGGGAGAACGGTCAGGGGGTTCTTCTGCTGCTGCTCGCGCAGCTCGCGCGCCTCCGCGGAGGGCGAGAGGCGCCGGAGATGGGCGATTGGGTAGAACGATGTGGACCCATCCGCCCATTCAATCCTGAGCCCTTCCTCCTTCTTGAGATCGATGTGGCGGGGCGGTTGCATCAGACGCCATCGTATTCGCCGCGCCGGCGGGGCCGCCACGCCGGGCTGGTAGGATCGACCGATGCTCCTTCTCACCCCTGGTCCGACGCCGCTGCCCGACGAAGTGCGCGAGGCGATGCGCGCACCGATGTTGCATCACCGCACCGACGCCTTCCGCGCCATCCAGCGCGAGGTCAACGCCGGGCTGCGGCGCGTCTTTCGCACCAGCGGACCCGTCGTCTCGATCGCCGGATCGGGAACCGCCGCTTTCGAGGCGGCCCAGCTCTCGCTCGCGCGTCCCGGGGACTGCGTCGTGACGTGCGCCTCAGGCAAGTTCGGCGAGCGGTGGCAGGCGGTCTACGAGCGGGCGGCGCGGGCGCACGGGCTGACGAACGTGCGCGTCTCCGCGGAGTGGGGGGCGCCCATCGATCCACAGGCGGTGGACGAAGCGCTGGCGGCGCATCCGCAGGCGTCGGTGGTGACGCTCGTTCACAGCGAGACGAGCACAGCGACGGTCAGCGATGCGCGCGCCATCGCGGAGATCGTGCGCGCCAGGGCCCCCGAGGCGCTGCTGATCGTCGATGGAATCACGAGCGTCGGCGCCTTCCAGGTCGAGACCGACGCCTGGGGCTTGGACGCCGTGGTCAGCGGAAGTCAGAAGGCGCTGATGTGCCCGCCCGGAATCGGGTTCGTGGCCCTTGCGCCGCGCGCCCTCGAGCGCCTGCGCTCTTTCGGGGCGGAGGGCTCGCCGCTGGCGCCGCTGTATCTGGATCTGAGCGCGCAGATCGAGGCGGCGGAGTCGGACTCCTGGGCCTTCACCGCTCCCGTGACGCTCGTATACGCGCTCCGCGCCGCTCTGCGGCTGATCGAGCACAAGGGGCTGGAGGCGCGATGGGCCCGCGTCCGCCGGCTCGCGACGGCGACGCGCTCAGCGCTGGAAGCGGGCGGGCTGCGCCTCGCGTCATCGAGTCCGAGCGATTCCGTGACAGCGGTCTGGCTGCCGGAGGGGTGTGGCGACGAGATCCGAGCCCGCTGCGAAGAGGCGTGGGGCGTGCAGTTGGCAGGCGGACAGGGGCCCTGGAAGGGGCGCGTGGTCCGCATGTCCCACATGGGAGCAATCGGCGAGGAGGAGACCATCGCGGGCGTGGAGGCGCTCCTCGGCGCGCTCGAGGAGGCGGGGGCGGACGTCGCCCCCCGGGCGGCGCGTCGGGAGGTCCGGAAACAGCTCTCGGAGGTCGGCGTCGACGACTCCGCCTGAGTTTGCTTAGGCTGCCGCCAGCGACGTCCGACCCGGTACAAGCGGGGCGGCGCGAGCCGCTTCTGCTTCCCCACACCTCCCGAACCGACACCTCTTGAAGAGGAGCAACCGAATGAACCGTTTGGCGGTGGTGCTGATGGCGGTGGTCCTGAGCGCAACGGCCCTGGCGCAAGAGCCGCTGCCCGTGAAGACCATGGGCAAGGGCGAGACGCAGATGGTTCTGGTCCCAGGTCTCGCCGCCGACTGGCGCGTCTGGGAAGACTTCATGCAGCGCAATCAGGACGTCTACACGATGCACGCCATCCGCGCCGCGCCCGGGTTTGGCGACGTCCCGCCGCCCGGGACGGAAGAAGGCGAGACGCCCCTCATGGACTCCGCGGTCGCCGGAATCGCGGCGACTCTCGAGGAGAAGGGGCTCGAGGACGCGGTCATCATGGGGCATGGCTCGCTCGGCGCCTTCTTGGCCCTGCGCGTGGCGATAGAGCACCCGCAGCGCGTCTCCAAGGTCGTCACGGTTGATGGGATGCTGCCCTCGATGCCGCTCGGCCCCTCGGGGATCACCTCGGGCGCGCAGCGCGACGCCATCGCCCGCCAGTTCAGCGCCCTGCTGCTGGAGCAGTTTCCGCAGGATCAGTGGGAAGCGATGACCTCCGGCGAGGAACAGTCCCTCACCGCCGAAGGGCGCGCGGCCCTGAAGGAGATCTACGAGGGCGCCGACTTCGAGATCGGCACGGGTTACATCGCTGAGATGATCCTCGTCGACCTCGCGCCGCAGCTCCGCGAGGCGGAGGCTCCCGTGCTGGCGCTCTACGCGATCAGCGCGGGGCAGAGCGAGGGCGACGATCAGCCGATGGTCCTCTCCAAGCGACAGAGCCAGGCCATCATGCGCGACTCCCTGGGCGCCTCGACGGCCGTCTTCTACCACTCGCGCCCCTGGCTGATGCGGGACCGCCCCGAGTCCTTCGACGAGACCATCCGCACCTTCCTGCGCGGCCTCCCCGTGAGCGACGTTCTGCCGGGCGACGGCGAGGAATGACTCGGCGCGCCTTCTGATTCGACGAGGAAATCGGCGCCGGCGGCGGCCCCCCGTCGGCACGCGCGGTACAACTGTCCGAATGGCGGCATCAGCAGTGACGCATTTTTCGGATCGTCTGGTGAGCGCCATCGAGGCGACACGCGCGCCGGCGTGCGTCGGGCTGGATCCCGTCCTGGAGCGGCTGCCCGCATCCGTCGTCGAGAGCGCGTCGAGCCCGCCGGAGGCGCTCGAGACGTTCTGCCTGGGCGTGATCGAAGCGACGCAGGGAATCGCGGCCGCGATCAAGCCCCAGTCCGCCTGCTTCGAACGCTACGGCGGCGAGGGCGTCTCGGCGCTCCAGCGCGTCTGCGACGCCGCCCGCGCCGAGGGATTCATCGTGATCCTCGACGCCAAGCGCGGCGACATCGGCGTGACCACCGAGCACTACGCCGCCTTCGCGTTCGACGAGCGCGACGGTCTCGGCGCCGACGCCGTCACCGTCAATCCTTATCTCGGCACGGAGGCCATCGAGCCCTTCCTCGCCGAGCGATGGGCCTCGCCGCGCGGACGAGGCGTCTTTGTGCTCGTGCGCACGAGCAACCCCGGCTGCGATGATGTTCAGTGCGCACGCCTCGAGCAGGGGGGGACGATCGCGGGCATGATCGCCCGCCAAGTGGCCATGCTCGGCCGCGAGCGGCTCGGCGAGGAGGGGTGGAGCGACGTCGGCGCCGTCGTCGCGGCCACCAAACCCGAAGACGCCGCGGCGCTGCGCTCCATGATGCCGGACCAGATCTTCCTCGTTCCCGGCTACGGCGCGCAGGGAGGGACGGTCGAGACGGCCCGGAGCCTCTTCGCGGATCAGCCCGGGCGGCGCGGCTCGGGCGGCCTCGTCACGGCCAGCCGGAGCGTCATCTACGCTTTCGAGCAGCAGCGTCGGGACTGGATTGGCGCCGTGCGCACAGCCGCGGCCCGATTCGCGGAGGAGGTGGGGCCGCTGATGGCGTCCTCCTCCAGCGGGGGCGTCTGATGTTCGGATTCTAATAGGATTCGGAGCCCGATTCGGGAGGCGATGGCGTCGGAGGCCCGGCGCAGCGCGCCAGAGCGGCGTTCGGGAAAAAATCGCCGCCCGACCAGCGTCGAGCGGTATGGTCCGCTGGAGGCGACGCCCGCGTTTTGGAGCGTCCCTCTCTGGAATCTCTTTGAACCTGAATGGAAGGACAGTTTCGTGATTCAACGCATCACCGCAGCGGCGCTCATCACGCTCGGACTCGCGCCGGGCGCCGCGCTCGCTCAGAACGATGACAAGCCGCAGCCTGCGGAGCCCACGCTCATTACGGATTCGCACGTCGTCGGCGAGGGCGATCGCGCCATGGTGCTCGTGCCCGGGCTCGCGGCCGATGAGCGCGTCTGGCTGGAGTTCATGGAGCGGCACAAGGACGAGTTCGAGATGCACGCGATCACGCTGCCGGGCTTCATGGGCTCCGAAGGGCCCGAGCCCGCCGACTCGCCCAGCGGAACGCCCTGGCTGAACAACGCGGTGGCGGCTCTCGAAGCCTACATCGAGGAGAACGATCTGGAAGAGCCGATCGTCGTCGGCCATTCGTTGGGCGCGCACATCGTCATGAAGTTCGGAATCGACAGCGATCTGGCCTCCCGGATCGTCGCGATCGACGGCTTCCCCGTCTTCCCGTTGCCTCCGAACGTCACCGAGCAGGAGAAGCAGCAGATGTTCAACATGCTGGCTGCGCAGATGGCGAGGGTCACCGATGCGCAGTGGCGCCAGCAGGTCGAGTCGATGTCGCTCACCATCGGCGATGAGCAGACTGGACGGAAGATTCAGGAGATGATGCTGGAGACGCCCTTCACCGAAGCGCGGCAGTACGTCGTCGAGCTCTACACCAACGATCTGACGCCCAAGCTCTCCGAGCTCGACGAGCCCGCGCTCGTGATCGCCGCGCTCCGCCAGACCGACATCCCGCAGTATTTCTCCAAGGAGACATACCGCCTCTTCTGGACGACCAACATGCAGAACGCTCCGAAAGCCCAGGTCGTCTTCTTCGAGGATACGGGCCATTTCGTCATGCAGGACCGCCCGGAGGCGCTGGATCGCGCGATCGAGCAGTTCCTCAGCGGGGAGAAGGTGGATCACTTCACCCCGGGCGACGCTTCCGAGAGCGGCGGGCAGTGACGTCCCCTTGACGTTTACTCTTTGATGCAGGTTTTTCGGAGGAGGATGCCGACGCCCCGCTCTTTCGGCGGGGCGTCTCTTTCTGCGCCCCCAGCGCTCGGGGCGCCTCACATCGGCTTGCGGTCGATCGTGATGTCGTAGATCGACAGCAGCTTCTCCTTGTCGAAGACCATCTCGTTGCGGGTCAGGCCCACCACGTCGTACTCCGTCGTCAACTCGATCGCGTCGACGGGGCACGCCTCCTCGCACATGCCGCAGAAGATGCAGCGAAGCTCGTCGATCTCGAACTTGGCCGGGTACTTCTCGCGATCGGTCCAAGGCGAGTCCGCCGCCTCGATGTGAATGCAGTTCGCCGGGCAGATCGACGGGCACATCATGCACGCCACGCACTTGACCCGACCCTGCTCGTCGCGGTTTAGCCGATGCACGCCCCGGTAGTTCGAGACCTCCAGTCCACCCTTCTCGACCGGCATGTCCTCCCGCCGCTCCTCCGGATACTGCATCGCCCGGCTCGTCTTCGAGCGACCCAGTATGGGCAGCTTCGACTGCCCGAAGGACGTGAAGAAGTGGCGCATCGTCACCCCCATCCCCTTCACGATCTCCGACAGATAAACGTTCTGGATCGCGGAAAGCTCGGGGGGATCGAGGCGGAGAATGTCCTCATCTCGAATCGTCATCAGGATCGACTCCTCCCATTGCGGGGATCGGACTCCAGCAGAGCAAGAGGATAGTCGGCGGGAAGGACGCGGTCACGCCGGGCGCACGCCGGGCAGCCGCCCCGCGAGGGCGTCCGCCAGCAGCGATTCGGCGACGCGCTCGAGATTCTCCGCGGCCTGCGCCAGCGCCTGCTCGTCGTTCTGCTCGGGGGGCGTCACAACGCGGACATCCGCAAAGTCGGGGAAGTCGTCCGGGGAGGCGTCCTCCGGCTCGACGCCTCCGACAAGCGCGACGGTGGGGGCGCCGCGCTCGCGTCCGGCGCGTGCAGCGGAGACGGTCGTCTTGCCGGCGAGGGACTGCGCATCGAGCTTGCCCTCCCCGGTGATGACCAGATCCGCCTCCTGCGCGCGCTCGGAGAAGCCGATGGACTCGAGCACGAGCCGAGCGCCGGGGACGAGCGCGGCGTTCAGGAAGGTCGCGAGCCCGAATCCCAGCCCCCCGCCGGCGCCGGCGCCGGGGGCGGTCGGGTCGGCGGGAAGGCGGGCCCGTTCGCAGATGCGAAGCAAATGCTCGAGTCCGGACGCAAGCGAATCGACCTGCTCGGGGGTGGCGCCCTTCTGCGGCGCGTAGACCGGCGCCGCGCCGGCGTCGCCCAGCAGCGGGTTGTCCACGTCGCAGGCGACGATCAACGCGGCGTTGTCGATCCGCTGGTCGCGCGTCTCCAGACGAATATCCGCAATGCGAGAGAGATCCGCCCCCGTCGGGCGCTGGATGATCTCCCCATGCTCATCGAGAAACCGAACCCCCAGCGCCGCCGCGACCCCCACCCCTCCGTCGCAGGTGGCCGAGCCCCCCAGCCCGATGAGAATCGAGGCGCATCGCTCGTCGAAGGCGCGCGCGATGAGTTGACCCAGCCCCGCCGTCGACGCTCGTGCGGGATTGCGCCGCCCTGGCGGGATGAGGCGCAGCCCCACGCACGAGGCGCACTCGATGACGGCCTCGCGCGAGCGGTCCAGGGCGTTGTAGCGATCCTTGAACGGGCCCAGCGGCGGCACGAATAGATCAAGAAAGACATCGCCGATCGCGCGCAGCGGCTTCGGCAGCGCGTGGACCTCGGGCGCCTCGAGCAGCGCCCAAAGAGCGTCGGTCGGCTCGCCGAGAGGGCCTTCGACGGGCGTGGCGCGCAGTTGCCCGCCGATGGCCTCGCTGATCGACTCGACGAAGCCCTCCCCGCCATCGGAGAGCGGGCAGAGATCGCACACCATCTCACCGCCGAGGCGCTCGCCCGCGCGCTCGGCGCCGCGCCGGATCGCCTCCGCCGCCTCATGCGCCGAAAGGGACTCCTTGAAGCTGTCGGGCGCGATGAGCAGACGCATGGGCGGGAGCTCTCCAACGAAAAAGCGCCCGGCCAGCCTGACCGGGCGCTTGGTATTCATCAACTCGAGCCGCCTTACAGCCCCTTCTCAAACCCGCGTAGGAAGCCCTCGAACTCGCGCTTGTGCTCCTGCTCGTCGGCCAGGTGCGTGATCGCCAGGTCCTGCGTCGCAAAATCGACGCCGTCCGTGAGCTTGATGATCTTCTGGTAGACGTCGATCGCCTGCTGCTCGGCGTCGATCACCCCGTGGATGATCGAGAGGATGTCCACCGAGTCCCCAGGCGGCTGGAGCTTGTCCTGCGACATCTTGAGCGTCTTCGAGCCGGGGACGCTCCCTCCGATGGTCTTGATGCGCATCGCGAGCGCCTTGGCGTGGCCCAGCTCCTCCTGGATGTCCTCCTCGAGGGCCTCGCGGACCTCCATGGCGCGGAGCCCGTCCGGATTCACGCTGCAAGCGATGTAGTTGCTGATCGTCTCGATCTCACCGTTGTACGCCTCGATGAGGGCGTCGATGATTTCCTTGTTGTTGGCGGCCATCGTCTCTGTACTCCTTCGGATTGGTCGGTGGTCAGTTCCCGATGTGGCGGTCGAGGAACCGGATGGTTCGATCGTAGAATAGGAGTCGATTCTGTAGTTTCGCGAACCCGTGCCCTTCATCGGGAAAGAAGACGAGTTCCGGATCGTAGCCGCGCTTTTGAAGCTCCACCGCCAGTTGCATCGCCTCCCCAACCGGCACCCGAGGATCGTTGAGCCCGTGGGCGATGAGCATCGGAACCTCGATCTCGTCCACCCGATGAATCGGAGAGATTGAGGCGAGGAAATCCGGATCCGAGAGCGGGCCGTACTCCGCCTCCCGCAGCTCGCGCCGGTAGGAGCGGGTCTGCTCCAGGAACGTCTGGAAGTTGACGATCCCGACGATGTTCACCGCGGCGCCGAAGATCTCATCCCCGCCCTCGATCGCGCACGCGACCGACATGAATCCCCCGTACGAGCCGCCGTAGGCGGCGATCTCGCCCGGGTTCGTATAACCCTGCTCGATCAGCCAGCGCGCCGTCTCGACGCCATCCCGCACCGAGCCCATCCGCCCCTTGTAGTTGTCGAGTTGGTGGAACGCGCGCCCGTGGCCCGTCGACCCGCGCACGTTCGGCTCTATGAACCCGTAGCCCCGGCTGAGCAGAAAGGCCGTCCACGCCGAGAAGCCCGGGCGCGACTGGCTCTCCGGCCCGCCGTGATAGCGGATGACGAAGGGAATCCGATCCCCCGCCCGATAGCCCGGCGGCAGATACAGGAACGCGGGAATCTCGCGCCCGTCGAAGGATTCGTAGGTGATCAACTCCGGCAGCGGGAGCCTTGAGAGATTGACGCCCTGCGTTTCGGCGCGCGTGATCCGGCGCGGCGCGCGAGGGTTTTCGAGGTCGATCACGAAAGCCTCCCCCGGATTGCGCGCGTTGTTCATCGTGTAGAGCAGTCGATCGCCCTCCAGATCGATGGAGCCGATCACGCCGCGCTCACGAAGGGGCAGCTCGATGAGCTCGAACTCCGGCAGCGACGCGACCTGAACCGAGCGATAGCCATCGTCGTTGTACGTCGCCGCGAGGCGCGTGCGATCGTGATCAAGCGTCGCCGACTCGACGATCCGTCCTGCGAGCGAGGGCATTGGCGATTCGACCGCGCCCGTGCGCAGGCTCTTCCTGTAGAGCTGACGCCGCTCGCCCTCGTAGTCGGAGATCATGAGGACAGAGCGCTCGTCGGGCGTGTACCCGACGGCCGCGTTGAAGGCCGGGCCGTCGCCGAGCGTCAGCTCGGTGAGTTCTCCCGTCGAGCGGCTGAGCTCGAAGACCTGCGATTCAGCTACGGAGAAATACCGCCCGACGAGCAGCCGCGACGCGTCGCTCGCGACGTCGGTGACGAACCAGTAGCCCTCGCGCTCGAGCAGCTTCTCCGATCGGCCCGTGCGCAGATCGTGCAGGTACACGTGGAAGTCGGCCGGGCTGTCGTCGTTGGCTGTGAAGAGAAATCCGCTGCCGTCGCGCAGCCACTGCTGAAAGGAGTAGACGACGTCCGGATCGCTGTAGAGCGTGGTGATCTCGTCTGACCGGGCGTCCAGCAGGAACAGGTCATTCTGCTCCGAGCCGCCGATCGCGGCCGAGAGCGCGACGTGATCGCCCGTGGGGCTGATGGCGTAGCCCGAGAGGCCGTCCTCGAAATCGGTCAGGCGCTCGAAGGGCGCGCCGACATCGAAAGGATCGTCCCGACGGTAGAGCTGATAGACGCCATCAGGCCAGTCGCGGACGTACAGCCGTCCATCCGGCGAGATCTCGGGCGAGCCCGGCGCGCGGATCTTGAGATACCGCTCGAGCTCGGCGATGGACGTAGGGCTCGAGGTGGCGCCCGACGCGGGGCGGACCTCCGCGCGCCCCGAGCCGTCGGCGGGTCTCGTCGGGGGCGCCGCGTTGCAGCCAAGCGCGTGCATGGCCGTCGCGAGCGCGACAAGGGACAGGAATCGCGAAAAGCGCATGGGATTCTCCTTCCAGCCTCCGCCGGCGACAGGATACCGGAGCGGCGGGTTGATCGCCTCCCCCGCCGCGCCTCACGACGACACGACGATCACGTCGCCCATCTCCTCGTCGCGCTCCCCACGCACGCATTCGACGATCACGCGCGCCACGTCCTCGGGCGCCAGCGTCTCCGACTCGGGAATCTGCTCCGTCGAGAACAGCGCGCGGAGCATTCCCGTCTCCACCGCGCCGGGGGCGACGCAAAAGGAGCGGACGCCAATCTCGCGCCCCTCGCTGGCGCACGACTTCGTGAAGAGGTTCACGCTCGCCTTCGAGGCGGCGTAGGCGAAGAAGCCCGGGAAGGGATCGAGCGTGCCGCGGGTCGAGACGTTCACCACGCAGCCGGCGCGCCGCTCCTGAAAATGCGGCCACGCCGCGATGATCAGCCGCGCCGGGCCCAGCGCATTGATCTCGAACGCCTGCCGCAGCGTCTGCTCGCTGGTCTGCTCGATCGGATCGAGCGGCGCCACGCCCGCGTTGTTCACCAGAACGTCCAGCCGCCCGAAGCGCTCGATCGTCTCCTCGACGAGCGCCCGCGCCTCCCCCGGATCGGCGATGTCCGTCGGACGGACCATGGCATCGGGGCCGCCCGACGCCTCGATCGCGCGGGCGGCCTCCTCCAGCGGAGCTCGCCGGCGGGCGGCGAGGACGACGTGATGTCCCTCGCGGGCGAGCAGCAGGGCGGTCTCGCTTCCAATGCCGGTTCCGGCGCCGGTGACAATCGCGACGGGCGGGGTTGAATCAGCCATGGCGGACTGTAGGAGGCGGTTGACCAGGGCTGCGCTTTGACTCCGGGCGGCGTGCCGCGGAGCATGGGAAGGCTCGATCCGCGTCGGAGAGTCTGGAGCACGCCTTGTCGCAGCACATCGGCATCGTGGCCGTCAGTCCCGAGGGCTCGGCGCTCTGCTACACGCAGATCGCCAAGCGCGCCTCGCAGGTCGACGACGCCGCCCGACGCCCGCTCATCACCCTGCACAACCTCCCCTTCGCAACCTATCTCGACGCGATCCGGGATGGCGACTGGGAGCGCGTCGGAACCCTGCTCCGCTGGTCCGCGGAGACGCTCAAGGCCGCGGGCGTCGACTTCTGCATCCTCCCCGACAACGTCGCCCATTACGCCATGCACTTCGCCGAAAGCCCCGATCTGCCCCCCTGGCTGAGCATGATCGATCTGGTCTGCCGGCAGGTCTGCGAGGATCGGCGCCGCTGCGTGGGCGTCATCGGCACCAAGCTCGTCATGAACGGCTCCGTCTATCAGTCCCTGCTGGGCCTCCACGGAATCAAAGTCCTGGCCCCCGAGCAGTCTGAGGCGGACGCGCTGGACCGGATCATCTTCGCCGAACTCGTCCGCGGAGACGTGCAGACCGAATCGCGCAAACGCCTCCTCCACGCCATCGACCGCCTCGCGAAGCGCGGGGCGGAAGGGGTCATCCTCGGCTCGACCGAGACGCCCCTGCTGCTCGGCTCCGAGCGATGCGCCCTGCCAACCTACAACCCCGTCGAGCTCCTGGTGGAGGGGGCGATGCGGCGGGCGCTCGATGGCGAGGGCTCGGGCGTGGCGCCGGGCTCATAAAGAGCGCGCCCCGCGCGCAAAAAAACGGACCGGCCCGAAGGCCGGCCCGTTTGGGTGAGTCAAAGATCTCCCGAAAATCAGTACGCGTACTTCACGGAGCAGCCGTAGGGCCGGCTCGTCGTCTGCGAGATCGGCTTGCCGGCAAGCAACTGGCCCAGCGCCTGCTCGACGTAGTTCACCTCGCCGAGCTGCCGCGCGCTGCGGTTGTTGTCGAT
Source organism: uncultured Phycisphaeraceae bacterium (assembly GCA_964451515.1). Classification (GTDB taxonomy): domain Bacteria; phylum Planctomycetota; class Phycisphaerae; order Phycisphaerales; family UBA1924; genus CAYVIJ01. Next base: position 16,086 of record CAYVIJ010000020.1, on the reverse strand, counting down.
CGCGCCCGCGTAGCGCAGGACGCCGTCCTTATCGATGATGTACATGTGCGGCGTGGTCTTGGCGCCATACATCCGCCCGACGGTCCCGGACTCATCGAGCAGAATCGGATATTCGATCCCGTACTCCTTGTGCGCCCGACGGTTGCGCTCGAGGCCCGCGCCCTGCTTGCCCGGGGCGCCCGAGTTGATCGCCAGCCACACCATGCCGTTGTCCGAGTGCTCCGTGTACAGATCATACATCGTTTTGTTCAGCGAATGATGTTTCACGACGAAAGGGCAGTCGGGGTTGAACCACTCGAGGACGACGACCTTGCCCTCCTCCGTGTAGTCGCTGAGCTTGTGCGTCTTGCCGAAGATGTCCGTCAACTCAAAGTCCGGCGCCTTCTTGCCGACTTCGGCTTCCGTCTGCTGGCCGTGGTCATCGGCGATGGCGGGGCTGTTGATGGCCACCGCCCCCAGCGCCAGGGCGAAAGCGGTCGTGAGTCCGGCGAACAGTGTGCGAGTGCGAGTCTTCATGGGTGAAGTTCTCCTTCCATACATGGTTGATCTGTCTCACTGAAGCGAATGTCAAACAGGCCGCGGCCCTCCGAGACGGACCTGAGCGCCGTCGGCCTCAGCCTCCCCTCGGGGGCGGCAATACGATCTCGTACGTGTGTTCCGCGCCGCCGCGGACAACCCGCGCCACCCCCGTCACGCGATCCGCGTCCCGAACCGCGGGAGGATAGGCGATCCGAAGCGTTCCCCCCGACGCCGCACCCTGCTCGTCGATGGACGGCGGCTGGGCCGCGCTCGGCGAAGCGGGAAACCACTCGATCGCCTCCGCCCCGGACGCCCGCAGCGTCAGCGTCTCGCCGCGCCACTCCGCTCGCACCGGAGCGTCCAGCGCCGTCGCGTCGATCGCCTCGGGCCACTGGGCGCGCGCTCGGTCGAAAAGGGGCGACGCATCGCTCGCCTCGACGGCGCTGCGCGAATCCGCCACAGGCATCGTGAGATCGAGCGTGCCGAACCCCGCCAGGCACATGTCCTTGCACACCAGCCACTCCAGATCGACGCTCATCTCCGCCGGACTCGCGGGCGGCGACTCGACGTGAATCGGAATCACCAGCGTCAACTCATCCTCATGGATGTAATCGAGCAACCCAGCATGGAGATACCGGCGCGGCGCCGGCCAGCGCACATCGCCCGCGACGAGCCCCTCCGGCAGATCGAGATCGATCGCCATCGGCGCCCCGGTGTCCCCCGGGTTCTTCCAGTACAGATGCCAGCCCGGCTCGATGTCGAAATGGATGGCGATTGAGAACTCGCCCGACGCCGGGATGGCCCTCGTCTCCGACACCAGCGCCGGGACAGCCAGCGACTCCGCCGTCGGCTCCGCTTCCTCCGCGTCGAATGGACCCCCTGCGACGGACGCGGGCAGGGCCACCAGTGTCAAAATCGCGGCGGACAGTGGCTTCATAAGTGCGTGGCTCCGAGTCGGTCGTCGCACAAGACGGTACGGGCGGGGCGGCGTCAGGTTTCGGATTCGCGACCGCATGGGTGCTCTTTCGCCCCGCCGCCGCCTCCGGATGCGGCCAGGGCGCAGGCGCCGCGCCCGCATGGAAAAACAGGCTGGCCCCACCCGTTATTCTGATCGTCCATGCATCAACGATATCTCAGGAGAATCTGTTCGGACTTCGTCCGGGCGTCTCTCGCGCTCTCCCTCGCGGGCCTCGGCGTCATCCCGGGCGGATGCGCCACGCCCATCACCGACGACGTCGTCGAACGCCTCTCCTCCGAGCAGATGACCCGCCGGGTGGAGCGCGACGACACAGCGCTGATCGACGCCCGCGAGCCCGAAGCCTTCGCGACGGGGCACATCTCGGGGGCGATCAACCTTCGGCTGGCGAAGATCGGGCCGCGCGCCGAGGGCGTGCCCTTCGGCAAGCGCCGCCCGATCGTCGTCTACGGCGCCAACCCGGGCGACGCCTCCGCCCTGGCGGTGAGCAAGCGGCTCATCGCAGCCGGCTACAGGAACGTCTTCTACTACGAAGGCGGCTACGACGCGTGGGTCGGCGCGCGCCGCTGAGCGCCCGGATCATCCAAAAAAACAGCGCCCGAGCCGAACGAGCGGCTCGGGCGCCGGCGTGGTTGGAGGCTTCCCCTCGAAGTCCGAAGCCACGGAAACGAACAGTCGTCGTGGAGAAACTCCCTCCGGGTCAGTCGTACATCGCGGAGACGGCGGGAAGCTCGGCGTTGCGCAGATACAGCGTGGTCTCGATGCGGAAGTTGGACTGCGTGCGGTGCCGCTCGGCGAAGAAGAAGCGCAGGTTGTACTTCTGGCCGTCCTCGAGCCAGTTCAGGCGGTCCAGCTCGATCGTCTGGCTGACGCGCGAGTGCACGCCGCCCAGGTCGATCACCAGCCTGTCGTCGATGAACACCCACACGTCGTCGTCGCCCACGAAGGTGAACGTGTGTCCCGCGCCCTCCTGATATGTGAACTCGGTCGCGAGGTCGAACGTGAAGTGGAAGTTCTTGTTCTCGCCCGCGGAGTTTCCGAACAGCGCCCCGTTGATCGGGAAGAAGCCGCCCAGATCCGAGTACAGCGGGTCCTCGCGATCATCGAAGACGTACACGCTGCTCCCCTCCTCGCGCACCAGCGTCAGCGTGAGCGGTGTCGAGGCGTTCATCCCCGGGTTGTCCCGGAACCAGTCGGGAAACTGCGACTGCCCCTCGATCGCCCCGCTCCCTGACCCCAGCGAGCCCGCGCTGTCGCCCGAGCGCGGCTCGATGTAGTCCTTCGGGCTGATGATGTTCCGCCCGTCGGCGTCGCGCCAGTTCGAGGAGACTTTGCTCCCCCGCGAGTTGAACACGGGCTTGCCGTCCTCGCCCAATTCGTCCGCGACGATCCCCATGTAATGCCCGAATCCGCTATCCGGCTTGCGCTCGAAGTCGGGATGGCCGCCATCGACGCTCCGCTCCCGGAAATCGCGCACCACCCCCGTAAGCTCGATCGACTCGGGCAGCAGATCGGGGTCGACCACCCCCGAGCCGCCTGAGCCGAACTCCTCCGATCCCGATCCCGCGGCCGGGCGCGGAAAGGTCAAGAAGACGAGTCCGGCGGCGGTCGTGAGGCCGAGGGCCGTCATCGCCTTGTCGAAAGCTGACTTGCGATTCATGGTTGCTGACTCCTCAGTAAATCCGGCGGCCACGTCTGCCGCCGCCGCAATCGGCTCCCTGTGCGTGCCACACACCACCGTACGATTCCGCCCCACGCCACCAAGCGGGGAGAGGGGAAAGCTGGAGCCCGAGCGTGAAGCTGTGCCGGATGGGCGGTCGTCTCGCCGATGACAGGTCGTGAGGCGCCCTCGCGGCGTGTATATTCGGACTGCCCTCGGACGCCGCGACGCGCCCCGGGCACGCCATGGATGGACTCCCGCCTTCCTCCGCTCTTCACAGGCGGCTCGAGGGCGGGCCCAAGACGACTCCTGATCGAAAGGGAGCGGCAATGGACGCCTTCGTCATCGAGGGAGGCCGCCGCCTCAGCGGGCGAGTGGTCATCAACGGTTCCAAGAACGCGGCGCTGCCTGAGATGGCCGCGGCCCTGCTGACCGACGACCCCATCACCCTTATCGACGCCCCGCGCCTCTCGGACCTGGCGAGCATGGCGCGCCTCCTGGAGGAGCTGGGGGTCGACATTTCGGCGACGGAGCCCGTCGAGAGCTCCGCCCCCGAGGGCGACGCCGCGCCCCGGCGCTCCATCGGACGAAGGCTCACGCTCCGCTCCGTCGACGCCGCCGCCACCCACGCCCGATACGAGATCGTGCGCACCATGCGGGCGAGCGTCTGCGTCCTCGGGCCGCTCGTCGCCCGTCGCGGCGTCGCCCGCGTCGCCATGCCGGGGGGCTGCGCGATTGGCGACCGCCCCGTTGATCTGCATCTGCGCGGGCTGGAGGCGATGGGCGCCACCGTCCGTCTCGAGTCGGGCGACATAGTCGTCTCCGCCCCCGAGGGCGGACGCGGGCGCCTTCAAGGCGCCACCATCTTCCTTGGCGGACCCTTCGGGTCCACCGTTCTGGGCACCGCCAACATCATGTCCGCCGCGACCCTCGCGGAGGGGCGCACGATCATCGAGTCCGCCGCCTGCGAGCCCGAGATCGTCGATCTGGCGAATCTTCTGCGCGCGATGGGCGCGCGCATCGAAGGAGCGGGGACGCCTCGCATCACGATCGACGGCGTCGAGGCCCTCGACGGCGCGGAGCATCGCGTCCTCCCGGACCGGATCGAAGCCGGGACGATGATGATGGCCGCCGCCATCACCAGGGGCCGAGTCCTGCTCGAGAACTGCCCGCTCGACGCGATGATGGCGGTGACGGATCGATTGGATCAGATCGGCGTCGAAGTGGCGCCAATGCATGTGCGCGCTGCGGATCTCGATCCCATGCGCGCCTCATGCGAGGTGGCGGCGTCGCCCACGCTCTCCGCGGTGCAGGTCACGACGCAGCCGCATCCCGGGTTCCCGACCGATTTGCAAGCCCAGCTCATGGCCCTTCTGACGCTCGCGGACGGGAACTCCGTGGTCACCGAAAAGATCTTCCCTGAGCGGTTTCTGCACGTGGCTGAGCTGGTGCGCATGGGCGCGCGCCTCTTCCGGCAGGGGCCGACGGTGGTGGCCAGCGGCGTCAAACGGCTGGTCGGGGCTCCCGTGATGGCGAGCGATCTGCGCGCCTCCGCCGGGCTTGTGCTCGCCGGACTGGCGGCGGAGGGGACCACGCACGTTCTGCGGGTGTACCACCTCGATCGAGGCTACGAGCGGCTGGACGAGACGCTTCGTGCGCTGGGCGCGGAGATCCGGCGCGTTGACGATCGGGAGTTGGCGACATCGGCGTCGCCCGCCGAGGAGCCGCTGCGCCGACCCGCCTTCGTCTGAGGCTCGCGTCGTCTACTCCTCGCCGAACTTGTCGGCCACGAGCTTCTCCAGATTGCGCACGGCCTCCTCGGCGTCGGGGCCCTCCGCCTCGATGCGTAGCTCGGAGCCCTGCGTCGCCGCGAGCATGAGCATCTGCATGATCGACTTGCCGTCGACGGTCTGTCCGTTGCCGTGAACGGTGACGGAGGCCTCATGCTCGCTCGCGCGGTCGACGAACGTCATCGCCGGGCGGGCGTGCAGCCCGAGCCGGTTCTGAATGACGACGGTCGTGGAGGCGCGGCTGGACACGGTCGCTCCGTGGTGGGGCGGGGGAGAGGTGAGGGACGGGAGGGCGCGGTCAGCCGGCGAGGCGCTGGCTGTCGGCTTCCTCCAGGAGCGTGCGGACTTCCTCGACGTTGGTCGCCTGCCGCAGGAACCGGCGGAACGTGTCCTGGCTGAGATGTTTGAAGATGATCTCCATCGCCTGGAGATGCTCCTCCGGTTTGTCCACGGGGCTGAGCAGCAGGAAGACGCTGTAGACGGGCTGCTTGTCCAGCGAGTTGAAGTCGACGCCCTTCTGGCTCAGACCGACCGCGGCGGCGATGCGCTCGACGGACTCATGCTTGACGTGCGGGACGGCGACGCCGCGCCCGAACCCGGTGGATCCCTTTCGCTCCCGCTCGAGCACCGCGTCGATCAACTCCTGCCGAAGCTCGGACGCGGCGGCGCCGGTGCTGATGAGCGCGTCGATGAGCTCGCCGACGACGGCGTCGCGCTCGGTCGCCTCGAGGTCGGGAAGAATGGCGTTGTCGTGGACGATCTCCTGAAGCTTCATGTGGATCCTCGGTTGTGGCCGTCTGGCGGCGTCAGTGCTTGGCTCGCAGCTTCTCCTTGAAGTCCTTGAGTTGCCGGGACATCTTCTCGACGGCGTGGTCGATGCAGTTGTAGATGTTCGGCCCCCTGTCGTGGGCGACGAAGGGATCGTGCTTCACGACATCGACGACCAGCTCGGCGTTGAACTCATCATGCTCGACCTTCTCCAGAACGACTTCGATCTCCATCACGCCGTCGAAGAACTTCAAGAGCTTCTGGCATTTGCTCTCCGCGTGCTCCAGCATCGCGTCCGTGACCTGAAGGTTCCGTCCCGTCACCTCAATCCGCATGGGGTCTCCTTTGCTCCTCCGACGCCGCCGATGAGACGGCGTGGTGTCTGTGTTCGCCTCAGAACCGTGGGGGTCAGCCGCCGCGCTCGGCGCGATCGCCGGCCGCCGCCGGCTCATCGCCATCGTCCGCCTGATCAGGGTCCTCCTCGGGCGGCGGCCCGGGCGACTCCCCCTCGGGCGGTGGAGGCGTCGTCGGTCCTGAGGACGCCATCATGGCCCCCGGGGCCGCCGATGCCAAGTCGCCCGCCCGCCGCCTCGCCTCGAGCTGCTCCTCGCTCACAGCCTGGCGCTCCGGAACGAGGACGCCCCCCGTCACGACGAAGCGCAGCGCCTCGTCGATGGTGATCGGCAGCTCGATCGTGTCCTCCTTGCGGACGGTGATGGTGTACCCCGTGAAGGGCGTGGGGCTGGAGGGGATGAAGATGGTCACGCAGTCGCCCGCCGCCGTCGCCTCGATGTCCTTCATCGACGCGCCCGTCATCAGGCCCACCGTCCAGATTCCCTTGCGCGGGTATTCGACCAGCACCACGTTCTGGAACGCGGGCTTGCGCTCATCCTGCGCGAAGAGGAAGTCCACCACCTGCTTCACATGGGGATAGACGCTCTTGAAGAGCGGGATCCGCGCAAACCCCTGCTCGACGCGCATGTAGAGCCGTCTTCCGATGAAGCCGCCCAGCAGCAGACCCGCGAAGTAGATCAAAATCACCGCGACGATTAGTCCGACCACCCGCAGGTACCAGTGCTGATCCCACACGGCGCGGAATTGCTGCCCCCGCAGCTCCGTGCGCATCGCGCCCTCGCTCAGCGGACGCAGGCCCTGGTTGACGCGCTGGGCGTTGGCCCGCTCGATCTGGCTGGGCTCGACCTTGAACCAGGCGGGAAGCTCTCCATCCTCGAACGCTCGAGGGACGACGTAGAGAACCCCGGTGCGGATGCCCGCGTTGATCGGCTCGGCGACGTACGTCTCGACGAAGCGATACGCCATCACCAGAATCCACAGCGTCAACACCGACGGCAGCAGGATCGCCAGCCCTCGCAGGAAGAAGAGCTTGAAGTCGGCCCAAAACGTTCGTGGATGGTTCTCGTTGCGTTTTCGCGCCATATTTGACCGATCTGCCGCCGTCCGCCGCCGCCTTCGGCGCGCCGCCCGCCCCCTCCGGAATCGATCCGATGAAAGACTCTATGACGGCGACCGTCCCCCCTTCCATCGGTCCGGCCCCCGCGATCGCTTCGCCCGGCTTTATTCCGCCTCGATCAGCTCGACTTGCAGCGTGAGACGGCGGGTCCCCCGGCGCACCGCCACATCGACGACCTCGCCCGGGCGGCGATCGGCGACGGCGCGGAGGATGTCCTGCGTCGTGCGCGTCGCCACGCCGTCGATCGCCTCGATCACGTCTCCCAGACGGAGCCCGCCGCGGCGCGCCTCCGAGCCCGGGGGGATCTGCTGAATCCTCGGGCCGTCGCCCCGACCCGGGCTGACCACGACGCCCAGGCTCGCCATGCCCGGGCTCAGCTCCTCGATCGCCTCGGGCAGCTCGCGGATCCACGCGCGGTAGCGGCGCTCGATCTCCTCCAGGGGCTCGTCGAAGACGGACCGCAGCGCCGTGAGCCCCGTCGGGTCCTCGTCGTAGCCCTCGACGTAGGCCTGGTACCAGGCGCCCAGGTGTTCCACGTGGAACAGGTACATCATGACGGCGCGCGCCTGGGCGTAGTGCGCGTTCGGGCGGCGCGTCACGAAGCGCCGACGGTCCATCGTCGAGAGCTGCTCGAAGGAGAGTAGGCGGTTGGCCCGCTCCAGACGCTTGACGATGTTCGTCCGCCAGGAGGGCGCGGGGACGAGCCCGCCGTCGGGCGCGACCTCGATGTCCTCGACGACGGAGGCGAGACCCTCCATGATCCAGTCCGGGTGCTTCTGCCCGCGGCGCGTCATGTCGCGCCAGTGCAGGACGTGAAAGAACTCGTGCCGGAAGCTCGGGCCGACGTCCTGGCTGACGAGTCGGCGGCGATCGTGGTCGTAGAAGCCGCCGACGTTGGCGGCGGGGGACATGCGCATGAAGTCCTCCGGCGCCGGGAGAATGACCGTCACCCAGGGATCGGGCGTCGGGTCCTCTCCCTGATCGGGCCCGAGGTTCGGGAAGAGCGTCTGGAAGGCCCACGTCGCGACACGCTCGATCTCCGTCCGCGCTTGCTCGAAGGTGATCTCGTCGAACGCGGCGGCGAAGATGAGGCGCAGCGATTCGTCGCGCCGGAAGAGATAGCGGCTGTCGAAGATGCGCTTGGCCGCCTCCATGTTGGCGTCCGCGCGCGCATCGAGGAGGTCGCGCCAGCCGATCCGGATCGTCTCGAACGTCTCCCTTCTGTGCAGCGGCGCGAGATGCGGATCCCGCGCCATGTGGTGGAAGTCGATGAAGCCGTGGGAGATGGCGTCGATCAGCGTCTCCTCCGCGGCGGCGACATCGCCCAGTTGCGCCTGAGAGCAGGCGAGGTTGTAGAGCGCCGGCGGGGAGTCCGGGTTCTCCTCGAGGAGTCGCTCGAGCGCATGCGCGGCCGCGGCGAAGTCCTCGGAGTCGAAGGCTTGGGTGGCCTGCTCCTGAAGCTCTTCGGGAGGCGGTTCGGGCGAGGCGGGCGCGCCCGCAGCGAGGAAGAGCGAGAGCAGCAGATGGAGGAGGCTGGTGTGTGTCACAACGCCTGAATGATTCGCGCGCGCCGGCCCTCGATCGACACCCGCCCGCCGATGAGCAGCCGCAGGGCTTCGGGATACGCTTCGCATTCGAGTCGGAAAACGCGCTGGGCGAGGCTCTCGGGCGTGTCATCCTCGCGCACGGGGCAGCATTTCTGGACCAGGATGGGCCCGGTGTCGTATCGCTCGTCGCAGAGGTGGACGGTGCAGCCCGAGACCTTACACCCGGCGGCGAGGACGGCCTCGTGGACGGCGCAGCCATGCATGCCCTTGCCCGCGAAGGAGGGGAGCAGAGCGGGATGGATGTTGGTGATGCGCCCGCGCAGTGCGGGCGGGATGGGCAGCAGGCGCTGATACCCGGCGAGGACGACGTAGTCGGCCCGCGTCTCCGCGACGAGGCGTTCGAGCCGATCGGCGGGCAGATCACCCGGCTCGATCGAGGCGGGCAGACCCAACTCCCGCGCGCGGTCGATTCCGGCGCAGGGGCGGGAGGCGACGACAGCGGCGATGGCCGCGTTGAGGTTGTTCGCCTCGATCGCGCGGGCGAGATTGGCCATCGTGCGTCCGCCGCCGGAGAGGAGGACGAGAAGTCGCGCTGGCTGAGCGCTCACGGCATGTCTTCCTGCTCGTAGATCGTTGGCTCGGAGCGGAAGGGGATGGGCTTGCCGTTCTTGTCGACGGCGACCATGACGGATGTGGCGGCGGTGACGGCGGCGGTCTCGATGGTGAAGCGGCGCTCCGCCTCGACCTCGATCTCGACGGTGACGCTTGTCGAGCCAAAGCGGATGGCGCGTGTGTAGAGGTTGACGATGTCGCCGACGTGGACGGGGGCCTTGAACTCGACGCGATCCATGGCGACGGTGACCCAGCGGTGGGCGCCGTGCTTGCGAGCCTCGACGAACCCCGCCTGATCGATGTAGGAGAGGATGACGCCGCCGAAGATGGCGCCGTAGGGGTTGGTGTCGCGGGGCATGGTGACGATGCGGAGGGCGAGGGTGCGTCCGCCATGGTCTTCGGGGGCGAATGGGGCTGCGTCCGACATGGCCGCCATGGTAGGGAGGGCGGGGGTGTATCATCGAATGTGGAGGCTTGCGCCTCTGGAGGAGGGGGTCGCGCGGGAGGGTGTCTCGGAGGGGGGTCATCCGGAGCGACGATGCACGCGAGCCTCGACGAACGCCGCTATCTGATTCCCTTCCGGGCGTCGCTGCTGCCGCAGATCTTCACGGACACGCTGGTGATCGGGGCGGGGGTCGCGGGTCTGCGCGCGGCGATCGCTGCGGCGGCGCACGGGGAAGTGATCGTTCTGGCGAAGGGTTCGCTGGAGCAGTGCAACACGGAGTGGGCGCAGGGGGGCGTGGCGGTGGTGATGGAATCAGAGGACTCGGTTGAGCAGCACATCGGGGACACGCTGTCGGTGGGCGGGGGGTTGTGCGATGAGCCGGTGGTGCGGGAGGTGGCGGAGCGCGGGCCCGAGCGTGTGGCGGAGTTGCTCGACTGGGGGCTGCGGGCGGATGTGGATGAGTCGGGCGCGATCAATCTGGCGCGCGAGGGCGGGCATTCACGCCGTCGCATTCTGCATGCTGATGGAGATGCAACGGGGCGCGAGCTCATGCGCGTGCTGGCGGCGCGGGCGCGGCGAACGGCGGGAATTCGCATCTTCGAGACGTGCTTTGCGCTGGATCTGCTGACCCCGTCGGCGCAGACGGGCTCGCCCTGCCTCGGGGCGATCACGCATCATCCGCGCTACGGGCTCCAGATCATCTGGGCGCGCTCGACGATTCTGGCGTCGGGAGGCGGCGGGGTCGTGTGGCGCGAGACGACGAATACGGCGCTCTCGACGGGCGACGGGCTGGCCATGGCGCATCGAGCGGGCGCGGCGCTGGCGGATATGGCGTTCATGCAGTTCCACCCGACGACGCTGTACGTGGCGGGCTCGAGCCGGTCGCTGATCAGCGAAGCGGTGCGCGGCGAGGGCGCGACGCTGGTGGATCGCGATGGGAACCGGTTCATGCCCGAGGCGCATCCGCTTGCGGAGCTGGCGCCGCGGGACGTGGTGAGCCGGGCGATCGTCCGGCATCTGAAGCGGACGGGGGACACGAAGGTGTACCTCAATGCGCGGGACGTGGAGAACTTCGCGACGCGCTTTCCCGGCATCGCGGCGAAGCTGCGCAGCTTCGAGATTGATCCGGCGCGGGATCTGATTCCGGTGCGTCCGGCGGCGCATTACATGATCGGGGGCGTGCGGGCGGACGTGGATGGGCGAACGAGCGTGCCCGGGCTTTTCGCGGTGGGGGAGGCGGCGTGCTCGGGGCTGCACGGGGCGAACCGGCTGGCGAGCAATTCGCTGCTGGAGGGGCTCGCGCTGGGCGAGCGTGCGGGGCGGGCCGCTGGGGAGGCGGCTCCGGGCGCCGGCGCGCCGGGCGACGGTCCTCGCTCATCGCCGATGCAGATCATCTCCGACATTCCGCTGTCGGATCGGGGGGAGCTGGATCTGTCGGACGTGCGCTCGAGTCTGCGCTCGGCGATGTGGCGGAACGTCGGCGTGGAGCGACGCGGGGCGAAGCTGGCGGATGTGGTGGAGATGATCGATTTCTGGGCGCGGTACACGCTGGACAAGATCTTCGACGAACCGGCGGGTTGGGAGACGCAGAACATGCTTCTCATCGGCGCGCTGGCGGCGCGATCGGCTCTCTGGCGCGCCGAGACGCGCGGGTGTCACGGTCGCTCCGATCATCCGGATCCGTCCGACGCGTTCTGCGCGCACGATCTGCTGCGGCGCGGGGCGCGCGAGGTGGAGACGGAGCCTGTGCACGAGGGAGCGCCGGCATGAGGGGCGCGCGGGGGCTGACGGCGGCTCTGGCGGTGTTCGCCTGCGTGTGCGGCTGCACCTGGGAGGAGCGCATCGTTGATGTGCGCGGGATTCTGCACGATGTCCCCGGCGCGCAGCACGGGGGCGCCCAAGAAGAGGATGGCGGGTCGACTCGGCGGGCGGGACGCGGGCGGTCGGCGGCGGGGCCGATGGATGGGCAGCAGCTTGTCATCGAGCACGAGGATGGGACGGTGACGCTCGTCTCGGACTCGCCGCGTCATGTCGTCCGGCATCTGTGGCGCGGGCTCTTGGAGAATGATCTCGAGGCCTTTTACGAGCAGCTTCTGAGCGATCGCACGAAGATGGAGTATCTCGATCGGGGGCGCGAGCCGGAGGAGGCGATCGATTTCCTGCTGAAGCATCGCGAGGAGCTGGTGAAGTTCCTGTCGCGCATGCCGATGGGGGAGCTGACGCCCGGTCTGTATCTTCGGAAGGTCTCGCCGGATGTCTATCGGCTGAAACTGCCGCCGTCGTCGGATCTCGAGTTCCGGTACGCGGATTTCACATGGGAGGGGCGGACGTGCCGCCTCGTCGTCATTGGATGATGGCTGATGACCGCTCGAAGGCGGCGCGGTCCGAGACGATGCGGCGGGTGAAGTCGCGCGACACGTCCTGCGAGCGCCTGCTGCGCTCGGAGCTGCACAGGCGGGGGCTCCGCTACAGCCTGCGGCGGCGGCTCGCGGGCTCGCCGGACGTGGTGTTCACGAGCGCGCATGTGGCCGTGTTCGTCGATGGCTGCTTCTGGCATGGCTGCCCGGAGCACTGCCGACGCCCCTCCAGCAACACGGCGTACTGGTGGAAAAAGATCGGCCGCAACATGGCCCGCGATGAGCGGGTGACACGGGAGCTGACGGAGCAGGGGTGGCGGGTGGTCCGGCTGTGGGAGCATGAGGTCCGCGAAAGTCCGCGTCGCTGCGCGGCGCGAGTCGAGCGGATCGTAAAGGGGCGGCAGCCTGCATCCGGCTCGGCAGGATGACGAAATAAGCTGTGTGAAGCAGGCCGCGGAGACATCCTGGCGATTCAAGATCCTCATCGACGGCGAGTGCCCGCTCTGCCGGCTCGAGGGCGATCTGTTGCGGAGGCTCGATCGCGGGCGCGGGCGGCTGGCTGAGGAGGATATCGCGAGCGCTGACTTCGATGCGTCCCGCTACGGTCGCACGCAGCAGGACGTCATGGACCGCATTCACGGCGTGCTGCCGGACGGGACGGTGGTTGAGGGGGTTGAAGTCTTCCGCCGGGCGTACGGCGCGGTCGGGTGGGGGTGGTTGTGGGCGCCGACGCGCTGGCCTGTGATTCGTCCGATTTTCGACGCGTTGTATCGCTGGTTCGCACGGCATCGCTTGCGCCTCACCGGTCGCGCTGACGAGGCGTGCGCGTCGGGGCGGTGCGAAGCAAAGCGGAACGCGAAAAGCGCATGAAAAACGCCCCGCCGAAAGACGGGGCGCTTGGCTGATCAGTCGATCAACTCAGGATGATGGCAATCACCAGCCGCCGCGGGCGCCGCCGCGACGACCACCGCCGCCGCCGCCGCCGCCAAACCCACCACCGCCGCCGCGGCCGCCACGATCGGCGCGCGGGCGCGCCTCGTTGACGACAAGCGGGCGACCCTCGATGGCTTGGCCGTTGAGCGCCTCGACGGCGGCGTCCGCGTCGGAGCCGTCCATCTCGACAAAGCCGAAGCCGCGGGAGCGGCCCGTCTCACGATCCGTAATCACATTTGCGGAAAGAACCTCTCCGTGAGGCTCGAAGATCTCCTTCAGCGCCGAATCGTTGACACTGAACGGGAGATTACCGACATACAGCTTCTTCATCTTCGCTGCTGACCTTTGCCCGAGGAACTGGAACAAGGAACCGGTGCGGACTCGGGCGCGGTCGATCGGTCCTGAGCAGCCGCCCAACGGTCGGGCGGACTTCTATCGCGGATATGGTACCTCAACCTCGCACAAAATCCATCGACCTGCGATGGGAAGAGCTTTCGAGGTGGTTTCAGCCCTCCCAGGGGTCTTCCCCGGGGTCGTTCGCGACGCCGTTCTGTCCGACGTCGCTGAAATCCCCGAAGAGGGGCGCGAGCAGGGGACGTTCAGTGGGAACCTGGCGCTGCACGTCATAGCGGGCCTCGGCGCCGATGCCCTCCGCGCGGACGACGCGCTTGTAGCAGCCCGAAGCGAGGGGTAGCGTCAGTGTGAGAAGGAAAAGAGCCGGCAGAGCCTGGCGGGCGATGGGGCGCCTGGTGGGTCTCATTGGAGAGCGTAGGGGGGCTCAGGGCGGGGATGGCGGCGGCGGCTTCGGGGGCTGCGGCGCTGGGGAACAATCGATTGGGGTCTCTGAACACTTGCGCAACAGGCCATTGTCGTAAGTCTGAGGCGTCGATTTCGGATCGGAGAGCCCCT
>CAYVIJ010000020.1:0-1999 GCA_964451515.1 uncultured Phycisphaeraceae bacterium | reverse complement strand
CCCTGACCCCGGTCCTCTCCCGGAGAAAGAGGGGGTTGTTCAGAGGCTGCGTTTCTTCGTTCAGACCCGCGAGAAGGGTCAGGAGCCCATGTCCGCCGTTCCGAGGCGCTCCTCCAGCGCCCGGCGGGTCTGATCGACGTTGATCCACACCTGCTTCGAGAGCACCTTGCCTTCGCTGTCAAGGATGTACCCGCGGTTGGGATGCCCGGCGTACTGCCTGGTCACGGTGGAATCGATGTCGTCGACGAGGATGCGCGTTGTGACGCCGAGCTCGTCGCGCGTGCGCTTTGCGCACGTCAGGCGATCGTCAAAGGAGGTGTGCTGCTTGATGACGATTCCGTTTCTGGTCTGCGCGGGGATCTCCCCGCCGTCGATCGGGTGCGCCTCCTGGGTGTAGACAAGGAGGAAGTGGACGGCGTCACCGTACTGGCTCTGGAGCTCCTCGAAGGCGTTGATCTTGCCTCGGAAGATGGGGCAGGTGTAGGAGCCGAACTCGATCACGACGGGTTTGCCGCGGAGGTCGGCGAGCGCGAGCGTCTCGCCATCGATGTCGCTGAGGGTGAAGTTGGGCGCTTCCTCGCCAACAGCCGGGCCGCTCTCGGGATCGAGGTTGCCGCCTTGTCCGCGCGATGCGCGGGGGGAGAACATCTGTGGCGAGAGGTCGACGTCCGTCAGGCAGGCGTCGAAGAGCTGCTGCTGCCGGCCGTCAAAGATGCGGCGCGCATTTTCGAAGAAGTTTTCGTTGAGCGGTTGGATGCGCTCGTTGAGCGCTTCGATCATCGCGCCCATGCGGTCGCGTGCGGGGCCTTTCTGTGGCTCGGCGTCGTCTCGCTTGGGGCGGGCGGCGTCGGGGGCGCGGGCGCTTCGCATCGCCTGCATCATCATCTCGCGGGCGATTTGCATCTGCTGCTTCCGGAGCGCGGTGTAGAGCTCGATGATTTCCGCCATCTGCGCTTCGGTCGCGGTCGTGGCGCCTTCGATGTGAATGAGCACCTCATCGGTCTTCGGGTCGATCTCGGGCGCGCGCATCATGCCCGGCGGCGGTCCGTTCGGCTCAGGAGCATCCCGAGCATCCTGCGCCGCAGCAGGGGCTGCGAGCGCGATGACACATCCGAGGGCGAGGAGCGGGGCGCGGTTCTTCATATCGAGTCTCCGGGGTCGGGAGCGTTGGAGGTCCTTGAGAGATGATCGCGCGGGCGCGACAGGATGTCCAACTCGGATCCTCGGGGCGAAATTTCCGATGGGACCTCTGAACAATTGCGCAGCAGACCACCGTCCTGAGTCTGAGGCGTCGATTTCGGATCGGAGAGCCCCTCACCCCAGCCCTTTCCGCAGGGGGAGGCGGTTCTCTCAGAGGTCTCCGATTTTTCACGCCGCTTGGCCTCCCGAATGGGGTGGCAACCCTGCTCAAGGAGACGTGGCGGCGTCCTCCTGCATCCGCCTCGCCTCCTCGGCGTCGACGTAGTCGGAGTGGCAGGCGGCCTTCTCGCCCTCGTCCGCGCCGACCTTTTGCTTGGTCTTGCTGGCGAGGCGGTGGATCTCCTCGGGCTTGAGGTAGCCGCGCTGCTTGAGGATCTCCTGCTGCTCGTGGGTCAGGGCGGCGGAGATGGCGGGGGCGCCCATCTTCGAGCCGTCCTTGCCGCCGCGGCGTTCGAAGCCTTCGGCCTTGCCGGAGGCGAACTCCTGGATCTCCTTGCTGATGCGGACGGAGCACCAGTCGTGGCCGCACATGGCGCAGAAGTCGGTGTCGACGTCGAGATCCTCGTCGTGGTAGGCGCGGGCGGTGTCGGGGTCGAAGGAGAGCTCGAAGTGGCGCTCCCAGTTGAGGGCGGCGCGGGCTTTGGTGAGGTCGTCGTCGCGGTCGCGGGTTCCCGGGATGCCCAGGGCGACGTCGGCGGAGTGGGCGGCGATCTTGTAGGCGATGCAGCCCTGCTTGACGTCCTCGCGCTTGGGCAGGCCCAGGTGCTCCTGGGGGGTGACGTGGCAGAGCATGGCGGCG
>CAYVIJ010000019.1:0-46178 GCA_964451515.1 uncultured Phycisphaeraceae bacterium | reverse complement strand
TGATGCGCTGCCAGATATTCAGTCCCGCATCATTCCCGGAAGCGAAGAGCAGCGCCTCCTGCGGCTCGAACGCCTTCAGCGGGCAGGTTTCGCCCGATGTCATCCCACCGTACTGGTTCCGCCTGCGGTTGAAAGTCTGATCGCGGAGGCCCAAGCGTTGCACGCCCTTCCCGACGCGCCGCCCGTCGGCGAGCATCGGCTCAGCCTCACGCTGCTTCGCGATGATCTGTTTGGGCGCGTGCCGCTCACGCTTCATCAAGAGTCTCCTGACGCTCCTGCGGAGGTCATCGGGGCCCTCACATCGCCTGGCTCAGTTTTCGGGGGAGGTCGGACACAGAAGCGTCGGGCCAAGACTCGATTTGTTTCGCGCATACCGTCGGGAAATGAAGCTTGGACAGCAATCCAAGCCGCGCGCCTATTCGGGGCGGGCCTGCGGAACAGTTACGGCATGCCGGGGGCCGAAGGCGACGGAGATCGCCAGACCGCTTCTTTTGCGCCGTAGCCTCCGTGGGGCTCTGCATCATCCCAAGCCGAATAGAGCGTTGCGAGCTGCTCAGCGACTCGTCGCGTTCGGAGATCCTCGCTCCCGAACACCTCCTCCAGTGTCCCATGCGCTTCTAGGGCGAGCTTCTCCGCCTCTTCAAATCGCTCGACAGCGGCCAGTGTGCTTGCATACTCCGACAGACACATCGCGAAACGCCAACTCCGGACCTCCTGCGCCCGCCCGAGATCCACCGCCATGGCGCCGAGCCTGAGGGCCTCGTCAAGGTTTCCCAAATCACGCTGGAGCGCTCCGTATCTGGAGATCGAGACCACGGTGTACCAGCTCGATTCGCCGTAGCGTTGCAAGCGAACATCCATCGCCGATTTCAGCAGGGGCGCTGCCTCCTCGAAGCGTCCCTGCGCGCGCAGCGACCGCCCCAGCAGTTCGCTCGTGTCGATCGTCTCCGTATTTTGATTAGGGAGTGCGCGCCGGCTTCTCTCCAGCGCCTCTCGCAAGAGCGTCTCCGCCTCGCTGAGTCGCCCTCGCCGGAGGAGCGTCCTGCCCAGATTGCTCATGCAGAAAATCGTATCTTCATTATTCAGCCCCAGGGCCGATTCCATCTGGCCCAGCGTCTTTCGAAGGAGAGCTTCCGCTTCCGACAAACGCCCCATATGTTCAAGAAAGGTTCCAAAATTATTCATCGTGTATAAGGTCTGCGGATGGCTGCGTCCGAGCGTTCGCAGCGCCCTTTCCAACGACTCGCGCATCAGCGATTCGGCCTCGCCGAAACGCCCCAGTTCCTTCAGCGCTACGGCGCGATTTCTTCCATACACGATGGTCAATCGATGATTTGCGCCGTGGAGACGGCGGCTCTTGCCAAAGGCCTCGCGCGTAAAGCGCTCAGCCTGAGCGAGGTGACCCCGGGTAAGGTACAGCCAGCCGAGTGCTCCCGTAGCGCGAATTGTCTGCGGATGATCCGCGCCCAAACGCTGACTCATGCCGGCGAGCGATTCTCGTAAGAGCGCTTCAGCTTCAGGGAATGATGTTCTCCAGACCAGCCCTCCTCCCAGATTCCGCATCGAAACCAGCGTCTTCGGGTGCTCGTCGCCGAGAAGGCGTCGCCGCCCCGCGAGCACACTGCGCAACAGGGCGTTGGCTTCGTCGTAACGATTCTCTCTCCCAAGCGACCACGCAAGGCTGTCCATCGCAGCGACCGTCGCGGGATGTTCGTCTCCATACACACGTCGGAAGCCGGCGAGGGCCTCTCGAAAGAGCGTTCCCGCTTGGCGATAGCGGCCCATGTACCAGTATACGGCGCCGAGCTCGCGCGTTCTCTTGAGCGTCTCGGGATGCTCATCGCCGAGCGTGCGGCGCAGACCATTGACCGTCTCAGTGTAGAGGCGCTCAGCCGTCTTGTAATCGCCGTTCTGTCGATGAAGATATGCAAGGTCGCCGACCGTGGCGAGTGTCTGCGGATGTTGTTCCCCCAACTCCTGGCGTCGGATGTTCAGCGCTCTTTGCAGGGGATCTTCCGCCATGTGCAGGAGGCCGATCTCGCGCAGTGAGTTGCCCATCGCCTGAAGCAGGCGCGCCTGAAGCTGCGGCTGATCCCCGAAGTCCCGCTCGACCGCTTCGAGCGATCGCTCGAAGAACTCGCCGCGCAACGCGTCCAGCGCAATCGTCGTAAAGTTCACGCCGGCTGTCGCGTGCTCCAGATCCGCCAGCGCCGTCTGGATGTCCCCGTCGCCCTGCCCCGTGCTCTCGACGAGTTGGCGACGCTGCCCGAAAAGGCTGTCCCGCACGCCGAGGCCGACGCGATGCGCATCGATGGAGGAGAGCCGCGACTCGAGAAAGTCCGCGGCCTGCTGAAGCTCGTCCGCCCGCCGGTTGGCGTCCGCCTCGGCGGCTCGCGCGCGCAGCGCGAATGTGCTCGTGCCGATGAGCCCGCCCACGAGCAGCAGCACGATCGCGGCGCCGGCCGCCACGGGCCCTCGGCGTCGGCTGATAAACTTCGACAGCCGGTAGCGCGCGCTCGGCGGCCGGGCGAGCACGGGCTCGTCGTTCAGGTGGCGGCGGATCTCCATCCCGAGCGCGTTGGCCGTGTCGTAGCGGCGCGTCCGGTCCTTCTCGAGGCACTTCATCACCACCCAGTCCAGCTCGCCGCGCAGCGATCCTGCGAGCAGGCGCGGGTCGGTGGCTCGTTTCCTGGCGAAGGCAGCGGCCGCCTCACCGGCGCTGGAGACACGCGTGCTCGGCTTCGGCGGGTTCTGCTCGCGGATGATCCGCTGGATCTCGTTGAAGGGCGATGATCGAAGCGCCGTCGGCTCGAAGGGCGGCAGCCCCGCCAGCAATCCGTACAGGACAACCCCGAGCGAGTAGATGTCGCTGCGCGTGTCGATGTCGAGCCCGCTCATCTCGGCTTGCTCGGGGCTCATATATTCCGGCGTGCCGATGACCTGCCCCTGCTCCGTGCAGATCGTCCGCTCGCTCAGACGCTGGTTCAAGGCCTTGGCGACGCCGAAGTCGATGACCTTGATGGTCGGCTCTCCATCGGCGTCGTAGGCCACCAGTATGTTCGCGGGCTTCAGATCCCGATGGATGATGCCCTTCATGTGGGCGTGCTGCACCGCGTCGCACACGCCGAGGAAGAGCCTCAGGCGCTGACGGATCGTCATCTTGTGCCGATCGCAGAACTCAGTGATGGACTCGCCCTTGACGAACTCCATCACGAAGTACGGGCGTCTGTCGTGGGTGAGGCCGGCGTCGAACACCTTCGCGATATGCTTGTGGTCCATCACCGCCAGCGCCTGACGCTCCTGCTCGAAGCGGGCGATCACGGCGTGCGAATCCATGCCGGGCTTGATGACCTTCAGCGCGACTTGACGCTGGATGGGCGCCGTCTGCTCGGCGCGATATACGATCCCAAAGCCGCCCTCTCCGAGCGCTTCACGGATAATGTAGTTGCCGATCCGCTCGCCGCCCGAATAGGCGCCGCCGGACGAGCGGAAGAACCGTTCGCTCAAACCGTCCGGATTCGTCGTGCTCGTCTCGCTCACGGTCCACGTACTCGCCTTCTGAAGGCCATAGAACTAATCATTGGAAGCATATCAAAGTTGTCAACCACCGCGTCGAGGCGGCGGGTGGCGCTCGACGGCGTCAACGACGCTTGCCTCTGTCGCGCCCGAAGTTCCGCGGCTTCGGCCACTTGCGCCGCGGTGGGGGGCGGACAACGGGTGTGCCGCTGTGCCCGCCAGAGCCCCTGCCGGTAGATGCGCCGTGACGGCTCGGAGAGCCGTCCCACCAAGAGCGCGCCAACACCGGTAGCGGCGGGCCGCCGTGCCCGCGGGGGTGTTGGACAGGAGTTGTAGACAGGCAACCGCGGCCGCCCGCCTTAGCGGCTCTTGCGCGTGCGAAGGCGGGCTCAGTCGTTGACCGTCCCGCTCAGCGGGTCTTCCTCGTGCTTGTAGAAGAGCTCGGCCAGCGAGCGGCCGGCTTGGAAAGCGAGTGTGGCGTGCATCCCGTAGATCTCCGAGCGCTGCGCGGGCAGGGTCTCGGTGGATTCGGGGAGGCGCACGTTCAGCGTGTATCCGCGCGTCTCATCGGGCCAGAGACGCTCGCCCGATGACGCGTCGAAAACTTTCACGCGCAGGACCGCGGCGGGGGCCGTGGAGACGCCGTCGCGCGTCAGCGTCCAGGCGTCAACCGTCGCGTAGACGACGGTGTCGGCGCCGACGGCGCGCCCGATGTCCGCGATGGACATGAGATCATTCGGCTGCTCGCGCGAGGCCGCCTGCATGGCGGCCTGGAAGGTGATCACCTGCTCCTGCTTCAGCGACGTGTTCTCGATCAGGCGCGTCTCCGCCTCCTGCCCGAGCGCGAGGCGCAGGCGCCGCTGGGGGATGTGATTCGAGCGATCGTCGATGAAGACGACCGTCGGCGCGCTGGGGAGCTCGTACGCCGCGGGAACCTTGGGCGGACCGCTCAGGACATAGGCGGCGGCGCCGGCGTAGTTGCAGCCGCTGAGCGCGCCGGCGAGGAGGGCGAGGATCACGAGCGGCGCGAGGATGGCGGCGCGGGCGTCGAGCATGCGCAATCAATACTCCATCACGTTCTTCTCTTCGTGCTCGTAAAAGAGCCAGGCGACGCGATCGGTCAGGCGCCCCGTCAGCACGGTGGCGACCTGGTTGGCGGTGAAGTCGTTGGGGCCGTATCCCGGAGCGTCGGGGAAGCCCACCTTCAACTCCCGGGTGAAGGAGAACTCATCGGGGAAGGCGCCCTCCGCCTCGACCACCCCGACCGTCGCCGCGGCGACGCCCTCCCATGTGTAGGCGTTGCCGGGCTCGTGCAGACGGAAGTCGTACAGATCGACGATGATGAGCCGGTTGACGCCGAACTTCTCCGCGAGCTCCGGATAGGGCATGGCGGCCCACTGAGGTCGATCGAGCTGGTACTGGAGAATCTGCGCCGGAGGGACGATCGCCTCCGTCCCCACCTCGCCCGCGATGCGCAGCGCGACGGCGTTGGCGACCTGCGGAACCAGCGACGGATGCTCGAGGCTGATCGAGCGGTCCGCGGAGACGAAGATGGCGACGCGCTGGTCCTCGAGACCGTCGTACGCCGGTTCGACGGTGTGGGAGCCCGTGCGATAGGCGGTGTGGGCGAGGTAGCCCGGCAGCGCGCAGCCCGGGATGGGTCCGGCGAGGGCCAGCAGGATGAGGGTCATGGCGGAAAGTCGTGCGCGCATGGCTGGAGGATCGTTCGCGTCGAAAGGGGCGGCGGTTCGCGGGCGGGAGGCGGCGTCGCCAGGATTGCGGGAAGTGGGCGGTCAGGCGCCTGAGAACGTCAGGATCTTAAACACCCAGGCGGCGGCGAAAAGAAAGGCGATGGCGATCATGGCGCGGGGGCGGAGCACAAGAGAGGCGTAAGGACTGAGCCGCGCGCCGGCGACGGCGGTGGCGCCCGCGAGCCAGAAGATGGTGGCGGCGGCGAGGGCGATGAGGGCTCCGAATGGCTGGGCGAGGAGGGCCTGCACGGGCTCGGCGTGAGCCGCGTGGGTGACGGCGGTGGTCATGCCGCAGGTGGGGCATGGCTTGTCGAACAGGATGGGCCAAGGACAGGGCGCCATGCCGAGTGTCGTGTGGGTGCCGTGACCGGTGGGATCGGGCGTGAGACGCGCTCCCGTGAGCAGCAGCGCGAGGCAGGCGAGCGCGACGGCGGCGGCAAGCGCCCGCTCGGAGAGGGGGGCGCGCCGGGGCGTCGGGGTGGAGGGCGTGGTCGTCATTCGAAACGGAAGACTCCCTTGCGGTATGCGTAGAGAAACGCGACGACGGTGGTGAGCAGAAAGAAGAGGATCCGGCCCAGAAAGATGGCGCCCTGCTCGGAGCCGGGTTCGAGTTGGGCGAACGTGGCGGCCCAGGGATAGAGGAAGATGATCTCGACGTCGAAGACGAGGAATATGATTGCGATGACGAAGAAGCGGACGTTGAACCGCTTCCGCGCAGGCGTGATGGGGTCCATCCCCGACTCGTAAGGCAGGCCCTTGGTGCGTCCCGCCAGACGCGGACCGATCACGATCGAGGCCACGATGTTGGCGACGGCGAAGAGCACCGCCATGATCACAAGCATGGCGATCGGGATGTAGTTGGAGAGATCGGTCGCGGCGAGGATGGGCATGGCGCTCGGGACTCCTGCAAGGCGCGGCAGGGCGGAAGTGTAGTGGGATCGGCGGGCGATGGCGTTGTACGATGACGACCCCCCAGGCCCGCTGCCCGGCGGGTCCGGGCGCGCGGGCGAGAGCCGGCCTCGACAGGGGCGCCGCTCAGCAGGGTGTAGCTCAGCTTGGTAGAGCGCCGCGTTTGGGTCGCGGAGGTCGCTGGTTCGAATCCAGTCACCCTGATTTCGGATCGGGCTGCGGGAGAGGGGGGAAGCTCATCGGATCAGAACGGTGTTTGTTGGGCATCGAGGGCGGGCAGGGGGGCCGCTGGCGAGCCTGGCGGCCTGGCGATGCCGGGGCTCTCCCAATATTGGGATGCCTCGGAAGGGCCGGATAATTTCGGAAGTAGGGGATTGCTTTCTCGACGACCTTCCGCGATGATGCGGCTTCTCTCGGAGGGAGACTCCGGGAGAGCGCGCCGATTCGTCACCGGCGTGAGGAGGTTCGAAGAAACACGTCCAGCTCTCGGCACGCGCCGTGCGCTTGTGGAAGGAGAGAAACATGTCAAAAGGCCTACTTGCCGCCGCTGCCGTGGTCGGATTTTCCGGCGCCGCGTTCGCCGCGCCGATTGCGGTCAACAACGACAACCCGCTTGCGGACGCTTCGTCCGGGCTGGTTCCGCTGGATCTTTCCGGCGTTCCGAGTCTCGCGGGAAGTCTGACGAACGGTGTGAATGAGCTTTCCGCCTCGTTCTCCGACTTGTTCATCGATGGGACGATCACCGCGTCGGTGTTCGGCAATGTCTCATCGCCCGGCGCTCAGTTGAACACGGTTCGTCTGGTCTACACGGTGACCTCGACCGGCGCGTCCGGCCTCGATGAGGTGGACATCGGTCTGAACTCCTCGCTGAATCTGGATCGCGAGGACTTCGTGGGCTCGAACAGCCTGGCGCGCGGACTGGAGACGGGCGTCTCCACGCCGACGCAGACCTTCCCCAACTTTGTCTATAACGACAACTCGGCGGCGTCCTTGAACGACACGCTCTTCATGGGCTTCGCCGGAGTGGGCGATGCGTTGGGCGACGTGGGCACCGAGACATTCAGCTTCTACTTCGAGGCGACCGGCGCCGTGACGATCGGCGTCGTGCCGGTGGTGCTGAACAACGCGGGCTCGACGACGGTGGACACGCTCGCCTTCGTGACCGGCTCCGGACAGCCCGATCTGGACGTGCCGGCGCCTGGTTCCGCCGCCTTGCTGGCGCTCGGTCTTGGCTTCGCGGGAACGCGTCGCCGCCGCTGATCGGCCTCGCGAATGAGCGCCGTGGGTCGGTGTCGGGCCTGTGCGTCAGCGCAACCGGTCCCGGCCTGAGGTCTGATGGAACATGCTTTGCCCGGCTCTCCTTGAGTCGGCGAAGCGAATTGGTCGCTGAGAAAGACCGGGGAGAGCACACATGCGTTGCGACTGGATGGCGACTGGAGCAGTTCTGGCTGGCGTGTTTCTCGCCGGAGAAGCGCGAGCCGCATTTGACTCGACGATGTACGACGTCGGGCTCAACCTCAGCGACTTTGCGACGCTCGAGGCGTCACAGGCGCTGGACGACACGTCGTACGAGTTCAATGTCCCCTCGGGCTTCTCCTCCTCCGGACACACCATCGAGGTCGGCCCCACGGTCGTGGATCGCACGCGTGTCGATACGGATGTGTTCCGCGTCAACCAGCAGCAGGTCATCTCCCAAGGGGCCAACTCGCTCACGCTCGATCCGGGCGATCGCGTTTACGCCTACACGATCGAGCTCGTCGACGCATCCTCGACAACGGTGCAGCGCCTGAAGGAGTTCCAGCTCTTCGGCTTCGATGAGTCGCTCATCGGGGGCCCTCCCGGCGCGGACTTCGACAATATGGATCCGAGCCTGCTGAAGGGACGCGGGTTCCTGACGCCGGCGAGCGGTGTGTCGACACCGGTGTCTTTCGGCCCGAACGACCTTTTCGACTTCGGCGGCGGCTCCAACGTCGACTGGGATTGGCCCGACGGGGAATCGAACCAGCTCGCGAACTCCGAGACGATCACGCTGCTGCTCTTCGCCAAGCCTTCGATCGTCGGAAACGGGTTCGCGGATCTCATCTCTCCCGTGCTCCAGGACTCCTCCGTCTTTCCGGAGGCCGATTTCGTGCCTGTTCTGGTTCCGGTCGTCCCCGGGCCCGGTGCGCTGGCGACCCTTGCGGTCGGCGGTCTGCTCGCGCTCAAGCGGCGGCGATGAGCTGAGAGAAGTGATGGCCGTTTATGGGTGTGCGGCAAGTGAGAGGGAGGGGTGAATCCGGCGGGGATGAGCGCCGTGCGGGGGGCGCGGGGGGCGCGGCGCGGACATGGCATCTGCTCCAGCTGAAGAGGCGTCCCGTCCTTTCGGGGCGCTTTTTTCTTCTGCCCGCCGCCGCGCTCTCGCTGGCGGCCGCGGCCGTCGCCTTCGTGCCCCTGGATTTCCCATCGACGGTCGAGCTTCAGGGCGGGAGCGTCGTCAAGTGGACGCAGGGCTCGAAGTGGTTCATGGGCGACGGGGACGCCAACGACAGCCTCCCCTTCATCCTGAGCTACAAGGTCGACGACGATTTCATGCAGGACGTAGGCGGCGCGCACGCGGCGGAGGTCCAGGCGGGCGCGCACGCCGCAGCCGTCTCTGCGCTTGAGGAATGGTCGCAAGCGACGGGCGGGGCGATCACATTCGAGGAAGCGCCGTGGTCGACTGTGACGAACACCGTCAGCCCCACCGCGTCCGACGCGGAGCCGCTGGAGGGTCCTGGCGAGGATGAGTGGCTGGCCGACTTCGCGCTGCCCGAAGAGGAGCGCCAGTTCGGGCTGGACATTCTCCCAGCGTGGGGCGCCAACATCGAGTTCTTCTCTCGTCCGAACGGCTGGGTCTATGACTTCGATGGCAAGCTGTTGACCATGCACTCGGGCACGCTCGGCTTCGCGGTCGTCAACACGCGGTCGGCGCCGCAGGGGCGTCGCATCGTCTCCGCGGAAATCTACCTGAACTCGAGCCAGACCCTCTGGAGCATCGGGGGGGAGGGGAACACCTTCGATCTCGAGACGGTGATCCTCCATGAGATCGGGCACACGCTGGGGCTCGACCATCCGAACGAGGCGGTCGCGGAGGGGAGCGAGAATCTCGATCCCCTCACCTTCCAGTTCGGGGCGGCGTGGTGTTCCTGCGATGTCATGCATGGCCAGTACACCGGCGTCAAGCGCGAGCTGACCGATGACGAGATCGGCGCGATGGCGTTCTATCACCCGCCGATGATGGGGGACGTCACGTTCGACTGGACGCTGACGCTCGCCGACGTGGCGGTGGCGATCGATCTGGTCAATGGCGTGGCGGAAGCGACCCCGCGCGAGGTCGCGGCGATGGACTTTCTCAACGACAATGGACGCGTCGATCTCGAAGAGGTGGCGCAACTGATCGCCTGGGTGAACGGGACGAAGCCGTACACGCCGACGGGTGGAACGCGGGGCGAGGACCTCAGCAATCCGCCTCCCTCCACCGTTGATCTCTCGGCGGCGCCGAGCCCGCAGGACGTGGGCAAGGGCGGGCGCGTCGATGTGACGCTCACGCTCGCGAATCCCGACGCTGTTCCTTTCTCCGCGTGGCAGCTCGAGCTGGCGTATGACCCGGCGATCTTCAGCGATCCGCAGGCGACCTTCCTGGGCTTTCCGGATGGGGCGGCCTTCACGGGCGTTGAGATCGAGCCGGGCCTCTTCCGTCTGACGGCACTTGCCTTCGACCCGGAGACGTCGCTCGAGGCCGAGCTCGCGACGGTGTCGCTGGAGATCGATCTTTCCGCGGCAGTCGCCGCCGGCTCGGCGGTGTTTCTGATCGAGAACGCCGAGCTGGTGGTGGACGACGGATCGACGGCGCGTCCCTTCGGCGAGCCCGGGGAGACGCTGAACATCAACGACGCGGTGGTCATCGCCAGCGACTTCGACGCCGACGGCAACGGCGTCGTGGACAAGGAAGATCTGTACGCGTGGCACACAGCCCCGATCGACGTGGATCAGAACGGTGTGATCGACGACGCAGATCGCTTGTCGCTCTCGGACTGCCTGCGCATCGATGAGATCGCCGACATCGCGGCGGAGCGGGTGAATCCATAGGGCTTTGCGCGCTTCGGAGGCTCCGCCGGTCGCGGCGGGCGTCCGGGCAACAGGATCGGTCGCGGCGGGCCGCCGTGCCCGCCGACGGCGTTGAGCGTGTGCTCACAGACAGCCGAGCAGCGACGCCCGCCCTCCCGATAGATGCATCGAGGCGGCTGAGAGAGCCGTCCCACCCGAATCCACTACGATGCGCCCGTGCCCGGTGAAAAGCTGAACATTCTGCTCATCGGCGGCGGCGCACGCGAGCATGCGCTGGCCTGGCGCCTGGCGCGCTCCGAGCGCTGCGAGGCGCTCTACACGACGCATCCGGAGAACCCCGGCCTCGCGGCGCTCGCCAGGCCGATGGGCTTCGAGTTCAACGCCAGGGAGGCGTATCGCATCCAGCAGTTCTGCAAGGCGCAGGAGGTCGGGCTGGTCGTCATCGGGCCGGAGGATCCGCTCGCGGCGGGGCTGGTGGACAAGCTGGATTCGGGTGATGGATCCGGACCCGCGGTGTTCGGACCCGTGCAGGACGCGGCGCGGCTCGAGGCGGACAAGGCGTGGGCGAAGGGGCTGATGCGCTCGGCGTCGATCCCGATGGCCGAGGGCCGGTCGTTTCGCGAGCACGAGGCGGCGCTGTCGTACGTGCGCTCGCGGGAGTCGGCGCAGGTGGTGAAAGCGTCGGGTCTGGCGCGCGGAAAGGGCGCGATCGTCTGCGACAGTCTCCAGGAGGCCGAGGAGGCGCTGGAGCGCATCATGGTCCGGCGCGAGTTCGGCGCGGCGGGGGACGAGATCGTCATCGAGGAGCGCTTGAAGGGTCGCGAGGCGTCGGTGCTGGCGCTCGTCGATGGGCGCACGATCTGGGTGCTCGAGGCGTGTCAGGATCACAAGCGCCTGGGCGAGGGCGACACGGGCCCGAACACGGGCGGCATGGGCGCCTTCTGCCCGACGGACGCGGTGGACGAGGCGCTGATGGCGCGCGTCGAGCGCGAGATCCTCGTGCCGACGGTCGACGCGCTCAAGCGCGAGGGGATCGAGTTTCGGGGCGTCCTCTACGCCGGGCTGATGCTCACGCCGGGCGGGCCGAAGACGCTGGAGTTCAACGTGCGCTTCGGCGATCCGGAGTGCCAGCCGCTGATGATGCGCTGGCGCGGCGATCTGGCGGACGCGCTCGTGAAGTGCGCGCGCGGGCGGCTGCGCGAGGCGCGGATCGAGTGGGACCAGCGCGCGGCGTGCTGCGTCGTGCTGGCGAGCCGTGGGTATCCGGAGAAACCGGAGACGGGCTTCGTGATCGAGGGCGTGGAGGAGGCGGAGCGAATGGAGGACGTGGCCGTGTTCCACGCGGGAACAAAGCGAACCGACGCGGGCGAGCTCGTCACGGCGGGCGGACGCGTCCTGGGCGTGACGGCGCTGGGGGAGACGGTGTCGGACGCGCGCGAGCGCGCGCTGGAGGCGTGTGATGTGATTCAGTTCGAGGGGAAGAGGCTGCGGCGGGATATCGGTGGAAACTGACGCCGCACGGGCGGGCAAGCCGCCCGTGGCACACGCTCGAAAGTGTCGCTCAGGTTAGCCGCTCCAGATTCGCGTAGCGCAGCACCAGCGTCTTCACGCCGGCCGATGAGAACCGAATCTGCGCCCGCGTGTTCGGGCCGGCGCGCGTGATCGACAGCACCGCCCCCTCTCCGAAATGCGGATGCCGCACACGCGCGCCAGTCTCGATCTCGCCGCCGGCGGTGGCGATGGCCTTGCGACCGCCGGAGCGCGTGCGCACCGCGGGCGCTCCCCACGGATCGTCGTCCCACGCGGGGTCGAAGGACTCGGACTGATCGCTCACCGCCATGTGCTCCCTCGGCAATTCATCGAGGAACTGCGAGGGAATCGTCCGCTCCGAGACCCCGCGATGCGTGCGCCGGCGCGCCGACGTCATCAGCAGCCGATGCATCGCGCGGGTGATGCCCACGAAGCACAGCCGCCGCTCTTCCTCCAGCTCCGCCTCCGATTCGCGGGCGCGCGAATGCGGCAGCAGCCCGTCCTCGAGCCCGACCATGGCGACCGCGGGAAACTCCAGCCCCTTCGCCGCGTGCAGCGTCATGAGCGTCACCGCGCCCGACGCGGGATCGACCTTGTCCGCGTCCGCCACCAGCGCGACGGACTCGAGAAACGCGCGCAGCATCGCCAGCAGCGGCGGCGTCTCGGCGTTGCCCTCCTCGTCGAGATCGGCGGCGGGGTCCTGATCGGCGCGGTGCGTCCGCTCGAACTCCGCGGCCGACGAGATCACCTCATCCAGATTCGCCAGCCGATCCTCATCGGGCGCCTCGCCCGACTTCTCCGCCCGCGAGCGGTAGTGCTTCTCCAGCCCCGACTCCTTCACGACGCGCTCGACCAGCTCCGCCAGCGACCCCTCCACCTCGCCGCCCAGAAACGTCCCCTGCCCCGTCCACTCATCGAGCGTCTGAAGGAAGGACGAGAGCGCATTGCGCGCGCGCGTCGAGAGATCCCGCGACGCCGCGTCCGACTCATCGGCGCAGGCGCGCAGGGCGTCGATGAGCGGCAGCCCGCGCTCCGACGCGACCGTCTCCGCCTTCGAGAGCGTGGCGGCGCCAATGCCGCGCGCCGGGCGGTTGACGATCCGCGCCAGCGACACGTCGTCCGCCGGGTTGGCGACGACGCGCAGGTAAGCGATCGCACTCCGCACCTCCTCGCGCTCATAAAACGCCGTCCCGCGCGCGATGACGTAGGGCAGCCCCGCCGAGCGCAGCGCATCCTCGAGGACGCGGCTGAGCGCGTTGGTGCGGTAGAAGACGGCCATGTCCTTCCAGTCCGCGTCGCCCTCCTCCCGGCGCGCCTTGAGCCAGTCGACGACCACGTCCGCCTCGTGATGCTCATCGCGGCAGAGGATGACCTCCGGCTTCTCGCCCCCCTCGTCAGTCGTGAAGAGGTCCTTGTGCTTGCGCATCTGGTTGTGGCGGATGAGCGCGTCGGCGGCGGCGAGGATGGGCGCCCTGGAGCGGAAGTTCCGCCCCAGCGCGATCACCTGCGCATCGGGATAGTGCTCCTCGAACTCCAGGATGTTGCGGATGTCCGCCCCGCGCCAACCGTAGATGGACTGATCCGGATCGCCGACGACGCAGATGTTCGGCGGGGACGCATCGGGATTCTCCGCGATGATCGACGCCAGCAGAAACTGCGCGCGGTTCGTGTCCTGGTACTCATCGATCAGCAGAAAGCGCCAGCGCTCCTGGATCTCCGTCCGCGCCGGCTCGCACGTCTGAAGCATGCGCACGCTGAGCAGCAGCAGATCATCGAAATCCACCGCGCCCGCCGAGCGCAGGCCCGACTCGTACGACTTGTAGATCCGCGCGATCGTGCGCGTGTAGAAGTCGGCGGCGTCGGCCTCGTACGCCCGCGCATCCTTCAGGTCGTTCTTCGCGTTGGAGATGGCCGAGAGCACGGCCCGCGGCGGCCAGTTGGAGGACGAAAGATCGAGTGACGCCAGCGTGCGCTTCATCAGCGCCTTCTGGTCGTTCGTGTCGTAGATGGAGAAGTCGGGCTTCAGCCCCGGGATCTCCGCGATGTCCGCGTACCGCCGCAGCAGGCGCGCGCAGAGCGCGTGGAAGGTCGCGACCGTCAGTCCCCGCGGGGCGCGGGGTCGCCCTTCCGCGTCCGTCTCGATCCGCCCCTGCTGTTCGAGCAGGTGGATGACGCGCTCGCGCATCTCCGCCGCCGCCTTGTTGGTGAACGTCAGCGCCAGGATCGCCCAGGGCGGCACGCCCAGATCGATCAGGTGAGCGATCCGGCGGGTGATGACGCGCGTCTTCCCCGAGCCCGCCGCCGCGAGGATCAGCAGGGGACCGTCGATCGTCGTCACGCCCTGCCGCTGGGCGTCGGTGAGGTTGGCGAGGATGTCTCTCTCCGGCATGGACTGAGCGTATGGCATGCGACTGAACCGGTGGGGCAGGCCGCCGTGCGCCATACCGGTAGCGGCGGGCCCCGTGCCCGCCGAGGGAGGGGTCGTAGACAGGCGGGCAGGGACGCCCGCCCTACCGCTCCTGGTGGGACGGCTCGCCGAGCCGTCTCCTCTTCATCTTCCTCCGCTCGCCACGGGCTTTTGCTGCGAGTGGGGTGACGGCTCGGAGAGCCGTCCCACCAAGAGCCGCCTCATCCACCCGCCCTGTCGCCCGATGTCCACGAGATCTAGTATTCCCACCCGATTTCCGACGTGTGAGACGCGAACCCTTGTGGTTCGAGTCGCGTAACACCCGAGGATATCGGAACTTGCGCACAGTGGACGACAACCGACAGGATTTCCCCAACAGATCGTGGTCAAAAACACTTGCAGCCACAAGATGTAGGATTAGGATCTGGGGGTTCGGGCGACTCGTTGGGGACGGCGTTGGTCCCCGCCGGGTTCATCGCAGGGCTCGCCCTGGCTCGGACGTGTGTGACGACCATTTCTCTCCCCCCCTCATGAGCCGGCCCTCGTCCGGCCGGCTCATTTGACTCCGAGGAGTGGAGTCGCGGGTCCCGCGTGGGGCGGGCGCCGCGTCGGCTTGGTCTTTGTTCGGTTTGGAGTTGAAGCGAAGCGTTTGAGGTGGGTTGAGCCCCTGAGCCAGGCAATCGGGGGCGGCGTCGGCGACGGCGCGGATGGAAAGAAGAGGTGGCCCCGATGGGCGTCCTGTGCGACACGCAGATTCGCGAGCTGGTGGGGATCGAGCCCTTCGCCGACGGCGAGAAGCGCCCCGGGACGGTCTCCTACGGCGTCTCGTCCTATGGCTACGACGTGCGCGTCGGCTCCGTCTTCAAGGTCTTCACGCCGACGCCGCGGACGGGCGGGATCACCGTCGTCGATCCCAAGCGCTTCGGGGACGATCTCTTCGTCGAAATCGACACGGAGGCGGTCGGTTCGGATCACATCGTGATTCCGCCGAACTCCTTCGCGCTGGCGGAGACGGTGGAGACGTTCAAGATCCCGCGCGACATGCTCGTCCTGTGCGTGGGCAAGAGCACGTACGCGCGCTGCGGGCTGATCGTGAACGTGACGCCGCTCGAGCCGGAGTGGCGCGGCAAGATCACACTGGAGATCAGCAACACGACCCCCCTGCCGGCGCGCGTCTACGCGCGGGAGGGCCTGGCGCAGCTCGTCTTCCTCCGCGGCGAGCGCGAATGCGCCGTGAGCTACGCGGACAAGGCGGGGAAGTACCAGGACCAGTCGGGGTTGACGCTGCCGAAGGTGGACTAATCGTGATCGCCCGCATCTGGCATGGATGGACGACGCCGGCCGACGCGCCGAGGTACGAGGCGCTGCTCCTCTCCGAGGTGCTGCCGGACATCGCCAAGCGCGACATGCCGGGATACCAGGGCGCCCACGTGCTGAAGCGCACCGTCGGCGATGAGGTGGAGTTCATGACGATCCTCTGGTGGGAGAGCGAGACGAAGATCAAGGCCTTCGTCGGCGAGGACTCGACGAAGGCCCACGTGCCGGACAAGGCGCGGGCCGTGCTGAAGCGCTTCGACGAGCGCTCGCGGCATTACGAGGTCGTGAAAACGGCCGCGGAGTGACAGTCGGCGGCGGGGACCAAGCGGATCAGTTCAAACAACCACGAGAACCCCTTGAGAAACAGCAGGGACGCTCGATGAAGATTGCAAGGCGATTTACGACGGCGGGGCAGGATCCGTTCGACTCGGTCACCTGGGTCAAGCGATCCAGCCGCATCATCAACCCCGACGGCTCGGTCGTCTTCGAGATGACCGACGCCGAGGTCCCCGCCTCGTGGTCGCAGCTCGCCACCGACATCATGGTGAGCAAGTACTTCCGCAAGGCCGGCGTCCCCTCAGATGGCGGGCCGAACGGCTTGCCGGCGCCCTCCTACCGCAAGGGCGACGCGATCGAGAGCGGGCCCGAAAAAAGCGCGAAGCAGGTCATCCATCGGCTGGCCGGGTGCTGGCGGGCGTGGGGCTTCGACCACGGCTACTTCGACACGCCGGCGGACGCGGACGCGTTCTACGACGAGCTCGCCTACATGATGACGCACCAGATGGCGGCGCCGAACTCGCCGCAGTGGTTCAACACGGGTCTGTCGTGGGCGTACGGCATCACGGGCCCGCCCCAGGGCCATTTCGTGGCGGATCCGAAGACGGGCAAGGTCTCGCAGGCGGCGGACGCGTACTCGCATCCCCAGCCGCACGCGTGCTTCATCCAGTCGATCTCGGATGATCTGGTGAACCCGGGCGGGATCATGGATCTGTGGGTGCGCGAGGCGCGCCTCTTCAAGTACGGATCGGGGACGGGGACGAACTTCTCCACGCTCCGCGGCGAGAACGAGCCCCTCTCAGGCGGCGGCAAGAGCAGCGGGCTGATGTCCTGGCTGAAGATCGGCGACCGGGCCGCGGGCGCAATCAAGAGCGGCGGCACGACGCGCCGCGCCGCGAAGATGGTCTGCCTGGATCTGGATCACCCGGACATCGAGGCCTTCATCAACTGGAAGGTGCGCGAGGAGATCAAGGTCGCGGCGCTCGTGGAAGGGCTCCAGCGGCTCAAGGCGAGCGACGAGGAGATCCGCGAGACGGTGGAGCGCCTCGGGCTCGAGCTCACCTACGACTTCAACGGCGAGGCGTACATGACCGTCTCGGGCCAGAACTCGAACAACTCCGTGCGCATCCCCGACGAGTTCTTCGAGGCGCTGGACGCGGGCGAGCGCTGGACGCTGACCTATCGCCTGAATGGCGAGGTCGCGAAGGAGGTCGACGCGCGCGATCTGTGGGAGCAGATCGGCTTCGCCGCGTGGCGCTGCGCCGATCCCGGCGTGCAGTACGACACGACGATCAACGCCTGGCACACCTGCCCCGCGGGCGGACGCATCAACGCGAGCAACCCGTGCAGCGAGTACATGTTCCTCGACGACACGGCGTGCAATTTGGCGTCCTTGAACGTGCTGAAGTTCTTCGACCAGAAGACGCGGACGTTCGACCTCGACGCCTACGAGCACGCGGTGGATCTGTGGACGATCGTGCTGGAGATCAGCGTCCTGATGGCGGCCTTCCCGTCGGAGGAGATCGCGCGCAAGTCCTTTGACTACAGGACGTTGGGATTGGGCTACGCGAATCTGGGCGCGGCGCTGATGCAGGCGGGGATTCCGTATGACTCGGAAGACGGGCGCGCGGTGTGCGCCGCGCTGACGGCGGTGCTCTGCGGGCGGTCGTACCGCCAGAGCGCGGCGATGGCGGCGCAGCTCGGTCCCTTCGCGGACTACAAGCGGAACAAGGACTCCATGCTTCGCGTCATGCGGAATCACCGGCGCGCGGCGCATGGGGTCGCGAGGGACACGACGGAGCCGGACGCGTACGAGGATCTGACCGTCGCGCCCGTGCCGATCGATCACGCGCTGCTGAAGAGCGGGCGCGTGCGCATCGGCAATGCGGCTGAGTTGCTGCACCGCGCGACGGCCGCGTGGGACGACGCGCTCCAGTTCGGCGAGAAGCACGGCTACCGCAACGCGCAGGTGACGGTGATCGCGCCGACGGGGACAATCGGCCTGCTGATGGATTGCGACACGACGGGCGTCGAGCCCGACTTCTCGCTCGTCAAGTTCAAGAAGCTGGCGGGCGGCGGATACTTCCGGATCGCGAACGCGTCGCTGCGGCCGGCGCTTGAGTCGCTGGGCTACTCGGAGCAGCAGGTGCGCGACATCCTGACGTATGTCATGGGCACGCTGAGCCTGGACGAGCCGATGCCCGCGAAGGACGGCGGCGCCCCGACGGGCACGGGCACGCTGGCCGACTTCCTGAAGGCCAAGGGCCTGCTCGATGAGGATCTGGAGCGCGTCAAGTCGGCGCTGCCAGGGGTGTTCGAGCTGGGTCACGCCTTCAGCGTGTGGGGCGTCGGGGACGACGCGCTGGCGCGCGTGGGCGTTGATCCCGAAAAGGCGAAGGCGGACCCCTCCTTCGAACTGCTGCGCGAGCTCGGGCTGACGCGCAAGCAGATCGACGCGCTGAACGAGCGCATCTGCGGGACGCAGACGGTCGAGGGCGCGCCGCATCTGAAGGATGAGCATCTCCCCGTCTTCGACTGCGCCAGCGCGTGCGGGCGCAGGGGGACGCGCTTCATCACGCCGGAGGGGCACATCCGGATGATGGCCGCGGCCCAGCCCTTCATCAGCGGCGCCATCAGCAAGACGATCAATCTTCCGAACGATGCAACGGTGGACGACATCAAGGAGGCGTACCGGCTCTCCTGGGAGCTGGGGCTGAAGGCGAACGCTCTGTACCGCGACGGGTGCAAGCTGAGCCAGCCCCTGTCTTCAAAAAGTCGCGATGAAAGCGATGGGGCCGACGACGCCGAGCATGCGGAGGAAGGCGGACGAGGAGTGGATGTCGCCGCAGTGCGAATGCTAGAGGAGACGCGCGTCGGGCTGGATTCATCCGACGAGGATGAGCTCGATCTCTCGGCGGCGCGCGATGAGACGGCGTCGGACGCCGTTCGCGCCGCGCGGGCGGCGTCGGAGATGGACGAGCGGACGACGACGCGGATCGTCGAGAAAGTCGTGCATCGCCCGATGCGCCGCCGCCTGCCCGACACGCGCCGCAGCATGACGCACAAGTTCAACGTCGCCGGGCACGAGGGCTACCTCACCGTCGGCCTCTACGACGACGGCAGGCCGGGCGAGCTCTTCATCACCATGGCGAAGGAGGGCTCGACGATCGGCGGGCTGATGGATTCGCTGGGCACAGCGACGAGCGTCGCGCTCCAGTATGGCGTGCCGATCGAGAGTCTCGTCAAGAAGTTCGCGCATCAGCGCTTCGAGCCGGCGGGGATGACGGGCAACCGCGACATCCCCTTCGCCAAGAGCCTCGTCGACTACATCTTCCGCTGGCTCGGGCAGCAGTTCGTCGCGGGCTACAAGGACGCGACGAGCCCGCTGCCCCCGATGGACGACGACTCCGACAGCGAGGCGGAGCGCACCGGGCTGGATGCGTCCGGCTTCGCGCTGCATCCGGAGTCCGGCGGCAACGGACGCGCCACGGCGCCGACCATCGAGACGCGCTCCGTCGACAACGCGACCCCCCGGGCCCGCAGCTCCGCCGTGCGCTTCGAGCAGACGGACGTCGAGATGGAGGTCGTCCGCGGCGCCGATGGAACGGTGATGACGCACGAGACGCGCCATCGCTCGGCCCTCTCCGCGGCGCTCTCGGATGCGCAGAGCGACGCGCCCGCGTGCGACGTGTGCGGACAGATCACCGTGCGCAGCGGCTCGTGCTACAAGTGCCTGAACTGTGGACAGAGCATGGGATGCAGTTGACGAGTGTGGCGCCATCGTGGCGCAAACCGTATTGAGGTTGAGAAGCGTGTGATGGGCGTTGAGTAGGGAAGCTCACGAAGGGAAACGGAACACAAGGACTCATGGAAGGAGGAGCACGCTCGACCCGCCCGCTCCGAAGCGGGTCGAGCAAGAGATCGGGAGGCGCCGTCGCAGGCGGCGGATCGTGGTCGGCGAGTGGAAGGAGCCTCTCGCCCATGCGCGCAACGGATTCGTGCGCATGCGCGGGGCCACCGTTCGCGGACTGAAGGGCTCGCTCGAGCCAGGGAGCATGCCGCGTCGGGCTCGATCCGTCGGCTGCGTCGGCCTCTCGATCACTCATGAATCAGCCCCCGGCGGGCTTGCGTCTTCGGACGACCCTGCCGCGGGCCTTTGGACCCCACCAGAGGGGCCTGCTCCGCCGTGCAACGCGGCGTCGATCGAGGCTCCTCGCCTCTTTGTCCCCCCGAGCGGAAGCCCACCACCGCTCGGGGGGATCTTTTTTGCGCGCACGGAGTGTGTCGTTACGGAACCGCCGCCGCGATCGTCAGTTGGATTGCGATCACCACCGCGAACCCCGTCTTGATCACCAGCGCCGAGGCGCGTCCGATCGCGGCGCCGCGCCCGACGCGCGCGGCGTCCTTCCACGTGCGCTCAAGGACGGTGCGCTCGGCCAGGAAGGCGGCGAGACCAGCCCCGATGATCGCGCCCAGGATCGTGCCGAGGACGGGGAAGGGGATGAGGAACGTCCCGAAGAGGCCGCCCAGGAGCCCGCCCGCGATGGAGAGCAGCGCGGCCCGCTTGGAGCCGCCCGAGCCCGCGGCGCCCGCGCCCGATGCGAAGAACTCGACGGCCTCCGCGCCGAGCGCGAGCACCGCGGCGGCGAGGAGCGACCATTTCGAGAACGTCCCGTCGCGCAGCCACTCCGTGAGCAGCGCGCAGATGAGGATGAACCACGTGCCGGGGAGCGTGAGCAGCGTCAGCGCGACGCCGGCGGCGCCGACGAGGAGCATGGCGAGGACGACGAGGATGTGGACCGTGAGCTCCATCGGCGCCTGATTGTTGGCAAATGGGCGCCGCCGGTTGCGCGCTTACTCGGCGTTGGTGGCGGGGGAGGCGGGGGAGGCGGGGGGCTCGCGGAGGTCGGCGAGCTGGGCGCGGAGGGAGCGGCGGCGCGGGGGCGTGTCGCCGTTGGCGTGGCCGTTCGTCTTCACCGCCGCCGGCTCGGGCGGGGTCTGCTTGGGCGGCTTCGTCGCGGGGGCGACGTCCTCAAACTTGACGTGGACCTTCCGGGAGACGCCGCGCTCCTGCATGGTGACGCCGAAGAGCTGGTCCGCCGCCTGCATGGTGCGCTTGTGGTGGGTGATGACGATGAAGTGCGACTGATCGAGGAACTGGCGGACGACGGCGCAGAAACGCCCGACATTCGCCTCGTCGAGCGCGGCGTCGACCTCGTCGAGCACGCAGAAGGGCGAGGGCTTGCTCTTGAAGATGGCCATCAGCAGCGCGACGGCCGCGAGCGACTTCTCGCCGCCGGAGAGCTGACTGATGGCGCGCGGCTCCTTGCCCGGGGGCTTGGCCATGATCTGCACGCCGGACTCGAGCCAGTCGATCCGCCCCGTCTCGCCGTCGGGGAGCAGCTTGAGCTCGGCGCGTCCGCCGCCGAAGAGCTTGCGGAACATGCCGTCGGCGCCCGCGAAGTTCTCCTGGATGCGCTCGAAGGTCTCCTTGAAGCGCTGCTCGGAGGCGGTGTTGAGCTGCTCGATGAGCTTCTCGAGCTGAAGACGGGCGGCGTCGATGTCGGCGACCTGCTGAACGAGATCCTCGTTCTGCTCCTCCAGCGCGCCCTCCTCCTCGATGGCGTCGAGGTTCACGTTCCCGAGCTTCTTGATGGCGCTGCGCAGCTCCTCGATCTCAGCGCCCGTCGCATCCTGATCGATTCGCTGGACATCCCCCGCCGCCATCATCTGCGCGTACTCCTCGTGCTCCGCGCTGAGATCGAGCGAGAGCTCCTCGACGGCCCGCTCCTCCAGGTTCTCGCGCCGGACCTCGATCTCGCGCCGCGAGACCTCAAGGCTGTTCCAGTCGCGCTCGAGCTGCTGCGCTCGCTCGCGCGAGGCGGCGACCTTCTCGCCGAGCGAAGCGGCGCGGGCGGCGGTCTCTTCGAGCTCCTGCGCAGCCGACTCGATCTCCGCTTCGGCGGCCTCGCCCTCGGCGCGGGCGGATTCGATCTCGGCGCGCGCCTCCTCGACGACCCGCTCGTGCTCAGCGATCTGTTCCTGCGCATGGTCGACGGCGTCGCCGGCCCGCCGGCGGTCGGCGGCCGCGTTGTCGATCTCGAGTTCGACGCGCCGCAGATCCCGGCGCGCGGCGGCGAGCTTCTCGCTGCGCTGACTCGCCTCGACACGCGCGGAGGCCACGCGCTCGGACGCCTCGTCGAGCTCGCGCTGGAACGACTCGAGCCTCTCCGCTGTCTGCTCCGCGGCCTGGCGCTGCTCCTCGTGGAGGCGGGAGAGCGAGGCGAGTCGCTCCTTCGTCTCCTCCTGCTCCCGCGCCAGGGACGCCGCCCGCTGGATCAGCGATTCGATCCGCTCCTGCTCCGCGGGCAGATCGCGCTCGAGCCGGGCCAGATCGGCGTCCAGCCGCTCGAGCTCCGATTCGGAGGCGATCACCGCTCGCTCCCCCTCGCTCAGGCGCGCCCGCAAATCGGTCAGGGCGGACTCATTCTCCGCGTAACGCGCATCGACGCTCCGCAGGCGCGCGCGCAGCGCCTCGAGCGACTCATCGAGATCCGCGAGCTCGCGCTCGATCGTCGCCAGCTCCGTCCGCCGCTGAAGCAGCCCGCCGCCCTCGACGGCGGCGGAGGAAGAAGGCCCCGCGACGACGCGACCCGCCGGCTCGAGCACGCCGCCGTCGCGCGTCACGAAGCGCACGTTCGAAAGCGTCGAGAGCGGGCCCGCGGCCAGCATCAGCGCCGCGTCAAGATCACGGACGAGGAACGTCCGCCCGAGCAGGCGGCGCACGACTTCCTGCGCCCGAGCATCGGGGCGCACGAGATCGAGCAGCGGAATCGCCACGTTCGGATCGAGCCCGAGCGCGGCGGGCGGGAGGGCGTCGACGCCCCGAGGCGAGCCCAGCAGGCTTCGCGACGGCAGAAACGCAACGCGCCCGGGCAGCTCCTCCAGCGCAGGCGAATCCAGCAGCTCCGCGAGCGAGTCCACGACCAGCGCCTGAAGATTCGCCCCCAGCGCCGCCTCGACGCCCGGCGCATGCTCCGCATCCACCTCGATCAGATCCGCCAGCGGCGCGATCACCAGTCGGAAGGGATTGCTCTCGCCCGCCTCGTCGCGCTTCTCGAGAACGGCGCGGACGGCGTCGGCGAAGCCCGCGTGGGCCTCGATCATCTCCCGCAGCGCGCTCCCCCGGCTCTCCAGCGCCGCCCGGCGCTGCTCCGCCGATTGCGCCTCCTGCGCCAGGCTCCGCTGATCGGCCGAGAGCGTGTGCCCCGTGGATTGAAGAGCCTCGATGCGGCGTGAAAGATCCTCGACCGCCGCGCGGCGCTCGGCGAGGGCTTCTTCGCCCTCGGCGCGGCGGCCCCGCAACTCATCGCGCTCGGCGCGCAGTCGATCCGCCGCCTCGCGAGCGCTCGTCGCCTCCTCGCTGACGCTCGCGGCCCGCGCCTCGTCCGACTCGCGCCGGGCTTCGAGGGCGGCCCGCTCGCGGTCGATGCGGGAGACCGTGGACTGAAGCTCACCCAGACGAGATCGCTCGGAAGCGATGCGGTTCTGCGTCTCGGCGCGCTCCGCGCCGGCGCGATCCAGATCCGCCTCCGCGGCGCGAAGCTCCTCTTCGAGCGAGGCGATGGCCTGCTCATGCGCCTCGCGGGAGCTCTCAAGCGACGCCAGCGCCTCATCGAGCCGGGCCAGTCGGGCGCGCTCCTCCTCGATGCGCCGGCGCGCATCCTCGCCTGCGCGCTCCGTCATCGCCAGCCGCTGGCTCGCCGCCTCGGCGCGATGGTTCGCGCTTGCGCGCGAGGACTCGAGCTCATGCCGGCGCGACTGCGCATCGTGGCGCTCGAGCTCCGCCTGCTGCTTCCGCTCCTCCAGATCCGAGAGCGTCTCCAGCGCTTCCCGTCGCTGCGCATCCAGATCGTGCATGCGCGACGTCAGCCCGTCCAGACGGGCGCGCAGATCGTCGTACTGATCGAAAGCGAGGGCGGTTCGCAGCGCCCGGAGCTCGAGATCCAGCTCCTGAAACTTCCGCGCCTTGGCCGCCTGCCCGCGCACGAGCCGCAGCCTCCGCTCCGTCGAGGCGAGCTGCTCGCGCGCCGCGACGAGATTGACCTCCGTGCGCTCGAGCTTGCGCTGCGCCTCGACGCGCCGCGTCTTGAAGCGCGCGACCCCCGCCGCCTCCTCGAAAATGTGCCGCCGCTCCACCGGATTGGCCAGCAGCATCGCGTCGACCTTGCCCTGCTCGATGATCGAGTAGGCGTCGGCGCCGACCCCCGTGTCCAGGAAGAGCTCCCGGATGTCCTTCAGACGCGCCTTCTGCCCGTTGATCAGATACTGGCTCGTCCCGTCCCGATACAGCCGCCGCTCGACGTCGACCGTCTCCGTGTCGATCGGCAGCGGGCGACGGATCGAGCGGTCGATGAAACCGCCCCCGCCGGCGCCGGGGTCCCGACCGTTCGTCGAGGGATCCGCCTCCCCGTCCATCCCAGGATCCGACTCCTCGAGAGCCGTCCGCTCCGTTCGCGGCGCCTCCTCCAGAACCGGGTTGTCGAACGTCAGCGTCACCGCCGCCATCCCCGAGGGTTTGCGTCCCGCGGAGCCCGCGAAGATGACGTCAGCCATCTCCTTGCCCCGAAGGCTCTTGGCGGAGCGCTCGCCCAGCACCCACTTGAGGGCGTCGACGACGTTGCTCTTGCCGCAGCCGTTCGGGCCGACGATGGCGGTGACCGGCGCGTCGAACGTGAAATCCGTCTTGTCGGCGAAGGACTTGAAGCCGACCAGCGTGATGCGGGCGAGTCTCATCATGGCGTGGCGCTCGACCTCCATGTCGCGCGTCGCGTGCGGGAAAGGAAACGGTCGCGGCGGGATCTTGAGCGGCATCCCGGGACCCCGCGCCGGCGCGAAGGAAAAAACGCGCTGATTCGTTCAGTCTACGTCGGCAAGACGGCGCCGATCCCGCGAGCGGAACGCGCTGGCGCGTCCGCCCCCTCGCCACCTCTCGCCACCCCCCGCTATCGCCCCTCAGCGTCGATCGGGCGGGGCGCCGGGCCCCGACTCGGCGCGATCGTCCACCCCCTCCGCCGGCGCAGGATCGGAGAGCGGATCGCCCCCCGATCTGCGGGTGGGACGCTCCTCCGGACGCGGCTCGTTCAGCAGGCTGTCCTCGAAGAGTTGGCTGGCGACCTCGCTCGAATCGTCCGCGGGGCGATCGCCGGCGTCGGTCTGCTCACCCGAGGGGCGCGTCTCCCGCAGTGTGGGCAGGGCCTCGTCCTGCGTCGGCCCCTCCTCCGCGCCGCCCTCCGGGCGCTCCGTCGAGCCCAGATCCTGGAAGGAGCGAAGCAGCTCCGCCGCGAGCTTGTCCTGCTCGGCGATGAAGGCGGCCTCGAAGGCGTCCGCCTTCCACAGCTCGTGGAGGGCGCCGACGACCGCCGAATACGTGAAGTTCAGCCCCGGCGCCGGCTGCTCGGGCGTCTGCTCATGGGCGAGGAACTCGATCAGATCCGGCAGTTCGCTGGGGACGGTGTGCGTGACCGACTCCCGCGTCCGGTGGTCCAGGTAGTACAGACGGAGCGGATCCGTCGGTGAGTCCGCCGCGACCATCAGCCGGTCCGACCACCCCGACGCGATCACCGGGCGCTTCACGCTCAGTCCCGAGCCGAAGATCACAATCCGCGGCTGCTCCTGCTGCGAGATGTAGACCGTCGGCTCGGCGGCGGGGAGCACATCCATGAGAAAGCGATCCGCCACCACCTTCCGATCCAGAACCGGATCGCCGCGGGCGGCGAGGGCTTCGTACGCCGCGACGCGGATCTCGATCTCCGGCGCATCCAGCAGCTCCCGCAGCCCGACGTTCACGCCGGGATCGGATGGCAGCTCTCCGAGCAGCTCGATCGCCTTCGCGCGCACGTTTGATGGGCCCGAGGAGGCCATGTCGATCAGGTGCGGCGCGGAGAGGGGATCGCCCAGACGCGCGCCGGCGCGCAGCGCGGCGAGGCGCGGGATCGAGTCGGAAATGGCGTACAGATCGCGCAGGAAGGGGATCGCCACCTCGCCCAGCGCCTCCAGACGCCAGGAGAGCGGAGTGGCCAGATCGAAACGCGACTTGAGGGCCCGGCTGTAGCGGCGCGCCCATTCATCGGGAAACAGCGGGTCAGCCCGCGTCGCGAGCAGCAGCGGCACGAACTCATCGGCCCGGTTCGCGTACCGCTTCGGCACGTTGATCTCAATGATCTCCTCATTGAGACCGACAGCCGTTTTGTCCTTGTCCTCGGGGCCGCGCGGGAACTTGTTGTTCACCGCCGCCGCGACCGAGCGCGCCCGCGCGTGCGACGGCGCGTTCAGCGCGAGAAACAGATCGCGCCCCT
The DNA here is from genome assembly GCA_964451515.1 of uncultured Phycisphaeraceae bacterium. Taxonomy (GTDB): domain Bacteria; phylum Planctomycetota; class Phycisphaerae; order Phycisphaerales; family UBA1924; genus CAYVIJ01. The sequence continues at coordinate 20,028 of CAYVIJ010000019.1, read as the reverse complement.
GCACCACCGTGCCGCCGCCCAGAATGCGCCCGCTGCGACGGTTGATCGCGTCCGCTCCGGACGCCGCGGGATCCGCGAACGGGTTGATGAACAGCTCTCCCGAGGCCCGGGCGATCACGGGCGTATCGGCGCCGCCGACGCGCGGCGGGCCGGCCCGCAGATCCGCCTCCCAGAGCCGTCCGCCCTCGAGGCTCGTCGTCGCGCTGCCGGGCAGGGCGGAGACGAGCACATCGAAGCTGGCGCCCTCCGGCGCGCCGGGCGGCAGCGCCGCCTGCACGACGACAATCGCGGTGTCGCGATCGTCCAGCATCCGCGCGGGCGTCGTCCAGCCCATCCCGTATGTCTCGCGCCCCACGCCGCGGGTGGTCATCATCCGCTCCATGGAGGCCCGCACCCCGGGCGGCGCATCGCTCGAGCCCGTGCCGTCGAGTCCCACCACGATGCCGTATCCCGAAACCAGCAGGTACTCATCGCCCCGCAGCGTCGCCATCGCCCCGATCGCCCCGCGCAGGATCGGCGGATCTTTCACCACCGGCGCATCCGGCTGGACTGCGGTGGCACGCGCGCGCTGGCTCGGTTGCTGGAGGCAGCCCGTCAGCGGCGCCAGCGCGAGCAGCGCCAGGACAGCGCCGCAGGCGCGGGCGGCGTATTGCGGACGAATCCGGTTCATGGGCTGTGGCCTCCGCGCACGCTCCAGGCGATGGGAGGGACTTAGCTGCGCCGTCCCAGAATGAAGCCCAGGAACGCCGCGATGAGTGTGACGCCCGCCAGGGAGCCGACCCAGATCATCAGGTTCCCCGCGATCAGATCGACGAAGTCCTCCGTCGCGACCCCCATCATGCTGCTGATGATCACCGCCAGCGCCAGCGCCAGCGAGAGGATCATCCCGAACGCGAGCCCGCCCGTCAGACCGCTCCACGCGCCGTCATACGGCTCAGGGATTGCGGCGGCGCCCGCGCCGGGAGCGGCGGCGCCGGCCAACTCCGGCTCCTCCTCGCCCGCGCCTTCGAAGAGACCCGTCGCCGAGGGGGGCGCCCCCTCCGCGGAGTCGTCCGCCGAGCCCAGCTCCTCGAGAAAGGCGTCCGCGCCCAGCGAGGTGTCGTCGCTCTCGCGCGTCAGCTCCATCAGCCCCGAGCCGGAGCCGACCTGGTCCGTGGAGATGTCGTCCAACTCGCCCTCGTCCGTCACCAGCGTCGCGGCGGCGGGATCGGCGGTGTCGAGCTCATCCGCGTCGAAGATGCTGACGCCTGTCTTCTGCTTCGAGTCCTGCTCGCCCGAGTCGCCCGCGTCGCCCTCTCCTTCGAGTGAGACGCCCGTCCCGCTCTCGCCTGTGGGCTCCAGCCCGATCATCGAGCCGGACTCGCCCGCCGACGGCGCTGGGACGTCCTCTTCCTTCTCCTCTTTCTTCGGCGCGCTCTCGCCCGAGTCGTCTGCTTCGAGTGCGACGGAGGACTCCTCGCCCGAGGACTCCAGCCCGATCGAGTCGCCGCCCCCGCTGGTGTCGCCCAGGGGGAGCATGCCGCTCATGTCCGACTCGAGAGAGAGCTCGTCATCGCCGCCGTCTTCTCCGTCTTCCTGCTCGGCCAGCAGATCGACCTGATCGACCTTGAACATCAGCTTGTCGCGATCACGGAACTCCTGCACCCGCCCGGAGCTGGCCAGCTCGCGCACCTCATCCTCACTCTTGCCGAGCTTCTGGGCCGCTTCCTCAAGTGTGTAGAACATCTTCGCCATGGCGAATCCTCGCTCGCGTGCCCAGGCTCTCGCCGGGTCGAAAAACGCCGCCTCCAGCGGCCGGAAAGAGTCTGCACCGATCCGAAGGACGCCTCCGCCTCGCCCGGGCGACCGCTCTTACGGGCCCGTGAGGCCCACCAGCGAGGGCCTTTCGGATGAAGAAGAACGCTAGCGGCGGACCGGCGCGGGGGCAACCCGCCCGCCACCCGCCTTCGAATGCCTTGTCCGCAGGAAGGCCGGCGCGGGTTCCGAACGGCGGAGGGGTTGTGGTCGAGTCTTCGGGTGGCGCGGGCGGCTTGCCCGCTCGTGGCGTTCGTGCGGCCGAAGGAGCGGTGGCATGAAAAGGAGACGGTGGGGCAGTCCGCCGTGCCTGCCCGGGCAAATGGGATCGATTGGAACAACTCCGGTAGCGGCGGGCCGCCGTGCCCGCCGACACGCGCAGCGTGTCAGTGATTCGCAGCGTGAATTCTGCGCGTGCTGCGCACGCGCGGCGGGCATGGCCGCCCGCCGCTACCTGAAGACGGGGGAGAAACGGCTCGGAGAGCCGTCCCACCTTGAGCAAAAGAGGGAAGTCGAAGGGCAGGCAGAGCCGTCTGCCCCACCGGTTGTTGCGCGTGCGGACCAGCAAGACCGGGCAGGCACGGCGGCCTGCCCCACCGGTCTTCGTTGCATCCGGGCCAGATGGCGGGTCGCCCTGCCGGCAAGATGGGCGCAAGGACGTGAGAGGATCACTCGCTCTTGGGCGGCGCCTCGGCGACGCCCGGGATGAGCTCGGCGCCCGCGGGGATGGTGACGCTCGAGTCCTCGAAGGCGTCGTCGATGGGCTGGTAGCGCCCGCCCAGATGCTCGTGCAGGAATGCCTCCGTGATCGCGAAGAAGGAGAGGCGGTTCTCGGGTCGCGCGAAGCCGTGGCCCTCGTCGGGATACAGGACGTAGGTGACGGGGATGTTCTTCTTCTGCATCGCCTGGACGATCTGGTCGGACTCCGCCTGCTTGACGCGCGGGTCGTTAGCGCCCTGGCCGATCAGAAGGGGATCCTCGATCTCATCGACGCGCGTGATCGGCGAGCGCGACATCAAAAACTCCTTGCCCTCGGGCGTCGTCCAGTCGCCCACGCGCTTCTTGAACATCTCGACGATGGGCCGCCAGTAGGGGGGGATCGAGTTCATGAGCGTGATGAGGTTCGAGGGGCCGACGATGTCCACGCCGCAGGCGAACGTCTCGGGCGTCCACGTCAGGCCCACCAGCGTCGCGTAGCCCCCGTAGGAGCCGCCCATGACGCCGACGCGGTCCGGATCGGCGACGCCCCGCTCGATGGCCCATTTCACGCCGTCGATCAGGTCGTCGTGCATCGCCCCCGCCCACTCGCGGTCGCCCGCGTTGACGAAGCTCTTGCCGAAGCCCGTCGAACCGCGGAAGTTGACGGACAGCGCGGCGTAGCCCCGGTTGGCGAGCAGTTGGTGCAGCGCGTTGTATCCCCACGAGTCGCGCCCCCAGGGACCGCCATGGACGAGGAGCACCATCGGCAGCGCCCCGTCGTCCGGGCGCGCATCGCCATCGGCGTCGGACCAGACGGGCAGCGTCAGATACGAGACGAGCTCCAGCCCGTCGCGCGCCTCGATCACCACATTGTGCATCCTCGCCAGCGGCAGACTCTCCAGCTCCGGTCGGTTGGTGAAGAGGAACTCCGCCCGCCGGTCGTCGCGGTCGTAGCGGTAGTAGCGCGTCGGCCCGTCGTCCTGCGAATAGGCGACGATCCACTGATCGTCCTCCAGCGTCCGGCTGACGACGTCGAACTCGCCGTCGTCGACGGTGCGCAGATACGCGAAGTCCGGGCGGATGTCGGGGTCCAGGACCTGCCACCGCTGCCGCCGGTAGGTCACGCTCACCGCCTGCGGGCGGTTCTCCGTCGGATGCATCATCACCCCCCCGATATCCGCCTTCTCGCTCTCCGCGATGACCGCCTTCTCGCCCGTCTCGATATTCAGGGAGACCAGCGCCGCCTTGTCGCGCCCACGCGAATCGAGCATGTACAGGATGTCCTTCTGCATGCCGAACTCGACAGGGGCGGTCGTCAGACCATCGTCCGCGGGGATCTCGGCGATCGTCGTCCACCGCTCCCCCTCCGCCTTCTTCACCGTCGCGCCGCCTCCGGGATTCATGAGCTGCACGAGCCGGACGTTGTAGTCGTCGTCGGCGAGGAACCCCGCCACGAACCCGCCGTCCATCATCCCCGAGTTCTCCTGCTCGAGCGTGAGCTCGCCCGTCTTCAGGTTCACCCGATACAGATCATGGAACTGCGGATTGCGATTGTTCAGCCCGATGAGAAACTCGCGCGGATGCTTGTGGCTCACGCGGTTGATCTGCGCCGTCGGACGCAGCTTCTTCCCGTCCGGCCCGCGCATCGGCTCGCCGTCCGGGCCCGGAATCGAGTCGAAGGGCGTCAGGTTCCGTGTCTCCAGCGTGTCGATGTCCACGCTGAAGAGCTGCCAGTCCTCATCCCCTCCGACGTCCTGGAGATACAGGATGTGCTGGTTGTCATACGCCCAGAAATAGCGTCGCACACCCCGCGTGTCGTCATCGGTCACAGGGCGGGCGGCGGCGAGGTCGTTGACCGGCGCCACATAGACGTTCAGCACGCCGTCCCGAGGCGCCAGATACGCCAGGCGCGCGCCGTCCGGGCTGAGCTGCGGGCTCGTCCGCTCCGGGTTCCCGAAGAGCAGATCCCGATCGATAAGCGGGAAATCTCTCGCTTGTCCCGTCCCCTGCGCCCACGCGGGCGCCGCGAAGAAAAGGAGCGCGAGCGTCGAAGCGGCGGCAAGCAGCGTGCGCATGGTTCAGTTCCTCCAATGTCAGAATCGAGTCAGCACAGAGTCGGACGACCTCGTCCGCCCGCGCCGTCGAAGGCGGGCGGCTATGGCGGCGTCCCGAATGTTCTACCCGTTGTCTACCGCCGGCGCCCTGTCCGGATGAGCTCTCCCGCCCGCAGAGGCCCCCGCAGGCGTTCTCGCCGCCCGCCGGCTCTGTCGAGAAGGATCACCCGAGCGATTTCTTCCGCCGACGACCATCCAGGTAGGACTCGAAGACCGCCGCCCCGAGCTCTCCGGAGACGCAGTAGAAAGCCTGACCCCGCACGAGCCGCGTGAGCTGGTCGATGAAGCCGACCCAGTCCATCGCGTAGTAATCCTCGATCAGCGCAAACGACGCGATCCGGTGACCCGCCTGCGCGCAGCGCAGCGCCTCCTGGAGCGTCGCCTCCGCCGTCGTCGGCGAGGGCGGATACATCAGATTCAGAATCGGATGCTCGGGCGATCCGCTCAGATGGGCGGTGGGCTCGCCGTCGGTGATGATGAAGATCTGCTTATTCGCCGCCCCGCGCCGGGCGAGCGTGCGCCGCGCGAGGCGCAGCGCATGCTGAAGGTTGGTCAGATGGGGATGCGTCGTCTCCGCCTGATCCAGCGGCACGCGCACCCGCACCTGCCACTCCCGCGTGGTGATCGGCTTGGGCGTCGCCAGCGGCAGATCCCGCTCCGAGAGCGGCGCCGCCACCGATGCGAAGCCGATGAAGTCGACGGTGTCGTTCGGGAAGCGCCGTCCGATCAGCGCCCGCAGCCCCATCGCCACCTTCTTCGCCGCCACATGCCGCCCGTATCGCGACATGGATCCCGAGAGATCGATCAGCACGCACGTGGCGCAGTCAGTCGTCGACTCGAGATGGTGCACCTCGAGATCGTCCCTCTCGAGACGGATCGGAAACGCCCGCGCCTCCTCCGACCGCTCACGCGCCTCCCCCGCCGCGCGCCGGATCGCGCTGCGCAGCGTCTCGCTCAGCGCCAGCTCGGAGACGGGATCGCCGAACTGGTACGGGCGCGTCCCGTCCAGCCGCTCGCCGGCGCGCCCGGGCTCGCGCGTCTGGCGCCCCTCCTTCACCCCCGCGCGCATCTGCTGGAAGATCTCGAGCAGTGCGCGGTCCTGCATGCCTCGTGTCATGCGCGGCGTGATGCTCAGCCGACCCTGCTCATCCCGCTCGAGCAGCCCCGCATCGATCAGGTCCTGCACGAGCCGCTGCGCCTGCTCATCCATCTCCGGCAGCGCATCCAACGCCTCCTGTCCGTACTCGATCAGGAACTCGACAAGCTGGGGATGCGGAAAGAGCTCGTCCGGCGAGCGAAACCGGCCCAGATCTCCCTGAAACTCCTCGTATGCGTAGCGCATGCGGCGCGATCGTAGCGCTCAGGCGCCGTGGGCGGCGGGCTCGCCTTGCGCCTCGGGCTCGGGCCCCGCCAGCGCCGTCGCGAGCCACAGCGCCGCGCCGGCGAAAAGGGGCGCGAAGACGGCGACCCACTCATCCGCTGTCATCCGCGGCGTCAGCCCGCTGGGGGCGTCCGTGAGCAGAAAGAGCGCCGTCAGCGGCGAGCCGAGCCACAGCTCGGAGCGCGGGACGGCCCCCGTCAGAGCCTGAAGCATCAGATACACCGGCGCCCCCGCCACGAACACCAGGCACAGCAGCATCCACCACGTCCGCGCCGGGCCCGGACGCCGCGAGACGCCCATCGCCACGATCGCAGAGACCAGCGCCGTCCACGAGATCAGCAGCAGCGAGACGCCCGCCACGATGTCCCAGTCCCAGCGCGTCAGCAGCTTCGTGGGCCAGATCACCGCCTGCGTGGGCAGCAGCAGCGCCGCCGCGTCCATCAGCGTCGCGCGCAGCGGGCGGCGCGGCGACTCCTGACTCAGCCGCACCATGGGCCAGAGAACCGTCAGCCCCACCGCCGCCAGAGCGAGGAACATGCGCGTCGTCGGTCGGAAAAGCCCCGCCTGCATCGGTCCCAGCATGCGCACCGAAAAGACCGTGATCAGCCCGCCCACGAACAGATACACCGTCCACAGCAGCACCAGCGTCCGCGGCTCCCCGCGCCGATGCGCCCAGGGATCACGCTCCTTGTACGCCTTCGCCGGCAGCGCCAGCCCGAGCACCGTCGCCCTCCCGCGCGACACGCGATTGCGCCGCGGACGCCGGAAGCGCGCGCGGGGGGGCGGCAGCTCCTCCAGCCATGAATCGTCCTCCACGCCGCCCGCGGGATGCGGACTCGGCGTGGGCGCCGGGATCTGGAAGTGCTCGTCCGCCCACTTCGGGTCGGAGGCGTCTTCCTCGGGAGGGAGGTTGTCGTGCGGGTCATTCACGGGATGCTGCTCTGGAGCTCGGCTCTCGAGCGCGGGAGCGCGACGGGGCGCCCGCGAGCCTCACGGACGCGCCGTCTCGTCGATATAGACGAACGGAGTGTAGAGCTCCGCCGTCGGGCGGCCCGCCCCGATCCACGCCGGGCTCTCCACGAGCTCGATCAGCCGGCGCAGCTTCACCCGGGCGGGCTGCTCCCCGGGCGGCTGCTCCCCTGGAGGCGCCCCCCACACAAGCCGCCCGCCCCCCTCGATCAGCAGCGTCAGACTGTTGCGATCCAGAAACGCAGCCACGTCCACGCCCGCCACATGCTCCCACGCGGGCGTGTTCCGCAGCGTCTCCAGCAGCCGCACCGCCGCCTGCACGTCCCCGCCCAGCCAGCGCCGTCCATAGGCCAGCCCGCCCGACTCATACCGCGGCGAATCCGCCCACACGTTGTGAATCGCCTTCAGCCCCGTCGCCCCCCCCGCCTCGTACACCAGCGGCAACAGCCGGCCCTCGACGGAGACGAGCCGATCGCGCCCGCCGTCGCGCACAACGGCGGCCGGACGCCGCCACGCCCCCTCGACCTCGATGACGTTCTTCGGGAGCCGACGGATGGTCGGCGCCTGCTCGAACCAGCCCGTGGCGTCCAGCTCGTCGCGCGTGTTGACCAGCGAGGCGTGATCGAAGGGATCCATCGCGACCGTCATCAGCACGATCTGCCGCAGGCGCTGCCGCTCCTTCTCAGGCAGCCAGGTCCGCGCCGGATCGCTCGCCAGGGGAGGCCAGTTGAAGGAGACCGTCACGGGATCGGCGCGCAGCGCCGCCACGCGCGCTTGCAAGGGCTCCTCGAGCATCGCCCCGCCGAACGCAAGCCCGCCGAAGAGGGCGCCGATGATGAGCAGCAGACGCGTCGGACGCGCCAGCAGGATGGGAAGCACACGTTCTCTGAGCATGGAGTCGGTCGCTTAGATGGCGGCGCCCCCCGCGATGGATGGCTGGCGCGCAGGCGGCGGGGAGGCGCTCGCCGCATCGCGCAGGGCCAGATCGACGAGCTTGGCGCACAGCGCGGGCATCGAGAGCGGCGCTCCGGGAATCGCGCGCGCCGCCATCGGAAGCAGGGAATGGTCCGTGAACCCGGGCATCGTGTTCACCTCGAGCAGCCACGCCTGCTGCGCCTGGTCCAGAATGAAGTCGACCCGCGCCAGATGGCGCACCCCCAGCGTGGCGCACAGCCGCGCCGCATCGTGGGCCAGACGCTGCGCGAGCTGCGCCGGCAGCGGCGGATTGATGGTGTACGTTGTGTCGTCGCGCTCGTATTTCGCCTCGTAGTCGTACAGCCCCTCCGCGGGCGTGATCTCGATCACGGGCAGCGCCCAGCCATCCAGCACGGAGACCGTCAGCTCGCGTCCGTCGATGTACGGCTCGATCATGTGCGGGCGGCGCTGCTTCGCCGCCGCCTTGTGCGCGCGCGTGTACTCATCCTCGCTCCGGCAGACATGCAGCCCGATCGTCGAGCCCTCGTGGACGGGCTTGACGACGACGGGGAAGGGAAGCGGGCAGTCCGCGTCCTTCGGGTTCAGCGCGCAGGCAGTCGCCGTCGGCGCGCCAATCGCCAGCGCGATCGCCTTCGTCGCGATCTTGTCCATCGCCAGCCGCGCCGCGCCGGGGGGGGAGCCCACGTAGGGAATCTGAAGATCCGTCAGCATCCGCTGGAGTGGCCCGCCCTCGCCGAAGGGCCCGTGCAGAACCGGAAGGACGACGTCCACCTCCTTGCACAGCGTCTTCAGTTGCGCGGGTGTGATCTTCTCGATCGCCTCGCGCCGGACGCGGAAGCGCTCCGTCTTCTCAAGCGCGTCCGCGATCGCGTTGCCGCCCGCGATGGAGACATCGTGCTCCGCGTCGGGGCCGCCCGCGAGGACGAGGACGACCGGCGTCGAATGGGCCGCGCTGCTCATCATGGTTCTCCGCGTCTCCAGATCGCGAGCTCCGTCTCCAGATCGACGCCGTGAGCCCCCGCGACCGCCTCGCGCACGCGATCGATGAGCTCGAGAATGTCATTCGCCGCGGCGTCCGGCGCCGTGGTGAAGAAGTTGGCGTGAAGAGTCGAGACCTCCGCGCCGCCGACGCGGAGCCCCTTGCACCCGGCTTCATCGATGAGCTGCCCGGCGCTGCGCCGCCCTCCATCGACCAGCGGGTTCTTGAAGACGCACCCCGCCGAGCGATCCGCGAGCGGCTGCGTCCGCTTCTTGTACGCCATCGCCTTCTTCAGTCGATCGCGCACGTTCAGCGGATCGTCGGGCGAGAGCTCGAAGACGACGGCGGTGACCAGCCGCCCCTTCAGAGACGTGGCCCGGTAGTCGAAGTCGATCTCATCGCGCCGCAGCGTGCGCACGACGCCTGATTCATCCAGGATTTCAACGGAGGCGATGGCGTCGGCGATGTCCGCGAAGGCCCCGCCCGCGTTCATGACCGCCGCCCCGCCCACGCTCGCCGGAATCCCCGCCAGCCCTTCCAGCCCCGCCAGTCCCTCCCGGGCGAGGCGCGTGAGCAGCGCGGGCAAGGGGGCGCCCGCCTGCGCGCGCACGCGCCCCGAGCCCGTGTCGAGCTCCACGGCGCTCATCCGCTCCAGCGAGACCACCAGCCCGTCCACGCCCTCGTCGCCGACGAGCAGGTTGGCGCCGTCGCCCAGGACGCGCAGCGGATGATGGCGCTCATCTCCCGCGAGCAGCGCGAGCTCTTCGATGCTGGCGGGGCGCGCGAGCCGATCGGCGCGCCCCCCGACGCCGAACCACGTCGGGATCGGCGCGTCCGTTTCGATCCGGATGTCAGCGGCGCTGATGGTCACGCGGCGTCCGATGCGCTGGAGACGACGGAGCGGTTCAGGAACTGATGAGCGACCTGCCACACCGGGCCGGCGCCCATCACCACGAGCAGATCGCCCTCGCGGCAGAGAGCGTCGAGTTGATCGACGATGGCGTCGAAAGGATACAGGTGCATCGCGTTGACCCCGCGCTCGCGCAGTCGGTCGACGAGATCCGCCGCGGAGACGCGCGCCTTCTCGATCTCCGAGTCGCGCACGAAGTAGATGTGCGGCACGATCACCACATCCGCCTGAGAAAAGGACTGCGCGAACTCCTCCAGAAGGAATCGAGTGCGCGAGTGCTGATGGGGCTGAAAGACGCAGACGAGCCGCTGCGGGCGCTCGTGCGCGCGCAGAGCCCGGAGCGTGGCGTCGATCTCCGTCGGGTGATGGCCGTAGTCGTCGTAGATGCGCACGCCCCCGCGCTCGCCCAGGAGCTGCGTGCGCCGGTCGATCCCTCGGAACCCGGAGAGCGCCTCTGCGATCGCTTCGTGCTCGCCGCCCAGCATGGAGGCGAGCGCCCCGGCGAAGGCGGCGTTGGTCGCGTTGTGCGCGCCGGGAAGCGGCTGGCGCCAGCGGATCGTCGCGCCCTCGGGCGAGCGCAGCTCGACGTGCGCCCCATCGAGGTCGATCGCCCAGTCGGCGCTGGGATCGAAGCCGATCGTCTCCACCTCCGCCTCGATCCCCGCCGTCACCTCGCGCCGGTGCGCCCCGTCATGCGCGATGAGCAGCCGCCCACCCGCCTCCGCCGACGGCAGCAGCGCCGCGAAGTCGTGGAACGCCTCCACGACCGCGTCCAGCGAGCCGTAGATGTCCAGATGATCCGCCTCCACAGCGGAGATGCTCGCGATCTTCGGGCGCAGGTTGTGAAAGGAGCGGTTGAACTCGCACGCCTCAGCCAGCAGCAGCCCGGGCTCGCCCGCACGCGGACCCCTTGGAATCTCCCCCGCGCCCACACGCCAGCCGCGCGAGTCCATCGCATCCTCCGAGAGGTGCGGCGTGGTGGCGCCGACGATGACGTCGGGATCGAGCCCCGCGCGAATGAGCGCGTACGCCAGCATCGCGACGGTCGTGGACTTGCCGTGCGTGCCCGCGACGGCGACGCCCGTCCGCCCCCGCATCAGCCGCCCGAGCGCCTCCGCATAAGTCAGCGTCGGAATCCCCGCGCTCTCGGCGCTCAGCATCTGCGGATGGTCCGGACGAATCGCCGCCGAGGCGACGACGAGATCCGTCCCCGCCGGAACCGGCGATTGCTGGTCGAAGCAGACGGCGATGTCGTCCGCCAGCAGCGCCTCAGTCACGGGCGAGGGCGTCGAGTCCGAGCCACGCACCACGCCCCCGCGGGCGCGGAAGAGGCGCGCCAGCCCCGACATCCCGCACCCCCCGATGCCGATCAGGAAGCAGCGGGCGCCTCGAAGGAACAGCGGCTGGTCGGCGGCGTGAGGATCGTGAGCCATGACGATCCAAAGTATCGGCGCAGCGGGGCGCACGGGGACAGCAGTCGGCGCGAGCCCGGCTATCGTGTCTTCCATGCCCCAGAAGACGCTCCCGCACAAAATCGCCGTCCTCTGCGACCTCCGCGACGAGGCGGGCCGCGTCCTGCTCATCCATCGCAAGAAGGAGCCCAACAAGGGCCTCTACTCGCCCATTGGCGGAAAGCTCGACATCGAATCAGGCGAAAGCCCCGCCCAGTGCGCCCGGCGCGAGATCGGCGAGGAAGCCGGCATCGATGTCCCCATCGAGAATCTTCGCCTCGCCGGGCTCGTCAGCGAGCGCGGCTATCTCGGACAAACGCACTGGCTGATGTTCCTCTACCGCGCGACCCGCCCCGTCGAGGTCGCGGAGCGCGAGATCCGCGAGGGATTTCTCGAGTGGCACGATGAGGCGGCGGTCCAGGCGCTGCCCCTGCCCCAGACGGACCGGGAGGTCATCTGGCCTCTGATCCGGGAGCGGCGCGGCGCGTTCTTCGCGGTTCACATCGATTGCGATGAATCGGACGGGCGCCTCCGATGGAGCATCGAGCAGTCCTGATCTTGCTGCCTACCCCGGGGAACTCCTTGGAAGTTCGGGGTTCTTGAGGGATTGGGCTCCAAACCGGAGGCGAAGGGCCGTACGTTTTCCCAATTCCGGGTTCCGCTTCCCGGACGAAGCGGACCATGGCTTCTGGGAGCGCGTGCGGTGATGTCCAAGGCTCAAGACGAAGCACGGGCTCCCGACGACTGGGCGCCTTCGCTGTGGAAGTGGGATGGACGGGCCTTTTCCGATTGGGTCCGCCGCTGGGTGGATCACGATGCCTTCGTCGTGTGGCTGGTCGAGCCGGGCCGTCCGGAGGGGGACGGCCTGCTCGCCTGCACCGGCGTCGATGTGGAATCCGCGGCGGTGTGGCTGGAGCGGGCCGCCTATGCCCGAAAGCTGCTGGAGCAGATGATGAGCGCGGGGGCGTGGGCCGGAGCCGCGGAAACGCTTGGGCTCCCCGTGCGGGCGCAGGCGGCGGTGGGCGGCTGCTGGATCGCCCCGGCGCAGCGCTTCGGGCTTCTCGCCCTCGCCCTCCGCCCCTCGGAGTTCCGCGATGCAGAGTTGGACGCCCTGCGCTGGATGGCGGCCGCGCTGCACAGCCGCCTGACGGCGTCGGAAGCGGGGATCTCGCGCCTGCTGCTGGGCGGCATGGGGCGCCTCCTCTATGCGGACCCGATCTGCCGCCTCCAGGCGATTTCGGAGGGACTTGTTCTTGCGGAGCTGATCGAGCGGATCGAGCGCATCCGCCGCCAGCGCTGGCCCGAGCTGCCGCCGGGAGGGGAGGCGGACATGGTCATCCCTGTCGGCTCGGAGCCGCGTTGGGTGGCGGTGCAGCGGCGGCGGGCGGTCGAGCTCGACGCCGCGGACCATTGGCTGGTCGAGCTGCGCCGCATGGACGAGGGGCTGGATCTGCCGATCGTCGAGGAGTTGGAGGATGACCGCCTGGCGATGGCCCTGCGCTACATCCATGAGCGCTACGCCGAATCCCCGCCTCTCGGGAGCATGGCGGAGGCGTCCGGGATGAGCCCCTATCACTTCCATCGCGTCTTCGTGCGCGAGGTGGGCGTCTCGCCGCGCCGCTATCTCCAGCTCCGCCAGTTGCAGATGGCCAAATGGCGCCTGCGGACGGAGCGGACGACCATCGGTCAGATCGCAGAGGAGTCGGGCTTCGCCAATCACGGACACTTCGCCTCCGCGTTCCGACGGGCGGCGGGTGTCTCGCCGATGCGCTACCGCGAACGATGGATCGATCGATTCCGCGCCGAGGACGGGTAGCCCGAAATCACAGGCGAGGGAATCGCGGTCTGCGTCCGGAACGAAGGGCGTTCGGCGGATCCCACGCGGGTGGTTTCCGGGTTTGCGGGGCGATCGGCGGGCTTCCGTGAGCCTTTGGTTTGGACGGGGAAAACGCGATCTATACTTCCTGATGATGCAGTCACTTCCGAAGCCAACGGGGGGGTGGAGCGGCAGGGGCTGGGCCCTGGCGCGGGCCTTGGCGTGGAGCCTGACGCTCGCCCTTGGGGCGCTCTCCGCGCTCCCGGCCGTTGCCCAGCAGGAGGAATCGGCCGGCGCGGGCCCGTCGGCGGTTCCGGCGGCGCGGCAGGCGCGCGAAGTGGCGGTGATCACCATCCAGGGGGAGATCGACCAGTGGACGGCCCGCAGCGTCGAGCGCCGCATCGATGAGGCGGAGCAGGCGGGCGCGGAAGCGATGGTCTTCGAGATCGACTCCCCCGGCGGCGAGGTCGGCGCCGTCGTCGAGATCTCGAAGATGATCAAGAACTCGACGATTCCCAACACCACCGCGTGGATTCACTCCGACGCCTACTCCGGCGGCGCCATCATTGCGCTGGCGTGTCGGGAGATGGTCGTCAGTCAGTACGCCACCATGGGCGACGCGCTGCCGATCAACGTCGGGCGCATGCTCTTCGGGCAGGGCATGCCTGAGGAGGAGCGGCAGAAGATCCTCTCCTTCCTCCTCGCGGAGATCGTCGATTCGGCGCGCCGTAACGGCTACAGCGAGAAGCTCGTTCAGGCCTTTGTGGCGCTGGACGTCGAGCTCTGGCTCATCGAGCACAAGGAGACCGGGCGCCGCCTCTTCGTTGATGAGAACGAGTACTACGCCCTCTTCGGCGAGGAGCCGCCGCGCACCGCGCCGCGCGTCGCCTCCGGAACGCTGGCGGGAGAGGGCTCCGGCTCGCAGCGCGCCTCCTCGGGGCCGCGCCAGATCGACGAGCGCGGCGAGGACGAGCGCGCCTTCAAACCCGCCAGCCCCCGTCTCGCCGAGCGCCTCGAGCGCAGCGGCGGCGCCGGTGAGAGCCTGATTGACTCGATCAGCTCGAACCTCGAAACGCCCTCGAGACGCCCGCGCATCTCGGGCGAAGATCGCGGCGAGTACCGCCTTATCGAGTACGTCACCGATGGGCGCACCGCGCTCGTCCTCAAGACGGAGGACCTGGTTCGCTACGGTTTCGCGGAGAAGGTGGTGAAGACCGATGAGGATCTCAAGGACTTCTTCGGCGCCGAGCGTCTCGTGCGCCGCGACATGAACTGGTCGGAGCATCTGGCCCGCTTCATGACGAGCCTGCCCGTCCGCGGGCTGCTCGTCGTCGTCTTCCTTCTCGCCATGTTCATCGAGATGGCGGCGCCGGGGATCGGACTCCCAGGCGGCGTGGCGATGCTGGCGCTGATCGGACTGATCGCTCCGCCGCTGCTCGTCGGCGCTGCGAGCTGGTGGGGTCTGGCAGCGCTGGGCGCCGGCTTCCTGCTGATTCTGCTCGAGCTCTTCGTGATGCCGGGCTTCGGATTCCCGGGCGTCGGGGGCGTCATCCTGATGTTCACGGGGCTGGTGGGCATCGTGGCGGCGCCGCTGGGCGGCTACGGCGGCGGCGCCTCGGGTCAGGAGATGCTCTGGTCCGCGGCGACGGTGCTCATGGCCTTCGTCACCGCCAGCGTCGGCATGTACTTCGTCTCCAAGCACTATGGCTCGCTGCCGCTGTTCAACAGGCTCATCCTCACCGACGAGCCCGCAGAGGGCGAGGAGGGAGGTTTCCTCACGGCCATGGCGCCCGCCGCGCCCTCCGGACCCGTCGCGGAAGGCGACGAGGGCGTGGCGCGCACACCTCTGCGACCCGCGGGCACGGCCGAGTTCGGCGATGAGCTGCTGGACGTCGTCTGCGAGGCGGGCTTTGTCGACTCCGGCGCGCCGGTGCGCGTCGTCAGCGTCACGAAGTATCGCGTGGCGGTCGAGCCGCTGGATGAGGCGGACATCGAAGGGGGGGCGACATGAGCGAGTCGCTGCTGCTCTGGGGCGTTGGGCTGCTGGGATTGGCGGTGCTGCTGATCTTCATCGAGGTCCTGCTGCCGACGGGCGGGCTCATCGCAATCCTCTCCGCCGCGTCGACGATCGCGGCCCTCATCTTTTTCTTCCGCTACGACGTGACATGGGGGCTGGTGAGCACGCTGGCGGTGCTGATCCTCCTGCCCGCCGTCATTGTGTACGCCCTCAAGGTGTGGCCCCACACCTACTTCGGTCGCCGGCTGATTCTGGGCTCGGCGGAGGAGGACGAGGCGGCTCGGCACGAGGCGAAGAAGGCTCGCCAGGCGGAGACGGAGGCGCTGAGCGCCCTCGTCGGCGTGCGCGGGCAGGCTCTCACCGCTCTGCGTCCCGTCGGGACGGTCAAGATCGAAGGCGAGCGGGTGGAGGCGACCGCGGTGGGGGGCGTCATCGAGGCCGGGGCTGCGGTGAAGGTCGTGGCGGTGGAGGGCAACCGCATCAAGGTGCGTCAGGCCGTCTGAGCCGCCGGAAGTCCCACATTCGGGCGGCGGATCTCCAACTCCGCTGGGCGCCATCGACTACTGTGTGTTCCATAAGCGGGCGGTCGACCGCCCCGCGCTTCTCCTGCCGCCCTGTGACGAGGCGAGGGGCGTCGACGTTTCAGATTTCAGGCTTCGGAGTCGGCCATGAGTGTGTGGTTGGTCATCTCGATCGTCGTTGTTGGGCTCTTCCTGCTCTTCTTCCTGATCGTCATCGGGCAGTTCCTGAACCTCTGGGTCCAGGCGCTGGTCTCCGGCGCCCGCGTCGGCATGTTCGAGCTCATCGGCATGAAGCTGCGGAAGGTGGACCCGAAGACGATCGTCTTCAGCCGCATCCGCGCCATGAAGGCGGGCATCGATCTCTCCACCCGCCAGCTCGAGACGCATTATCTGTCGGGCGGTCGCGTGCCCAGCGTCATCAACGCGCTGATCGCCGCCGATCGAGCCAAGATCGAGTTGCCCTGGGACACCTCCTGCGCCATCGACCTCGCGGGTCGAGACATTCTCGACGCCGTCCAGACGAGCGTGAACCCCAAGGTGATCGACTGCCCCAACCCCGTGCAGGGTCGTCCGACCATCGACGCGGTGGCGAAAGACGGCATCCAGCTCAAGGCGCGGGCGCGCGTGACGGTGCGGGCGAACATCGCCCGCCTGATCGGCGGCGCCACCGAGGAGACGATCATCGCCCGCGTCGGTGAGGGCATCGTGTCGACGATTGGCTCCTCCGAGACCCACAAGGACGTGCTCGAGAATCCGGACCGCATCTCCAAGTCGGTGCTCAACCGCGGGCTTGACGCCGGCACCGCCTTCGAAATCCTCTCCATCGATATCGCCGACGTGGATGTCGGCGAGAACATCGGCGCCAAGCTCCAGGCCGATCAGGCGGAGGCGGACAAGCGCCGCTTCCAGGCCGAAGCCGAGCAGCGCCGCGCACTCGCCGTCGCGCTGGAGCAGGAGAACCGGGCCCTCATCGAGGAGAACCGCGCGAAGGTGGTCCTCGCGGAGGCGGAGGTGCCCAAGGCCATGGCCGAGGCCTTCCGCTCCGGAAATCTCGGCATCATGGACTACTACCGCATGAAGAACATCATGGCCGACACCCAGATGCGCTCCTCCATCGCCGGAGAGGGCCACGAGGGCAACGGCTCGGCCGAGATCGGCGAAGAGGACTGAGCGGCCGCGGAGGCGCGATGTGAGCGGATGGTCATGGAAACTGCTGCGCGCCGGCGCCTTCAAGCTCGACGCCGGCGCCATGTTCGGGCTCGTCCCCAAGCCGCTGTGGTCGCGCCTCGTCGAGCCCGACGAGCGCAACCGGATGCCGCTGAACACCAACTGCCTCCTGCTCGAGCGCGACGGCCACATCGCCCTCATCGAAACTGGCATCGGCGATAAATCGAGCGACAAGCAGCGCGACATCTTCGCCATCGAGCGCCGCTCCATTCTCGACGCCCTCCACGAGGCCGACTGCGATCCGAAGGACATCTCAACCGTCCTCGTCACCCACCTGCACTTCGATCACGCCGGCGGGCTCACGCGCCTCCCTCACCCGGGCGAGCAAGCCCACGCCGACACAGGCGCCGTCTCGACCTTTCCGAACGCCGAGATCGTCGTCCAGCGCCAGGAGTGGGAGGATGCGCTGGCCAACAAGAGCACCATGCACAGCACCTACCTCCGCGAGCATCTGGCCCCGATCGAGGAGCAGGTGCGCGTCGTCGAGGGCGCGGAGGAGCCGCTGCTGGGCGTCGAGGTGCGCACGCTCCCGGGGCACACCTGGGGGCAGCAGGGGGTCTTCATCGAGGACGAGCGAGGGCGAACCGTCGTCTTCTGCGGCGATCTGATGCCCACACGCCATCACGCGGGCCTCACCTACAACATGGCCTACGACATGCTGCCCTATGAGAACATGCTCCAGAAGCGGGCCTTTCTCGACGAGGCCGTCCGCGATGGCTGGCTCATCGTCCTCGACCATGAGCCGGACGAGCCCATCGTCCGCGTCCAGGAGGGCGAGAAGGCCCATCGGCTCGTCCCGACAGAGGCGTAGAGCCGGCGTTTTCAGCGGAGTCGGGGGGCCGAAATCTCGGGCGAGGCGACGCCAGCCCGAAGCGAACCCGCCGCTCGCTACAATCCACAACCTCTGGCGGGACTCTCATCGCATGTCTCTTCAAGGCGGTCGTCCGATCGACGTGAACACCACCACGCTGGATAGAGCGGAGGCAACGGCGACGCCCGACGTCCCCGCGTCGGACGGGGGAGGCGTGGTGGATGCGCCGGCGGTGGAGGCCGGCGCCTCAAGCGCCGCGCCGCTCGACGAGACGACAAAGGAAGGCCCCAAGGAGCGGCTGTTGCGAGCGCCGGCGCGCACCGTGGACAGGGTCGAGGGGTTCATCAGCCGCCTCAGCCAAAAGAGCCATTTCTTTCAGCGGCTCACATCGATGATCTGGCTGCCCTACGCCTTCCGCTCAGGCATCCGCATGAAGCGGATCGACAAACAGACCTTCACCGCCGTCCTGCCCTTCAAGCGCTTCAACCGCAACTGGTACAACGCGATGGCGGGCGCCGCGCTGCTCGCCAACAGTGAGATCGCGGCGGGCATGTACGTCCTGGGAGTCACGGGCGGCGGCTACTCCACCGTCTGCAAGGAGCTCAACTACAAGTTTCTCCGCCCCTGCTTCGGACCCGCGCTGTACCGCGTCCGCCCGCTGGGAGACATGGAGGCGCTGCTCGAGTCTGGACGCGAGTTCAACATCGAGCTCGAGCTCGAGATCGTTCAGCAAATCAAGAAGCGCAAGGCGAAGGAGCGGCGCGTCGGCAGGTGCGTCTGCAAGTTCTACGTCACCCCCCGCTCCCTCCGCTCCACCGGCAAGGCGGCGCGCCGCGAGGGGCGGCGGCGGAAGAAGAAGCCGACGGCGTCCTCGTGACGCCGACGAACGCAGGCGCCGGGCGCGTGCGCTGGCTCCGCGCGGCTTCGCGCGGCGTCTTCCTCGCCTGCTCCTGGATGTGGTGCATCGGCCTCTTCCTGCCCGCACTGCTCATCGCCGACTTCGGCGCCCTGGGCTGGGCCGCCTTCGCCATCCCCAACGTCCTCGGCGCCGCGCTGGTGGGCGTCCTCTGGACCCGCGACTCGAGCGAGCGCGCGGTCGGCGCTCACCGCCCCATGATGGCCTTCTTCAGCGTCGCCACGCTCCTCTTCCATGTCTCCTTTCTCGCCTGGTTCCTCCGCTTCACGCTTGACGGCTTCTTCACCTTCTCGATGCGCACATACGCCATCGTCGCGATGGGGCTTTTTCTCGTCGCCTTCGCCCTCTCGCTCATCGGCTGGCGCGGGCTCATTCTCCTCGCGTGGCTCGCCTTCGCGATCACCCTCGCCGCCGCCCCCCTCGCCGAATGGTCCAGCGACGGCGCCGCCCTCGCCCTCCCCGCCATGGTCGGACCGGAGGGCCTCGGCGCGCTGCTCTGGGCGGCGCCCGCCCTCGCCATCGGATTCCTCACATGCCCCCACCTCGACCTCACGTTCCACGCCGTTCGTCAGGAGTGCCCCGGCCCGACGGGCGCCGCCGCCTTCCTCCTCGGCTTCGGCGTCGTCTTCCTCGCCTTCGTCACGCTCAGCATGCTCTACGCCGCCCCACTGCTCGAGGGCTGGACGAACGCCTACGTCATCGCCCTCATCGCGACTCAGGTGATCTTCACCTGCGCCGCCCATTTCTGGGCCCTCCGCCGGACCGTCTCCCACCCCTCACTCTGGACGGGGCTCACCCTCCTGCTGGCGGCGCCGCTGGCGATGGCCTCAGCCCGCGCCGTCGGCGCCGAACGCCTCCTCTACGACCTGTTTCTCTCCCTCTACGCGCTCCCTTTCGCGGCCTACGTCTGGATCTTCCTTGTGCCAAGGACGCGCCTGCGCGCGCGCCGGGGCGCCCAATGGGGGGCGTGGGCGCTGGCGGTGGGAGCGGCCTCGCCGGCGTTCTGGATGGGCTCGATCGAGCGCCGCTGGTGGTGGCTCAGCGCGGGCGCCGCGATCATCCTCCTGAGCCCGGCGCTGGCCAAAGCGCTCTCCGGACGATCCCTCCGCGACGCCCCCGCGGATCCGGCGGCGCGGGCGGATTCCGCCTAAAATAAAGGCTTCGAGCGCGCCCACACCGGCGCGATTCACGAAAGGGTTTCCATGGCAGACGAGGCGCCTGTCGCAGGCGGAAATGGTCCGGTGATTCGTGGCGGCGGCCGTGTGATCGACATGCAGATCGAGCGCGAGCTGCACACGAATTATCTGATCTACGCGATGAGCACGATCATGGACCGGGCCCTGCCCGACGTCCGCGACGGGCTCAAGCCGTCGCAGCGCCGCATCCTCGTCGCCATGAACGACCTGAATCTCCGCCCCGGACGCAAGCACATCAAGTGCGCCAAGATCGCCGGCGACACCTCCGGCAACTACCACCCCCACGGCGAG
>CAYVIJ010000018.1:0-49227 GCA_964451515.1 uncultured Phycisphaeraceae bacterium | reverse complement strand
TAGCGGCGGGCGTCCCTGCCCGCCGTCTCCAACTCCTACCCAACCGCCTCCGGCGGGCACGGCGGCCCGCCGCTACCGGTTTTTGCGCGGGCACGGCGGCGCGCCGCCACCGAGCTTTGGCGGCGCGCCCGACAAGGGGGATCTCTGAACAATTGCGTAATCGACCGGCCTTCGGGGGTTGAAGCGTCGATTTGAGATCGAAAGCCCCCTCACCCCGACCCTCTCCCGGGGGGAGAGGGGGTTTTTCAGAGTTCTCAGCTTGTCAGAGAGCGGACAGGTCCCGAAAAACGTCGTTTTTCGCGTTGGTCCGCTGCGGGGGGCGTACATTGGGGTCTCTGAACAAGTGCGCAACAGGCCGCCGTCGTGAGTCTGACGCATCGATTTTGGATCGGAGAGCCCCTCACCCCAGCCCTCTCACGGAGGGGGGTTTTCAGAGGCTCCCGTTGATCCTGTATGCAAGAGGTCGAGTATGGGTCCACCAAGGAGTCGAGCCATGATCAGCGCTGTGCTATTCGCAGGCGTCCTGGCGGGGGCGAGCGCGGGAGGAGAGGGAGTCAACGCGGCGATTGATGAGTCGGCGGCGTTCGATTACACGAGCGCGATGAATGCGACGAGCGAGCAGATCGGCTGGTTCGTCGAGCAAGGGGTGCTGGTGCGACCAGGGAACGGGTACTGGCGCGTTCGGACGCCACTTGAGTTGACGGGAACGGGGCCGATGATGGTTTTCGGCAATGGCGCGCCGCAGGTGGCGCTGCCGGGGGAGGTCGTCGAGCGGGGACTTGTGCTCACGATGCAGAGCGAGGGCGAGTTCGGAGCGTTCTCGGCGATCGTCGTGGGCGACTACCTGCTCGTCGAGGATGCGGAACGCAGCATCACTGGGGACGTTTGCTGCGATATCACGTGCGGGGACGGCTTCTGGGCATGCTGCAAGCTCGTCAGCGGGACGCCGCGGTGCGGCTGTCTCCCGGCGGGCGGAGATTTCAGCGGGTGTCAGGCGGGAGGGATAGGCGGGGTGGCCTGTTCTTTGTGCGTGAGCGAGGATGATGCTTCGAAGTCGGACGGCGATGGCGACCTGCCGCAGGGAGATCCGCCGACGCTCGATCGGCCGTAGGTGTTCCGTGGCAAGACTCGGCGATGAGCCGTTGCGGAGCCGGCGGTGGATCGAGTCGCTTGCGCGATGTCGCGACGGTGAGGCGAGGGGAATCAACTGAGCTGGGGGCCCAACCGTCCTCGGCGGGCACGGCGGCCCGCCGCTACCGGAGTTGGGGTGGGCGCCGCAGCGCGAAAGCCCTCGCCTACTCCACGACCAGCGTCTTATTCAGTCGTCCGAGTCCGCTGGCTTCGATCAGGCCCGTGCGCACGCGGGCGCCTTCAGGCAGCGCGCCGGCGCCTTCGAAGAGGAAGCGCTTCACCGTTGACTGCGTCGGCAGCAGGTCGCTGACGGGGATCGCCTGGCGGGCGAAGCCTGGGGCGGCGGCGAAGGCTGTGAGCGAGAGAGGGCGGTCGCCGGTGTTGGTGATGACGACGGTCACGATCAGATCGCCATCTTCAGTGCGCTCGGTGATGTGGTGGCTCGCGGTCATCTGCACGTGCGGCAGGCCGATGTCGATCCGTCCGTCGAGGCGGATGCGCGGATAGCGCCGCTGGGCCTGGAGCTCGATGTCGACCGCGACGCGCGCGCTGCCCGCCTCCTCGCCGACGCCGAAGGAGATCTGGAAGGGCAGGCGGATGCGCTGTGCGGGGGGAGCGCTGAAGGATCGTGTGCGGGGGTTGACGCTCCAGTGCGCCGGCTCGACGACGGTGAGGCGCCCGCTGATCACCTCGTCCCACGGATTTTCGAGGATGATGTCGATGCGGTGGCGCTCGGCGGTGGAGGGAAGGAAGGATGGCTCGACGCGAAAGCCGGCGCGGAAGCGGGCGAGATCGACGTCGACGCCCTCGATGAAGACGGGCTCCGTGGTCAGCGGCACGCGATGGCGTCCGTCCTCCAGGACGACGGTGTTCGTGTTGCCGAAGACGTCGTGGACGGTGACGGGCCCCTGGGTGAGATATCCCTCGATGACCGCCTCGGCGGGATCGGCGGCGTCGTTCCAGGCGACGATGGCGTCGGAGGTCGACCCGGAGAGGACGAGGGCGGTGACGCCGTCTGTGAGCGGGAGGGCGGAGATGATCTCGCGCCCGGCGAGGCGCTCGATCGTCTGGCGGATGGCGGCGAACATGGGCGTTGGAGCGAGGCGGTCGTTCGTCTCGCGCCATGGGGCGTGGAATCCGACGGCGGCGGCGTCCGTGCGCCACGCCTGAACGATCCGCTTGACGGCGTCCGAGGCGGCGGCGCGCGGCGAGATCGCGGGCGCCTCGTGCGTCTCGACGACGAGGCGGTAGGGCTGCCCCTCCTCGAGCGTCTCGGGCAGGAGTGGAATGGCGGGGAGCTGCGTCTCGACGGGCGCCGTGAGCGCGAGCTCCTGCTCGAGGTCGGCAGGCGCCTGGCGCGCGGCGAGCCAGGGGATGAGCACCTCCGGCGAGGGCGCGCGCGCGAGCAGGAACTGTCGGAGGTCCTCGGCGTCGCGGGCGATGTCGGCGCGCTCCGCGGAGTCGAAGGTGGCGGTGTGGCCAAGGGCCCATTTCTGCACGCGCTGGCCATAGCGTGAGAGGATCGGCTCGATGCGTCGGCGCCATTCGGCGGATTGCTGGTCGAAGACGACGCTGCCGGCGGCGTTTTGGCGAGTGGGCGCCTCGCTGAGCGCGATACTCACCGTTGCGCCGTCGGAGAGGAGTCTCTCCAGCGCTTCGCGACCATCTGTGGAGCGGGGGTCTGTGACGGCGCGCGACGTGAGACGTATCGAGCCTGCGCCGACGGCGCGTACGGCCTCTGGCAGACGCGCGACGCGGGCAGGGGAGATGTCCTCCGCGATCAGCTCAAAGCGGCTCCGCCCGAGGGGGCCGCCCTCGGCGCTGCGGCGTTGGGCCGGCGCCCAGACGTAGTCGAGCGCGCGACGGGCGATGCGCTCGTCGTTGGCGAAGACCTCGAAGACGGCGCGTCTCCAGCCGTAGGCGGCCTCCTCGGGGGTCCAGCGCGCGGGGCGTCCGCCGTTGGAGAGCGGTCCCTGCCAGGAGTCGAGGAGGCGTCCATCGACGTCGGTGATGCGCACGCGTCCGACGAGCCGCTCGCCCGTGAGATCACGGGCCGCCATGACGAGCTCGGGGCGGCGCGGAGCTTCGACGACGATGTCATCGTTCGCGAGGCGCAGGGAAGCCTTGGGGACCTGGCGGATGATGACGTCGTCGAACCAGGCGCGGGCGTGGAAATCCTCCAGCAAGGCGGCGCCGTCGGCGGAGTCGCGCCATTGCTCGGGCTGAAGGAGATCGAGATCGATCTGAATCCATGCGGCGTCCTCGAAGCGCCCTTCGAGGAGAATCGCGACCCGCTCCCAGGCGCCGCTCGTGCGGACGGGCTCGCTGCGAACCTCGGAGTCGGGGATGAGTTCACCTCGATCATCGAGGAGGCGCCCGGCGAGAAAGGCGCGCGAGCGCTCGAGGGCGTCCGTGCGGACCTGGGCGGCGATCTCGTACTCGGCGGCGGGGATGGCGGCGACGACGCCCGAGGCGAGTCGCAGGCTCGTGCTGCCGCCGCGGGCGGGGAGGAGGACGGACCAGCGTCCGCTTGTCTGGACGGAGTCGTCGAAGCGGGATTCGTTCCAGGGTGGAAAGCCGGGGCGCTCGCTCTCGGGCGGCTCGTGGATTGCGCGGAACCAGTGCATCGGGATCGGGTCGAGGTTGACCTCCCGCTCCTCGAAATCGAAGACGCGGACGGTCCGTCGGGCGGCCTGCGGGCGCTCGACGGGCGCCCAAGCGGACTCGGAGAGCCCGCCGATGAGCGCGCAGCAGCAGAGGATGCCGAATCGTCGGCGCATAGGGGGTCTATCGACGTGTCGCGGGCCCGCTCTGGACCGTCAGGGCTGGATGCGGGGCGTCGTGCCCATTCCGGGGCCGTAGACGATGGCGTTGAGCAGCAGGCGGCGGGTTCCGAGCGTGGCGCCTCGGAAGACGGGCTCGCCCGCGAAGAGGATGACCTGCCCCTTGCCAAGGGGCTCGCGGATGAGATAGGCGGAGGAGGCGATGCGGGCGCCGGCTTCGGGCCAGAGCAGGCCGCTCATGCGCAGGCGGAGGTCGTGGCCCTCGGGCAGGGGCGACCACCCCACGCGCTCGGTGTTCTCGCTCTCGCCTTCGTTCGCTTCTTCGCCGCTCTCATCCTTCTCGTCGTCCTGTTCGAAGATGCCGAAGCGGATGATGGCGTCGGCATCGCGTCCCGGCAGCAGCAGGGCGGATCCGACGCCGCCGCCGAAGAGGACGCCCATCTCGCGATCGGCGCCGAAGGTGAGCCAGTGCTCGTCGTCGGCGCGCGCGGCGAGGAAGGCGCCCTGCGGCATGAAGAGGCTCTTCCACTCGTCGCGCCGGCGGAGCTCCTGCTCGTCGGGGAGCGGCTCGGGCTCGCTCCACGGATAGTTGATCCGCTCGGGCGCGTCGTGGGTCCAGACATCGTCGAGATCAACCTTCGCGGTGTGCCCCGCATGTTCGCGCAGGACGGCGATCTCATGGGGTCGCAGATCGGCGAGGGCGTGGTCGAGGGTCTCGCTCGAGAGCAGATCGAACTGCTCGCTGGCGAGCATCTCGGCGCTGGATGCGATGGCGATGAGCGTGCCGCCGTCGCGGACCCATGCGGCGAGGCTGTCTTTGTGCTGGTCCATTCCTTCGGTGGACCAGACATCCGGCAGGATGAGGACGTTGTAGCGGCGGAGATCCGTCCCGCTGAGGGCGGCGGCGTCGAGATGGGAGGTGCGTGCGCCGAGGGCGTGGTCGAGGGCGTGCCAGATGGAGCCGAAGGAGTAGAAGTTGACGCCGCGGCGCGCGGCGATGGCGATCGAGGGGCGCTCGAGAAGCTCGAAATGCTCGCCGCCGATGTCGGGGACGTCCTCGCCGACGCCGAGCCCGGTGTCGACGCCTTCGGCGCGGAGCCCCAGGTCGCGCACGACCTCATCGACGACGCCGCTGAGATCGTGGACGCGCTTGTTGTCGGAGCGGGTGACGACGACGGAGCCGCGGGAGAGGGTCTTGCCGGACCACGTGAACTGCTTGTCGGCGACGCGGACCTCGACGCCCCGATCCATGAGCTGGCTGGCGGCGGCGACGCTGCGATCGTCGAGACCGTCGATGACGAAGCCCATGCTCGCGTCTGGATTGCTGACGCCGATGACGGCGGCGGGCGGCGCGTAGAGCTCGGCGCCCTGGGGAAGGTCCATCGCGAGTGTGTAGGAGTCGAGATCCTGCATCATCGTGATGTTCCAGGCGGTGGTGTCGTAGAGGAGCGATGATCCCCGCCTCAGCAGTTCGCGGCGCTCGCGCTCGAGGAAGGACTCGGGCATGCGCGGATCGAACTCGAGCATGGCGGAGACAAGGCGCCCCTCGGGCTGGCGGTTGGATATGAGAACGGTTCCCGCGGGGAAGGAGCGATCTTCGAGGCGGCGCCCGAAGCGGTCGGTGGCGAGCGGCGCGGTGAAGGCGCGCGTCGCGCGGTGGACCTCGAATCCCTGAAGGCGCATGAGATCAACGAAGGCGGCGAGGCGGCCCCTGGCGTCATCCGGGACGACGGCGAAGGTGCGCCCGGCGAGGGGACCGTCCTCGGCGACGGACTCGCGGCGCTCCTCGAGGAACTCGCGCAGGAGCTGCTCGCGGTTGGCGAGCAGTGTGCGCAGGTTCGCCATCGTGCTCACGATCTGGTGATGCACCGACTCGCGATAGGTCAGCAGTCGCCCCTCGGGGCGTCGAACGGCCTGATCGCTGATCGACGCCTGCTCGTAGAGGATTCCGACGGCGCCGCGGAAGCCGGCCCAGGAGCTGGAGTAGCCCGGGTACCACTCCTCGTTCCATTCGCCCGTGTAGTAGCGCCAGCCGTAGGCGTCGAAGGCGGCGGCCTGATCGCGGCTGAAGACGTCCCACCAGTCGAGGCGGCGCTTGGGAAGATTGGGGTTCACCGGCTCGCGCGAGGGGGAGAAGAGGAACGTGTCCTGCGCGCCCATCTCATGGCTGTCGACGAAGAGGACGGGGTTCCACTCGTTGACGGCGGCGATGCGCCCCCGGCTTTCGGGATGGACGCCGAAGATCCAGTCGCGGTTGAGATCGAAGAGGTAGTGATTGGTGCGCCCCCAAGGCCAGTATCCGGCGTGGAGGAGGGTCTGATCGTCGACCATCGGCGCGCGCCCGCGATGATTCTGGATCTGGTTGATCCAGCGCTCGCGCCCGTCGGGGTTCATGAGGGGGTCGACGATGATGACGAGCTCCTCGAGCATGCGCTGCGTCTCGTCGGTCCGGTCGGCGATGAGGTGGCGCGTCGCGGCGAGGGCGGCGTCGGCGCCCGACATCTCGTCGCCATGGATGGAGTAGGCCATCCAGGCGACGGCAGGCAGGTTCGACGCGAGGCGGTTCGCTTCGCCGCTCGCGACGTCGCGGGGATCGGCGAGCTTCTCGAGGCCCTCCTTGATCTCATCAAGGCGCGCGTGGTTCTGCGGCGACGTGATGACCATGTAGAAAAGGGTGCGGCCCTCGTAGCTCGTGGCGTAGGGGACGAGGCGGGCGCGCTCGCTGGCCTCGGCCCATGTCCGGAAGCATTCGAGGATCTCGGCGTGTCGCGCGGCGCGCGAGCCGACGGGGAAGCCCAGGATGGTCTCGACGGTGGGGATGTCGGGGTCGTGGCGGGCGCCGGGGAAGAAGGGGGCGTCGTAATCCATCCCCTCGATGGATGCGGGGGAAGGGGCGGGGATGGAGACGGCGGGGGGCTGGGCGAGCGCGAGGCTGCTCATGGCCAGCGTGGCGGCGAGGCAGGTCCGGGCACGAATCGTCATGGGGTCTGCTCCAGTGTGGATCGCAGTGTGGGCGTCGGGGGCGCCATCGGCGATTTCGGACGGTCGCTGGAGCAGGCTACCGCGTCAACCCCGGTCCCGGCGGGCCGACCGCACCCAAACCGGTAGCGGCGGGCCGCCGTGCCCGCCGTCGGCGGTTGGGTAGAACTCGGAGCCAGGCGGGCAGGGCCGCCCGCCTCTATTGATAGGGAGCTCCCGACGAGTGCGTGCCGCCCGTCGGCGACGCCAGCGGACGGCGATCAGAAATCGTGTCCTCGATAACCATGCATCGTAGATTTGACCACGGGCCCGCGGTAGTCGGGGCGTACGGCCGTGGGCGGGCAGGCGGTGGGCTTCGCGGCTCGCAGGTCTTTGAGGGCCGCGGACGCGTCGACAAAGGCGACGTGGCGCAGATGCTCGGGCCCGGGGCGGACGTCGTGGATGAGGGCGCCTTTGGCGGACGGGAACTTCACATCGTCGATGGAGACGATCTTGAAGCCGATCTCCTTGTACTCATCGGCAGTGAGGTCAATCTTCGGGAATTGCCACATCTCATACTTGCTGAGAAGCGTCTGCGAGAGCCGGTAGTCGGTCCGCATGAGATAGATCGGATAGCCGTTCGGATAGTTCGCTCCGAACTCCTCGCGGGGATCAAAGACGCGCCCGTCACGCTCGATGAGGAAGTCCTCATACGAGCTGTGGTGATGTCGATGCCCACGGTCGCCCCGCCAACGAGAGAGGACTTGGTGCCAGGTCCCTTCCTGCCCGCGGTACAGCGATTGCTCGACCTCAATGGAATAATCGCTGTCCGCGAAATACGCGTCCGACTCGGGGCTTCCCGGCAGGCCTCGGTTGACGATGCGGCCGTTGTTGTCGGCGGCGTAGGCGTAGAAGTCCTGCATGGTGAGCCGCAGGTTGGAGAGATCCTGGACGTCGTGCTTGCGGATCATGACCGCACGCAGGGCCGGGATGAGGATCGAGACCAGCGTTCCGACGATGAGAAGGACGATCAGAATCTCGACCAGCGTCACTCCGCGTCTGCTGCGAAGGGGCGGCGCCGTCATGGGCAGACCAGGAAGAGGTCCGGGTTATTGGTACAGTTTCCCTCGACTTGCTCAAAGTCCGGCTTGTTTGACGAGCAGCAGCGGACACATCGCCCTGTCACCACGCAATTTTCCAGATGAATTGTCTCGCACGCGACCCACCCCGTGTCGCCGTCCGAACAAAACATGCGGCGGACGCAATCGTTTCCCGTCGCTTTATTGTAGCAGAAATCCTCAACCTCCCAGCATGATGTCCCGCCACCGTCGAGCGGCGGGGGCGGATCGCCGCCGAGGTCGTCATCCGGGTCGCCGCTGCCGGAGTCTCCACCGCTGACATTGACGCCGGCTTCGACCTGACCATGGCTGTCGCAGCCTTGGCACGCCATATCAAAACAGGATGCCCAAGTGAGTTGCAGTGTGGCAAGAGCCACCGTCGCTGCTCCGATTCGGACAAACATGACATTCATTGCTGCTCTCCTTCGCGTTGATCAGAAATCGTGTCCTCGATAGCCATGCATCGTGGATTTGACCACGGGCCCGCGGTAGTCAGGGCGTACAGCCGTGGGCGGACAGGCGGTGGGCTTCGCGGCTCGCAGGTCTTTGAGGGCCGCGGACCCGTCGACAAAGGCGACGTGGCGCAGATGCTCGGGGCCGGGGCGGACGTCGTGGATGAGGGCGCCCTTCGCTGCGGGGAACTTGACATCGTCGATGGAGACGATCTTGAAGCCGATCTCCTCATATTCGTCAGCGGTCAGGTCGACCTTCGGGAATCGCCACATTTCGTGCTTGCTCAGAAGAGTTTCGGAGAGCCGGTAGTCGGTCGGCATCCGATAGATCGGATAGCCGTCTGGATAGTTCGGGCCGTACTCTTCGCGGGGATCGAAGACTCGCCCGTCGCGCTCGATGAGGAAGTCCTCATACGAGCTGTGATGATGTCGATGCCCGCGATCGCCGCGCCAAAATGACAGGACACGGTTCCAGTTGCCCTCCTGCCCGCGGTACAGAGATTGCTCGACCTCACGGGAATAATCGCTGCCCGCGAAATACGCGTCCGACTCGGGGCTTCCCGGCAGGCCTCGGTTGACGATGCGGCCGTTGTTGTCGGCGGCGTAGGCGTAGAAGTCCTGCATGGTGAGCCGCAGGTTGGAGAGATCCTGGACGTCGTGCTTGCGGATCATGACCGCACGCAGGGCCGGGATGAGGATCGAGACCAGCGTTCCGACGATGAGCACGGCGACGAGGATCTCGACGAGCGTCGCGCCGCGTCTGACATGTCTCATTGCTGAACTCCCTTCTGCTTGGCGCCACTGTCGGAGGTCGCCGCGGCGAAGGCGGCGAGAACGGCGAGGCCCGCGGTCAGCGCGATCCACTGCGTTTGGGTCATGGACTCGATGGCGGGCGAACCCTGGAGACAGCCGCAGGAGACCTCCTCGCCGACGACGGCGCCTCCCCACGCGTGCGTCGCGGCGAAGGCGGCGAAGGCGGCGGCGGCGATCAGCAACACCCGGGCGGATCGCCAGCCCGAGGCGACCCAGAGAGCCAGCAGCAGTTCGGCGCCGCCGATCAGCGTGACCAGAGCGGGCGAGTCGATGACCAGCAGCTCGGAGACGAAGCGCCGGGCCTCGCCCGAATCGTTCAGTTTGGAGAGCCCGCCCCACGCCAGGACGGCAAAGACGGCGACAACAGCGGGCGCGCGCAGGAAGCGCGTGAGATTGCGAATGCTCGCCCGGCGGGCGTTCTCAGGCGCTGCGTCGTCGTATTGAGCGCGTTCGTGGTCGCTCACGGCGTCTCCCTTTCGGGGTACTACGCCAGAATACGTCGCCGCGTTCGGGACGCAATAACAAAACCTGTCTTGAGGAGGGCTCTCTGAACAAATGCGCAACAGGCCGCCGTCGTGAGTCTGAGGCGTCGATTTTGGATCGGAGAGCCCCTCGCCCCAGCGCTCTCCCGGAGGGAGAGCGGGTCGTATAGAGGCTCCCTTTGTGAATGGCCGGAGCGTGAACCGGGGAAATTGTGGGGGGTGATCGACTTCCCCTGGGAGGGGATGGTCGCCAGCGTGCGGCGCGGCGCTAGGCGGCGCCGGCGCGTTCGGCGGCGGGGGGCGTGCGCGTCGCGCCCGTCTTCGCGGCGCCGACGATGAGGGCGGTGAGATCGTCGACCTGGTGGAGGCTGCCGGATTGCTCGTCAAGGGCGCGGGCGAGCTCCTCGATGGCCCATTCGGCGCCTCGATCCCGGCGGGCGCGCGCGAGTTCGAGGAAGTGCTCCTCGTAGCGTTTCGTGGCGAGGCGCTGGTCGGCGGCGGCGTCGGGGAAGGCGGTTTCAAAGCCGTCGGAGAAGATGATGAGCGTCTCCGCGGGGCGGAGGGTGAGGGTCACCTCGTCGTACTGCGCTTCGGGGAAGACGCCCAGCAGTCCGCCCTCGCTCTCGACGAGCTCGACGGATCCGTTCGGGCCGACGAGCAGCGGGGGTGGATGCCCGGCGCCGGTGAGCGTGAGGCGGCGCGTCGCTGTGTCGATGACGCCGTAGATGGCGGTGGCGAAGCGGTGGCGCGGGGAGCCGCTGTCGATCATGGTTGCGTTCAGGCGGCTCATGGCCTCGGCGGGGGGGACGATGCGCGTCTTGGCGCCGGACATGGTCTCGGACATGGCGAGGCCATGGCAGAGGGCGACGGTCATCAGCGCGGCGGGGACGCCGTGGCCGACGGCGTCGGCGAGAAAGAAGCCGACATGCGTTTCATCGAGGCGGGCGATGGAATAGATGTCTCCGCTGACATAACTGCACGGTCGGAAGAGGACGCCGAACTCGATGTTCTCACATTCAGGCAGCGCGCGGGGGAGCAGCTCGCGCTGGACGCTGGCGGCGAGCTGGAGCTCCTCATGCATGCGTCGCATCTGCTCGTCGACGCCGCCCTGGCGACGGGCCGCGGCGCCGAGCTCGGCGCGGGCGGCCTCGATGGCGCCCTGCCCCTCGACGAGGGCGTGGATCAGGCCCGCGAGCGCGGGCTCGGGGACATCGATGGGCGAGGCGACGAGCCCGCGCCCGGCGAACCAGGCGGCTCGCGGCGGCTCGCAGTCCAGCAGCAGGGCCGCGGGGCGCTGGGCGGCTTCGAGGGCGTCGATCAGGCGGAGGGTGTCGGCGTCGGAGGCGTGGTCGTCGATGAGGATGGCGATCGCATCGCTCAGCGCGGCGACATCGACGCCCGAGCTGAGCGGCAGGACGCGCCAGTGAGGTGGGGACGAGCGGAAACACCAGGCAGCCTCGACGCGATCGAGCAGGGCGCGGGCGGCGTCCATGGAGGTTTCGGCCGCGATCAGCGTGAGAGTGGGGGGGCTCATATGGACGGGTCGCCCGATCGTGGGGCCCGCGCGCCGGCGTCCGCGACGGTGCGGACCCTCCGGGAGCGCGGGCGCTCCGGTGGGGCATCGGCTCACTTCGCCCGGCGCTTGAGCGCTGCGAGATCGTGGATGCGGATTCGATCGCCCTCCTCGACGTCGAGCTCCTCCAGACGTCCGTCCCGGAGCTCGATGGCCATCTGGGCTGGAAAGCGGCTCGGATACTGCTTCAGCCGCTGCTCGTACTCCCAGTCGGGCTCATCCGGCTGCTGCGGCGGCTCGGGCTGCATCTCGTGGAGGGCGACGACGCGCCCGGCGCCATCGAGGAAGGCGACATCGATGGGAATCGAGCAATGGCGCATGACGAAGGCGAGCTGCATCGAGCGCGGGAAAATGAAGAGCATTCCCCCGTCTTCCTCGATGTGCGTGCGTCCGGAGAGGCCCTGGTAGCGGGCTTCGTCGTCGAGGGCGAGCTCGAGGAAGAACGTTTCCCCGCTGATCTCGGCCACGCCGATGTCGGCGCCGGCCTCCTCGTCGCAGCCGGTGGGCAGAAGCAGCGCGCCGGAGAGCGCAGCGGCGGTGAGGAGCGGGATCAGGTTTCGCCAAGCAGCCACGCGTCGTCCTCCTGCGTGAAAAGGGAGGGTGTGCGGAGCATCGTAGAGAGCTCGAACGCCTCGGCGAACTCCCGGGCGGACATCTCACGGCGCTCAAGGCCGGACCACGAAGCGAGCAGCCCGATGATCCGCTCCGCAGGGACGCCCTGCTCGCGGTAATGCATGATGCGCGTGTCGCCATGGCGCTTGGCGAGGCGGCGCCCGTCGGGGCCGACGACGAGAGGGAGATGGGTGTAGGCGGGCAGGGGGGTGAATCCGAGCGCGTGGTGGATGAGGATCTGACGGGCGGTGGAGTCGAGCAGGTCGTCCCCGCGGACGACCTGGGTGACGCCCTGGCGATGGTCGTCGACGACGACGGCGAGCTGGTACGCGGGCCCCTCCTGCCTCGTCCACGCCACGATGTCGCCGACCGACTCGGCGGGCGAGGCGGCGTGCGGGCCATGGAACATGTCGTCGAAGGCGACCTCGCCCTCATCGATGACAAGGCGCCACGCGCGCTCGGGCTCGTCGAAGGATGGCGGGCGTTCGGGCGGGCGCAGCTCCGGCGGGAAGCGGGTCTCACCGGTGGATCCGTGGGGGGCGGACGCGGCCTCCTCGATCTGCTTGCGGGTGAGGTCGCAGGGATAGACGAGGCGTCGCTCGGCGAGGCGGCGCATGGCGGCGTGGTAGGGGGCGAGATCCCAGGATTGGAAGACCGGCCCCTCGTCCCAGTCGAGCCCGATCCAGGAGAGGATGTCGATGGTCTGTTCCGCGGCGCCTGTTTTGACGCGCGGGCCGACGAGATCCTCGATGCGGAGGATGATCCGCCAGCCGCGGGCTCTGGCGAGGGCCCAGTTGACGAGGAAGGTGCGGATGTTGCCCAGATGCAGGGCGCCCGTGGGGGAGGGGGCGAGGCGGGTCCGCTGACGGCCGTCATGTCCGGATCGGATGGGGTTCACGTCGCTGCTGGAAGTCTTTGGAGTAGAGCGAGGAGAGCGGGATGGGCGGGCTCGTCGGCGGGATGGCTGGAGGATGGTTTACGGCGGGTCGGCTTGACGCGGCTCCGCGGGCCCCGAAGATACGCGCGGACACTGGAGAAGATCCGGTCGCCCGACCTGTCGTCGGCCCGGGTTCACTCCGCTGGTGAGAAAGGCGGCCGTCATGCAGACGCTGAATGAGGACCAGGTCCAGAGCAAGCTGGACGATCAGCTCCCGGAATGGTCGCTGATCAACGACGCGATCCAGCGGACATACCAGTTCAACGATTTCGTGATGGCGATGCAGTTCGTCAACAAGGCCGCGGATCTGGCGGAGGCGGCGCAGCATCATCCCGACATTCTCGTTCGCTACAACAAGGTGACGATGACGCTGTCGACGCATGACGCGGGTGGGATCACGGAGAAGGACTTCGATCTGGCGGGGAAGCTGGATGGGGCGTACGCAGGCTGAGCGCGGGGGCGAGGGTCGATGAGCCCCGGCGGGGCCTTCACCCCTCGATCAGGTGGAAATGAGGATGACGGAGATCGGCTCGGCCGATCTGACAGGCGTTGTCGCGAGCGGGGTGCGCGGTCTGCCGCGGGGATAGGGCGTGGGGAATGGGGGGAATCGGGATTTGGACGCCAGAGAGGCGTGTGGGCGGCCCGATACAGGCCTCGGGTTTGGCGCCGGTCTTGCGGACTGTGACGGGAGGCCGATGTGTCCGGGTCCGGCCCGTTTTCTGAAGGTTCAGATCGGGCGGCGCGCCTGTCATACCCTTGGAGGTGAGCCGAAGGGCCGAAGCAATCCACTCCTCAGCCGGCGCGCACAGGCGGCGGCGACACTGGAGAGAAGACCATGTTTGAGCGATTCACCGATCGGGCCCGCAAGGTGATGGCGTTGGCGAACCAGGAGGCGCAGCGCTTCAACCACGAATACATCGGGACGGAGCACATCCTGCTGGGTCTCGTGAAGGAAGGGTCCGGGGTCGGAGCCAACGTATTGAAGAATCTGGGCGTGGACCTGCGGAAGGTGCGCCTGGAGGTGGAGAAGCTGGTCAAGTCGGGTCCGGACATGGTCACGATGGGCAAGCTTCCGCAGACGCCGCGCGCGAAGAAGGTGATCGAGTTCGCCATCGAGGAGGCGCGGAACCTGAACCACAACTACGTCGGGACGGAGCATCTGCTGCTGGGCCTGCTGCGCGAGCATGACGGGGTGGCGGCGCAGGTGCTGATGAACCTGGGCCTGAAGCTCGAGGAGGTCCGCGAGGAGGTGCTGAACCTGCTCGGGGCTGGCGTGGACTCGGCAGACGAGGGCGAGGCCGTCGGCGCCGGGCCTGGCTCAGGCGAGAGCGGCGCGCAGCGCGGCAAGAGCAAGACGCCGGCGCTGGACTCGTTCGGTCGCGACCTGACGGAGCTGGCGCGCGAGGGCCAGCTCGATCCGGTGATCGGACGGGCCAACGAGATCGAGCGTGTGCTCCAGATTCTCTGCCGTCGGACGAAGAACAACCCGGTGCTGCTGGGCGAGGCGGGCGTCGGCAAGACGGCGATCGTCGAGGGTCTGGCGCAGCGGGTCGTCGCCAACGACGTGCCCGAGCTGCTTCACGAGCGGCGGCTGGTGGTGCTGGACCTGGCGATGATGGTCGCGGGGACGAAGTATCGCGGTCAGTTCGAGGAGCGGATCAAGGCGGTGATGAACGAGGTGCGCCGCGCGAAGAACGTGATCCTCTTCATCGACGAGCTGCACACGCTGGTGGGCGCCGGAGGCGCGGAGGGCGCGATCGACGCCTCGAACGTGCTGAAGCCGGCGCTGGCGCGCGGCGAGATCCAGTGCATCGGCGCCACGACGTTCGATGAGTATCGCAAGTACATCGAGAAGGACGCGGCGCTGGTGCGGCGATTCCAGCCGATTCATGTCGAGCCGCCGACGAGCGAGCAGACGGCCCAGATTCTGGAGGGGCTGCGCGATCGCTACGAGTCGCACCACCGCGTGAAGATCACCGACGATGCGCTGCGCGCCGCCGTCGAGCTGTCGGACCGCTACATCTCCGGACGCGTGCAGCCCGACAAGTCGATCGACGTGCTGGACGAGGCGGGCGCGCGCGTTCGT
This sequence comes from uncultured Phycisphaeraceae bacterium, assembly GCA_964451515.1. GTDB lineage: Bacteria > Planctomycetota > Phycisphaerae > Phycisphaerales > UBA1924 > CAYVIJ01. The sequence goes on along the minus strand of CAYVIJ010000018.1, from coordinate 34,282 downwards.
CTCAAGAGCATGACCAAGCCGCCGGACCTGGCGCATCTCGAAGAGAAGATCGAGCGTCTGTCGCTGGAGAAGGACGAGGCCGTGAAGGCCGCGGACTACGAGCGGGCGGCGGAGCTGCGCGATCAGGTCGAGCAGGTGCGCAAGGAGAAGGAGCAGATCCAGCGCGACTGGCGCCAGAAGTGCTCGGAGGTCGGCGGAGTCGTCGACGAGGAGACGGTCGCGGAGGTCGTCTCGAAGATGACGGGCGTGCCGCTGACGCGTCTGGAGAAGGAGGAGGCGCAGCGCCTGCTCCAGCTCGAGACGGAGCTGCACAAGAAGGTCGTGAGCCAGGAGGAGGCGGTGAAGGCCGTGGCCCGCGCGATCCGACGGGCGCGATCGGGCCTGAAGGATCCGCACCGCCCGATGGGCTCGTTCGTCTTCGTGGGGCCCTCGGGCGTCGGAAAGACGCTGCTCTCGAAGGCGCTGGCGGAGTTCATGTTCGGAGACGCGGATGCGCTGATCCAGCTCGACATGAGCGAGTACATGGAGAAGCACAACGTCTCGCGACTCGTCGGCGCGCCTCCCGGATACGTGGGCTACGAGGAGGGCGGCCAGTTGACGGAGCGCATCCGTCGTCGTCCGTATGCGGTGGTGCTGCTCGATGAGATCGAGAAGGCGCATCCGGACGTGTTCAACATGCTCCTTCAGATCATGGAGGAGGGGCGTCTGACGGATTCCTTCGGGCGCAACGTCGACTTCCGGAACGTCGTGCTGATCATGACCTCGAACATCGGCGCCGACCTGATCAAGGGCGGCGGCGGCTTCGGCTTCGCGAAGCGAACTGATCAGCAGGATTTCGAGAACATCAAGTCGATCCTGATGAAGGAGATTGAGCGGTACTTCCGCCCCGAGTTCCTGAACCGTCTGGACGACGTGATCGTCTTCCGCCCGCTGACGAAGGAGGATCTGGTGCAGATCGTCGAGTACGAGTCCTCGAAGGTGGTCGAGCGGCTCCGCGAGCAGGGCCTGACGCTCGAGCTGGATCAGTCCGCCAAGGACTTCCTCATCGAAAAGGGCTACAACCCCGACTTCGGCGCCCGCCCCCTGCGGCGCGCCATCGGGCAGTACATCGAGGATCCGCTCTCCGAAATGCTGCTCTCGGGCGAGTTCAAGGGCAAGGGGCTGGTCAAGGTCAGCCACAAGCCCGAGGCGGAGAACCTCTTTTTTGAGGGCCTCGAAGCGCCCGAAGCCGATGAGACAGAGTCCGAGCAAAAAGCCGAGGCGACCTCCTGACAAACCGGCTCGAGGCGCCTACAATGGAATCCCCCTATTTCCCCCCGCCAAGCTGGGGACGATTCGTTCGTCCCCGGCTTTTTTTCTGCGCCCATCCGCCCCTGCGGACGGCCGCTCAGGCGGGCGAGCCGATCTCGACAATCCGCCCGCTCACCCGCTCGCCGACGCGTTCGCACGCCTCGAGGGCGCCCCGCAGGCTCGTTTCGCCGTCCTCCTCCTCATGAATCGGGGCGAAGACCCCGCTGCCGCTGCCGGTGATGTGGGCCTCGCGAGAGAGGGCGTCGGCGATGCTCTCCTGCACGCGGGTCAGGCGGGGCTCGACGCGGCAGGCGGGCTCGGCGAGGTCGTTGAAGAGCTCCTCCCAGGGGATCGCGGGCGCCGCGGCGAGGTGGCGGATGTGATCAGGGCGGAGGGCGGGCCCGGGCCTCGCGTCAAACTCGCGATAGACGGCGGCGGTTGAGCATCCGAATGGGGGCGCAACGAGCAGCGCCCGCGCGGCGGGCGCCGGAGCCCGTTCGATGCGCTCGCCGACGCCCTCGACGATGGCCGCGTGGGCGGGCTCGGGGGGAAGGAAGAAGGGGACGTCGGCGCCCAGACGAAGCCCGAGGGCGCGGAGGCGATCGTCGTCGATGGGCAACTCGAAGAGATCGCGCAGGGCGAGCAGGGCCGCGGCGCCGTCGGTGGATCCGCCTGCGAGCCCGGCGCCGGCGGGGATGCGCTTGCGCACGCGGATGGCGGCGGGAAGGCGGCGTCCGACTTCCTTTTCGAGGAGGCGGTGGGCCCTGGCGGCGAGGTCCTGATCGAGCGGCCAATCGATGGGGTCGGCGCGCATGGCGTCGTCAGCCCATCCGATGGAGATCTCATTGCGGCGGTCCTCCGGGAGGCGCTCGACCTCGATCTCGTCGCAGAGGCGGATGGGAACGAACCAGGAGCAGATCGGATGCAGCCCGTCCTGCGGGCGCGGCGGGCCCACGGAGAGCGCGAGGTTCAGCTTGGCGGGCGCGTCGCGACGGAGGATGAAGCCCACCTCCTTGCCCGCGAGGCGTCCGAGCCCTTGCCCGTTGTCCGTGCCGCGGGTCATTCCTCTTCGCCGGGAGCGGCTTCGGTGGTGGCGGCGCTGGGGACGTCCTCCAGCGCTTCGAGCAGTAGATTCGCCAAGGCGCGGAAGGCGCCTTCGCCGCCCGGGACATCGAGGATGATGTCCGCGGCGCGGCGCACCGCCGGCTGCGCGTTGGCGGGGCAGGCGCTGAGTCCGGCGAGCTCCATGGCGGGCAGATCGTTGACGTCGTCGCCGATGTAAGCGACCTCCGCGGGGTCCACGTTCAGCCAGTCGCACATGTTGCGGGAGCGCTTGCCCTTGGGGCCGGCGCCGACGTCGATCGCGTGGACGCCCAGGCGCTCGGCGCGCCGGCGGACGAGCCCCGTGTCGTGGGCGGCGCTGAGCCAGCCGATGAGGACGCCCGCCTTGATGAGTCGCTTGGTCCCGAGCCCGTCGTGATGGTGGAAGGCGCGGGCTTCATCGCCCTGCATGGTGAGGAAGACGCGCCCGTCGGTGAGCACGCCGTCCACGTCGGTGATGACGGCGCGGATCGGGCGCTGCCCGAGCGCCTGGCCCAAGCGGAGGGCGGCGTAGCCGCGCACGGACGGGTGCGTCGGCGGCAGTCCCCGCGCGATGGCGCCGGCGAGCTCGACATCCTCCTCCGTCTCGACGCGGATGCGCTCGATGGGCGCGGCGGGCGCGGGCGCCCGCTGCGCGCTGAAGGCGTGATGGAGCGTCGACGGCGTGAGAAAGGGGAGGCGCGGGTCGATGTCGATGGCGGCGGCGACGTCATCTACGGGATCCAGGGAGCGGAGGCGCCCCGGCGCGCCGAGCGAGGCGGCGTCGCCCGCGAAGGCGATCTCCTCGCGCTCCACCCCGGCCCCGAGCAGGGCGCGGAGCGACCAGAGGGGCAGCGGGAGGCCCAGGAGCCGCCGCTTGGCATCGGGCGGGGCGGGAGGTCGGATCACCGCTCGGATGGAGCGCCGGCGGGCCTGCATGGGCGTCAGACTACCGCCTGGAACAGGTTGAGGCGTTCACGTCGAAATCCCGAAAGGCGGGCGATGGAGCGACCGATAGCCCTTGAGCGGAGGGGGAGCGACCAATCGCATCCGCCTGCGAAGGAGCGGCGCCATGGACCAGCCTTCGACATCCGACACCCAGCGTTTTCCCGCGTTGAGCGGGCTCGTGGAGTTCAAACACGCGAGCGGGTCGCAGCGGCCCGCGGAGGGGGAGATGAACCGGCGTCGGCACGTCCGCCACACGCTGGCCCGTCCCTGCACGCTGCACTCCACCGGCGCGGCGGATCCGATCCCGGCGACGACGGCGAATGTCTCGGCGGGAGGAGCCCTGCTGTGCGTGCCGCGTTGCCGCGATTTCGCGGCGGGCGAGAGCGTCTCCCTGGTGATCGGATTCATTGACGAGACGGATCTCGCCGGCGCGCCGTATCGACGGGCCCGGGTGGTGCGCGTGACGCCGATGGACTGTCATCAGCAGGCGCTGGCGCTGGAGTTCGAGAAGCGGCAGAGCGCTGCGCAGGCGGCGTGAACGACGGGACTCCCGCTGGCGGGGCGGCCGCCTCCGGCTTCCTACAATCGTCGGATGACGACGATCACGACGCAGCTCTGGCAGCCCTCCCTCCCCGAGCGGTACACCGCGATGGACGCGGACGAGCTTCGGGACGCGATCGATGCGCGGCGAGAGGAGCTGGGCGACGACCTGGTGATCCTGGGGCATCACTATCAGGTCGACGAGGTGATCCGGCACGCGGATTTCACGGGCGACTCCTTCAAACTCAGCCAGCTCGCGGCGGAGCGCGTGAAGGAGCGGGGGGCGAAGCACGTCGTTTTCTGCGGCGTGCACTTCATGGCGGAGTCGGCGGACATTCTTACGCCGGACAACGTGTCGGTGATTCTGCCGGATCTTTCGGCGGGCTGCTCGATGGCGGACATGGCGGCGTATGACGACGTGGTGACGGCGTGGGAGTTGATCCACGAGGCGCTTGCGGAGCAGGGATGGCGCGGTCGGATTGTTCCAATCACGTACATGAACTCCTCGGCGGGAATCAAGGCGTTCGTGGGCGAGCATGGCGGGGCGGTGTGCACGTCTTCGAACGCGGCGCGCGTCTTTGACTGGGCGATGCGGGGCGGGGCGCAGGGTCCACTCGGTCCGGATGAGGACGTGAAGCTGCTCTTCACGCCCGATCAGCATCTCGGGCGGAACACGGCGGCGGACTACGGGCTGGATGTGCGCACACAGACATGCGTGTTTGATCCAAAGCGACTGCGCGCCGGGGACGACCTGGGCGGCGCGACGGAGGAGGAGCTGCTGGCGTCGTCGGTGATTTTGTGGGCGGGGCATTGCTCGGTGCACAAGCTGTTTCGCCCGGAGCACTGCGACGAGGCGCGCGCACACGATCAGGCGGTGAAGATCCTCGTGCATCCGGAGTGCTGCCGGGAGGTGGTGGAGAAGTCGGATCTGTCGGGCTCGACGGAGTTCATCATCAGGACGATCCGCGCCGCCGAGCCCGGCTCGTCGTGGGTGGTGGGAACGGAGGTTCATCTGGTGAACCGTCTGGCGCGGGAGGCGGCGGAGCGCGGCGTGAAGGTGCGCATCCTGTCCGACTGCCAGTGTTTATGCACGACGATGTACCGCATCGATGAGCCGCATCTGCTCTGGAGCCTGGACCATCTGGCGGCGGGGAAGATGGTCAATCAGGTGCGTGTGCATCCGGAGGCGCGGCGGCAGGCGTTGACGGCGCTCGATCGGATGCTGGAGCTCACGGCGGATCCGAATCAGCCGGACTGAGCGCCGGGGGCGGTGAAGAGCAAATCTGAGGCATGGCGCGGAATATCCCTGCCCGCTGAGCCGATAGGCTCCCCGGTTTATGTGCAGGCTCAGGATCCATGTCGTGATGGCGACGCTGTCGCTTGCGCTGAGCGCCTGCAATGCGCCGCCCAGGGAGTTTGATTTGGAGGCGCTGAGCTCGCGGGGGGGGCGGGCGGAGCTGGCGTCCTTCGTCTGGGGGGAGCACGAGCCGCTGCTGGAGCCCGAGCTCGCGGGGATGCGCGTGGCGATCGTCGAGTTCGCGGTGGAGTTCGTCGAGACCAAGATGGAGGCGCCGACGGAGTCCCAGTTGGCGGTGACGCCGCCGCTGCCGCTGTTTCTCGTCCTCGATCTGGCCGGCACGCAGCGTCGCAATATTGATTGGGGAGACTTGCGCGATTCGCTGCCGGAGGCTTTGCTCGAGCAAACGCATGCGATTCTCGAGGAGCGGGGAGTCGAGCTGGTTGCGCCGCGGCGCGTCGCGTCGGCGCCTGCATGGCGGACGATCGAGACCGCCTCGGGCCGCGCGACGGGCTTTGCGCAGCGGCTCAATCTGGTGGCGTCGGACACGGGGCGGATCAAGGCGCTTTCTCTGGAAACGCCGGCAGGGCACGGGCTGATCAGGGGAACATCCAGCGGCGCCGGTGTCGACTCGACATTGGAGGCGCTGGCGCGGGAGCTGGAGCTGGACGCGGCGCTGCGCGTTCGGGTGCGCGTCGGCGTTTTTCAGAAGAAGTTGTCGCTGGAGCGAGGAAGCGTGATCGAGGTGGTGACTCCTGAGCGTCGAGGGTCGTTCACGGCGCGCCGATCGATCTTCTCGCCCGAGCCGGTGATCGACGAGGAATCCTTCGCGGCGGTCAACGGCGCGTCGTACACACTGGAGGAGCGACGCGCGCTGGACGCTGCGCGCGCCATGTACGGCCCGTTTCTGCGACTGATTCTGGAGCCGCCCGAGGAGGCGGATGAGCCGTAGAGCATCAGCGCTGCTCCCATCGCGAGTGCCCACTCCTGGTGGGACGGCTCCTGGTGTCCTGAGTCAGAAGAATATTCACAAAGGCGCAACCGCTTGGCCCTCCGACTAGAACCTCTTGTAGAAAAAGTTTCACCGCCATGGCCAGACCGCTCGCACAACTGATTCTGACCGACGATGATCGCAATGAATTGCGCGGCTGGGCGCGGCGTCCGAAGACCGCTCAGGCCCACGCGCTACGGGCCCGGATCATGCTCCACTGCGCCGAGGGCATGAGCAACGGCGAGGTCGCAGATGCCCTCAGCGTCAACCGCGCCGCCGTCGGCAAAAGACGCCGGCGATTCATCGAGATGGGATTGGACGGTCTGGTGGATGCTCCGCGGCCCGGGGCGCCGCGCACGATCAGCGATGAGGACGTCGAGCGCGTCATCGCGATCACGCTGGAGAACACGCCGCAGGGCGCCACGCACTGGTCGACGCGTTCGATGGCGGAGACGACGGGGCTGAGCTAGAGTTCGATCAGCCGCATCTGGCGCGCGTTCAATCTCCAGCCGCACCGGGTCGAGATGTTCAAGCTGGCGAACGACCCGCTGTTCGTCTCCAAGATACGCGACATCGTGGGGCTGTACATGGATCCCCCGGACAAGGCGCTGGTGCTGTGCGTGGAGGAGAAGTCGCAGATGCAGGCGCTGGAACGGACCCACCCGCTCTTGCCGCTGCGGCCGCGCGTCGGCTTGGCGAAAAGGCGCGGATTCGGCCAGTTTCTAGCTTCCCCATCGTCAAAGATCTTGAGATCATGCTGCTGACCCATCGCCTGCGCGATCGTGAACGCTCGCACGATGAGGGAGAATGAGGAGCGACGGCATGAGAACGCTCGGACTCATCGGCACCGCCCTGCTCGGGCTTTTTCTGACGCCCTTCGCCTGGATTCTCTTCGTCCTGCTGCTGATCGAAGCGCAGGTCGCTGGGATTCGGCGCGACGCTCAGCTCGCCCGAAGACCGCCGGAATCCGCGGAGGAGAAGATCAGACGCGAACGGAAAGCGGCGCGCGAGCGGCCTCAGCGATTGATCCGGGTGGCGTTGTTCACGGTCGTGATCGTCTTGGCAGTGAATATCGGCCTCGTTCTCTTGCTCCTGATTTACCCAAGCTGATCTTCGCCGAGCGATAATCTAAATTCTCGCGTTGACAATGCACGCAGCGAGGTGTAGTGAGCTGCGCACGCACGACTATGTGCGACACGGGACGACGACGCTCTTCGCTGTGCTGGACGCCAGGACCGACGAGGTCATCGGCAAGTGCTAACGGCGTCACCGCGCCGCGGAGTTCCTGAAGTTCCTGCGCGTGATCGACGCGTCGGTCCCTCGTGACCTCGACGTTCACCTGATCCTGGACAACTACAGCACGCACAAGACGCCGGCGGTGCGACGATGGCTGACGCGGCATACGCGCTTCCACGTCCACTTCACGCCGACGTACACGTCGTGGATCAACCTCGTGGAGTGCTAGTTCGGCGTGCTGACAAACCGACGCCTCCGTCGCGGCAGCTTCCGATCGACGCGGCAACTGGAAGCCGCGGTACGGGAATATCTGGAGGCGAACAACGAAGCGCCCACTCCCTTCGTGTGGACAAAGACCGCCGACGAAATCCTCGAATCCGTCAAGCGATTCTGCTTGCAGACTTCTGACTCGGGACACTAGTGGGACGGCTCTCCGAGCCGTCTCTTCTCCCCCTTCCCCCTCCAGGTCGAGGCGGGCGGCCCTGCCCGCCTATCGACAACGCCTACCCACACTCCCCTGCCGCGCACGGCGGCCCGCGGCTACCGGAGAAAGCGGTTCGTGCGAACAGGTCCGGGCAGGCACGCCGGCCTGCCCCACCGGTTTTTATCTGAGCGGGGAAGGCGCCGGCGGGCACGGCGGCCCGCCGCTACCGGGGTTGTTGCGGTCGGCTTGGCGCCACCGATGGTTGCGCGCTAGATCGCGCTGCGGTGGAAGTGCACTTGCCGCCAGCCTGAGATGGCGGAGTCGTCGCGCGCGTAGACGCGCGTCTCGTTGGCGTGGGAGATGCGGAAACCCGAGGCGTCATGACGCTGGGCGATGCGCGTGTAGCAGACGATGGCGGCGACCGGCGCCGCATCGCCCTCCGGGAGGGCGCGGGCGCGGAAGCCGATGATCTCCGAGCGCGCCCGATCGCCCTGGGCGCGCCGGGGCTCGAAGAAGAACTCGTGGAAGGCCATGCCCTCGATGCAGTGGCCGCGCGCCTCCGGCTCGAAGGAGGTGAGGTCCGGGGCGCAGAGGGCTCGGTAGCTCTCCCAGTCGCGCGTGTCGATCGCGTCGAGGATCCGGCGCGTGAGCGCGAAGAGGCGCTCGGAGAGAGAGTCCGTGTCGGAGGGCGTCGTCATGGGGCCTCAGGAGGCGTCCTCATCTTCGAGGAGCGGCCCGAGCATTCGCTTGGAGCGGGCCGTGGCGACTTTGCCCTGGAGTTTCTTGGGCGGCAGCTTCGTCGGAACCTTGCCGCCCGGGAACTTGGACTCATCGGCCGCGAAGCGCTTGGGCGGCGGCCCCTGGGTGGACATGCGATTGAGCTTCGACGCCTGCTCCGCCCGCTTCTCAACCGCGGCGCGCTCCTCCCGGACCTTGTCCGGAACGGGGCCGGGCTTGAAGTCGGGGTACTCCATCTTGGGGATCTCGACGTTGGCGAGCTTTTCGATCTCCGTCAGGAGTTTGCCCTCCTCGGGGGTGGCGAGAGCCCAGGCGACGCCGCCTCGTCCGGCGCGGGCGGTGCGTCCGATGCGATGGATGTAGACCTCGGGGTCCTCGGGCAGGTCGTAGTTGACGACGTGGCTGACGCCCTCGACGTCCAGCCCGCGGGCGGCGAGATCGGAGCAGACGAGCACGCTGAGCTCGCCCCCGCGGAGTCGGCGCATCACGGAGTTGCGCTTGCCCTGGTACATGTCGCCATGAATGGCGTGGGCGTCGATCTTCTTGTCGCGGAGATACTTCGTCAGGTTGTCGACGGTGCGCTTGGTGCGGCAGAAGACGAGCGAGAGATCCGGATCCTCGTGGGTGAGCAGATGGACGAGCAGCCGCCGCTTGTCCCAGGGGGCGACGGCGAGATAGTGCTGCTCGACGAGGCTGACGGTGAGCGAGCCGGAGGTGGCGACGATCTTCTCCGCGTCCTCCGTCATGAAGGAGCGCGCCAGCGACTCGATTTCATCGCTGATGGTCGCGGAGACGAAGATCGTCTGCCGTTCGGTGGGCATCGCCTTGAGAATCTTGCGGATGTCGTCGCGGAAGCCGATGTCGAGCATGCGGTCGACCTCGTCGAGAACGGCGACGCGCACGTTCTTGAAGTGCAGCTTGCGGCGCTGGACCATGTCCATCAGACGGCCCGGCGTGGCGACGATGATCTCGGGCCCCTCTTCGAGTTTGCGCGCCTGCGCGTCGATGGCCTGCCCGCCGTAGATGGCCGCGGCGCGGATGGGGGTGAACTGCCCGAGCTTCTCGAGCTCCGCGGTGATCTGAATCGCCAGCTCGCGCGTGGGGACGAGGACGATGGACTGGAACTCAAGCGCGCGCTGAGCGCCGTGGTACAGCGGCAGGCCGAAGGCGGCCGTCTTGCCCGAGCCGGTCTTCGCCTGCCCAAGGATGTCCTTGCCCTCGAGCATGAGGGGGATCAACTGGGCCTGGATGCTGGTGGCCTGCTCGAAGCCCGCGGCGTGGACGCCCTTCAGGACGCTGTTGCGCAGCCCCAACTCATCGAAGGACTTTTCGCTGAAGATCTCACGATCGGAGGTGTTCGCCTGACGCCCTCCGCGCTCCTTTTTCTCAGCCTTCTTCTCCTCGGCGGTCGGCTCATCCACCATGGCCGGGCCTGGCGCCCGATCGGCGGACGGCGCTTGAGACGAGTCCTTCTTCTTTCGCTTGCGTCCACCCCGGGAGCGGCGCTTGGGCTTCTGCCCGCCGCTCGCCCCGCCATCCCCCTCGCCGTCCGATGACTGCTGCTCCGCAGCGGGCTGCTGCTCGCCCCCGCCCTCATCGGACGCGCCGCCCTTGCCGCGACGGCGGCGACGGCGCTTCTTCGGGACTTCGCTTTTAGAGTCAGAGTCGCCCGCGGGGGCGTCGTTGGTCTGGATTTGCTCTTCGGTCTGCGCGTGATCGGTCATCCCATGCGACGCCTTCCGCCAAGGCGCGCTTCGCGGATGCCTTGCGTGGGGCGTCCCGTCTCCGACCACAGGCCGGTCGGGACACGCCGCGCGAACCATCCGAGCAAGCGCGCCGAAGGTTTCGGCGACAGCTCCTTCGCGGCGGGGCGGGCCTGCCCCCGCTTGTATGGATTCCGTACGACGCCGGAGGCCCGCGGACCAGCCCACAGGGCGGATCCGCCTCGCGTCCCGATGGATCGTAGCGCACCCCCTCACCGGACACAAGACGCTCGCGCGGCCCGCCGTCGGCTCCCGCCGGGGCGTCGCGGATGATGGGCGGGGCGGGGCTCATCCGATCGGGGGGGCCTCAGCCGATACACACGTCGCGTCCTCGGCGATACCTTCGCCCGGGCGGCGCCCCGATCGATCGCCGCAACCGCCAGAGGAAGGCGTACATGGGCACGGACGAGAACGCGACGCTCCACGTCGATCTGCATGCGATTGAGCGCAATGTCGACGTTCTCCGGCGAGTGGCCTCGCTGGAGGCCGGCAAGGCGGTGGGGATCTGCGCCGTGCTCAAGGCGGACGCCTACGGGCTGGGGGCGCCGCGGGTGGCCAAGCGGCTGGAGATCGCGGCGGTGGACATGATCGCGGTGTACACGGCGCAGCAGGCGCGGGAGCTGGCGCAGGCGGCGATCTCGCTTCCGATTCTCATTCTGACGCCCCTTCGATCCCTGTCGCGGACGGACCCCCTGTACCGGTCGCTCATCCAGGGGCGGCTCCATCTGTCCCTGCATGACGAGGATCAACTTCAGCGCCTCGCCGAGGCGGCGGACGCCTACGGCGCGCGCATTCCGCTGCATCTGGAGTTGGATGTGGGTCTGTCGCGCGGCGGGGCGCGGCGGGAGGAGGGCGAGCGACTGCTGGAGCAGGTGGCGGCGCATCCGCGCCTGGCCCTGGGCGGGGTCTACAGCCATTTCTCATGCGCGGGGGTGGACGCGGAGCGGACGGCGGAGGAGCGCGCGCGGTTTCAGGCGTTCCTCGACGCGAACCACGACCGCATCCCGCCGTCCAGCACGATCCATCTGGCGTCGACCTGCGCCGCGTTCAGCTCCCGCGCCGATCATCACGACATGCTGCGCGTGGGGCTGGCGCTGCTGGGCTATGCATCGGAGGACATCGCGATCGAGACGGAGGAGGGGCTGGCGGAGCTCTCCCGGGCGCTGCGCCCGGCGGTGCGGCTCACGTCGCGCATCGTTCATGTGTCCACGATCCCCGCGGGGGAGCGCGTGGGCTATGGCGGGACATGGCGGGCGGCGCGGGAGTCGGTGATCGGGCTCGTTCCGGCGGGATACGCGGACGGATATCCGCGCGCCCTGTCGAACAATGCGATGGTTCGTATCGAGGGAGCGGACGGGACGATGCGCGAGGCGGCGGTGGTGGGACGCGTCTCGATGGATCAGCTCACGATCGACCTGACGGACCTTCCGGAGGATCTGCGCCGAGTGGGTGTCGAGGTGGAGCTGATCGGGGCGGATCCGTCGGCGCCGAACCATCTTCCGAAGCTGGCGGAGGCGGCGGGGACGATCACGCATGAGGCGCTCACGCGGCTTTCGCCGCGTTTGGCGCGACGGTATCAGGCGGTGGACCCGTCGGAGGCGCCGATGGTGGTGACGCGCGCCTGAGCGAGGCGGTCTCGCGGTAGAGTGCCCGGATGCCGGAGCGGACGGCTCACGTTGATGCGCGCGAGGAAGGCTCGTCCGTCCGGCTGGGCTGGCTGGGCCGCCTGGGCGCGCCCTTGATCGCGATTCTGGTGTATCTGCTGCTTCCCGCGGGCGAAGGGGTCGCGCTGTCGGCGGAGGGGCGGAGCGTGGCGGCGATCGGCGTGCTCATGGCGCTGCTGTGGATGACCGAGGCGCTGCCGCTGCCGGCGACGGCGCTGCTGCCGCTGGCGCTCTTTCCGCTGGCGGGCGCGCTTCCAATGGCGGACGCCGCGGCGCCGTATGCGCATAAGTACATCTTCCTTTTCATGGGCGGCTTCATGATCGCGCTGGCGATGGAGCGCTGGTCGCTGCACAAGCGGATCGCGCTGACGATCGTCGGAGCGGTGGGCACGAAGCCGACGCGCCTGATCGCGGGCTTCATGGCGGCGGCGGCGCTGCTCTCGATGTGGATCTCGAACACTGCGACCGCCGTCATGCTGCTTCCCATCGCGACGTCGATCATCGGCCTCGTGCAGGAGCGGATGGGCTCAGCCGAGCAGGAGCGGGACGCGCGCGTCGACCGCTTCGGCGTGTGCCTGCTCATCAGCGTCGCCTACGCGTGCACCGTCGGAGGCGTCGGGACGATCATCGGGACGCCGCCGAATGTTTTTCTGGTCTCCTATCTCGACGAGGCGTTCGACATCCAGATCTCCTTCTTCGACTGGATGCTCGCGGCGATTCCGCTGGTCGTCGTGTTCCTCACGATCATCTGGCTGGCCCTGACGAAGCTGGTGTTTCGCATCCCCTTCGATGAGATCCCGGGCGGGCGGGCGGTCATTCGCGAGGAGCTCGCTCGCCTCGGGCCGCTCCAGCGCGCGGAGAAGATGACGCTCGCCGTCTTCGCCCTCGCGGCGATGACGTGGATCGGTCGCGGCTTCCTGGCGGAATGGGCGTGGTTCGCGGAGCGCGTGCCGCTGGTGACGCGCCTCGACGACGCCGCCGTCGCGATCATCGCGGCGCTGCTGCTCTTTGCGCTGCCCGTCGATCCCAGGCGCGGCGTCTTCGTCCTGGATTGGGACACCGCCAAGGGCTTGCCCTGGGGGGTGCTGCTGCTCTTCGGCGGCGGGCTCTCGCTCTCGGCGGCGATTCAGGAGACGGGGCTCGACGCCTTCATCGGCGCGCAGGTGGAGGGGCTTGGGGGACTGCCGACGGTTCTGTTGATCGCCGCCGTCGCGCTGATCGTCATTCTGCTGACGGAGTTCGCCTCCAACACCGCGGTCGCGGCGATCTTTCTCCCCGTGCTCGGGGGCGTTGCGCCGGTTCTCGGGATGGATCCACTGCAACTGTGCATCCCCGCGGCGGTCGCCGCCTCCTGCGCCTTCATGATGCCGGTGGCGACGCCGCCGAACGCGATCATCTTTGGCTCCGGACGTGTGCGCATCACGCAGCTCGTGCGGGCGGGCGTCCTGCTCAACCTCGTCTCCGTTGTGCTCGTGACCGTCTTCGCCTACACCACGCTTATCTGGGCGCTCGTTCCGTAGCTCTCCCGTCGCGGGTATCTACCCCCCGGTGGGACGGCTCTCCGAGCCGTCTCTACTCCCGCTACTTCCTTGACAGGTAGAGGCGGGCGGCCCTGCCCGCCTGTCTACAAAGCCTGCCCACACTCCCCCGGCGGGCACGGCGGCCCGCCGCCACCAGAGTTGTTGCGCCCGCCGCGACTGGTGGTTGCGCGCTCGCCGCCGCTCGCCGCGACCGCCAACCCGCTACCCTCGTGTCCCATGGCGACGAAGATACTCCGCTTCGAAGACACGCCGAACCCCAACGCCGTCAAGTGCGTGCTGGACCAGGCTGTCTCGCAGGAGCGCCGCTCGTATCGCTCCGCTCAGGAGGCGCACAAGGCGCAGGACGCGCTCGCTTCGGCTCTCTTCGAGCTCAACGGTGTGGAGAGCGTTCTGATCAACGGCGACTGGATGACCATCAACAAGTCCGCCAAGGCGAAATGGACGGCTGTCAAGGAGGGCGTCCGCAAGGCGCTGGCTGAGCAGGGATGAGCCGGGCCGCCTCCGACGCGCGGCTGGCGCGGCGGCTGGTCGACTGGTTCCGTGCGCACGCGAGGGATCTGCCGTGGCGGCGGGTCGGGCCCGATGGGCGGCGGGATCCCTGGCGCGTGCTGGTCAGCGAGGCGATGCTCCAGCAGACCCAGGTTTCGCGCGTGCTCGAGAAATACGACGACTTCTGCGCGCGCTTCCCGACTCCTGAGAAACTCGCTCGGGCGCGCGAGCAGAGCATCCTCGCGGCGTGGTCAGGGCTGGGTTACTACCGGCGCGCGCGCTATCTGCATCAGGCGGCGAAGCGGATCGTCAGGGAGCACGGCGGGCGCGTCCCGGAGGACCCGGAGGCGCTGCGGGAGCTGCCCGGGGTGGGGCGATACACCGCCGGGGCGGTGGCGAGCCTCGCCTTCGGACGCCCGGCGCCGATCGTGGACGGGAACATCGCGCGGGCGCTGCTGCGTCTGGAGGGGCGAGAGGGCGCGGCGGACGATCGGGAGACGATGGAGTGGGCGTGGGCGCGGGCGGAGGCGCTGGTGGGCGCGGCGGAGGGGCTGGGCGAGGTCGGGGCGTTCAACGAGGCGCTCATGGAGCTGGGCGCACTGGTGTGCGCGCCGGCGGCGCCGAAGTGCTTGGGGTGCCCGCTCTCGGAGATGTGCCGGGCGCGGGCGGAGGGGCGGCAAGAGGAGATCCCGCGGGCGAAGAAGCGGGCGCGCCGGCGGACGACGCATCATGCGACGGTGGTCGTGACTGATCGGCGCGATCGTCTGCTGCTGGAGCGAAGGCCCGAGACGGGCCTCTGGGCGGGGATGTGGCAGGCGCCAACGATCGAACGGGAGGAGGCGCCCGCGAGCGCGGAGGATCTGAAGGCGCTGCTGGCGGAAGCGGGCGTGCGGCTCGATCTGGGGGATGCCCCGAAGGAGCGATTCGACCACGCGACGACGCATCGGCTGGTGCGATTCGCCGTCTGGCGGGCGGAGGCGCCCGCCGGCGGGGAGGCCGCTGGTCGGCGATGGGTGGGTCGGTCGGCGGCGGGTCGGCTGGCGCTGGCGAATCCGCACCGGCGGATTCTGCTCGAGCGGGGCGCGGATTGAGCGCATTTCTCACGCTCTTCGAAGGGGCGGCGGGCGGGTTGGGACTTGGAGCCCGGCCCGCACAGAGGCTACACTCGCCGATTCGCGGCGATTCGGGCGGCGTTCGCTCGGAGGCCGCGGAGGACACGAACCGCCCCATGGGGGCCCGGGCCCGACCGGAATGTTCGGGAGCGGGCGAGACCGGCGGACGCCGGCGCGCCCGGGAAGGACGAGCAACGAGGCATGATTGATCAGAACTTGATCGCGTCGCTTTCGGCCGCGGAGGACGAAGCGACGGCGATGATCCGGGACGCGTTCGGCGATCGACTGGCGCAGGGGGACATGGACGCGATCCTGGGCGAAGCGGTGCAGGAGTGCCGCCCGGGGAACATCATCGATGGTCGGCTTGTGGGCTTCGCGGGCGACGATGTCGTCATCGAGGTGGGTCTGAAGTCGGAGGGGCTGATCCCGAAGGAGGAGTTCGACGATCCGGCGTCGATCAAGATCGGCGACACGGTGCAGGTGCTGCTGGAGAGTCTGGAGGACGAGTCGGGCGTCATTCAGATCTCGAAGCGCAAGGCCGATCGGATCATCAACTGGCAGCGCATCATCGAGTCGAGCCATGAGGGGGACGTGATCACGGGGAAGGTGACGCGGAAGATCAAGGGCGGGCTGCTGGTGGATATCGGCGTGCCGGTCTTCCTTCCCGCGTCGCAGGTGGACATTCGCCGCCCGGGCGACATCGGTGAGTACATCGGTCGCGAGATCCGGGCGGAGATCCTGAAGATCGACGAGGAGCGGCGGAACATCGTCATCTCGCGCCGCAAGCTGATCGAGAGGGAGCGCGAGGACGCGAAGAGCCGTCTGCTCTCGACGCTGACGGAGGGCGACATCGTCACGGGCACGGTGAAGAACATCGCCGACTTCGGCGCCTTCGTGGATCTGGGGGGCATCGACGGTCTGCTGCATATCACCGACATGTCCTGGGGTCGGATCAACCATCCCTCCGAGATGGTCAGGATCGACGAGAAGATCGAGGTGAAGGTCCTCAACATCGACGAGGAGAAGGAGAAGATCGCGCTGGGTCTCAAGCAGAAGGAGCCGAGCCCCTGGGACGAGATCGAGGAGAAGTATCCCGTCGGCTGCCGCATCAAGGGCGAGGTCGTGAACGTGATGTCCTACGGGGCGTTCGTGCGGCTCGAGCCCGGGATCGAGGGCCTTGTGCACATCTCGGAGATGTCGTGGACGCGGCGCGTGAATCATCCTTCGGAGATGGTGAACGTCGGGGATGAGGCCGACGTGGTCGTGCTCGACATCGATAAGAACAAGCAGGAGATCAGCCTCGGGATGAAGCAGACCGAGGTGAACCCCTGGGAGCTGGTCAGCGAGAAGTATCCGCCCGGGACCGTCATCGACGGCGTGGTGCGCAACCTCGCGAACTACGGAGCGTTCGTCGAGATCGAGCCCGGGATCGACGGGCTGCTGCACGTCTCGGACATCTCCTGGACGAAAAAGGTCGCGCATCCGAACGAGATGTTCAAGAAGAACGACACGGTCAGGTGCGTGGTGCTCGACGTCGACCAGGAGAAGCAGCGGATCAGCCTCGGGCACAAGCAACTCACCGAAGATCCGTGGGCCAACGCTATTCCGGGCGCCTATCAGCCCGGCATGGTCGTGCGGGGCACGGTCACGAAGATCACCAACTTCGGCGTCTTCGTCGAGCTCGAGGACGATCTCGAGGGCCTGCTGCACATCTCCGAGCTCGCCGATCACAAGGTCGAGAACCCGCAGGATGTCGTGAAGGCGGGGCAGGAGTTGGACGTCAAGATCCTGCGCGTCGACACGGATGAGCGGAAGATCGGCCTTTCGCTGAAGCGGGCCCAGTGGGGCGCGGGCGATGAGGGGCGTCCGGATCGCGATGAGGGCGGGCCGGCGCGCCCGGCGGAGGGCCCCTCGCGAGGCGGCATGGACGAGCACGGCGCCATGGGCACCGACAAGATCGAGCTCTGAATCGCTCAGGCGCCGCCTGAGGATTCGTGTGAACGACAACGCCCGTCCGGAGAGCCCGGGCGGGCGTTTCTCGTTTCGGTTTCTCGTTTCAGTCGCTTGGGCGGAGGAGGGCGGCGCCGACCTGGCCCGCTCGAGTTCAGCAGAGGACGAGGAAGGACAGGGCCGTGAGAAGCACCATCTTTCGTCGCTGCTCCGTCACACGGAGCGCCCGGACTCCGAAGTTCCTAGCTCGATGCATCGATCTTCCCTTTTTTCGAGTCTTCGCGTGTCGAAGACAGCATGCCCCCGCAGCGCCTCGCCGGCAAGAGGAAACCCGCGGGCTCGGCGTATCGGACGCTGGCTGGCGCGATCATTCGGATCGCATGGAGGAGGGGACGGCGCGGCGGCGCGCGGCGGGGGCGATTCTCGGGCTTGCGGCGCTGATGTCTCTGGCGGCCTCGGCGACGGCGCAGGTCGGGGCGCGGGAGGCGCTGGCGCTGCATCGGATGGTCAGCGAGTGGGTCGAGGGCTGGTCCGCTCCATTGGAGGCGCCGGCGGATCCGGAGGGGATGACCGGCGCGTGCGTGACGCTGCGCTTCGGCGGGCAGGTCGTCGGGCGCGGGACGGTGATGGCGGAGGACGGGACGGCGCTGCTGAAGGCGGCGCGGGCGGCGCTGGCGGAGGCGTCGGCGGCGATGCCCATCGAGCGCGACGCCCTGCGGCGGCAGCGCCTGCTCGAGATGGCGCCCACAGTCTCCGTCGATGTGCAAGCGGCGGGGACGTTGATCCCGATGCAGGCGCGCACGCTCGCGGAGGCGGGGGCGGGCGTCTCACCCGGCTATCACGGCGTGGCGGCGCGCGTCGGGGGGCGCATCGAGGCCGTGTTTCCAGGGACGATGCTCGCGACGAACACCTCCCCGACTGAGGCGTTGGCGTCGATCCTGACGACGCTGATCGGCCCGGCGGCGGCGCTGGGCGATCCGCGCACCAGTCTTTCGGAGCTCTCGGAGCGCGAGGGGCTCACTCTCTACCGCTTCGAGGCTCAACACGTGGCGCAGCCGACGCCCGGGAGCGCGCCCGTGTTCCTGTATCGGGGCGATCGGATCGCGACGCTGGCGGACGTCGCGCCCGCGAAACTGGATGCGCTGGGCGATGCGATGGCGCGGCACATCGAGGGTCGCTTCTTCCCGGGCGATGCGCCGCTGGGTCTGCTGCGCTCCTATCACCCTTGGAGCGGGGAATATGAGGAGCCGCTGATCGCGTCGGCGTTCGAGCAGGGGTTGGCGGCGCTCGCGCTGGCGCGGTGGGCGCGTGTCAACGCCGACGCCCACGCGCAGGCGGCGGCGCGGCGCGCGCTCGTCGAGTTGGCGCGGGTGCATCCATCCGAGCAGGCGGCGGAGGCGGAGCTGGTGAGCGCCGCGGCGTTCCTGCTCGCGTGGCTCGAGCTGGACGAGGCGGCGCCCAACGCGGCGCTCGCCTCCGCGCGCGCCTGCGCGGAGCGTGTGGCGGCGTGGGCGCAGTCGGAGAAGCGGCGAGCCGAGACGGCGCCCGAGCGCGCGGCGCTGGCCGCGGCGGCGCTGGCGGAGCTGGCCCGGCGCGGGGGGCCGATCGAAGTCGAGGCGGAAGCGGCGGAGTCGGTCGTGCGCGAGATCCTCCGGCGAACCGATATCGGAGGGCTCCCCGCGCTGATGCCCTGGATCCTGTGGGCGGAACAGACGCTGGCGGAAACAGAGGCGCGCGTCAAGGCGGCCGCGGCGCTGCGGAGCTTTCGCGACGCGGCGTGGGAGCATCAGCTCACGCCCGCCGACCTCGGGCCCGACGGGCAGGATCTGGTCGGCGGGCTCGTCTTCACGCGCGGCGGCGCGGCGCTGCCCTCGTGGCAGACGCTTCGACCCCTCGCGGGGCTGGCGACGATGCTTGGCGATCCCCGCCTGACCACGGACGAGGAGCTGCCCATGCAGGCGGGCCGACTCCTGCAATCGCTTCGTTTCGCGCGCCAGCTCGCCGCGGGCGAGGTGGTCGCGCACATGTACGCGGACGCGGAGCGCGCCCGGGGCGGCGTCCGGCTGGCGCCGTGGGACCAGCGCATGCCCCTGGAGGCCACATCGATGGGGCTGCTGACGATCGCGGAGACGCTGGCGGCGCTCGAGCGGCGGAGCGGATCGACGGCGCCCGATCGGTGAGACGGGGCGGGCGAGGAGGGGATGGCGGCATCACAGCCAGCGGGGGATCCGCCCCCTTTTCGCCCCGTCTTCGCCCGAACGCCGGGCCTGTGCGGACCCGATGGAACCACACGGAGGTTTTCAGCGCTACCGGTAATGGGCCGAAGAGGAGATTCGGGCGCCGGCTCGCATACGATTGTGCGCGCTGCATTTGAAGACGATGTTGACGACGGCCCGTGAAGGAGGGCTCCGCATGCGATCGATTCTGGGAGTTGGCGTTCTGGCGGCCGCGATGGCGCTGGCTGGTCCGGCGATGGCGCAATCCTCCGCGCTGGAGGGGGGGATCTCGCGTTCGGCGGATCCGAGCCGGGAGACGCTCGAGCGGATGATGAAGCCGATCTCGATCGAGCTGGTCGACGCCCGTCTCGAAGACGTCATGGCGTTCCTGGCGGATGTGACTGGGGCGACTCTGGATGTGGTCTGGCAGGACGATCGCAGCGCCGACGGGCTCGACTCCGACCTGGAGGTGAGCATCAAGGTGGAGGGCGTCACGGCGCTGACGCTGCTGGAGCGCGTGCTGGACAAGGCGCGGATCGACGCTTTTTCGGAATCGACGTGGCAGCTCTCGCCGACGGGCGAGATGGAAATCGGCCCCAAGTCGGCGCTGAACCGGCGCGCTTTCGTCAAGCTCTATGACATCAACGATCTGCTCTTCGACATCCCATCGTTCACTGAGTTCCCAACGCTGGACCTCGACTCGGTGCTGGGTCAGGGCGAGGGCGGCGGGGAAGGCTCGATCTTCGAGGATGAGGGGGAGCAGGAGGGCGCGCGCCAATCGCGCGAGGATCGCATCAGCGACATCACGGACATCCTGATCACCACGATCGAGCCCGAGCAGTGGGTGGACAACGGCGGCGACGCGGCGAGCGTGCGCGAATACAACGGCTCGCTGCTCATCCGCGCGCCGGATTACATCCATCGGCAGATCGACGGATACGACTTCTGGCCTCAGGGCGCATCGCGCGCGGCGCGGCCGAAGATGACGCGGTACGGTCCGGGCGCCGAGCGCGTGCAGCGGCCCGAGCCCTTCGACTCGGGAACCCGCTTTCTTTCAGGCCCTACGAGTCTCGACCGCTACGCGCAGGAGCGCGCCCGCCAGCGCCGGGCCGCGGCGGAGGAGCGGCTTCTTGAGCGCCGCCTCGAGCAGCGTCTCCGCGAGAAGCGCGAGATGGGACGGCGCGAGCGCGCCGACGAGGACGGCGGCGACGGCGGAAGCTGAAACCCGCGCTCAGGATGATTCCGGAAGCAGCTCGGGCTCCGGCTGCGCGATCAGGTCGTAGCCGTTCGAGCCGGTGACGACGCAGCGCACCAGCGCGCCCGCTTCGAGCGGCGCGGCGCTGGGGACGTGAATCACGGAATCGATCCCCGGCGCCTGAAAGTAGGCGCGCCCCCGCGCCATCCAGGCGCCGCCCGACTCGCGCGACGCCTCGTCGATGAGGACGTCGAAGCGGTGGCCCGTCTCCGCCGGGTTGGCGGGGTCGAAGTCGGAGGCGACGAAGGCGGCCTGCTCCTCGGCGATCTGACGCTGAAGGGACATCAGCTCGTCGCGCCGGCGCCGCTTGACCTCCGCGGGCACGCGCAGCGCGGGGTCGGCGTCCATCGAGCCGGCGGGCGTGCCCTCCTCGCGCGAATATTCGAAGACGCCCATCATGTCGAAGCCCATCTCATCGATGAAGGCGAGCAGCTCCTCATGATCCTCCTCTGTCTCGCCCGGGAAGCCGGTGATGAACGTCGTCCGGATGGCGAGCCCGGGGAGGCGCTCGCGCAGGCGCTCGATCAGGTCGCGCTGGCGCGCGGCGGAGACATTGCGGCGCATGCGCGTGAGCATGTGGTCGGAGGCGTGCTGGAGGGGGATGTCGATGTAGTTGACGACGTGCGGCGCCTCGGCGAGAGCTTCGATCATTTCGTCGGTGAAGTTCGAGGGATAGGCGTACATGAGCCGCGCCCATCCGCGACCGCCAGCCTCGCGCTCGATCGCGTCGCTTACTCCGCGCAGCAGGGCGGGGAGTCCGCCGTCGCCATCAGGGTTCAGGCCGGCGCCGATGTCGTCGCCGTAGGAGGTGGTGTCCTGTCCGATCAGGTTGAGCTCGAAGGCGCCGTCGCGGAGGAGCTCCGCCGCTTCCTCGACGATGCGATCGAGCGGCTTGGAGCGCATCTTGCCGCGAATGGAGGGAATGGTGCAAAAGGCGCACGCCTGGTTGCATCCCTCGGAGACGCGCAGATAGGCGTAATGGCGGGGCGTGATCCGCAGCCGCCCCGCGTCGGACTCGAAATAGCCCAGCCCCTTGCCGTCCTTGCCTTGCACCGTCAGGCCGACCGTCGCCACGCCGCGCTGACGGGCCGCCTGGAGCGCGTTGCCCGTGATCCAGTACGGGGGCTGATCCGACGCCTCCTCGATCGTCTGACGCGCCGCGCCGCCTCTCACCGCCCGCACGATGCGGTCGCGATCGAAGACGCCCATCAACGCATCGACGCCGGGCGCCCACTCGAGGATCTTCGCGCGATGCCGCTGCACCAGACAGCCCGCGACGACGACGCGTCCAACCCGCCCGGCCTCCTTGAGCCGCAGCGCCTCGTGAATGACGGCGAGCGACTCCTCCCTGGACGCCTCGAGGAAGCCGCAGGTGTTGATGACGACGGCGTCCGCGCCCGCCTCCATGCCGCCCGCCGTCTCGGGGACAAGCTGCACACCCGCCTCGGCGAGCTCGCCCAGCATCTTCTCGGAGTCCACGGTGTTCTTGGGACAGCCAAGGCTGACCATGGCGACCGTCGGGGCCCTCTGGCTGGATGTGGCGGGGGCGATGGGCATCGGTGGGGATCGTAGCCGGGGTCGCGACCGCATCGAAGGCGGCGGCGACCTTACAGTTGTCGGATGGGGCTGCGCTTCGACAACCCGCTCTGGCTCTTGATCGCCCTGCTCGCGGTTCCGCTGGGGCTGCTCGGGCTGCGGTGGTTCCGGACGATGAGCCGGGCGCGGGCGTGGTCGGGCGTGGCGGCGCGGAGCGTTCTGCTTGCGCTGCTTGGGATGGCGCTGGCGGGGGCGTCGACGGTGCGCACGACGGAGCGGCTGGCGACGGTCGTGCTGATCGACGTCTCCGAGTCCGTCCGAAGCTTCGGGGAGTTCGGCGCGGCGACGAGCGGCGACGGCGAGACTCGTCCGCTCTCGGCGACGGAGGCGATCCGCGCCTGGCTGGAGTCGGCGGCGGGCGAGCGCGGGGCGGAGGACCTGCTCGGGATGGTCGCCTTCGACGGAGAGGCGATCGCGCTGATGGCGCCGCGGGCGGGTTCGGCGCGAGGCGAGTCAGCGGACATCGATGAGGTGACGCTCGATGTGCGCATGGCTGAGGGGACGAACATCGCGGAGGCGATCCGGCTCGGCGCGGCGCTCTTCCCGCCCGATGCGGGGCGACGGCTGGCGCTCATCTCCGATGGCGATGAGACATCGGGCGACGCGGTGGCGGCGGCGCGGGAGGCGCTGGGCGCGGTCGAGGCGGGGGAGCGCGCGGGGACGATCCCGATCGACGTCCTGCCCGTGGCGTATCGCGCGGGGCGGGAGGTGATGGTCGAGTTCGTGGACGCGCCCCCGCAGGCGGCGAGCGAATCGACGGTCACGGTGCGCGTCGGGCTGCGCGCCACGCGCCCCACGACGGGAACGCTCCAACTGCTCCGCGAGGGCGAGCCCGTGGATCTCAATGGCGATGCGGAGGGGCTCGGACGGCGCGTCGCCGTCGAGGCCGGTCGCTCCGTCGAGCTCATCGAGCTCCGCCTCGATGAGCGCACGATCCACCGCTTCGAAGCGGTCTTCGAGCCCGACGATCCGGCGCTGGACACGCTGGCGGCGAACAATCGAGGCGAGACGTTCACCGTCACGCCCGGGCGCGGCGCGGCGCTGCTCGTCGACGGCGTGAGCGACGCCGATCCGTCCGGCGCCGGCGCCACGCTGGCGCGCGCGCTGCGGGCGTCGGGGATCGAGGTGGAGATGGTTCCTCCCGGCGGATTGCCGCCCGATCTTCTGGCGCTGCACGCCTATGACCTGGTGATCCTTCAGAACGTGCCGGCTGACGAGGTCCCGCGCCCGACGCAGGCGGCGCTGGTCGAATACGTGCGCGAGCTGGGGGGCGGGATGGTGATGGTCGGGGGGCCCGACTCCTTCGGCGCCGGCGCGTGGAAGGGGACGCCCGTCGCGGACATCCTGCCCGTGAAGCTGGATCTGCCCGAGGAGCTGGTCGTGCCTTCGGCGGCGATCGTGATCGTGCTCGACTCCTCGGGCTCGATGGGCCAGCGGGTGCTGGGCGGCTCGCGCACGCAGCAGGAAATCGCCAACGAGGCGGCGGCGCTGGCGATCGAGACGCTGGATGCGCAGGATCTGGTCGCCGTCATCTCCTTCGACAATGCGCACCGGACCATCCTG
The DNA here is from genome assembly GCA_964451515.1 of uncultured Phycisphaeraceae bacterium. Classification (GTDB taxonomy): domain Bacteria; phylum Planctomycetota; class Phycisphaerae; order Phycisphaerales; family UBA1924; genus CAYVIJ01. The sequence continues at coordinate 10,589 of CAYVIJ010000018.1, read as the reverse complement.
CCCTTGACGGAGGCGAGCGCAGCGCAGGCGGCGGTCGATCGCGTGCGCGCCATCGCCCCCGGCGGCGGCACGAATCTGTACCCGGCCCTGGACTCCGCGGGGCGGCTGCTTCGCTCGGTGGAGGCGAACACGAAGCACGTGATCGTCCTCTCCGATGGCCGCTCCAGCGGCTCCCCGCGCGAGGGCGAGCTGCTGGCGTCGCAACTCGCGCAGGAGGGTGTCTCCGTCTCGACGATCGCGGTGGGCGACGGCGCCGACACGGAGACGCTGAGCCGCATCGCGGCGCGCGGCGGCGGTCAGTATCACCGCGTGCTCGATCCGTACGCGCTGCCGCGGATCTTCATCAAGGCGATTCGCGTGGTGAACCGCCCGCTCATTCGACTCAGCCCCTTCGAGCCGGTCCTGCGCCCGACGGGCTCGCCCCTGACCGCCGGCGTTCCGGCGAACTGGCCAACTCTGCGCGGGCTCGTCCTCACGCAGCCGCGGGAGGAGCCGACGATCACCTACGCGGCGGTGACGCCCTCGGGGGAGCCGCTGCTGGCGCACTGGAACGTCGGGCTCGGGCAGGTGGCGGCCTTCACGTCCGATGCGCACAACTGGGCGCGGGACTGGATCGGCTGGTCGGGCTACCGCCAGCTCTGGGCGCAGATCGCGCGGTCCATCGCGCGTCCGACGGCTGGTCGAGGGCAGGAGATGATCACGGAGGTCGTCGGCGACGAGCTCAGGATTCGTCTTCAGGCGACGACGGAGGACGGCCAGCCGCTCGACCTGCTCAGCGTTCCGGGGCTGGTGTATCCGCCCGGGGGGAGCGAGCCGCGGCGCGTGCGCCTCTCGCAGACGGGCCCGGGCGTCTATGAGGGTTCGGCGCCGGCGGAGGGGAGCGGGAGCTACGTGGTGGTGCTGACGCCGAAGCGGGGAGCGACATCGCTGCCGCCCGTCGTCGGCGGCGCCTCGCGACAGGTGGGAGAGGAGTTCCGTCGGCTGCGATCGAACGTGGGTCTGCTCCAGCGCATCGCGGAGATCACCGGGGGGCGCGTCCTCAGCTTCGAGGACGCGGAGGAGGCGAATCTATTTGATCGCTCAAGGCTGGAGCCGCGCCAGGCGGCGACGCCGCTGTGGCGCACGCTTCTGGTTTGGGCGATCGTCGTCTTCCTGCTGGACGTGGGGACGCGCCGCGTGGCGTGGGACCGCCTGCTCACCCGCGAGATCGCCGCCGACGTCCGGACGCACGCGGCGGAGGCGCTGGCGCGTCGGGGGGAGGCGGCGGCGGCGACGGTGGGTCGCCTGCGCGGCACGCGCGCCCGCGGGAGCGATCCGCGCGCCGAGCGGACGCCGCTGCACGCGTCGCAGGCGGCGCGGCCCGAGCCCCCGCGACCCGCCAAGCGGGAGGAGGCGACGGAGCAGGATCAGCGCGCGTCGGTCCGGCGGGCCCTGCGGGCGACCCAGGGGAGAGCGCCGGGGCCGCAGGAGGCGGAGCAGGCGCCCGAGCCCACCGAGCGCGACGGCGGGTCGTCGAGCCTGCTAGCGGCGAAGAAGCGGGCGCGTGAGCGGCTTGAAAAGGATCGCGGCACTGAGGAATGAATCGGCGGAGGCCGATCAGGCGACGTACCCTCCATCAATCGGTCTTCGGGGAGGCGCCCCCTTTCGACGAGCGCCGATGGCCGGTCAGGAGCTCTCGTGAATCGAGCCGAGTTCGAACGACTCGCCATTGAGCAGTTGGACGCCTGTTATCGCATGGCGATGCAGTTGACGCGCAACGCGGATGACGCGTCGGATCTCGTGCAGGAGACCTACTTGAAGGCCATCGCGTCGGCGGACCGGTTCGAGGACCGGGGCGGCGGCGTCCGCCCGTGGCTCTTCACGATCATGCACAACACCTTCCGGACGCGGATCAAGCGGGAGGCGAAGGCGCCGACGGCGGTCGATCAGTTCTACGAGGCGGACGGCGCCGCCCGGGCGCCCGATGAGCCGCCGCCCGCCTGGGACCTGGCTTCCCTGGATTGGGAACATGTGGACGAGCGGCTGAAGGCGGCCATTGACGGGCTCAAGCCCGAGTTCCGGATGGTCCTCCTGCTCTGGGGCGTCGAGGGGCTGAAATACCGGCAGATCGCAGAAATTCTGGATATGCCGATCGGGACGGTCATGAGCCGGCTCCATCGGGCTCGGAAAATTCTGATGGACACTTTGGAGAATATGAGCGACGCCTCGGCGGTTCGCACAAGTGGAACACACAATGACGAATGATCCACGCCGCCAATCCAGCGGGGCCCAGTGGCCCCCGAGCACGCTCTCGCAGGGCGAAGCGATCCGTCTGCTCGCCGATGAGGAGCTGAGCGAATCCGAGATTCGCTCGATCTGCTCCGAAGCCTTTGGCGAGGACACGCCCGCCCGTCTGCAATGCGAGCGGGCTCTGCGCGAGCGGGTCGCCTCCATCATGCGCGAGTCGGCGCCCGCGCCCGCGGCGCTCCGCAGCGCCGTGGAGCAGATCTGCTCGCAGGATGACGACGAGGCGTCGAGCGGGCGGGTCGAGATCGATCCAGCCATCACGCGCAGCCACGGCTTCTGGTCGACGGCCCGGACGCTGGCCCTCGCGGCCTCGTTGGCGCTGGTCATCGGGGCGTCCTTCCTGCTGTGGCCGGGCAATCCGGCGTCGCCCTTCCATCAGCCGATCCACGCGCCATTCGGCGATCAGCGGGCGCAACTGGCTGCGTTCATCGACAGCGAGCACGATCGGTGCGCGCGGCTGGGGGAGTACTTCGAACAGAAGTTCGCACAGTCCACGCCCGAGGAAGCCCGCGCTCTGATCGCGGATCACCTGGGCGCATCCAGCAAGGATCTGTCGCTGGAGAAGCAGGATTATCGCATGGCCGGCGTGAGCCCTTGCGCCGTTCCAGGGCCCGGAGCGTCGGTGCACGTTCTGTATGAGTCGATCAGCGAGCCGGGGCGGGCGCTCAGCCTCTTCATCCAACGGGCGGAGGGGGTGGTCGAAGCCCCCGAACCAGGCGTCTGCTACTGCATTCCCGCGGATGAGGACGATGAGGCCACCTTGCAGGCGTGGCGCAAGGGTGGGCTGATCTATTTCCTGTACGCCGGCGAGGGCGAGCCCCCGAACGATGTCGGCGCAGCCCTCGCGGCCCCGATCACGCGGGTGCGGCTCAGCGAACAGGGCTGATCAGAGCCCCCATCTCAGCGCTTCTTCCACCCAGCCTTTCCGGCGGGTGAGTTTCACCCAATGAGGCTCCGCCAGTCGTCGATGTTCTCCCGGAGGGGAGCCGGTCTACGATCCATTGGTCTCTGAGAGGCCCTGGAATAGCTGGCATGAAGCGGAGGCGCGACCGATGAAAACAATGCGAACGATCATGCTCTCAGCGTTCATGCTGGCGCTCGGCGCGCTTGGGGTCGAGCCCGCGGCAGAGGCGCAGAACGCCCTCGGAGACGGGCGCGCGCTGGACGCGAATCTCCGCGTCGGCTCAGGTGGGCGGAATCCGGCCCGGCGCGACTTCGCGTCGGAGCTTCGTTTCCGCAACGCGATTGTGACGGGCAACGTCCCCGGCGGGTTCAGCTTCCGGGGCAGCGTCGGCTACACCGCCGCGGATGACTTCCGGGGCGACCTCGGCTCCAACGACATCTTCGACTTCCAGCGCGACTCACTCACGTCGTCGCTGGTCGGTTCGGGATTTCGAGGCACGGATGCGCTGAAGCTTCAGATGAGCCTGCAAATGGGGGGGCAGGGGGCGGCGGGGTCGTCGCCTCTGATCGTCCGGCGCGCGGGCACGGGCGCCTCGCTGAGCGGCGGACGCGTCTCCTCGCCGACGCTGGACAGCGGTTTCGCGACATCGACGGGGAGCGTGGATCCCTATGCGCTTCCGAGCGGTCTGCTGCGCTCGACGTCGGACTACATCTCGACCAATGCGATCTCGCTGCGCGTCCTGGGCGAGACGCAGGCGCCGCGTGAGCAGCAGGAGCAGGCCGCGCCGCAACGCCCGGCGCTGCCGCTGCCGGGGATCGATGACGAACGGTCCACGGATTTCTCGGGTCTGCCCAGGGGCCCGAAAGAGGTCGAGCAGCGCGCCGCGGCGATGGTGGATCGGCAGCAGCGGCTCTTCGCCGTGGCGTCGCCGCTGCTGGGAGTCTCGGTGAAGGAGACGCCGCAATATCTGAACCCAACGGCCTCGAATCGGCTGGAGTCGACCCGCCTTGAGGGGCGTGTCGACGGCCAGGTCGATGAGGGGGCGCCGACGCGCATCGACTCGCGTGTGACGTATGACGACTTTCTAGAGGGCCTGGAGAGACAGGCGATTCCAGGCGCTGAGGAGCAGGGGGAGGAGGAGCGGCCCGCGCCGCGCGATCCCACGGAGCTGCTCGAGCCCGAGCTTCCGGAGGAGGGGCGCCCGGAAGGCGCGGACGAAGCGGGACCGTCGGATGAGTTCGCCCGTCGGCTCGATCGGCTGGCGCGGTCGCTGGCGCCGGAGTCCGCGTTCGCGGACGACGCGGAGGGCGAGGAGGCGGAGGAGCCGCTGCGCGGCGAGGCGTTGCGCGAGGAAGCGCGGGCGCTGCTTGGCTCGGAGGAGTTCGCCGATATCGAGACGCTCGCGCCGCCCACGCCAGCGGACCAGCGCAACCTGTATCTCGAGCACATGACAGTCGCGGAGGAAGCGCTGCGCGACGGGCGGTATTTCGACGCGGAGGAGCGCTTCGCCAGCGCGATGCGCATCCGAGAGAACGACGCGATGGCGGCGGCGGGACGCGTCAACGCCCAGATCGGAGCGGGCATGTTTCTCTCCGCCGCGGTGAACCTGAGCCAGCTCTTCCGCGCGTATCCGGAGTTGATCCCCGCCCGCTTCGACGAGCAGATCATGCCCGATCGCGAGCGGCTGGAGATCATCCGTGGCGAGCTGCGCCGCCATTTCGGGCGCAGCACCGAGCTGGCGCGGCGCGCCGCTCTGCTGTACGCCTACGTGAGCCATCAGCTTCGCGATCGCGACGGCGTCGAGGAGGGTTTCGCGGAGATCGCGCGCATCACCGCCGAGCGCGATGAGGAGCTCGATCCTCTCCATGACGCGCTGCGCGTCATCTGGATAAAGAGCCGGAGGTGAAGGAGGCGTCGCGTTCAGCCCCGACGGAGCAGGCCCCACGGGCGCCGCGATCCATCACCGACTTCATCACCGATGGCTCGCTGATGCGCCTCTGCGAGGCGGCGTCCGCGCTGATCGGCGTTCGTCTCGAGCTGCACGATCATGTCGGCCGGCTGGTGACGCCGAGGGAGACGCCCGGGGCGTTCGAGCTGGTCGAGGACGAGTGGTTCGAGGGGGGCGAGGCGTCGCCGCTGTCGACATCGACGCGCTTCGCGGCGCCGATTCTGGTCGAGCAAGAGGCGATCGGGCATGTGGTGGCTGATTTCGACTCGGAGATCTCCGAGCAGCGCCGCGCGTTGGTTGAGCGCCTGTCCACCCTGCTGGCGACGACTGTGGCGGAGGTGTGCGAGCGCGCGGTGTCGCAGCGCCGGCGCGCGGAGGAGCTCCAGGCGCTGTACCGGCTTTCATCGATGCTGGTGGGCGCGGTCAGCGTCGACGGGATGCTCTCCGCCGGGCTCGAGCTCGCGCTGGAGACGCTGGGGATGGATGCGGGCGTGGTGCGTCTGCTCAGCGAGGAGAGCGACACGCTGGAGCTGCGGGCCTCGAGCGGGCTCGAGAAGCAGGACAGCCGCCTCTTCGTGGACCGAGAGGAGTATCACGCGATCGATCGCGCGGCGTTGTCGGGGGAGGTGGTCTGCATTGAGCCCGGGCGGCGAGGCGGCGAGGTGGAGATCAATCCCGTCCTGCGGGAGCGCGGCTTCGAGGGTCTGATCAGCACCGGGCTCAACTTCCGCGGCCGCGCGCTCGGCGTGCTTTGTCTGTATGGGAAACACGCCCGCCGCTTCTCCAGCGCGGAGCGCGGGCTGCTTCAGTCGATCAGTCAGCATCTGGCGGCGGCGCTGGCGAACGCCCGCCTGCTGGAGGTGGAAGCGGAGGCGGCGCGGGTGAACGATCAGGTTCGTCTCGCGGCGGACGTCCAGCGGCGCATGCTGCCGGAGGCGCCGCCGGAGCACCCCCGCCTGGACATTGCGGCGCGGTTCACGCCCTGCTTCGAGCTGGGCGGAGATTTCTATGACTTCTTCGACGCGGGCGGCGGGCATCTGGGGCTCGTCGTCGCGGACGTCGTCGGCAAGGGCGTCGCGGCGGCGCTGCTGATGTCGCACGTTCGCGCCACGCTCCGCGCCCATGCGCTCAACGTCTACAACATCGACGAGGTCATCTCCCACACGAACCGCGCGCTCGCGCGCGACACCCTCTCCAACGAGTTCGCGACGCTCTTCTACGGCGTCATCGACCCCGACAACCTCCGCTTCACCTATTGCAACGCGGGGCATGAGCCGCCCTTTGTCGTCCATCGGCCCGACGGACGCGCCCCGAGCCATTCCTGCCTCAGCGTGCTCGACGCCGGCGGCATGGTTCTGGGCGTCGACGAGGGGCAGCGCTATCAGCTCGCGTCCTGCGATCTCGCCCCGGGGGACATCCTCTTCGCATACACCGACGGGCTCGCGGAGGCGATGAACTTCGAACGCGAGCGCTTCGGAACGCCTCGCGTGCGGCGCGCCGTGCTCGACATTCTCAATGAGCGGCCGGACGCGAGCGCGAAGCTCATCGCCCATCATGCGCACTGGGAGATGCGCCGCTTCGCCGGGCTGAACAAGCGGTTCGACGACACAACGATCGTCGCTATCCGCGTCACGGAGTGATGCGCTACAGGCGGACGAGCCGGTTGTAGACGAACCATTCGAGCGTCACGAGCCCGATCGCCAGGGCCAGCAGCCATGGCCAGAGCCGTCGGCGACGCTCGGCGGGGGCGACGCCGCTTTCCTCCGATGCGCCGCCTGCGCGCGCGGATGTGTCCGCGCCCTCGCCCTCCTGCGCGCGCGCCAGGCGGACGTCCGACTCGAAGGGATCGAGCAGGTTCACCGCGACGAGCCGCCCCGCGCGACCGTCCGCCAGCTCGACATCGCCCTGCCCCGCCGGGCCCGACCAGGTGATCTCGTAGACGCCGACGCGATCCGCGGGCCCGAAGGCCACGCTTCCATCGGAGGCGGGGGAGAGTGGGAACGTCTCGCCCTCCGGCGTCTCAAGACGCGCGGCGCGCGCGCCGGCGGGGAGCTGGAGGGAGATGATCTCTCCGGTGTGGACGGAGGTCCCGGCGGCGCCGCCGCGCTGGGCGAGATAGTCGATCGCTTCGCTCAGGAAGAGAATGAAGTTGTAATCCCAGGCCCAGTTGGTCTCCATCACGTCGAAGCCGACGACGATCGTCCGGTCCGCTCCGCTTACGGACTCGGCGATGAGCGGGCCGCGATCCGACTCCGCGAGCATGCGCGCGCCCGCGGAGACCTCGAGCGTCAACGGCGCCGCCATGATCAGCGTGTCGAAGGAGACGTCCTCGAGCGCCGGATGATCGCGCCGCCAGTCGATCACCACGCTCGCGCCTTCGGAGTCCTCCGGCGCGGGCTGGGCGTCGATCCCGGCCGTGTTCGGGTCGACGCTGAAGACGAGGAACCGCCCGGGCGGCAGCGGATCGTCCGGCGCCCAGCCATCGAGCATGACGACATCGAAGGTCGAGAGGCTTCCGTCGCGAGCGAGCCGGTCGAACTTCGAGGGCGACGCCTGCGCGAGGCGCGCGGGCGTGAGCGCCTCGAGCGCATCGAGCAGGAGCGTGGGCTGCTCGGCGACATACAGCGCCGAGAGGCGCCGCGCCGGGGGCAGGATGAGCCAGGCTTCGTCGTCGGCCTCGAGATCGTCATCCACGATCAGACGCGCGCGGATGACCGCGCCCCGTGCGCGCTCGGTGCGGAAGACCACGCCGCTGGAGGCGACGCCGCCCTCGTCGGGATCGAGGCGGAGCTCGCGGATGGCGTGGACGACGCCGTCGATCGTCAGCTCGACATCCACGTCGCGCGGCTCGTCCAGAACGCCCTGCGCGCCGACGAAGATGGAGACCCGCTCGGGCGTATCGGGGGAGCGCTCCGCCTGGAGAGCGGTGACGCCGATGTTCGCCGCCTCCGCTGAGCCGATCACGATCGTCCGCAGTGGTCCCGGCGCGAGCCGAGCCGCCTCGTCCCGATCGGTGAGGAGTCCGTCGGAGAGCAGGCGGATCGCAAACGCGGGCGCCGATGGCGCCTGCTCTGACGCCGCCGCCGCCCGCGGCGCGTACGCCCGCGCGAGGCGCAGGGCGGGCTCGAGGGCGGCGGGGGCGTCGGTGGGCTCGATCGAGCCGATCGCCGCATCGAGCAGCGCCTTGTTGGAGGTGAAGGGCTGCACGACCTCCGCCTGCGCATCGAAGGCGATGATCATCGCCTGCTCACCCTCGCCCGCGCTGAGCAGCCCGGGCTCGCGCAGAGACTCGATGATGTCGCGGGCGCGCTCCTGCGCGCGCTCGAGGCGCGTCGCGCCGGCGTCGGGATCGATCGTCGACATGCTGGCGGAGCGGTCGATGAGGATGACGAGCCGCCGCCCGTCAGCCGCCGCACGGGCGATCTCCGGCTGCGCCACCGCCAGCAGCGCCGCCGCGAGCGCGAGCAATTGCAGGAGCAGCAGAATGTTGCGGCGAAGCCTCTGGAAAGGCGCGTTGGCCTGCATGTCGCGGACGGACTTCGTCCACAGCAGCGTGGAGGAGATTTCCACCTCGCGCCGGCGCAGCTTCAGGAAATAGAGCAGCAGCAGCAGGGGGATGGCGACGCCCGCTGCGATCGCGCCCAGGATCGGCGTGGCCCACGTCATCGCACGAGGCCCCTTTCGCGCAGCGTCTGCATGACAAGCTCTTCGACGTCGGCCTCCGTCGAGACGGGGATGAGCGTCGCGTCGCGCTTGGCGAGAAAGGCGCGCAGCGACTCCTCATGCGCCGCAAGATTCTGGCGATAGCGCTCCAGCAGCGGCGCGGAGATGGTCACTTCCGCCATGTCGCCCGTCTCGACGTCCTTCAGCCGCAGATCGCCCCCCAGCGGCGGATCGATCTCCTGCGGGCTGAGCGTCTGGATCGCGAAGAGGTCGTACCCGCGTCCGAGGAGATGGCGCAGCCCGCGCTCGAAGCCCTCGGGGAAGAGGAAGTCGCTGATGATGACGGTCACGCCCTTGCCGCCGCGGGAGAGCGCGACGCGCTTGGCCGCCTCCTCGAAGTCCGCGCGCCCGCCCGCTTCGAGATCGCAGAGGAAGGCGCCCAGATCGCGCACGCGCCGCCGCCCGCGGAGGTTGCGCAGCGTGCGCACGGGGCCGTCCGTCCCGTCGCCGCCCATCGCCCAGACGGAGACGCGATTCAGATTCGCCATGCCGACGTACGCCAGCGCGGCGCTCAGGCGCTGGGCGAAGCGGAACTTCTCCGGATCGCCCGCCGCCATCGACGCCGAGGCGTCGAGGACGACGTGCAGCGCCAGATCCTCCTCCTCGAGGAAGAGCTTCATGAAGAGGCGGTCGAGTCGCCCATAGATGTTCCAGTCGATGCGGCGCAGATCATCGCCGTGGACGTAGGGGCGGTGATCGGCGAACTCGACGCTCTCGCCCTTGCGCTTCGAGCGCCGCTCGCCGCGGAGCTTGCCCGCGAAGATCTTGCGCGAGGAGACGTCGAGGCGGTCCAGGCGCGCGAAGAGTTCTACTCCGAGGAGCTCCTCGATCGATCGCGGCTTGGGTTGCGCCTCGGACTTCAGCATGGGCTTAGCTCGCGACTCCCAACGGCTCCGTCGGCGTCGCCTTCAGGATGGCTTCCACAATCTGGTCGGGCTCGATGCGGTCCGCCTCGGCCTCGAAGTTGAGGACGACGCGATGGCGCAGCGCATCGCCCGCGGCCGAGCGTACGTCGGCGTTGGAGGCGTGCGGGCGTCCGTCGCACAGCGCCTTGACCTTCGCCGCGAGGATGAGCGCCTGCGCCCCGCGCGGGCTGGCGCCGACGCGGACATAGCGCGAGACGATCTCCGGCGCGTATTCGCCCTCCGGATGCGTTGCGAGGACGAGGCGGGCCGCCTGCTCCTTGACGTGCGGCGCGACGACGACGTGGCGGACGAGATCCTGCGCCTTCAGGATGCCCACGGCGTCGATCTTCGCCTCGACCTCGGGGGTCTCGGCGCCAGTCGTGCGGTCGATGATGGTGAGCAGGTCGCCCATCTGCGAGTAGCCGACGTTGAGCTTGTAGAAGAAGCGGTCGAGCTGGGCTTCGGGCAGCGGGTACGTGCCCTCCTGCTCGATGGGGTTCTGCGTCGCCAGGACGATGAAGGGTCGAAGGAGATCATGCGTCTCGCCGCCGACGGTGACGGAGCGTTCCTGCATTGCCTCGAGCAGGGCCGACTGCGTCTTGGGCGTGGCGCGGTTGATCTCATCCGCGAGAATCACCTGCGCAAAGATCGGGCCCTTCTGGAACTCGAAGCGCCGCCGCCCCGTCTCCGGATCCTCCGTGACCACGTTCGTGCCGATGATGTCCGCGGGCATGAGGTCGGGCGTGAACTGGATGCGGCTGAAGGGCAGTTGCAGCGTCTGCGCCAGCGTGCGCACGATCATGGTCTTGCCCAGCCCGGGGAC
>CAYVIJ010000017.1:0-51086 GCA_964451515.1 uncultured Phycisphaeraceae bacterium | reverse complement strand
GAGACCCTCGAGACCGTCGTCGGACCCATGAAGACCTGGGTGATGTGGACGTAGCGCAGCCGCTACTTCACCGAACCAAGCCAGGCCGCCAGCAGATCCCGGTACGCCTCCACGTCCCGCTTGTGCGCCGTCTCCGTCACCGTGTGGATGTAGCGCAGGCCGACCAGCACCGCCGCCGCGCGGCAGCCCGCGGCCGCGAGTTGGGCCGCGCCGCCGTCCTGCCCGCCACGGGGGAGGATCGTGCGCTGGACGGGGATGTCGCGCGCCTGCGCGATCTCCTCCATCTCCGCGATCAGGTCATGGTCCGCGATCATCGAGGCGTCCATCACACCGATGGCCGCGCCCTCGCCCTGCACCGTCACCGACTCCTCAGTCGGAACGCCCGGCGTGTCGCAGGCGAGCGTCGTGTCGACGCCGATGGCGATGTCCGGCTCGACGGAGAAGGCGCTCGTCCGCGCGCCGCGCAGCCCGACCTCCTCCTGCACCGTGAACGCCACGACGATTTCCGCCGCGTGCTTCGCGCCTTCCTCCTCGATCTTGCGCACCGACTCAATCCCCGCCCAGCAGGCCAGGCGGTTGTCCAGCGCCTTGCTCACGAAGCGATCGCCCATCTCCATGAAGGGCCCGTCGAGCGTGACCATGTCGCCGATGCGCACCTTCTTCTTCACGTCCTCCGCGGACATGCCGAGGTCGAGGAAGAAGGCCGTCATCTCCGGCACCTTCTTCTTCTCCTCCTCGCTGGCGATGTGCACGGGCTTGCCGCCCGGGTTCATGACCGCGGGGATCTGCTCGCCGTCTCGGGTGGTGATGGCGACGCGCCGCGCGAAGAGGTTGCGCGTGTCGAAGCCGCCGGCGTTCTGCACGCGCACGAAGCCCTTGTCGTCGATGTGGCGGACGTAGAAGCCGATCTCGTCCATGTGGCAGAGCAGCAGGATCCGCGGGCCGTTGCCCCCGCGCGATTTCCGCCGGCAGATGAGCGAGCCCATCGGATCCGTCGTGACCTCGTCGAAAAGGCCCTCCGCCTCTTTTTTCAAAAGTTCCCGCACCCGCTCCTCACGCCCCGGGACGCCGGGCGTCTCGCACAACCGCTTCAAGAGATCGATGTTCACGCGCTGCCTCCTGCCGTGTTCTCGTTCCAGGGAGCCCGGCCCATATCATTCAACCGACCGAATGGCCGATGAGCTCAAGAGTATGCCCCGCGGACCGACACCATGACCATCCCCAGCCCGCTTCGCAACCAGCACGCCCAGGCCGAGGCCGAGTTTGGCGTCTTTCCCCCCGAAGGCGTCCCCGCCGACCTGCTGACGCCATCGGGAGGTGAAGCGCCGACGCCCCTTGAAGTCGTCGCCACCTACGGCGACGTCGCCGCCGAGCGGCGCGCCATCCGATCCGCCTGCGGCCTGTTCGACCAGCCGCATCGGGCGCGGATCCGCGTCACGGGCGACGACCGCGCGCTCTTCCTGAACAACATGCTCACGCAGGACCTCGCCGACGTGTCCCCGTGGCGCGCCGTGGACTCTTTCTGGCTGAACCGCAAGGGGCGCATCGACGCGGATCTGCGCGTGATCGTTCTGGACGACGCCATCCTGCTCGATCTCGACGCCGCCGCGATCGAGCGGACGCGCGAGACGCTGGAGTCCTTCATCATCGCCGACGACGTTGCGCTCGAGAACGAGTCGGATTCCACGCACCGCGTCGCGCTGCACGGCCCGACCGCCCCCCTGCTGCTTCGCGCGGTTGCGACGCATGAAGCCGGCGCGCCGCTGGAGGATCTCACGCCGGGGGGCGTCGCGCAGGTGGTGATCGGCGGCAAGTCGGTTCTGGTGGATCGCGTGGATGCGCTGGGCGTCCCGGGCTTTGAGCTGCACGTCGGCGCGGATGACGCGATGAAGGTCTGGCAGCAGCTCATCGAGCGCGGCTCGCCGGGAGATGGCGACGGCGAGTCGGAGGCGGCGCGGATCGATTTGCGACAGGTTGGACAGAGCGCGATCGACGCCGAGCGCGTGATCGGCGGGCTGCCGCGCTATCTCATCGATTTCGGTCCGAACCACCTGCCCGCGGAGTCGGGGCTGCTGCATCAGCGGGTCTCGTTCACGAAGGGCTGCTATCTCGGACAGGAGGTGGTGGCGCGGCTGCACGCGCTGGGCAAGCCCAAGCAGACGATGGTCGGGCTGCTGGCGCGCACGAAGACGGAGCGTGTTCCACGTGGAACACCCTTGCGCCGGGACGCTGAGTCGGATCCGATCGGTCAAATCACGTCGTGCGCGCGCTCGGAGGCGATGGATGCGCTCGTCGCGCTGGCGATGGTGAAGACCAAGCATGCGGCGACGGGGACGGAGTTCGTGATCGAGCCTGAGTTGAGCGCGCTGCGCCTGACGGTTCAGGGGAGGCTCGACTTCGCCCTCCCGCCTCATGACGGGATCTGACCGCGCCCGCTCACACAGCGCTCACGCTCAGGCGGACTCTTCTCCGAGGCGCGCCACGGGCGCCTGCGGCCCGCTCTCGCGCTTCCGCCTCGGCCCAACGGAGGAAATCGTCGCCGCCGTCATCGCGGAGGCGAGGCGGCGCACGTCCGAGCGCTCGCTTCGGAGCAGCTCGAGGGCGAGCCGGAGGCGGCGCGCCGCGCCGGTGTCCTTCTCGTGGGCGGCTTCGGCGGAGGGCTGGCCCGCGGCGCGCATCGCCAGGCGTTCGAGGAGCCACGTTCTGAGTGGGCCCTCGCCGCGATAGGTTCCGAGATCGAGCGCGCTGCCGCGCCCCTGGGCGGTGGCGCAGCGCAGCTCGAGAAGCATCCGGCGGACGGTGACGATCGCGCGCGTCGATCCGAGGTGCGGCTCGATGGCGGCGATCATCGCGCGCTCGTGCGCATCGATAAGGGCCCGCCAGGCGGGCCCATGCTCATCGACGCAGGCTGCGGCGAGCGCGACATCGAGCATATGCGTGGCGCTGACGGGCGTCCGCTTCGAGCGGCGCCCCGCATTCTCGAGATGCGCCGCGATGCGCTCCGCGTCCACACCGAGCGTGCTGATGGCCGGGGACTCTGCAAGGCGCGCGAAGAAGGCCCGTCGGATCTCGTTTCGGTCAACTCGTTGTCCGTCCGAGCGCGTTCGCGCCACGGCGCGAGTCGTCGGCCAACAGCCATCGGCGTCGGACGCCTCGCGCAAGGCGCTTTGATCTGATGGGGGCATGCCGGTCACCTCCCGCCCCGGAAGTGACGCCGGCTCTCACCGGCGAGCGGTTTCTCGTCCTCTACTCCGGACGCCAACATACCTTCAGCGCGCGCTCCGAATCAACGGCTGGGGCGCAAAGCAGTGAGAAAAAGCGCGCGCACGGCGTTACACGGACCATCGCCTATTCCCGCAAATCCGCCATCTCAACGCGAATGCGCGCCAAGGCGACTTTTAGCGGGCGGCGCGGGCGAGGCGGTCCGAGAACGGGGGCGCCCCGAACCCGGGTGGCGGCGCTCAGCGCCCCCTCTCATCGGGACACGACAGGTGCAGCCACTGTGGATAACTACCGGACCCGGCGCGCTCCGCACGCCTGCTCCGCCCTACTCGCTCCACCACTGCTCGCCCCAGAGCGCGATGTTCACCATCGGCCACGCCAGACGCCAGTGCTGGGAAGGATCGGCCGCGACGGTCTCGATGGCGGCCTGCGTGAAGACGGCTCGCGCGAAGGAAGAGGATCGCAGTGCCGCCGCCTGATCGGCGACCCACGTCTGGAAGGGCAGCGGGAATGACGCCTTCGGGCGCTGGAGGATGCGCCCGGGAAGGCGGTCCTGGTGCGCCCGGCGGAGGGCGATCTTCGTCTGCGTCAACGTGGCGACGGGGGCGGCGGAGGAGTCAATCTCGCAGGTGTCGGCGGGGACGAACTTGGACGTCATCGGAAAAGACGATGCCAGCGCGGCGATCTCGGCGTCGGCGAAGGGCGTCCGCCCCTCGACGGAGGCGAGCATGGTGGCGGTGTCGAGGCGCTGGAGGAGGCCCGTCAGGTTCACGCGCCGGTGGAATCGCAGGTGGGCTTCGAGGGGGTCGGCGTTTGGGCCGGCCTCCTGGACGGTGTGGTCGAAAGTCTGGTTGTAGAAGTCGAGGAGCGCGGCGTCGCCCTCGATAGCCTGGAAGACGGGCGGGGCGAAGATGGCGCGCTTGGCGGCGAGCGGGATCCACGCGTTCGACTCGAGCTGAAAACGCCCGCCCTCGCGGACGGCGCCCTCTCTGACGGACTGCTCGAAGGCCCACGCGCTCATCATGGGCGGCTCGTACCCGGCGAGGAGCTCGTCGGCGCCCTCGCCCGAGAGCGTGACGACGCAGCCATCTTCGCGCAGGCGCGCGGCGACGGCGTGGATCGCCACCTCGTTCGGCGTCGAGAGCGGCACGCCGAGGGCGCGCACCATCTCGGGCCAGCGCTCGGCGAAGTCCTCACGGGAGACGACGCGCTCGGCGTGATTCGTGTTCAGCGTCTCGGCCATGAGGCGCGCGCAGGCGAAGTCGGCGTTGTCGTCGTGCTCCTCCGGCTCGGCGCCGGCGCAGTAGGTGCGCAGCGACTCGTGCTCGTCGGCCGCGAGCAGCGCGATGACGGAGGAGTCGATGCCGCCGGAGAGAAGCGCGCACGTCGGGACGTCGGAGCGCAGATGCGCGCTGACGGAATCGGTCATCGCGCCGCGCAGGGCGACCGCGGCGTCATCTGTTGAAAGCGCGGCGGACGACAGCGCCGGCGGGGCGCGCCAGAACTCGACGAGGCGGACCATCGGCGCGCGCCCGGCGAGATCGCACTGGGCCATGTGGGCGGGGGGCAGGGCGTAGACGCCCTCGAAGAGCGTCTCGCAGCCGAGGACGGTTCTGATGGTCGTGAGGTAGGCGCTGAGCATCCGCAGATTGGGGCGGACGCTGATCATGGGATGGGCGAGGATCGGCCCGGGCTCGGAGGCGAAGAGGAGCTCGCGCCCGTCGCAGGCGAAGTAGAGGGGCTTCACGCCGAGGGGATCGCGGGCCATGGTGAGCGTCTGGCGCTCGGTGTCGAGGATGGCGAGGGCGTACATGCCGCGGAAGCGGGAGAAGGCCTCCGTTCCCCATGTCGCGAAGGCGTGGAGGATGGTCTCGGTGTCGCACTCGGTCTTGAACCCCTCGGCGGGAACGCCTCGATCCTGGAGCTCGGCGCGGAGTTGGCGGTCGTTGTAGAGCTCGCCGTTGTAGACGAGGACGAAGCGGCCGTCGGGGGTGACCATGGGCTGGCGGGCGCGGGGGTCGGGGTCGAGGACGGCGAGGCGGCGATGGGCGAGGATGGCGTTGCGATGAACGTAGAGACCGGCGTCATCCGGCCCCCGGCGGGCGAGGAGGTCGCGGAGACGGGCCGCGTGATCGGCGTCGATGCAGGGCGTGGCGCCAGCGACTGCGAGATTTCCGAAGAAGCCGCACATGGTTGAGGGTTCATCGGCGATTGGGGGGCGGGGGGACAAGAGAGAAGGGGGGCAGCAGGAGCACCGCTGGCTCGATGATCACCCATAGTTCGTCGTCTAGGATCGGCCTGATCCATGGTCGGGCCTCGGTACATTGGCTCGAGAAGGCTTCGTACCCTGCCCTCCATTCATTGACACGTCGTTCCACCGGTCTCTTCATTCTGAAAGGGGCTCGCAGTGCCTTCGGATCGTGTTTATATCTTCCTGTGCAATGGAGACACCCGAGGAGAGGTCCTGTCAAAGAAGCTCGTCGGCACACGGCCAGAACAATGGAACAAAGATTTTCGACACCTAATTAACGGCGATCATGTGGTCATCTATGACTACGAGGCGTACAAGTACATCGGACCATTTCGAGTTGTTGAGCACAATCGTGGCAAAGCGATCGACAAGAGCGCTTGGAGCGGGAAGTTCCCGGCACAAGCGAAACTCGAATATGCCGGCGAGAGGGTCATTAAGAGTGTACAGGAAGTACACATGACGCTTGGCAACGACAAGATTCAACGGCGGGAGAGCAACACACCTCGTCCTTATGTTGATGGCAAGACTGCTGAACGGCTGCGAGTGATGTTCGGGTTTCCAACGCCATCCGCTGCGCCGGCACCGCGAGTGGGTGATTCGACGCCGGAGCCTGTTGATGAACGGCGATACAAGACGGTCCAGGGGTTTTTGGTCCGAAGCAAGGCAGAGCGTGACATTGCCAATCTGCTGGATCGGTTGAAGATCCAGTGTCACTACGAGAGGTGGATCCCGAACGGGGGGGGATACCTGTGTGATTTTTATCTCCCGCAACACGATATTTACATCGAGTACTGGGGCCTCCCAGGCGACGCGCGATATGAGCATTCACGCAAAGTGAAAACCCGAATTTACAACAACAACGGCCTCCGCCTGCTAGAGCTTGAGCCGGCCGACGAGAAGCATCTCGAAGAGCGTCTCAGACAGGAACTGCGCCGATTCGGGATCAACGCTGACGGCCCCAGATCGCGCAGGAGCACCGGGAGCTGGCTCGCGCGGCTGATCCGCATGATCCAGCGGTGGTTGAGCAAGTGATCCAATGTATCGTGGACGATCTCTGAAAAATTGCTGAACAGATCCGTCCGCGGTCTGAGGCATCTATTTCAGATCGGAAGCCCCTCACCCCGGCCCTCTCCCGGGGGGGGAAAGGGCATCGCGGAGGCGGGCCGCGTGACCGGCGTCGATGCAGGGCGTGGCGCCAGCGACGGCGAGATTTCCGAAGAAGCCGCACATGGTTGAGGGTTCATCGGCGATTGGGGGGGCGGGGGGACAAGTTGGTCTCACCCGGCGGGCCCTTCCCCTCGTTCAGTCCGTCTCGCTCAGCACTGCGTCGGTCAGTTCCAGAGCGGTTGCCGTGTTCGTCTCGATCCGGCCGCGAACGGCGAGCAAAGCCTGAGACAGCGGTTTCGCCCCCCCTGGTAGGTGGTTTTGTTTGATCTCGATAGCTCGTGACATTTTCCACAGCTTTCAGTGTTGAACATTGACCGGGGATATCTTTCATGGTATTCGTCGCTGCTATCTGTAGTACGTCACGTTGTCTCCAGCATGGATCTGGTCGCACACCGATGGAACTCCTGAACAAAGAACCTTTTCGCGCTTATGGAGTGGGCGGTGGGCAACCTGCTCCCGTCTCGCGTCTGGCGCTCTTCAGTCGTATTTCAGGCTTGATCCTGGGAGCGTTTCTGCTCTGGGTCGCCATCGGCAAGTTGATCCGACCTGCCGAGACTCTGATCGCCTTGGAGTGGGGCTTCGACGCCGATCTCTCACGGCCGTTTTTTCTAATCCTAGTGATCGTTGAAATCACACTGGGCGGCGCCTTGCTTGCCGGCCTGCGTTCTACATACACGCTTGCGGCTTTGGCGGGGCTGCTGAGTATTTTCCTGGGTTGGATCGGATACCTAATCGTATCAGACGCGCCCGTTCCCTGTGGCTGTGGAACAGACAGGAGGGGGGATGACGGGCATTGGGGGTCGCTGACCCGGACTGGGCTGTTACTCGCTTGGACAGGCTCGGCGCTGTGTTGCGCCGTGATCGCGGAGCGCGCCAAGAGTCGCGCTCTTGGGCCTAGAATGGAGGAATCAGAATGAATGGCAAATCAAAGCTCGAACTGTTGTTCATCCTCGCCGGCGTCGGATGTGTGACTGTTCTCGCGGACCAGTCACTCGCCAATGTGGCTGAGCAACGATCATTGGATGAGTGTTGCTTCTCCTCGCCATCAACGTGCGCTGATCAGGGAATAGCGACCCACTGTATCCCCAGCTGCTCGTCGAATGAGGTTTGCTCCGGCACAGGCGGATGCGAGCCGTCGCCGTGGGCCGTAGCCGAGTGCATCCCCGACCCGCGGGATGGTGGCAGTAGTGGTGATGGCGATGATGGCGTTGGCGATGATCCGGCTGACCCTCTTTGATTGAAGACGCGCTCGGCGTTGCGCGGCAGCGCAGCGCCGAGTTTCAAGATGATTGGAGCAGAGCATGGCGATCACCGAGCGTCACAAGCTGATCATTGCGGGCGTCGTCGCGGTGGCGGGGGCTTTTGTCGCGATCCGGGCGTTCAACCGCTCGGGGCCGCCCGAGGCGCGCGTTGCGGAGCAGGAAGTCACGCCGGCGGTGCAGGAGGCGGTGGTCTCGGTCGAGTTCGACACGAAGCCGACAGAAGAGACGATGCCGGCGATCCTGGAGCAGGCGCACGCGTCGGCGCTGGCTCAATCGAAGGACATCGCGCTGGAGGCGGATCTGCCCACCGAGGCGGCGCGGGACCTTGCGGACGCTTTCCGCGAGCGGCTCGGCATGACGCTTGATGGGGACTTCGATCGCAACCGGGAGCTTCTTCAAAGACGCGGGGATGAGCGGTCGGACCAGGAGGCGGAGAAGGGGCGCGAATCCTGGGAGCGCCAGGCGGAGCGGCTCCGGCATCGACCGATCTCATTGGATCGAGTCGAGGCGCGGCTCATCTACGTGGATGGTCACCGCGTCGGACGAAATGAGCTTCGTCGCGGCTTCAGCACGCTGACGTGCGAGTACAAGGACGAGCGATTCGGTGTGCCGCTCGACGGCGAGGAGGGCGACTTGACGGTGGCCGAGGTTCGTCTGCCGATGGAGAACACAGGGCCGCGAAACTCTGAAGGACTCAAGGCGCTGGTTGGTTATCAGTTCGCGTGGTCGGCTGAGCGGATGATGTGGATTCCGTGGAAGATCGTTCTCTACAGCTACCCGAATGAGATTCACTTTGGGATATTCTTCTGAGCGTGCGTGGCGCGGGTTCACGCTGACTGAGCTGCTTGTCTCGATCGGCGTGATCGGGCTGCTCATCGGCCTTCTGCTGCCGGCGCTCTTGCGTAGCCGGGACGCAGCGCGGGGGACGGTGTGCCTGGCGAATCAGCGCGGCGCCGTGCAGACGTTCGACAACTATCGCCACGAGAACGGCGATGAGTATCCCTTCGCGCCGCCCGGATCGTGGTTCATGGCCGATCTTGATGGGTCGCAGATTTATACCTCGAGGCACTGGGATCTCTCAATCCGATGGGTGGCGGTGGTGAACAAGACGGCCCCTTGGCCCGCGCACTTCGGTTCGTGGGTCTGCCCGGGCTCTCCGCGGAAGGCGGGGGCGCCATGGCTTCCGGAAGAACGTTTCAGCGGGATGGGGAATGGCGTGCCGTCGTACTCGTACTCAAACAGCTTCGTGGCGCGTCCTGCGCTTTGGGATGGGCGCACGGAGGCGGACGAATCGTTCCTTGAGCCGACGCGGGGGAGCGACGTGCGCCATCCCTCCGCCAAAGCGCTGCTCTTCGACGGGGAGATGGCGCATCTGGCGCGCGCGGAGAGCCTCGATCGACGGCCGGTGGCGTTCCCCGACGGGCACGCGGCGATGCGCTCGCTGGGCGAGGCCACGGCGCCGGTCCCGAACCCGTTGAAGGAGGGAATGGCGGAGCGGCTGCATGACACGGCGCGCGGCGTGCTGGGGCGGGACTACTGAGGCGGGCGCGCCCGGGGAATCACTGGGGGCGGCTGAACAGTTGCGCGGAAGAACGCCGTTTTGCGTTTGAGGCGTCGAGTTCAGGTTGGAAGCCCCTCTCCCCGGCCCTCTTCCCCCCCCGGAAGAGGGCCGGGGAGAGGGGGTTGGAACTCCCACTGGGGAACGGGGCAAGTGCGCCGGGGGCGTCGCGAACCTGGCAGGATGGTTGCGCGGTTGTCGCCTCGAACCGCGTGGGACCTGCGAAGAACAGGGAATTGGAGAACGAGTGTGCGATGTCAACTGCGATGAAGCGAATGGCTTCGTCAGCGGCGGCGAGGATGGCGACGACTGTCGACTCGCTCGAGCGCGGCCGGCTGCATGACGGCATCGAGGGGCATCACATCAAGATCAGCACCAACTCGGAGCGCGCCGCTTGCAACGGATTCCGGATCGGCGGGGCAGGATCGCTTGAACACTGCGCGCACGCAGACACCCTTCGGATCCTGAACTCCTCTGCGCAGCGCGATCCGGGTGGCGCGCTCTGTCCAGGCGGTGGCGGATTGTGGGCGCTCGCCCTGAAAAACGCGTGAATCGCGGCGTTTCCAGTTGCACAAACGCATCGTCTTTTGATACGACTGCGGCGCATAAATGATTGCGGCGCGCAGCGATGCGTCATTGCGGCGCGGCGCAGGCACAGGGCCGCTTGCACGGCGGCGCGAGTCAGAAAAGGAGACGATATGAGTATCCTCAGGTACGCAGTGGGCGCGGCCGCGCTTACATTTGGGACCACCGCGAGCGGTGGTGTGCTCTTTGAGGCAACGGGCGGGCAGACGAGCGTCGCGCTCGATTTCGACGCCATCGAGGAACTCGCCGGGCTGACGTTCTTCGACGTGCAGGGCCCGGTGATCGCACCGGGGAGCCTGCCGGACTCGGTGGCGTTCCCGATCAACAGCCGGGACGAGACGACGCTGCCGACGTCGTTCGCCTACGACCCGGCGGACTTCAGTGGCACGCTCGCGGGCACGATCGAGCACAAGGGAAGCGTGCGCTTCAACGGCGGCGGCATCGAGGTCGGCGACTTCACGATCGGCTTTGATGCGGGTCGCGTAGGAGGCGCGGCGTCGGGCTTCTTCGTGCAGGACAACATCGACCTCGGGATTGTCCTGTTCGACGTCGAGCTGAAGTCGGCGACGCCCGGCGCGAGCACGTTCACGGCGGCGGGCAATCTGCTCGTCTCGCCCGAGTTCTCCACGGCGATCGACATGGAGGGCTTTGATTCGGGCATCGTCGCAGGGACGGCGCTGATCGAGGCGGTCCCCGGGCCGGGCGCGCTGGCGGTCTTCGGCGTCGCTGGTCTGGCGGGGATGCGGCGGCGGCGCTGAGTTCGATCTCCTGCATGCACGAGATGCCGAGCCATCCACCGGCCGGCCTCCCTCGCGGGGCCGGCCGGTTTTTCGCGCGCTCCGACAGCTCCCGAGTCAATCACTGGGAATCGGAGAGAACGCTTCGGCGGCGGCGAGGGGTCTCTGAAGAACTGCGCGACAAATCACCATCCTGGGTCTGAGGAGTCTATTTCAGTTCGGAAGCCCCTCACCCCGGCCTTCTTTCGGGGGGGAAGAGGCAGTTTGGAAGCCCCTCACCCCGGCCCTCTCCCGGGGGGAGAGGGGGTTGGAACTCCCACTGGGGAACTGGGCAAGTGCGCCGGGGGCGTCGCGAACCTGGCAGGATGGTTGCGCGGTTGTCGCTGCGGGGGATGCGGCGGGGCGAAAGTGTGACTGGGTCGAAGCGGCATGGAGAAGAGGGGCGGTCAGTCGGCGACGCGCTCGAAGCGCCAGGGCTGGGGGTCGTCGGAGGGTTGGGTGAGGGGCGCGGCGCGGTGGGCGCGGTAGCGGCGGCGCGCGCCGTTCAGGGTGAATGTCGCGTCGAGCTCGTCCTCCGTGCGCGTCATGTCGAGGACGCGTCCCTCGGCGAGGCGGGAGACGTGGCCGCGATTGCGCGTGAGAGGGCCTTCGTACTGGAGGTAGCGGCGTCGGTGGAGTGGGAGGGCGAGGGCGTCGAAGGTTTCGAGGAGGTGGGCGTTTTTGTCTGAGTCGGGGAGGTGGAGGGGGGCGCGGACGCGGAAGGCGAGGAGGGTGCGCTCGTCGATGTCGTCGAGGCGGGGGTCGTCGGGCTCGGCGCGGTGGAGGGTGTCGAGGAGGAGATCGAAGTGGTGGTCGCCATCGGGGGTGTCGTGGCGGAGGAGGACGGCGGTGGGGATGTCAACGTCGGTCATGTCGGTCATGGCTGAGTGTTGGGCGGAGATGGGGGCGGATGGCGAGATTTGCCGGTAGACTCGGGGTTCGGCCCGAGGGGGGCCGATGAGGGGGTTGGACGGCATCGATTATGGAGGCTTCGGCATGAGACGGATCTCACTGGCGGCGCTGGCGCTCATCACGGGGCTCGGCATGGGCCTTTCGGCGGGGCTGAGCGGGTGCGAGTCGGCGAAGAAGGCGTGGAGCACGCGGACGCTGCCCGCGGTGCGGGCGGAGGGGGACCGAGCGTACGAGCAGGGCCGCTACGAGCAGGCGCTTGCTGAGTACCGAGAGGTTCTCGAGCGCGATCCGGGGGACTGGCCCACGCGGGTCAAGGCGGGGAAGACGCTGCTGATCCTGGGCCGCCCCGAGCAGGCGCGGGAGGAGCTGGCGATCGCCTACACGCTGCGGCCGGAGGACGAGGAGATCGTCGAGCTGTATGCCCAGGCGATGCTGGAGGCGGGCGATGAGGAGGAGCTCTTCCGCGTGCTCCGGCAGCGGGCGGAGGACCGGCGCGAGGTGGATGGGTACATGCGGCTCGGTCGTTACGCGGCGATGAGCGGGGACATCGACGCCGCGGAGCGGGCGCTGCTGACGGCGGCGCGTCTGGACGAGGGGCGGAGCCTGGAGCCGCAGATGCGTCTGGCGGAGTTCTATCTCGGGATCGGCGACGAGGAGGCGGGGCTGGAGCGGCTGCGGATGGCGCTGTACCTGGATCCGGAGAACGTCGAGATTCAGGATCGGATTCGGGCGCTGGGGAAGACGCCGGGCCCGAGCTTCGCGATTGCGCCGGAGGAGATGAACTGAGGTTCGCCGACTCGCGAGGAGAGGGTCAACCCGGTGATACGCCGCGAGGACGCCAACACGAACGGCGGCTACGCCGACACCGGCGACGGCGTCTGGCACTACGCGACCGACGTCCTCTTCAGCGTCGTGGCCGTCCTCGACGACACCGCCGGCCTCCAGGAGCGCGTCGAGTACACGCCCTACGGCACGGCCCTGCACCACTGGCACGCCGACTTCGACGGCGACCGGGACATCGACTCGGGAGACTCCTCCGCCCTGTCATCCGCCAGCGGGAACTCGATCGACGACCCCGGCTACAAGGTCGAGATCGACCTGAACCGCGACGGCACGATCGACCTCAACGACACGCCGGCGGCTCCGCCGGGAGGCGGATCGGCACTGCCGCGGGGATGGGCGAGCGATCCGGACACGATCAACTCCTCGAACGGCTTTCGAAGTCGGCCGCTCTTGATCACTCTCTCGGACTTTCGCATCGTGGAGTATGCGCCGAACCTTTCCAGATGCATTCACAGACTGGAGAGGCATGAGCCGGATGCCTCGTTCAACGGATTCTCGGTCCCGTCAGTGATTAAGCCGCGGCTTCCCGCGCGGGCGCTTTCCGAGGGGGTGGCTGTACAAATCGCCCCCCTGAACTCTAGCTCAAGCACCTCAACCGGCCCTCCCCCATGGAGCTTTGACTATCCCTGGACAGGGACCAATAGCTTTGAGGAATGCAATAAGTGCATCTGCGCGAATGGCGTCAGGCGGAAGCCTAATATACCGGCGCCAATGCCTAACGGGTGTGGAGCGAACGTGCTTCAGCAATTCCTCCTGAACGGATTCATCATGCCGGAACTGATAGCCTGTTGTAACGGCCACGATGTTTGCTATGCGTCTTGCGGAAGCCGCGCAGGTTGCGACGGTGCTTTTAGATCCTGCATGCTCACAATGTGCGACGACGTTTATCCTGGCCTCGTCAACACTCCGTTTCGCTGGCTATGCAAGGACACAGCGGAGGCCGCTTATTCCGCTGTCGCGTTTCTTGGGGGCGACGCATTTTGTACCGCCCAGAATGCGAATTGTGAATGTCGTCCATGAGTGATCGCCTTGCGCGCTGGCAGCAGTGGCTCTTCTTCGGGGGCGTGGCGTTTGCCATCGTTCCGTTTGCGGTGCTCCCGCTCAACAAGTTTGGGTTTCCCTCCGGGATCGGTGACCCCGTCTTCGCCGCCTGCTCGACCATCTGTTTTACATTATGGCACTGGCCATTCGTACTGACTAAGACACACTCCACCTTGCTCCGTCAACCGTCCACCCGGCTCTTGGTCTCGATGGGGCTAGGCTTCAGCACTTACATTGGCGTCGGAATACTCGCTTGGGCCTGCGTACTAGGCCTGGCCATGCTAGGAGTTCGCTTTTGATCCAGTTATGAACGGAGATTGTTCAACCTATAGTGTTGATGTGATCGACAACCTCGGCGAGCACGAGGTCGACTGGTCCGGCGACGGCTTCTACGACGAGCAGGACGAGCTCAAGGACGCCGCCTTCAACTCCAACAACGAGCTGACCGGCCAGGAGTGGGAGGCCGATCCGACCGACCCCGGCGCCACCAACCCGCCGCCGCTCAACAACCAGACCCTCGCCAGCGGGGCGCTCTTCAAATACGATCAGCCAGAGAAAGTGGGCGAATCGCTCTCCGAGATCATGTACACCCGCGACGCCTGGGGGCGTCTGGTGCAGGTCAAGTACGGAGCCGACGTGCGAGCCGAATACGAGTACAACGGCCTCGGCCATCGCACGCTCGCCGAGGTCGACACCGACACCGTCCCCGACGGCACGGTCGATGAGCTCCGGCTGTTCTTCTACGACCCGCAGTGGCGCCTGCTCGAGGAGCGGATCAACGACGACTCGGACGCCGGCACGACGATCGATCGGCACGCCCAGCAGGTCTGGGGCTTCCGCTACATTGACGACGCCGTGATGCGCCGCGAGGACGCCAACACGAACGGGAATTACGCCGACACCGCCGACGCCGTCTGGCATTATGCAACCGACGTCCTCTTCAGCGTCGTGGCCGTCCTCGACGACACGGCCGGCCTCCAGGAGCGCGTCGAATACACGCCCTACGGCACGGCCCTGCACCACTGGTACGGCGACTTCGACGGCGACCGTGATCTGGACTCGGGAGACTCCTCGGCCTTGTCATCCGCCAGCGGGACCTCGATCGACGACCCGGGCTACAAGGTCGAAATCGACCTGAACCGCGACGGAACGATCGACCTCAACGACACGCCGGCGGCTCCGCCGGGCGGGGGATCAGCGCTGCCGCGAGGATGGGCGAGCGATCCGGACTGCGTGGATTCGATGCTGGCGCGGAGCTCGATGGTGTTGGATCGGAGGGTGGGGTTGCAGGCACACCTCGGTGCGGTAGACGCTGTAGACGGCGGGCAGGGACGCCCGCCGCTACCGGTAGAGGGGGTAGAGACGGCTTGGAGAGGCGTTCCATCAGGGTCTCAGGTGGAGTTGAGGCCGCGGAGTTCGCCGTTGAGGTGGACGTCCATCTGGGGGAAGGGGATGGAGATGTCGGCGGCGTCAAGCTTCATCTTGACGGCGCGGGTGAGGGCGTCCTTGGTGGGCCAGAAGTCTGCGGCGTTGACCCAGGCGCGGCAGACCCAGTCGACCGACGAACCGCCGAGCTCGAGGAGGGCAACGGCGGGCTCGGGGTCGGCGAGCACGGTGTCGAGCGAGTCGATGGCGCTGCGCAGGACTTCGCGCGTCTGATCGATGTCGGCGTCGTAGGCGACACCGACGTTGACGTCGACGCGGCGGATGGGGTGATGGGAGATGTTCTCGATCGTCGCGCCGAAGATGGATGAGTTCGGCAGGATGAAGCGGCGGTTGTCGAAGGTGTCGATGCGCGTCGTGAAGAGTTCGATCTCATCCACCTTGCCCAGGACGCCGCCGGCGTTGACCACGTCGCCGACCTTGAAGGGGCGGAAGGTAAGGAGCATCACACCCGAGGCGAAGTTGGAGAGCGTGCCCTGGAAGGCGAGGCCGATGGCGAGGCCGGCGGCGCCGAGGACGACGGCGAAAGAGGCGGTCTCGACGCCGAAGAAGCCCAGCACGCCCAGGAAGACGAGCGCGAGCACGCCCCAGCGCACCAGCTTGGCGAAGAACTTGCCCAGGGTGATGTCGAGCTTCGCCCTGCCCATCGCGGAGAGCGTCAACCTGCTGAGCCAGGCGGCGATGATGTAGCCGATCAGGAGAATCAGCAGCGCGCCGACGGCCTTGACGGTGTAGGCAATGATGAGATCGGTGTTGTCGGCGATCCAGTTGGCGGCGTCCTCGACGGAGCGGATGGGATCGGGGGCCGGCTCGCCCGCGGCGTCGGTGGTAGCGGCGGATTCGGCGTCAGCGGCTGGTTGGGTCGATTCGGCGGGCGGCTGATCGGCGGCGGGGTCGGCCTGAGCCAGCGCAAGGCGGGACAGGGCGAGGGCGAGTTGGGTGAGGCTCATCGGATGTTCTCCTTCCGCCCCGGTGGAGCGCGCGTGGAGCGATGAGCATCCGTGAGGGAGGAACGGCGGTCAAGAGCGGGTGATCAGGGGTCAAAATCCTCCGGAATCGGGAGAGGGACGAGGTCGAGGGGCGGTTTGACGGAGGCGGGAAAGCCTTCTACCCTTCATCCGCATAAACGGATGAATACCAACGGCAGCCACATCGCGGATCGGGAGCAGGGTCGGAGCGTCGCCGAGAGACTCGGGGCGCTGTCGGATCCGCTGCGCCTGCGACTGCTGCGGCTTCTCGAGCAAGAGGAGTTGAGCGTCGGGGAGGTCGCGGCGGTGGTGCAGTTGCCGCAGTCGACGGTGAGCCGCCACTTGAAGCAGCTCGCGGAGACGGGGTGGGTGCAGCGGCGGGCGGAGGGGACGGCGGGGTTTTACCGGCTGGTCATGGACGACTCCCCGGCGGAGGCGCGGGAGCTATGGCGCGTGGTTCGCAAGCAGATCGGGGACGCCGGGCAGGTTCAGGAAGACCTGCGTCGACTCGATTCGGTGCTGCGCGAGCGGCAGACGGACAGCCAGGCGTTCTTCGGGCGCATCGCGGGGGAGTGGGACGCGGTGCGGGCGGAGCTTTTCGGGCGCGGGTTCACGGCGGAGGCGCTGCTGGGGCTCGTGCCGGGGGAGTGGCAGGTGGCGGATCTGGGCTGCGGGACGGGGAACATCTCGGAGTTGCTGGCGCCGTTCGTGAAGCGGATCGTTGCTGTTGATCAGGCGGGCCCGATGCTGCGGGCGGCGAAGAAGCGTCTGAAGCCGCACGGGAACGTCGAGTTCGTCAAGGGGCGCGTGACGGCGATTCCGATCGAGGAGGGGGAGATGGATGCGGCGGCGCTGGGGCTGGTGCTGCATCATCTGGAGCGTCCCGTCGAGGCGTTGACGGAGACGCGGCGGATCTTGAAGGCGGGCGGGGCGGCGCTGGTGATCGACATGCGCGAGCACGATCGGACCGAGTACCGGCGGCGGATGGGCCATCGGCATCTGGGCTTTGACGAGCGGACGATGCGGGGGCTTCTCGGGGAGGCGGGGTTTGAGCGGGTGCGGTGGACGGCGCTTCCGGACAAGCCGGAAGGGAAGGGGCCGGGGCTGTTCGTGGCGACGGGGGTCAAACCGTAGGAACTGAGTTTCTGGCGCCTTCCGGAGACGGGCGGCGCTTCACAGATTGAACCGAGTGAGACGCAAACGAAGGAGCGACACGTGACAACCGCTGTTGCGAGCACGACGACGACGACCAAAGACACGAAGCCGCTTCCCTATAAGGTGAAGGATCTCTCCCTCGCCGAGGCGGGGCGCAAGCAGATCGAACTGGCTGAGCACGAGATGCCCGGGCTGATGCAGACGCGGTCCGAATATGGCTCGAAGCAGCCGCTGAAGGGAGCGCGGATCACGGGGTCGCTGCACATGACGGTGCAGACGGCGGTGCTGATCGAGACGCTGCTGGATCTCGGGGCCGACCTGCGCTGGGCCTCGTGCAACATCTTCAGCACGCAGGATGAGGCGGCGGCGGCGGTCGTCGAGGGGCGCGAGGGCAAGCCGGGGTGCCCGGTCTTCGCCTGGAAGGGCGAGACGCTGGAGGAGTACTGGTGGTGCACGCTTCAGGCGCTGTCGTTCCCCGAGGATGAGAATGGATCGAAGGGTCCGTACATCATCGTGGACGACGGCGGCGATGCGACGCTGCTGATTCACGAGGGCGTGAAGGCGGAGGAGGCGTACGAGAAGAACGGCGCGCTGCCGGATCCTGACTCGACGGACAACGCGGAGTTCAAGTGCGTCCTCAAGATCCTGCGCGAGAAGGTGCAGGAGGATCCGACGTTCTTCCGGAAGATGGTCCCGCACATCCGGGGAGTCTCGGAGGAGACGACGACGGGCGTGCTGCGGCTCTATCAGTCGCAGAAGAGCGGGACGCTGCTCTTCCCGGCGATCAACGTCAACGACGCCGTCACCAAGAGCAAGTTCGACAATCTCTACGGCTGCCGCCACTCCTTGACTGACGGGATCATGCGCGCCACGGACGTGCTGCTCTCGGGCAAGCGCTGCGTGGTGCTGGGGTACGGCGACGTCGGCAAGGGCTGCGCGCAGTCCTTCGACGGGCAGAAGGCTCGGGTGGCGATCACGGAGATCGACCCAATCTGCGCGCTGCAAGCGTGCATGGACGGGTACGACGTGGTGCGTATCGAGGACGTCGTCGGCTCGGCGGACGTCTTCATCACGTCGACCGGCAACAAGGACGTGATCATGGTGGACCACATGGCGAAGATGAAGCACAACGCCATCGTGGGCAACATCGGTCACTTCGACAACGAGATCGACATGGCCGGGCTGTGGCGCTGGGTCAAGGATGGGCGCGCGACGCACCGGAACATCAAGCCGCAGGTGGATGAGTTCCGCTTCAAGGCGGACACGAAGAACGGCGTCGAGGAGCACAGCGTGATCATCCTCGCGGAGGGTCGTCTGCTGAACCTCGGCTGCGCGACGGGGCATCCGTCCTTCGTGATGAGCAACTCGTTCACGAACCAGACGCTGGCTCAGATCGAGCTGTGGAAGAATCGCGACGAGTACGAGAAGAAGGTGTACACGCTGCCGAAGCATCTTGATGAGAACGTGGCGCGTCTGCATCTGGACGCCTTCGGCGCGAAGCTGACGGAGCTGAGCAAGGAGCAGGCGGACTACATCGGCGTGCCCGTCGAGGGTCCCTTCAAGCCGGATCACTACCGCTACTGATCAGAGGCATCCGCCCCCTCGCGGGGCCCCCCGTGCGGCGCGCGGGGGTCGGCGGGCCTGTCCGGGAGGCCCCTCGACCCGCGCGCGTCGCTGCGTGAAGAGCAAGACAGAGAGCCGCCCTCCTCGCGACGGGCGTGGAGACGAGGACAACCCATGCACATCGAAGAGATCTTCGAGCGACATCCCACGACATTCTCCTTCGAGTTCTTTCCGCCCAAGACGGAGAACGGCTGGGACAAGCTCTTCGACTCCATATCGGAGCTGGAGGAGTTGAAGCCCTCCTTTGTGAGCGTGACGTACGGCGCCGGCGGCGGAACGCGCGCCAACACGCACAAGCTGGTAATGCGGATCAAGAAGGAGACGTCGCTGACGCCGGTGCCGCATCTGACATGCGTCTGGCACACGGAGGCGGAGATCTACGACATTCTGGAGACGTACGCGAAGGCGGGGATTCAGAACGTCATGGCGCTGGGCGGCGACTCGCCGAAGGATCGGCCCGATCACGACCGCACGAAGGACGCGTTCCCCTACGGGATCGATCTCGTGAAGTTCCTGCGGCGCTTCGAGGGGATGCGAGGCGGACAGCATCTCGGCCCCAGGGGCTGGGGCGTCGGCGTGGCGGGCTTTCCGGAGGGGCATCCGGGGACGCCGAACCGCCTGCAGGAGATGGAGCACCTGAAGCGGAAGGTCGACGCTGGTGCGAACTTCATCACAACACAGCTCTTCTTCGACAACCGCGACTTCTACGACTTCCGCGAGCGTTGCGAGCTGGCGGGGATCACCATTCCGATCATCGCGGGCATCATGCCGATCACCAGCGCCGGCAGCATGGAGCGAATGGCGGAGCTGGCGCTGGGGGCGCGGTACCCGGCGCCCCTGACGCGCTCGATTCAGCGCTGCAACGGCGACAAGGACGCCGTGCGCCGGGTCGGGATCCACTGGGCGACGGAGCAGTGCCGCGATCTGCTGGACAACCAGGTGCGCGGCATCCACTTGTACACGCTGAACGCGTCCAAGTCGACGCAGGAGATCTACCGCACGCTGGGCGTGAAGGACTCGGTGGCGCTGGCGGAGGCGTAAGCCCCCCACTGTCTCCCATTCAACCCCGCGGCGCGTGGTCAGCAGGCTCGACGTGCGCTGTGGCGTTCGCGGGCGCGCATGTGCGCTCGATCTCGCGCTCGATGTCGGTGGCGAGGTCGTGCGCCTGGCGGACATTGAGATCATTCGGAACCTGGATGTGCATGTCGATCCAGGCGAAGGCGCCGGCGCGGCGGTGGCGCAGCTTGTGGTAGCCGGTGATAAGCCCGCCCTCGACGGACTTGTCGAGGATGGCGCGAATGCGGCGATCGTCCTCGGGGTCGGAGCGGTCCATGAGATGGCTGATGGATTCGCCCAGCAGCGTCAGGCCCGTGTAGAGAATGGCCGCGGCGAGAAGCAAAGCAGCGAGGGGATCGATCCACGTCCTGCCGGACCAGTTGACGAGCACGAGCGCCGCCAGCCCGGCGAGCGTCGAAAGAACATCCGTGAAGAGATGCCGCGCGTCGGCGATCAGAATGGGCGAATCCGTGCGCCGCCCGGACTTGTAGATGTACGCCGCGAGGCCGCCCGAGAGCAGCGCGATTGCTCCGAGCGCCCAGACGCCGAAGTTGAGGCGCGACAACTCGACCGGATTGAAGAGACGCGAGACGGCCTCGACGGCGATGAAGGCCGCCGCGAAGAGGACCATCGCGCCCTCGAAGGCGACGGCGAGGAACTCGGCCTTGCCGTGGCCGTAAAGATGCTCCTTGTCGGGCGGTCGCGCCGCCAGATGCAGCGTGTAGAGCATGACGCCCGCGGCGGCGATGTTCACGATCGATTCGAGCGCGTCTGACAGGACGGCTGCTGAGTTCGTGATCGCGAAGACGG
Source organism: uncultured Phycisphaeraceae bacterium (assembly GCA_964451515.1). Classification (GTDB taxonomy): domain Bacteria; phylum Planctomycetota; class Phycisphaerae; order Phycisphaerales; family UBA1924; genus CAYVIJ01. The sequence continues at coordinate 30,414 of CAYVIJ010000017.1, read as the reverse complement.
CGAGCTTCAGGACGAAGAGGGCGAGTCCGGCGAGCAGCGCGACGCGGGCGACCTTGCGACGCTCGATGTCGCGGGGGCGTGGGCCGGGCTCTGGCATGGGCGGCTCCGTCAGCCGGCGGCGACGCGCTCCATCTCGGCGCGCCGGCGCGTGTGGACGAGGAGGATGGAGATGTCGGCGGGCGTGACTCCCTCGAGGCGCGCGGCCTGGGCGAAGGTGTCGGGGCGGAAGCGGAGGAGCGCCTGGCGCGCCTCGGCGCGCAGGCCGGGGATGGTGGTGAAATCGAGCGATTCGGGCACGCGCCGGCGCTCCATGTCGGCGCTGCGCTTGATCTCGGCGCGCTGGCGTGCGATGTAGCCGGCGTAGGCGCGATCGGCGTGGAGGGTCTCGAGAACGGCGCGGTCGAAAGGCTCGTCCACTGCGCTTGCGAGATCGTGGACGGTGAACTCGGGGCGGCGGAGGAGGTCCGCGAGGGCGACGTCCCCCTGCTTCGCGCGATCGACGATGGCGTTCAGGCGGTCGAGCTGCTCCCGGCGGCGCTGGTGGAGGCGCCAGCGCTCGTCGTCGATGAGCCCGAGTTCGCGAGCGAGGGGCGTAAGGCGGTCGGCGGCGTTGTCGGCGCGCAGAAGCAGGCGATGCTCGGCGCGGGACGTGAACATGCGGTATGGCTCGACGGGTGTGCGCGTGACGAGATCGTCGAGGAGGACGCCGATGTACGCCTGATCGCGGCGGAGTGCGACGGCGCTCCTGCCGGCGGCGCGGCGCGCGGCGTTCAGGCCGGCGATGAGGCCTTGCCCGCCCGCTTCCTCATAGCCGGAGGTGCCGTTGATCTGGCCTGCGAGGAAGAGGCCTTCCACGGGGCGCGATTCGGTGGTCGCGTGGATCTGATGCGGCAGGACCATGTCGTACTCAACGGCGTAGCCGAGTCGCAGGATCTCGGCGGTTGCGCATCCGGGCATCGTGCGCACAATGGTCTGCTGCACGTCGGCCGGGAGGGAGGTGGAGATCCCGTTGCAGTAGATGGTGTCGGCGCGGATGGTCTCGGGCTCGAGGAAGACATGATGTGACTCGCGCTCGGCGAAGCGCACGACCTTGTCCTCGATGGAGGGGCAGTAGCGCGGGCCGGCGGTGTCGATCTGGCCGTTGTACATCGGCGCGCGATGCAGATTGTCCCGGATGGCGGCGTGGGCTTCGGGCGTGGTGCGCGTGAGGCGGCATTCGTGTTGCGGCAGCGGCGGCTCGAAGCGCGGCTCGCGGGGGGTGAGATCGGAGAAGGGGATGGGATCGGCGTCGGCGCACTGCTGCTCGAGGCACTCCCAGTCGATGGTGGAGCGCTTCAGGCGCGGGGGCGTGCCCGTCTTGAGTCGGCCCAGCTCGAAGCCGAGATCGCGCAGGGCTTCGGAGATGACGCTTGCGGGCTTCTCCCCGACGCGTCCGCCGGGGGTGCGCGCGTCGCCCGTGTGCATCAGCCCGCGCATGAAGGTGCCGGTGGTGAGGACGACTGCGGGGGCGTGGATGGCGCGGATCTCGTCGCCCGAACGCACAAGAACGCCGGCGATGCGCGGGTTCGGGGCTCGCTCATCCAGCATGAAGCGCTCGACGGCGGCGGCGATGATGGAGATCTCGCTGCGGCTCTCGAGGAGCGTGCGCACGATCTCGGCGTAGATGTCCTTGTCGCACTGGGCGCGCGGGCCTCGCACGGCGGGGCCGCGGGAGGTATTGAGCATTTTGAACATGAGGCCCGAGGCGTCGGCGGCGCGGGCCATGAGGCCGCCCATGGCGTCGATCTCGCGGACCATTTGCCCCTTGGCGAGCCCGCCGATGGCGGGGTTGCAGGACATGACGCCGATCCTGGAGAGATCGAGCGTAACGAGTCCGACGCGCGCGCCGAGATTGGCCGCGGCCCACGCCGCCTCCGCGCCGGCGTGGCCGCCTCCGACGATGATGACGTCGAAACTGGATGCGTCTTCTGGTCGCGCCATAGGCAAAGATGGTAGTCGCGGCGCCGGCGGGCCCGCGGGCGATCAGTCGCCGCGCCGGCTCGAGAGCGTCTTCTCGAGCGTGAGGCACATGCCCTTGCCGGAGCGTTTGGAATAGACGCAGGAGTCCATGACGTGGCGGATGATGTGGACGCCGAGTCCGCCCGGGCGAACGTCCTCGAGATCGCGCGAGCGGATTCGATCGGGCTCGACCTGCTGCGCCTCATCCTCAATCACGATCTTGAGTCCGACGGGCAGGCGGCGCCCGCTGGCCGCCTCGCGCTCGATGGGCCAGAGGCTGAGCCAGATGAGCCCGTCGGGTCGGTCGGCGTAGCCGTGGCGGATCACATTGGCGAGGGCTTCATCGACGGCGAGGGCGATCTGACTCGCGGCGAGTTCGTCGAAGCCGATGCGGCGGGCGACAGCGGCGACGAGCTCGCGTCCACCTGCGAGATACCGGGGCTGGGAAAGCAGGCGCAGTTGAACATGCGGCTCGCCGCAGCACGCGGACTGGCCATTGCTGCTGGGTGGATCGTTGGGTGATCTCGTCATAGCTCGAAGGCGGACTCGCTCGCGGATCGCTGAGTTGATCGGCCCAGGTGGCGGGCGACGTGATCGGGGGCATTCGACTCGCCCCGTGGCCGCGTCCGGAACCGATGAATCCCATTGGTTCCCAGTGGGAAAAGCATAGGGCGGGTTTCGGAGGGCGCGCGGGGCGCATGCGGTTCTGGGGCGAGGGCATGTGAAGAGGATGTTTGGAATGCGGATCGAGCGGGCGAGAGGCTGGCGGCGAGCGAGGCTCGGGCCTAGGCTCTTCGCTTCTTCGGACGGGAGGAACCCGTCCGGAATGCGAACAAGCTGGAGCGCGCATGGCGTCGGAAGGCTCATCCCGGATTCCGCCGATCCCGCACGACGAGGTCGTGCCGGTCATCGACTTCGGGTCGCAGACGACGCAACTGATCTGCCGACGGGTGCGCGAGGCGGGGGCGTTCTCGATTCTGCTGTCGCCGGAGACGCCGGCGGAGGAGATCGCGGCGATCAAGCCGAAGGGGATCATCCTCTCGGGCGGCCCCGCGAGCGTGTACGAGGAGGGCGCGCCGCGACTGGATCCGAAGATTTTGGAGATCGGCGCGCCGGTGCTGGGGATCTGCTACGGGATGTACGTCGGCTGCCAGGCGCTGGGCTGCACGATCGAGCGGGCGGAGAAGCGCGAGTTCGGGCGCGCAAACCTTTCGATACTGGATCGATCGGATCTGTTCGCCGCCATTCCGGAGCGGACGAGCGTGTGGATGAGCCATGGCGATCGGGTGCGCGAGTTGGACGAGGAGTTCGTCACACTGGCGTCCACGCCGAACTGCGAGCATGCGGCGGTGCGGCGGCGCTCGGCTCCGTTCTACGGCGTGCAGTTCCATCCGGAAGTGACGCACACGATGCATGGCGTCGACATCCTCCAGAACTTTCTCTACGAGATCTGCAAGTGCACGGGCTCGTGGCGGATGATCGACTTTCTGGATACGGCCGTGGCGCGCGTGCAGGAGCAGGTCGGTGGGGACCGCGTGATCTGCGGACTCTCGGGCGGCGTGGACTCCTCGGTGTGCGCTGCGCTGCTGGGCAAGGCGCTGGGGGAGCAGGTGACGTGCGTCTTCGTGGACAACGGACTGCTGCGCAAGAACGAGCGGGAGCTGGTCGAGACGACGTTCCGGGATCACTTCGACGTGCAGCTCCGCGTCGTCGACGCCTCCGCGGCGTTTCTTTCGGATCTTTCGGGCGTGATCGATCCGCAGGAGAAGCGGCGGGCGGTCGGGCGGCGGTTCATCGAAGTCTTCCAGGAGGCGTCGCGCGATCTGGAGAATGCGGCGTTTCTGGCGCAGGGGACGCTGTACCCGGACGTGATCGAATCGGGTCATGGGCACGCGGGGGCGGCGCAGGGGATCAAGGTGCATCACAACGTGGGTGGGCTTCCCGAGGGGATGCGCTTCAAGCTGGTCGAGCCGCTGCGCGATCTCTTCAAGGACGAGGTGCGGAAGCTCGGCGAGGTGCTGGGCCTGCCGGATCGGATCGTCTGGCGGCATCCTTTCCCGGGGCCCGGGCTGAGCGTGCGCGTGCTGGGGGAGGTGACGCGCGAGCGTCTCGATATCCTGCGCGAGTGCGACGAGATCCTGCAAGAGGAGGTCGTGGCGGCGAACCTGCATCGGGCGCTGAGCCAGGTCTTCGCGGTGCTGCTGCCGGTGCGAAGCGTGGGCGTCATGGGCGACGGGCGGACATACGAGAGTGTGGTGGCGATCCGGGCGGTGGAGACGCAGGACTTCATGACGGCGGACTGGGCGCGGATTCCCTTCGACGTGCTGGCGACGATCTCGGGGCGGATCATCAATGAGGTCCGCGGGGTGAACCGCGTGGTGTACGACATCTCCAGCAAGCCTCCCGCGACGATCGAGTGGGAGTGAGGAGGCGGCGGTGAGCGAGCAGCGGCGGGTGCGCGTCGAGCTGGGGGCAAGGGCGTACGACGTCGTCGTGCGCGCGGGCGCGCTTGATCAGGTCGGTGAGGCGGCGCGGAAGGCGGTCGGCGGCGACTCCCGGCGCGCGTTTCTCGTCTTCGATGACAAGCTGCCTGCGGGGACGGTGCAGAGCGCAGCCGGGTCGCTGGCGAGCGCCGGCTTCGGCGTGGCTCGGGCGAGCGCGACCGCCAGCGAGAAATTGAAGACGCTCGAGACCGTCCACACGCTGCTGCGCGCAGTCGCGGAGACCCGCCACGAGCGCACGGATCCGATCATCGCGCTGGGCGGCGGGCTCGTCGGCGACGTCTCGGGATTCGTGGCGGCGACGTATCGGCGCGGCTGCCCGGTCATCCAGTGTCCGACGACGCTGCTGGCGATGGTGGACGCGAGCGTGGGCGGGAAGACCGGCGTCAATCTGGAGACGACGACGGGGCTAAAGAAGAACATGGTCGGCGCGTTCTGGCAGCCCGCCGGGGTGCTCGCGGACGTGACGACGCTCGCGTCGCTTCCCGATCGGGAGCTGCGGGCCGGGCTGGCGGAATGCGTCAAGCACGGGCTGCTTTCCGCGGGAATCGATGACGAGCTCTTTGACTGGGTCGGCGCTCGCGCGGCGTCGATCGTCGCGCGGGATGAGGCGAGCCTGGTGGAGCTGATCGAGCGGGCGGTGCGGGTGAAGGCGCGGATCGTCGAGCGCGATGAGCGCGAGGAGGAGCGGGGAGACGAACCCGGGCGGGCGGCGCTGAACCTGGGGCACACCTTCGCGCATGCGATCGAGCCGCTGAAGGATCTGAGCCCGGATGGCGATCCGGCGCGCGCGCCGCTGCTGCACGGGGAGGCGGTATCGCTCGGGCTGGTGGCGGCGGCGACGTGCGCCGAGCGGATGGGGCTGGTGGATGCGAAGCTCGGGCGACGGGTGCGGGAGACGCTGGCGGAGATCGGATTGCCGACGAGCGTCGCGGGGCTTCCCGACGATGAGACGCTGCTGGAAGCGATGGGGCATGACAAGAAGAGCGCGGGCGGGGCGATGCGGCTCGTGCTGCCGGTGGAGTCGGGGCGCGTGCGGATCATGACGGATCCCCCCGAAGAGGCGGTGCGCGCGGGGCTGAGGGCGATTCGCGCCTGAGGCGCCCGGCGGGCGAGGGGCGTTTTCTCCATCTTCAAGGCTTCGGAAAGGCTGATCCGATAAGTCCGTCGGGCGCGGCGCGCGCAGGCGGATGGGTCGAATTTTCAAGATCCCGGGCGAAGGAGCAGCGGGTGCGGACGATCGCGATCGTCAATCAGAAGGGCGGATGCGGAAAGACGACGACGGCGATCAACCTCGCCGGGACGCTGGCGGCGCTCGGGCATCGGACGCTGCTGGTCGATCTGGATCCGCAATCGCACTGCGCTGTGGGGCTCGGGATCCCCGAGGAGAAGATCGAGCTGCATATCGGCGATGCGATGCTGGGGCGGCGGATCGAGGCGGGGCGGCTGCTGTGGCGGGTCGGGCGGAGCTTCGATCTGGCGCCGAGCACGATGCAACTGGCGGGGCTCGAGGCGGCGCGGGGGGGGCTGGCGGAGGCTGAGGACCGGGATCAGCGTCTGAGCGTTGCCCTTGAGGAGCTGGGCGGTGAGCACACCTGGCGGATCATCGACTGTCCGCCGTCGATCGGTCTGCTGACATTCAACGCGCTGCGGGCGGCGGACGAAGTGATCGTCCCCGTGGAGACCTCGATCTTCGCGATGCGCGGCGCCGAGCGGCAGGTGAAGACCATCCGTTCCCTCGCGCGGCGTCTGGGCGGGCAGACCCCCTATCGCATCCTGCCGACGATGCACGACCCGGCGAACAAGCTGGCGGTCAGCCTGCTGGCGGAGCTGGAGGAGCGTTTCGGCGACCGGCTCATTCCGCAGGTCATCCGTCTTGATGCGAAGCTGAAGGAGGCGGCGACGTTCGGGCAGGCGGCGATCGATTACGACCCCACGTCGGCGGGGGCGCGCGACTACAAGGCGGTGGCGGAGTTCCTGGTGCGGACGCCTCCCGGGAAGGGCTCGAGCGGCGCGATCGCCGGCGGCGGGCTGCGGAGCGGAGCGGCGGTCGAGGCGAAGCCGGGCTTCGCGGGCGAGGCGGGGAGTGGAGAGCCGCCCGCCGCGCCGATCAGCCGGGCGGCGGAACTGGCGTCGCGCGCGGAGCAGGTGCTGGCGCGGCAGGCGGCGATGCAGGCGGAGGCGGCGCGGCAGGCGCTGCTCAACACGGAGAAGCAGGAGGACGCGGAGCGCGAGGCGGCGGCGTATTTCGAGACGGCGCAGGCGGAGCGCGTCGAGGCGACGACGCCCCGGCCCGCCGGCGCGCGGGGGACGCCGCTGGTGTTGATCGAGGACGACAAGCCGGCGCCGGCTGACGAGGCGGCGCAGGCGCGCGTGGCGCGGCTCTTCGGCGCCACGGAGACCTCGCAGGGGGTCCTCTTCGTGCAGCCCGGAGGCCCCGACATGAAGCTCGCCGTCGCGGGGGACTTCAACGACTGGAAACCCGAGCGCACGCCGCTGAAGTACAACCCCTCGTACGGCGTGCATGAGGCGTGCGTCAAGACTCCGGCGGGACGCATCGAGTATCGGATCGTGGTCAACGGGCGCTGGACTCCGGACCCGTACAACAAGCACTCGTCGACCAATCCCTTTGGAGAGGAGAACAGCGTGCTTGTGGTCGCGGGCGGGCGCGATGCGGCGCTGGCGTGCGAAGGGGCGGACTGACCCGACCGCGTGGAGGCGCGGCGAGCAAGAAAGCGAGCGAGCCATGACCGGCGATTCGCACATGCTGAGCGGCGCGCAGGAGGGCGAGCGCCGCAGCGCCGAGGACGATTACGATGCGCTGGCGGAGCTATTCTTGGGCGATCCAGCGTCCGACGACGGACCGACGGGATCGATTCCGCCCGCCGCCGAGCCCGCGCGCGCGACGGAGGCGGACGCGTCTGAACCGGATCCGTCTGAATCAGATCCGATTGAACCGGATTCGATGAAATCGGATGAGATCGCGGGGCGCATCGGCGCGCCGGGGACGGCGAGCGGGACGGCGCGCCGAGTGGAGATCGAGGCGCTGGCGCTCGGGCATCTTCCGGTGATGAGCGCGCCGTGGGCGGCGCAGCATGCGGCGCGCACGGCGGAGCGGTGGGGCGAGAGCGTGGGATTGCTGCGGCTGATGGGGGGTCAGGCGGCGGTGGAGGTCTTCGGCGCAACCGCGGCGCTGCGTCCCGCGTCGACGCTGCGCGAAGCGATCGAGGAGGGAGGACGGGGCGCTGCGCGATGGATCGTGTGCGTGGACGCGATCGACGAGCCGGAGCTGGTGGCGCGGGGCGTGGATGGCGTGACGCTGCTGTGCGCCGCGGATCAGGCGGCGGTCGTGGGCGGGTATCGGACGCTGAAGGGCCTCGTCGAGCGGGCGGAGAGCGCCGATGGGGGCGGGCCATGGTGGCGCGCGGCGGTGGTCGGCGCCTCGGGCGAGGAGGCGGAGCGCGCCTTCTCGCGTCTGGAGCGCGCAGCGGAGGCGTTCCTGGGGGGTCGGCTGGAGCGTGGAGGCGATCTCCCGAAGATGGGGCCTATGCGGACCCAGCGGCTGTATCGAGGGCGGCTCGAGGACGTGGAGTCGGCGGTCTCGGAGGCGCTGGAGGCGATCCGGGGGCTGAAGGTCCCGGAACGAGAACACGATCTGCAAAAAATGCAAACACCCCAGGGGAAAACCTTGGATCCTTTCGACCCCGGCGGCGTATCAAAGGCATGGCGCTCGCCGGTTGACTCGCCCCGCCCTTCCGGGTCTTCGGACCCCGGGCGAGTCGAGCCGAGGGCGTCTGATGTCCTCCTCCATGCCGCGTCGGACCTCAGGCCGGGGGCCGGCGCGGCTTTCACAGAGCACCTGGCGGGGCTCTCTGCGCTGGCGGCGCGGTGTCCGTGGGCGCCGAAGGTCGAGCTGGCGGTGGATGGGGACGGGGGTCTTCACCTGGTGACGGAGGCAGGCGGATCGGCGATCGAAGCGCTGACGATCGTCGAGGGATGGCTGCGCGATCACGGCGCCTTGGTGGCGATGGCCTCCGGCGGGCGGCGTGTGGACCCGAGCCGGGGGATTTCGTGGCACGTGGTGACGGAGGAGCCGGCGGCGGTGCGGCGTCTGCTGGACTCGCGCGCGCAGGCGCATCTCGTGGCGCCCGTCGAGATCGACGGCAAGCGGGGCTGGATCAGCAAGCGGCTGAACTGAGGCAGGACGGCGGGATCAGGCGGGCTGAAGCTCGGGCTCGGGACGGGCCTCGGGCTCGCGCGACGCCGGGGTCCGCGCGCCAGCAGCCTCCTTCTCGTCCCTGGCGAAGAGGACGGAGAAGCCGTCGGCCATCTGAAGAACAAGGCTGAAGAACAGCGGCGCGAGCAGGAGCGTGAAGACCGTCGAGACGAGCAGACCTCCGATGACGACGGAGCCGAGCCCGCGATAGAGCTCGGAGCCGGCGCCGGGGAAGAGCACCAGCGGGAGCATGCCGCCGACGGAGGTGAACATGCTCATGAAGATGGGGCGGACGCGCGTGCGCACGGCCTCGGCCACCGCGCGGAGCGGCTCCATGGGTTCGCCCTCGCCCATCTCGGGATCGCCTCGCATGAAGTTGAGCGCCTGGTGGACGAGGAGGATGGCGTTGTTGACGACGACGCCGATCAGGATGATGAAGCCGAGCATGGTGAGCACGTCGAGTTGCTGCGGGGCGCGCAGGGGATCGTTGATCGTGATGTCGTGAACGATCTTCAAACCCGCGAAGCCGCCGACGACGGCGAGGGGCACGGTGAACATGATGACGAAGGGATAGAGGAAGCTCTCGAAGAGGGCGGACATGAGCAGGTAGGTGACGACGAGCGCCCAGATGAGGCGGGCGGTGGTCAGCTCCGGCGCGAAGGCGACGCCCGAGAGCAGGCCCGCGAGTGTCACGGCGAGGAGGAGTCCGCCAAAGCCGCCGTAGGCGAAGCGGGGCGATCGGCGGCGAACCGCCCGGACGACGCCGAAGCCTCCGACCGCGAGCCCTGCGACGGCGAGAAGCAGCGAGACGCCGCCCACCGCCTTCTGCCAGGCGGCGGCCTGGCGATCGCCCGAGAGGTCGCCCAGCAGCGCGGTGCGGACTTCATCGAGTTTGGCCGCCGAGCCCTCGAGGCGGACGCGCATGGTGGAGTCGATGAGACCCGCCTGCTTGACGGGATCGATGATGTCGCGCTCGATCGCCTCCATCACCTGCCCGAGGGGGACGCCCTCGGGAGGGCTGATGTCCAGCGCGACGCTGGGGAGCTCCTCGATGCGCTGAATCTCCTGCGGGGCGAGGGCGGGCTCGATTGCGATGGCCTGATCGAGCGGGATGTTGCGTCCGGCGGGGGTGTAGATGGGGATGGTCTGGAGCTTTTCCTTGAAATCGAGGCGTCCGCCGGGCGGGACGACCACGAGATCGATCGCGTCGCCGTCGAGGTTGAAGTCGCCGACGAAGGCGCCGTCGAAGAGGGCGCGGACGGCGGCGCCGACGTCCTCAGTGGTGAGTCCAAGCTCGCGTCCGATGCGTGTGACGGTGATGCGCCATTCCTGCTCGGGAAGATCGAAGTTGGCGGGATCGGGCGTGACGCGCTCGTACATTTGCGAGGCGGGATCGAACATGGCGGCGGCGGCGCGATTGACCTTCGTCAGCACGGGGCCCGAGATTTCGACGCGGATGTTGTTGCCGCCGCCTGAGGCGCCTCGCCCGAAGAGGGATGACTGCTGCGCGAAGCCGCGCGCGTCGGGGATGCTGTTCATCGCGTTGGTGAGGAGCTGCCCGACGGGTATGACGACCTCGGGATACGCGCTGCGGGCGCCCATGAAGAGTCGCGTGCCGAAGGATCCGATGAAGTAGTTGAGAATCGGGATTCCGTCGAAGTCGGGGCCATCGAAGCGTGAAATGGGCGGCAGCGCGGCGACTTCGTCGGGGTCGTTCGGATCCGCTTCGAGGTAGGGCTTGAGTCGCTCCTCGATGCGGCGGGCGATTTCGAGGCGCTGCTCGACGGAGTATCCGGGCGGAATCTGGAGGCCGCCGAAGACGAGGTTGCGGTTGCCGGCGGGGAGATAATCCAGCGGGGGCATGAGGGCCCAGGCGCCGGCCAAGCTGGCGACGGTCATGACGACGATGATCGCGGGTCGAAGGGCCCAGCCGCGCCAGCCGGTGATGAGCCAGTGGACGAGATCGGCGAGGCCGTTGCAGAGGAACGCGAAGAGATTCGTCAATCCGAAGAGGGTTCGCAGTCGGGAGCGTCCGGCGCGGCTCTTCGGCGCGCGGGGACGGAGCCAGCGGGAGCAGGCGGCGGGGATGACGGTGATCGAGACAAGCAGCGAGAGCACGACCGCCGCGACGACGGCGAGCGCGATGTCTCGGAAGAGCTGGCCCGCCTCCTCCTGAATGGTGAGAATGGGGATGAAGACGGCGACGGTGGTGAGCGTCGAGGCGAAGATGGCGCCCCACACCTCCCTGGCGCCTCGGTAGGCCGCGAGCCGGGGCGGGTCGCCCTCCTGAAGCCTGCGGAAGATGTTCTCGAGTACGACGATCGCGTTGTCGACGACCATGCCGACGGCGAAGGCGAGGCCCGCGAGGGAGATGACGTTCAGACTGCGCCCGAGCGCGAGCAGGACGAGGAACGTGCCCGTGACGGAGATGGGGATCGCGAGCGCGACGACGCCGGTGAGGACGAAGGAGCGCAGAAAGAGCATGAGCATGCCGGCGGCGAGCAGACCGCCGATCCAGAGGTTCTGGCGCACGAGATCGATGGCGGAGGTGATGTAGATGGTTTCGTCGTAGACCTGACGAATCTGGAGATCGGGGCCGACGACAGGGTGGAGGTTGGGAAGGATGTCCCGCTCGACAGCGTCGCGCCGCGCGCGAACCTGCTCCATGATCTCCATGACGTTGGAGCCGGCCTCGCGGATGATGTTCAGCGCGAGCGCATCGTTGCCGTTGCCCCGGACGAAGCCGCGGCGCTTCTCGTAGTCGATCTCCACGTTGGCGACGTCGTGGACGTAGATGGGCGAGCCGCCGCGATAGGCGACGATGGTGTTCAGGATCTGATCCGCGGACTCATACTGTCCAACAACCCGGACACGGTAATCGCGCTTGCCCTCCGCGATGGCGCCGGCGGAGATGTTGACGTTCTCGCTTCGGAGGGCGTTGATGAGCTCGCCATAGGTGAGCCCATGGCGGGCGAGCGCTTGCGGATCGGCGTAGACGCGGGCCTCGCGCTCACGTCCGCCGAAGATGTTGACCTCGGCGACGCCCTTGACGCGCTCGAAAACAGGCTTGACCTCCTTTTCGAGGGCGTCGAAGAGGACGGAGGGATCGAAGTCGGGGTGCTTGCCCTGCGCTTCGGGGCGGACCTCGATGATCATCCAGGCGATGGCGCTCTCGCTGGCGCCCTCGGCCGCCTGTATGACGGGCTCGTCGGCGTCGGCGGGATACTCCGGAACCTGACGCAGCGCGTCGGAGACCTCCTGAAGCGCCCGCCCAATGTCGGAGCCGACGGTGAACTCGAGGGTGATGTTCGCGGAGCCCTCGCTCGTGGTCGAGCGCATCGAGTCGAGGTTGGGGATGCTCTTGAGGCGCTCCTCCTGCTCCTTGGTGATCTCGTCGACGATCTCCTGCGGGCTGCGGCCGGGCCAGTCGGTCGAGACGGTGATGACCGGCTGATCGACATTCGGGGAGAGCTGGATCGGGATCGACGTGGCGCCGATCAGACCGAACATGACAATGAGGATGACGCCAACGGCGACGGCGACAGGCTTGGCGATGACCAGTCGGATGATGTCCATCGCTCAGGCGTCTCCCTGGTCCTCGGATTCGCTCCGGCGCGCCTCGATCGGCGTTACCCCGCCCACGATCTCCACGGGCGATCCGGCCGCGAGACGCTCGTTGCCCTCAACGACGACGAGATCGCCCTCGCTGAGAAGCCCGGGGCTGATGACGAGCCGGTCGCCCACCGCGAACATGACGTTCACGGGCGTCAAAGCTGCGACTCCCTCGCGCGCGACGAAGACGTGGGCGCCGGAGGCGTCGCGCAGGACGGCGTCCTTGTGGACCGTCAGCATCGGCTCCTTCTGTCCGAGCGGAATCAGGCCGATGACGCTCATCCCGGGCCTTAGCAGCGCCCGCTCGTTCTGAACGCGCACGCGGATGGAAGCCATGCGGGAGAGCGGATCGACGAGCGGCAGAGCCGCGATCAGCGGCCCTTCGATGATCTCGCCCGTAGCGTCGATGCGGATCTGAAGGCGGCGGCGCTGGGCGAGATCGTCCCTGGCCAACTCGGCGATGAACTGCTGGGGAAGATCGATCCAGGCGTCGATGGGCTCGAGCGCGACCAGCTCGACGACCGGGTCCCCCGCATTCAGCCACTCCCCAACGCGCGCCAAACGCTCAGCCACGCGCCCGGAGAAGGGGGCCTGGATAATCAGGTCCTCGAGCTGCTCGCGCAGCAGGGCGAGCTCGGCCTCGGCGACGGCGAGCTCGGCCTCCGCCTGATCGAGACGCGCCTCGGCGGCGTCGGCGTCGGAGATGGCGTCGTCGAGCTCAGTTTGCGAGGCGGAGGAGCGCTGCATCAGGCTCTCGATCCGGCGCACATCTCGCTGGGCCTTCTCGAGCAGGACGCGTCGCTCGCTGACGACGCCTGCGCGCCGGCGCACCTCCGCCTCGGCGCGCTGCACCTCGAGGCTGGTCATAGTCGAGTCCAGGCGGGCGATCATCCCGGATTGCTCGATGAAATCGCCCTCCTGCACCGGCAGCTCGACGATCCGCCCGCGGACCTCGGAGGCGACCTGCGAGCGATCCACAGCGCGGAGCTCGCCCGTCGCCTCGCGGCGCGGCTGGACCAGTTCGCGGCGCACCGGATCAACGACGACGCTCTGCGGCGCCGGGCCCTCGGACTGCGCCCACGCGCTGGAGGCCAGCAGGGCGATCGTCGGCGCGATGGCGAGGAACATGGCTCTCATGCGGAAACTCCGGCTGCCTGCTGCTCGCGCTCCAGATCCGCCTCGAACGTCTCAAGATTCTCGAGCAGCCGAGACAGTTCGCCGCTGAGAGCCTGAGCGGATTCGCCGGAGACACCCTTCAGAAAGCGCTTCTCGAAACGCTCAGCGAGCTCGCGGGTCTTCTCCAGCGTCTCCCGCCCCTGCTCGGTGAACCGGACGAAGACCATCCGCCCGTGTCCGGGCCTGGTAAAACGCTCGACGAGACCTTCCTCTTCCATCGAGGCAAGCATGCGGCTCACATTTTGGGCGCTCAGCATGGCGTCGGCGCTCAGGGCTTTGACGGAGGCTTCGTCGCCGAATCGTCCGATGGCGCACAGCAGCAGCCACCGGCTGCTGGTGAGGCCGATGGGAGCTGAGAGCTTGTCGCCCAGACGCATCATCACATTGGATATGGTGAAGATCTGGCGAACCAGCGGACATTCCTGCCCGCAGTTGTCCGCATCCTGAGCGGTCGCGTCTGAAGTGGTGATGGCGTCTGCCACGGCGTCCTCCATTGCCTTGCTGCGACTCGGACGAAACGGCGCGCAGGGTGCGCGCCACCCGAGCGACTCAAGAACCGGTTCGGCGGGCGAGGGCCGGGACGTGGAGGAGGAGCGTCCGCAGCGCCGAACGCCCGTCGAACCGTGCCCGAAAGGGTAGACGGCGCGGGCGCGGAGTCAACATGTTGACTTAGCCGATGAGGATCGATCGATCCGGCGGTCGCAGCGATGCGGGGCGCTCGCCCCGACGGCCTTCCGGGAGGCTCAGGGCGGGGCCGCCGGTGTCCGCTGTTATGCGGACTCCTTGCGCTGGACCCGCATGTCGCGTAGGTCGCGTTCGCCTCGGGCGCCCTGGAGCGCCGTCTCGTCGACGACGTATTCGACGCCGTCGTTGTCCAGATCCGGCAACTCGTACATGAGCTCGAGCATGACCTCATCGATGACGGCGCGCAGGGCGCGGGCGCCGGTGTCGCGCTTCAAGGCTCGCCGGGCGAGTTCGTGGAGTGCGCCCTCGGTGAAGGTGAGCTTGGCGCCTTCGAGGCTGAAGAGGTGCTCGTACTGCTTGACGAGGGCGTTCTTTGGCTCAGTGAGGATGGAGACCAGGGCGTCCTCGCTGAGCGGCATGAGCGGGGTGATGATGGGCAGGCGTCCGACGAGCTCCGGGATGAGGCCGAACTCGAGGACGTCGTCGGGCGTCACTTGGGCCAGCACCTCGCTGCGCTCCAGCATCTTGTCGCCGCTCGCGGCGCGGCCGGTCTCGGTGTTGAAGCCGATGCGCCGGCGTCCGATGCGCCGGCGGATGATCTCGTCGATCCCGACGAACGTGCCGCCGCAGATGAACAGGATGTTGCTCGTGTCCAGCTGAATGTACTGCTGCTCGGGATGCTTGCGTCCGCCCTGCGGAGGGACGTTGGCGACGGTGCCCTCGAGCATTTTGAGGAGGGACTGCTGCACGCCCTCGCCGGAGACATCGCGCGTGATCGAGACGTTCTGCGTCGTCTTGCCGATCTTATCGATCTCGTCGATGTAAATGATGCCGCGCTGGGCGGCTTCGAGGTCGTAGTCGGCGGCCTGGAGGAGTTTGAGCAGCAGGTTCTCGACGTCCTCGCCGACGTAGCCCGCCTCGGTGAGGGTGGTGGCGTCGCCGATGGCGAAGGGAACGTTGAGGATGCGCGCCAGCGTGCGCGCGAGCAGCGTCTTGCCCGAGCCGGTTGGGCCGCTGAGCAGGACGTTGGACTTCTCGAGCTCGACGGGGGTGTTCTCCTCGTCGATCTGGGTGAGGCGCTTGTAATGGGAGTGGACCGCGACGGAGAGCGTCTTCTTGGCCATGTGCTGGCCGATGACGTACTGGTCGAGGAACTCCTTGATCTCGCGCGGGGCGGGAATGGAGGTGAACAGCGGCCTCGATGAGGAGACGCGTCGGCGCTCCTGGCGGAAGATGTTCTGGCAGAGCTCGGTGCAGTTAGCGCAGATGTAGACGTCGTTCGGCCCCTCGACCATGGGGCCGACCTCGCGCGAGGTCTTTCCGCAGAAGGAGCAGGTGGTGACCTTGCGTCCGCGAAAGCCGCCGCCGCCATCGCCGCCGCCCGAGCCGTCGCCTGCTCCGCCGCCGTTTCCGCTGTGATCCTCGCCGTCGGTTCGATTCTTCGGCATGGGCGCCTCGCGCTTGATGTGGAAGTGGTTTCGTCTCTGCCGTCGTCGTCAAGAATCCCACCGACGCGACACCCGCAGTGTATCGGCTGGGATGACGGCTTTCTCGATCGCGGAAGCCGATGCGGACAGCGCCCTGCGTGGTCTGTTCCGCCTGAGCGGATCGGTGAGAGCGGGCCGCTTTTGGCGGCTGGTGAAGCCTCCCGACGCTCCGCACGCGGGCCCGAGAACGCCGGGTCGGACGCCCTAGGGCTGCTCGTCAGGCTCCTCGGGCGGCGCGTGGGGCAGCGGCTCGCCCGTGAGGTCGTAGCCCGGCTTGGCGCGGAGCTCCCGGTCGGAGCGCGGCGGGGCTCCGGCTTCCCGAACCAGGCGATCGCGCAGGCGCTCGTACTCCTCCTCGCTGAGCTCTCCCTCGTCGCGCATGCGTCGCAGATCGTCGAGGCTGAGATGCGCCAGCGGGCTCATTGGGGCGGCGTCGTCGGAAAAGAGGCGGTTGCGATAGCGCTTCAAGGCCACGCCAGCGATCACGGCGCCGACGATGATGATGGCGATCCAGAGGAGCGTGTCCGGCGTCATCGCGTCTCTCTGCGGCGGCGGCGCGTCAGTCGCCCGCGTCCGTCTGCTTCTTCGAGCCGGACTTTTTCTTCGAGGACGACGTCTTGGAGGATGACTTCTTCGTCGAGGCTTTCTTCGAGGAAGACTTCTTCTTCGAGGTCTTCTTCTTCGTGGAGGCTTTCGTCTCCGCCGCGTCCTCATCGGAGGGCTGGTCCGTCTTCTCGCGGTACTCATCCAGCGAGACGTCCTTGATCTCGGCTTTGGCGAGCAGGGCGTCGAGCGTCTTGTGCTCGCGGATCTGCTGGGCGATGCCCTGGATCTGGTTCTGCTGGATCAGCTCGGCGCGGAGCTGCTCGGGGCGACGCCCGCGCTCCGCGGCCATCCGGGCGATGAAGCCGTTGACCTCGGGCTCGGTGACGCCGATCTGATCTTCCGCGGCGGCCTTGTCGAGGATGAAGAAGAGCTTGAGCTCGTTCTGAGCCTGCTCCGCGGAGGCGGCGCGGAGATCGGCGAGGTTCTCCTCGATCTCCTTCTCGTCGACGCCGCGCTGCATGAGGTCGAAGCGGCGCCGCTGAAGCGTGCGCTCCGCCTGACGGGAGGTGAGGTTCTCCGGAAGCTCGAACTGCACCTCCTCGATGAGATGCTCGGCGACCTGCTGGCGCATCGCCGACTGCTGCTCGGCGGCGACGCGGCTCTCAAGGCGCGAGCGGATCGCCTCGCGAAGCTGCTCCTCGCCCTCGAGACCGAACTTGGCGGCCACGTCCTTCGGCTCCGCGGACTTGACGCGATGCACCTCGTTGACGGTGAAGGCGACGTCGAGCTTCCGCCCGCGGACGTTTTCGATCTCGTGGTTCTCGGGTCCCGTCGTGGAGACCTCGAGCGTCTCGCCCTTCTTCGGCTGGCCGATCTGCCTGGCGAAATCCTCGACCTTGACGCCCAGAATCATGCCCTCGTCGCCCTTGTCCTCGGGCGGGACCTGGATGACGGCGCCGTCGATGTCGTGGATGGGCTCGTCGACGCCTTCGGCGCGCATGATTCCGTGTCCGACGCAGTAGTCGCCTCGGGCGGCCTGCTCCAGCGTCTCGAGCTCGCCCTCGTTGGTGCAGAGGCGCTCGACCTCGTTGTTGATCATCTCATCGTTGACTTCGAACTTGGGGCGCATGATCTCGACGCCCTCCATGGAAGGCACGTCGAAATCCGGCGCGACCTCGACCTCGAGGGTGAAGCTGACCGGCTCGCTCGGGGTGAGCTCGATCTCCTTCAACTCCTCGCCGCCCTCGGGATCGCCCAGCACCCGCAGCTCGTTCTCCTCCACCGCCTGCTGGTACGCCTCGGAGACGAGCTGGCCCTTCGCCTCGTCACGGACCGCCTTGCCGAAGCGCTTGCGGACGAGATGAGTCGGGGCGCGCCCCGGGCGGAAGCCCGGCAACTGCGCCTCACGGGCGATCGAACTGAATTTCTCCTCGAGCACGGCCGCGATGCGGTCGGGCGGGATTTGGACCGACAGCTTCTTCCGGCAGGGTCCGGCGTCCTCGACGGTGATCTTGGCGGCGCTCTGCGTATCGGAAGCGCTTTCCGCTGTCAGCGGCTCGGCCATGGCGATCGGCTCTCCAAGGTTCGGCTGGGCTGGCTGTCGCGCCGCGGGCTCGCTCCCGCGGAACTCTGCGCGCGAGCGATGAGTCTACTCGCCCCCCGGATGGCTCGCCAGCGCGGAGCGATCCGCTCCGAGGCTCCGGAGCCATCGCCGCTCGACGCTGGCGGGGCGCCCGAAATGGGCGGTGAAGAGCTCGACGTGTCGGGGCGGGGTGATCCTGCCGGGGGGCTCGTCCCGGATGTCCAGCATGTAGCCCACGAGAGTCCGCCGGCTCTTGCGGACCAGGTGCGTGAAGAGGGTGAAGGCCTGGCTGTAGAGGGCGTCGACGCCCTCTGCGTCGGCGACGATCGGGGCGTTCATCGCCACGAGCGCTTCGAGCTCAATCAATCCGCCTTCTTGCAGGAACCGCTGGAACTCCTGCTCGCGGCGCTCGGTCGGACGATCGGGGCCGAAGGCGGCGTCTGGCTGATCGGTCTCGAAGGCGACCGCGAGACCCTCCGTGAGCCAGAAGGGGTACTGGTGAGCGCGCGACTGGAGCCCGGTGTTGAAGGCGAGCAGGTGGATCGCCTCGTGAATCGTCTTGGCCTGCGCGGCGTGGGCGGCCTCCTCCTCGAGACGGGTTCGCTCCGAGGCGACGCGGCGCGTCAGGTGCGCAGCGCGGGCGCTGAGCGACGCTGATTCGTCCGGCGCATCGCGGAGCGAGCGCGCCTCGCGACGCAGGTCGGAGACGTCGCGCTCGTAGTCATCGAGCTGCTCGAACGCCTTGCGGAACGCGGGGCCCGACCGATCGTCATAGAAGACAACGCGGTTGCTCAGACCCGCGTAGTAGCCCGCGATCCAGGGGGCGTTCACGCCATCATGCGTGCGCGCGAAGGCCTGGTACATCGCGTGATCCTCGAAGAGAATGCACAGCAGCTTGTGCTGCGGCGGATAGACGGGGAACTCGAGCCGATCCACAAAGCGGAAATACTGATGGTGAGCGCGCTCGAGCAGAGCCGCCTTCTGCCGAGTCCAGTCGCGGGAGGCGTCGGAGAGGATGACAAAGTGCTTTGTCTCCAGGCGCCAGAATCCTTCGCCCAGCAGCGCCTGCGCCTCGGAGACGCTCTTCTCATCGGCGCGCAGCTCGAAGCGCGGGTGCTCGTGGAGGGATCGCAGAGCGTCGGCGGCGCGAGGGCGCGTGGCGTCGAAGTCCCAGGCGCGCCGGTAGTGCTTATCCGCGGCGTGGAGATCGCCCCGGCGGACGGCGAGATCCCCTTTTCGCAGGCGCTCGCGCCCCTGGCGCGCCGCGGGCGCGGCGGTCGGCGAGGCGACGGCGCCCGTCGCGACGACCGGGCCCCGGACGACCAGGCTCGAGAGGCCGGCGCCAAGGAGCGCGGCGAGACAAAATGCGATCGCTTCGGGCCGCAGCCGCATGGACTCCCCTCCGGATTCCTGCACGACCCGCCGCATCGGCCCGCCCGCGCGGGCGGCTGAGCGGCGCGAGTCGGGCTGGCGCGGCTGCGCCGGAGGGGCTGCCGTCGGCGCGGGCTGGAGGGATGGGGGCGGGCCCGGGAATCGACTCGGGGGCGGTTCTCGGAATCGCGAGGGGGATCGGTCATCCGGATCGATGCGGGACCCGAAGACCTCTATGATCACGCGAAACGCCCGCCACGCGTGCGGCGGGCCGATGGTCGCCGCGGCAACAGGAGTCGCCGATGGGTCTTGAAGCAGCCATTTCCGCCGAAGATTTTGCGACGACGCAGCTTCGCAAAGTCATCAACTGGGCCCGGCGCAGCTCGCTGTGGCCCATGCCCTTCGCGACCGCGTGCTGCGGCATCGAGCTGATGGCGACGGCCTCGAGCCGCTACGACATCAGCCGATTCGGCATGGAGCGCATGTCCTTCAGCCCCCGCCAGAGCGACCTGCTCATCGTGGCCGGCCGCGTGGCGGTGAAGATGATGCCGGTGCTCCAGCGGATCTACCAGCAGATGACCGAACCGCGCTGGGTGATTTCCATGGGCGCGTGCGCGTCGACGGGCGGCGTGTTCGACACGTACGCGACGGTGCAGGGGGTCGATCAGTTCATCCCGGTGGACGTGTACATCCCGGGCTGCCCGCCGCGTCCCGAGCAGCTTCTTGAGGGGTGCATGGCGATTCAACGGATCGTCGATCAGGACGGCATCCCGCCCAAGGGTCCGGACGGCAAGCGTCTGCCGCTGAACATCGCGCTGGCGCCGACGCACGACATGCGTCCGCAGCCCGTTGGCGTGACCGTCGGCTCCAACTGACGATTGGCGAATCGAAACTCGAACTCTTGCCGCCCGTATCGTCAATGCGGGCGGTTTTCTTTTTTGGCGGGACGTAGAAAGGACGAGACGAGATGAAGCGACTCTGGATCCTGAGCGCGTGCCTGCCGGTCCTGGCGGCTCTTGCGCTGGTCGCCTTCGCGCAGGACGCGGAAGAGGATCTGGCCTTCTCCGACACGGCTCTGGCGGAAAGCGCGATCGCGCAGGCGGAGACGCTGCTGGCGGATGGGCGCTCATCGGAGGCGCTGGCCCGCTATCTGGCGGCGCTGCAACTGGACCCCGACTCCGAGGCGGCGCGCGCGGGGATTGAGCGCGCGGTCCTGACGCGTCCCGCGTTCGCGGGCGATGACAGGGCTCGCGAAGGCAGCCGTCTGATCGAGACGCGCCTGCGGCCAATCGAGCAGGCGCTGGAGCGGCTCACGGAGCGCGTGACTCGGATCAACCGCGACCTGGACGACGATGGCGCAGCGGAGCCGATCACGCGCCGTCTCGAGGTCGAGCTGAAGGACGTGCAGCGGGCCCTGGATCGACTGGATCGCGACATGGATCAGATGCGTCGGGATCTCAGCCGAATTGAGCGCGATGTCGACCGCCTGAAGCGGCGTGCCCGCTGATCGGCGCCAGCGCCGGATGGGGATGGGATAGACTCTTCTCCACCGCAGTTCACCGCATGAGGAGATATCCAATGGAAGCCAACATCGATTCTGGAAGCGTTCCGAATAAGTCCGATCACACGCTCGATGTGATCTCCCGGCGCGGCGCCATGGCGTCGCTCGGAGCGCTCGGGATCGCGGCCCTCGCCCCGGGCGCCTGCGCCCAGAGCGGTCGCGGCTCGGGCATGGCGCAGGCGAGCGGGCTCACGGCGGCGCAACTCGGCTGGAACGCGCGCCGCGGCGAATACGAGTTGCCCGATCTGCCCTACGACTACGACGCGCTGGAGCCCCACCTCGACACTGAGACGATGCGGCTGCATCACGACAAGCATCACGCCGGGTACGTCCGCGGCATGAACAACGCCCTCCAGAAGCTCACGGACATCCGCGCGGGCAAGGGCGACGCGGGCATGGTCAAGCACTGGTCGCAGGCGCTCGCCTTCCACGGCTCGGGCCACCTGAACCACGCGATCTTCTGGGCGGTGATGGCGCCGCCGAACCGGGGGGGCGGCGGGCGTCCGAGCGGCGCGCTGGCCCAGGCGATCGATCGCGACTTCGGATCTTTCGACGCCTTCTCCACGCACTTCCAGGCGGCGGCAAGCAGCGTGGAGGGCTCCGGCTGGGGCTGGCTGGTCTATGAGCCCACCGCCGACAAGCTGCTCGTCCTTCAGGCGGAGAAGCACCAGAACCTGACGATCTGGGGCGTCGCGCCGCTGATGGGGATCGACGTCTGGGAGCACGCGTACTACCTGCGCTATCAGAACCGGCGCGGCGACTACGTGCGCGAGTTCATGAACGTCGTGAACTGGGAGATGGTGTCGAAGCTGTACGACAACGCCCGCGCCTAATCAGGCAAGCGAATCGAGCACATCCTGCGCCGTCTCGCGGATGAGCGGCGGGGCCTGTTCGTCCTGCGCATGCCGCTCGATGGCAACGCGCAGATCGGGATCCTCGCGCTCGCGGAGGATATTGCCGGCGACGATC
This sequence comes from uncultured Phycisphaeraceae bacterium, assembly GCA_964451515.1. Taxonomy (GTDB): domain Bacteria; phylum Planctomycetota; class Phycisphaerae; order Phycisphaerales; family UBA1924; genus CAYVIJ01. The sequence continues at coordinate 8,711 of CAYVIJ010000017.1, read as the reverse complement.
AAGGCGTTGCGCTGGATCATGTCGAGCTTCGCCCGCTTGAGGGCGCTGCGCCGGAACGCCGCGCGCCGGTCGCCCTCCGTCCAGGAGAGCACTTCGAGGACGTCGAAGGCGGCGCGGCGCGGGTCGTAGGCGGGCTCGCGCCCGGGTTGTGGAGTCTCGCGCGGGCTGTTGTGCGGGCAGACCTCCTGGCAGATGTCGCAGCCGAAGAGCCAGTCGCCGATTCCTTCGAAATAGCCCGGGTCGATGCGCTCGCGACGCTCAATGGTCAGGTAGGAGACGCACCGCGTCGCGTCGACGGAGTGGGGCGTGATCGCGTCCGTTGGGCACGCCTCGATGCAGCGCGTGCAGGCGCCGCAGTGGTCGGTGATCGCCCGCTGCTCGGGCGGCGGCGCCAGCTCGAGGCTCGTGGCGATTCCGCCCAGCAGGATGTACGAACCGATTTCCGGATTGATGAGCAGTGTGTGCTTGCCGATCCAGCCGATTCCCGCGCGGGCCGCGTGCTCGCGCTCGAGGATGGGCGCCGTGTCGACAAAGGCGCGGAACGTCTCATCGGGGAAGCGATCGCGGAGGGCATCGGCGACCTCGTGCAGCCGCTTCTTCATGACGACGTGGTAATCGTCGCCGCGGGCGTAGCGGGCGATGCGACCCTCGCGGGGGCTAGGCGCTTCCTCGGCGCGCGCATTGCGGGGCTGTCTGGGCTCGTACACATCGGCGACGAGAATCAGCGAGCGCGCACCGGGGACGAAGGCCTGCGGATCGACGCGCTGCTCGAAGTTGCGCGCCAGCCATTCCATCGAGCCGTGCTTGCCGGCGGCGAGCCAGTTGCGAAGATCGTCCGCATGCTCGCTCGCCGCCGACTCGCAGACGCCCGCCAGGGCGAATCCGCGCTGGCGGCACATGGCGACCACGTCCGCGCCGAGTTGCTGCGGCGTCTGTTCCACGCCTGATGCTAGACGGGGCGCCGCTTACGCCGGGACGGGGCTGGGCTTCGCGGGGGCGGCCCACTCGTACAGCTTCGTGAGCGACGCGGGAATGGCGCGTTCGCCGGACTCGATGTCATCGCGCCAGAGTCGATCCCACTCGAAGACGACGGGGCCCTCGAAAGCCGCGTCCACCAGCAGGCGAACGGTCTCGCCGACGGGCAAATCCCCTTCGCCCAGCGGGACCGGGGCGCCCTGCTTCGTGTCCTTCACGCGGAGCATGAGCAGATCGTCGCCGATGATGCGCAGGGCGTCCTCGGGGGCTTCGGAGCTGGCGGCGATGCTCCAGCAGACGCCGAGGAGCGGGGTGTCGACGTGGCGGACCAGCTCCATCACCTGCTCGGCGCGGCTGTAGGCGCCGCCATTTTCGAGGGCGATGCGGAGGCCGGTGTTGCGCGCGTCGTCGGCGACGCGGCGCAGGCGGTCGCCGATGCGGCGGGTGGCGGACTTTCGACTCTCGCCGGCGGGGGGATCGAAGGCGAAGACGCGGACGAGCGGCGCGCCGACAGCGCGCGCGATGGCGCTGTGGCGCTTCGCATCGCGGACCGTGCGCTCGGTGTCGGAGATCGCGTGCCCGATCACCGGCGGCGTGATCGGCTCATCGAACCGGCACGACGTCGCGACGGAGCAGATCCCGACGCCGACCGCCTCGAGAGCGTCGCGCACCTTCGCGGGATCGGTCTCGGAGGGCTCGCTCGCGATGCGCCCGCCGCGCGGGCCGAAGGACCGCAGCTCCACGGCGTCGGCCCCCCACTGCTCGGCGGAGCGGGCGACGCGGTCGATGGTCCAATCCGGAAGCCCGATGGTGCTGAAAGCGGTCCTGAACATCCCGAGCATCCTGACGGCGGGGGGGCGACCCGTCAATTCCTTCGCTGCGGCGCGGTCAATTCGACGTCCACGTCGATCTCCTCGCCGTCGCGCTCGACGAGCAGGCGAACGACGTCGCCCGGCTTGTGGTCCGCGAGACGCTGCATGAGCGCGACGACGTCGGGCAGCTCCTCGCCACCCCAACGAATGATGCGGTCGCCCGACTGGAGTCCGGCGGCCTCCGCGGCGGTGTCGGAGGAGACGGAGCCGACGAGCACGCCCGGCCTGGTGTCGGCGTAGTTGCCCGGGGCGATCCCCAGGCGCACCTTGGCCCGCCCGACCCGCCCCATCCGAGTCGAGGGCGAGGCGATGTCGACGAAGGCGAGCTTGGTCGACTCCGTCGCCAGCTCCCAGGAGATCTCCTCGACCAGATCGAGCACGCGCAGCGCGCCGGCGTGGTTGACGGTCCATGCCTCGTCGTAGGCGGTGTGGTACTCGGAATGCGTTCCCGTGAAGAAGCCCAGAACGGGCACGTCCTCGCGGACAAACGTCGCCTGATCGGAGGGGACCTCGCCGCTGTCGCTCTCGCGGATGCTGACGCCGGTCTCCCGCGCCTCTCGCATCACGATCTCGCGCAGGCCCTCGCCTGTGCCGACGCCGTTGACCTGCAAGGTCTCCCGAAGGCGGCCGATCATGTCCATGTTGATCATGGCCTGGATGTCCTCGAGATCCGCGGTCGGCTCCTCGATGAAGGCGCGCGAGCCGAGCAGGCCCATCTCCTCGGCGCTGAAGAGGAGGAAGAGGATCGAGCGGCGCGGGCGTTCCATTTCTCGCGCGCGATCGGCGAGGCTTTCGGCGAGCAGGAGGACGCCGGCTGTGCCGGAGGCGTTGTCGTCGGCGCCCGGGTGCACGGTTCCCGCGAGCGATGGCGTGCGCGATCCGAAGTGCCCGTAGCCGATGTGGTCGTAGTGGGCGCCGATGACGACCCACTCGTCGGCGAGATCGCCCGAGCCGGGGAGAACACCGCCGATGTTGGCGGTCTCGATCTCCTCGCGCACAGTCTCGGCTTCGATACGCATCGCGGCGCGCGGCAGCGCGATCACGCGCGCATCGCCCAGGTCGGCGAGGCGGCGCAAATCCATCAACGATCGCGCGCGCGCATCGCCGGCCTGCACGAGTTCGTTGACGACCTCCGGAGTCGCCTGAATCAGCGGCACGGGCAGGCGCCCGCCCATCATCCGGGAGTTGCGGGCGGTCATCAGCTCGCGGGCGCGCGGGTCGTCGGCGCCGGGAGGGTTGACGAGCACGATCCCCTCGGCGCCGCGATCGACGAGCGCCTGAAGCTTGCCGACGAGCCCGGCGGCAGAGGACCATCCCTCGCCCGTCTCGGACCACTTGCTGCGACCGCGCTGGTCCATGGGCTCGAAGCGCAGGACGATCGCGATCTTGCCGGTGAGGTCGGTGTCCTCGTCAAAGCTCGAGTAGGCGTGCGGGCCGTCCTCGATGGCGTAGCCCACGAAGACGGGCTCGCCCTCCGCGACGCCGTTGCCGCCGAACGCCAGGGGGTTGAAATCAACCTCGGGCGTCCACTCGATCCGGCGCGAGGAGGCGGACCACGACGCCTCGGCCCCGAGGACGCGCGTCTCGCCCGGCACGCGGAAGGGCTGCCGCCACGAGGGGCCGTCCGGGCCCTCGAAGGCGGGCGCCAGCCCGGCGTCGTCGAGATGGCGGATCAGGTACTCGCCCGCGAGCTCGAGTCCGCGCGATCCGGGCGCCCGTCCTTCGAAGAAGGGATTGGCGAGCGTCGTGACATGCTGGTGAAAGGCCTTCCCTTCCTGGCCGAGACGATCCAGCGCCCGCGCGACGGAGCCGCGAGATCCGATCTTCTCGCCCGCGCGATCGGGTCGCGCCGGCGTGCGGGCCACATCGGCGGAGGCGCCGGCGGCGCGCTCGGAGACCGATGTTGTCGGCGGATTCTGGCTGGCGCAACCGACGGCCCACGCGGAGGCAAGGGCAAGAGCGAGCGCGATGCTCGGGGCGATGGGTCGGTTCCTGCGAAATGCGATGCGCATCACGGCGTCTCCAGTCTTCAATGAACGAGACGAGGCGAGGATCAGGAGTGTACGACTTTCCGTCGCTCGCGTTGCGGCGGCGACGGATCGACGCCTACACTTTGCGTGGCGTTGGTGGGAAAAGCCCGGAAACCGCGACAACTCGTGGGTGGCGTCGGGGGGCGGTCGGGATGGTTCAAACATCCGGGCTGATGAGGATCGAATCGCCCGCGTCGGGCGCGACGAACCGCCTGACGTGGGTGTGAGCCGGACAATGGCTTCGTTGTCCCCGCACGCGGACACTTTACTTCGGATCGGAGCGGCATGGACTACATCTCCATCACACCGGATCAGCGGACTCGAATGCTCGAGTCCATCGGCGTCAAGGACGTCGACGAGATCTTCTCGACGATTCCCGAGTCGGTGCGTCTTGAAAACGAACTTGATCTTCCACCCGCGAAGTCGGAGCTCGAGCTGCAACGGCGCCTGGAGGAGCTCGCCGGAGCCAACCGGGGCGCCAGCTCGATGGCCTGCTTCATGGGCGGCGGCGCGTACGACCATTTCATCCCCGCGTTCATCGACCAGCTCGTCAGCCGCGGAGAGTTTCTGACGTCGTACACCCCCTATCAGGCGGAGGCGTCGCAAGGCTCGCTCCAGGCGTTCTTCGAATTTCAATCGCAGGTCGCGCGCCTGACGGGCCTCGATATCGCCAACGCTTCGTTGTACGAGGGGGCGTCAGCGGCGGCGGAGGCGATCACCATGGCGGTGAACGTGACCGGCAAGCGGCGCGTGCTGATCGCGGAGACGGTGCACCCCGACACGCGGGCCGTGCTGCGGACTCATCTGGAGGATCTGCCCGTCGAGCCGGTGACGCTGCCGCGCTCCGAGCGGGGCGTGATCGACCCTTCCGTGGTCAAGGAGCACGCGGATACGGACACGGCGTGCATTGTCGTGCAGTCGCCGAACGTTTACGGGCTGCTCGAGAACTGGTCTGAGCTCTTCGAAGCGACGCAGGCGGCGAACGAGACGGGCAAGCGGCCGCTCAATATCGCCGTGTTCAATCCGATCGCGTGTGCGCTGCTGAAGCGCCCGGGCGAGTGCGGCGCGGACGTGGCGGCGGGCGAGGGCCAGCCGCTGGGCGTGCCTCTTCAGCTTGGCGGACCGTATCTGGGGCTCTTCGCGGCCAGGAAGGAGCACCTGCGGCGGATGCCCGGTCGTCTCGTGGGGCAGACGACGGACGCCTCGGGTCGTCGCGCGTATGCGCTGATTCTTCAGACGCGCGAACAGCACATCCGCGGCGCCAAGGCGACGAGCAACATCTGCACGAACCAGGGCCTGCTCGCGATGCGCGCCACGATGTACATGACGGCAATGGGCCGGCAGGGGCTTCGGCAGGTCGCCGAACAGTGCTGGCACAAGGCGCATCATCTCGCGAACCAGATCGATGAGCTGAAGGGTTGCGCCATCAAGTACGCCGGCGACTTCTTCAACGAGTTCGTGGTGACGTGCCCGAAGCCGGCGCGGGAGATCATCGAGGCGGGGCGGCAGCGCGGCGTGCTCGCGGGCGTCGACCTCTCCTCCGACAGGCTCTCGAAGATCGGCGCGGAGAATGAGCTCCTTGTGGCGGTGACGGAGAAGCGCACCCGCTCCGAGATGGACGCCTTCATCGAGACGCTACGCGACGCCGCCGCCTGAGTGGAGGAGAGAGACATGCGCCGCACGCGGCTCTTGATTCTGACCATCTTCGCGTTCGCGCTCACCCCCGTGGGCGCGGCTCAGGACGCCGCAGCGCCACTCGTGGAGAAGCCCGAGGGCGTCGAGACGTGGCGGCCCGTGGCGACGTACTCGATCGTGGCCCGCGACGGGCGCACCGGGCAGCTCGGCGTCGCGGTGCAGACGCACTGGTTCAGCGTCGGGACCGTCGTGCCTTGGGCGGAGTCGGGCGTGGGCGCCGTCGCGACGCAAGCGCTCTCGGACATCACCTACGGGCCGCTCGGGCTGGCGATGATGCGCGCCGGGCGGACGCCGGAGCAGGCGATCGACGGCCTCACGGAAGCGGATCCGGGCAGCGCGTACCGGCAGGTGGGCATGGTCGACGCGGAGGGAAACGCCGCGGCGCACACGGGCTCGCTCGTCATCGCCGAGGCGGGGCACCTCACGCGCACGCTTCCCGATGGAACGGTCATCTCCTGCCACGCGAATATGATGCGCGAGGCGGGCGTTCCCAAGGCGATGGCGAACGCCATGGAGCGGCTGGCGGACTCGGGCATGGGGTTCCCGATGCGCCTCGCCTCGGCGCTGCTTGCGGCTCAGGCGGTGGGCGGAGACGTTCGAGGCATGCAGTCGGCGGCGATCCTCGTCGTGCGCGCCGAGACGACCGGTGCGCCGTGGGAGGACCGCCTCGTCGATCTGCGCGTCGAGGATCATCCGCAGCCGGTGAGTGAGTTGGTGCGGCTGCTCAAGCTGCACGCCGCGTACGAGCACATGAACGCGGGAGACGTCGCGATCGAGCACGGCGACGTGGACAAAGCGCTGACGGAATACCGCAGCGCCCTCGAGCTCTCGCCGGGCGACTCCGAGATGGCCTTCTGGACGGGCGTCTCCCTCGCGAACGCGGGCATGATCGATGAAAGTCTCCCCTATTTCCGCATGGCCTTCAGCGACCCGGACGATCGCGCGGACTGGCGAGCGTTGCTCCAGCGGCTTCCCGAATCGAATCTCTTCGCCGACGACCCGGAACTGATCGAACGAATCCTTGACGAGGCTTCCCCCTCGAACTGACGAAAGCGCGGATGACTAATATGACCACGATGCAGACCGCCACGAACGATCGACTGAACCCCGCCACGCACGAGGGCCCGCCGCCGACACGCGGCGAGCGTCCGATCGAGCCGCTGATTTTCGAGAAATCCTCGCCCGGCGCGCGCGCGACGGACCTGCCCGAACTCGATGTCGATCAGACGTCGATCCCCGATTCGCTGCGCGGCGCGCTTCCGGAGCTGCCGGAGCTCGGCATGCTGCAAGTCGTGCGCCACTACACGCATCTCTCGCAGCGGAACTTCGGCATCGACGGCGAGTTCTATCCGCTCGGCTCGTGCACGATGAAGTACAACCCGCGGATCAACGAGTGGGCCGCGGCGCTGCCGGGCTTCGCGGGGGCGCATCCGCTTCAGGACGACGCTGACATCCAGGGGGCTCTGGAGCTGCTCTACGAGACGCGCCGGATGCTCGAGGAGATCGCGGGTCTCGACGAGGCGTCGCTCCAGCCTGCGGCGGGCGCGCAGGGGGAATATACGGCGCTGAAGGTCATCCGCGCCTACTTCCGGAGCAAGGGAGAGGAGCAGCGCACGAAGGTCATTGCGCCGGACACCGCGCACGGCACCAACCCCGCCTCCTGCGCCATGTGCGGCGCGCATGTGCTGACGGTCAAGACGGCGGATGGCTACACCGACATCGATGATCTGAAGCGCATCATCGACGAGGAGGGGGCCGACACGATCATGGCCTTCATGATCACGAACCCCAACACCGCGGGCCTCTTCGACGGCAAGATCACCGAAGTGGCGGACATCATTCACGAGGCGGGCGGGCTGCTCTACCTCGATGGCGCCAACATGAACGCCATCCTGGGCAAGACGCGCCCGGGCGACTTCGGCGCCGACGCCATGCACTACAACACGCACAAGACCTTCTCCACGCCCCACGGCGGCGGCGGCCCCGGCGCCGGCCCCATCGTCGTCCGCGACTTCCTCGCTCCCTTCCTGCCGAAGCCGCAGGTCATCCGGCGCGAGGACGGCGCGTTCGCGCTCGACTACGACCGCCCGCAGTCGATCGGAAAGGTGCGCTCCTTCTTCGGACAGTTCGGGGTGCTCGTCCGCTGCTGGACGTACATCGCGGCGTGCGGGCCGAAGGGGCTGCGGAACGTCGCCGAGCAATCAGTCATCAACGCCAACTACCTCGCGGCCCGGCTCCGCGATCGGTTCGAGACCCCCTACTTCACGCCCGAGGCGGGCCGCTTCGCGGCGCACGAGTTCGTGACGGTCCCGCAGTCGCTGCTGGACAAGGGCGTGACACTCAACGACATCGTCAAGCGGCTGATCGACTATCGCGTGCATCCCCCCACGATGCACTGGCCCGTGCGCAACTGCCTCATGGTCGAGCCCACGGAGACGGAGCCGCTCGAGTCGCTCGATCACTTCGTGGAGACGATGCTCGCCATCGCGGAGCAGATTGAGTCGGATCCGAAGTCGCTGGCGGAGGCGCCAACTGACGCTGTCGTCGAGCGTCTCGACATCGTCGCCGCGGATCGCGCGCCGAAACCCGCCTGGGAGGGCTGAGCCCGAGGTCGCGGCGCGCAATCACAGCCCGAGCGGGACGCGACCCATAATCGTCTCTTTCGATGACTCGGGAGGCTGTTTGCTCAGCCGCCGCTGTTCGCCGCGGGTTTGATCGCTCCAACCACTGCGGGCCGCTCAGCGACAATCTGCTCAGCGACCTCGCGGCGATGGACCTCGATCTCGCGCGGGAACTCGAAGGCGAGCCGAACACGATCGCCCTTGACGCCAGCGACCCGAACCTTGCCGATCGGGTTCGATGGGTCGCCGATGACGACCTCCTCCCCCTCCCTTCGTGTGATGACCAACATTGCGAGGACCTCCTGTCCTGCCGACCGTTTTTGGCGCCGGCATCCCACCACGCATTCAGAGTAGCAGGCTCACCCAGTCTGAGGAACCGAAAAAACCCGAGTCGGGGGACGGTTTCCGCCCATTTTATACGATCGGCAAGTTATTGGGACGCAGGGAGTTCAACGCCGCCGGCGGCGCGACAAGGCAGCGAAGCTGGGGGGAGGCGGGAGTGAGGCGGGGGCGGCGGG
>CAYVIJ010000016.1:0-54711 GCA_964451515.1 uncultured Phycisphaeraceae bacterium | reverse complement strand
GCGGATTGCGCCGCGGGCGAAACGTGATCCGCGTGAAATGCGTCCAGCGCGGACGCACCGTCCGGATACGGACACCCTTTCGTGACTCAGGCTCGCCGAGTTTTGCTTCGTCGATGAATTCCTCGCGCGACGCCGCCGGAGATTCGCGATCGCTCGGCTCGCCCGGCTCGGCCGGCGCCGTCTCGGGCGCGGGCGGTCGTTCCGCCGTCTCCCGTGCGGGGGGCGCCTTGGGCGTCTCTTGGGATTCACGCGTCTGGCGCGCCGGCGCCTGCGCGTCCGACGTCGTGCGCTCATCGCTCGTCGATCGCGATGTCTCCCGGCGCGACGCGTCCGGCTGCTCCGGCGCCGTCTCCTGAGCCGGGACCGGCGCCACGGGATCCGCCTCCGACTCCTCGAGCGCATCGCGGGGAGACGTCGCCGGCTCGGGGGCGGGCTCCTCGGCGCGCCGAGTCTCCGACTCCGGCGGGACAGTCTCCGCCGCCTGCGCCGTCGACGGAGGCGCGGAGGGCGTCGCCTGCGCGCGCGTCTGCGCCGCCTGATCGATCGGCGCCTGCTCCGCCTGATGCGGCGTCGGCTCCTCGTAGCCGATCCAGTTGATCGTCGTCGTCGAGGAGCGGCGGATCCCCGCGCGCGGAGGCTCGATCTCCGGCATCGCCGCCGGCTCGAGCGCCGCCGCCGACGCGTCCGCTCGCCACACCAGCGCCGCGGCCGCGCCGAGATGCAGGAGCACGCTCGCGCCCACGCCGAGCAGCAGCCGCCATTCGGACGTTTCCTCCGTGAACATGGGGCGCATCGTAGGAGCCCCGCGCGCCCGTGCGCCGGCCCGAAAAGGGGCGATCAGCCCGCGGGAGGGGGATTCGCAAACGACCCGCCGCGCCCGGCGGTTTCCCCTGTATAACCTCCCGCAGAGACCCCTTTGGATCGCTCGGGCCGGTCCCGCGATCCGCATCCGGAGCCATGGAACGATGATCACACGATTCGCCGTCTCCCTCACCCTTCTGATCAGCCTCGCCTTCGCGCCCGCCGCCTCCGGGCAGAGCGCGACGCTCGAGCTCGGGGATCCCGTCCCGCCGCTGGATGGGAAGGTGCGCTGGCTCCAGGGCGATCCGGCGCCGAACTGGGAGAGCGGGAAGATCTACGTGCTCGATTTCTGGGCCACATGGTGCGGGCCGTGCATCGCCGCGATGCCGCACATGAACGAGATCTCGCAGCGCCACGAGGACGACGGCGTGCAGATCATCGGCGTCGCCACCCTGCCGCAGAGCGGCGCCACGCCCGTCGACGAGTGGATGGAGCAGAATCCCGATCGCATGATCTACGCCGTCGCCGACGACATCGACCGCCGGGCAGCCAACTCGATTTTCTTTCCGACGGGCAGCAAGTCGATCCCCCGTGTGATGATCGTCGATCGGGAAGGCGCGCTGGCGTACGTGGGCCATCCTCAGGAGGACTTCGAGCCGACCCTCGAGCTCGTCGTCGAGGGCCGTCTCACGGGCGAAAAGGCCGGAAGACTCATGGCCAAGGCCCAGCCGCTGCTCAACCAGGCCAACGCGGCGGCCGCGGAGGGCGAGTGGGATCACGCCTTCCGCCTCATCGATCAGATCGTGGCGCTCGACGACTATCTCTACGATCATTTCGCCGTGACCAAGTACGGCATCATGCACATGCAGTTGGCGCGGCATGACGACGCGAAGGTGTACGGGCGCGAAATCGTCTCCGAGGGGGGCGAGCTGTGGAACAACGCCGATCAGCTCATCAAACTGTCCGACCTGATCTCGGAGCCGAGCCGTCCGGTCATCGAGCGGGACATCGAACTGGCCGTGAAAGCCTCCAAGCGGGCCGTCGAGCTGATGGAGGAGTCGCCCGAGGCGCTCGCCGCCCTCGCGCAGGCGTACTTCTCGGGGTTTGACTTCGACAAGGCGATCGAAGCGCAGCGCCGCGCGCTCGAGCGCGCCGGCGCCGATCATCCGAAGCGCGCCCAGCTCGAGCGCGAACTCGAGATGTATATCTCGGGACGTGAAGGCGTGGAGAAGCGCGGGTCGGGTCGGAATCGCTGATCGCTCATTCGCCGCTCGGCGCGCGGTCCGTCCCTGGCCGCCCGATGAGGCTGAACTCCGACAACCCCGCCGCCGACATGCGATCAACGAGCCGCATCAACGCGCCCGTCTGCGTGCGCTCATCCGCGGCCAGATAGAGCCGCGCTCCGGGATTCGCCTCCAGCGCCGACTTCGCGAGCCCGGGCGCCTCTTGGGCGGTTGTGGGCTCCCCATTGACGAAGACGTTCCCCTTTGAGTCCAGCGCGATCGTCACCGACGCCCCGCGCTCCGCCGGCGCCCCCGAGCGGATGGCCGGCGTCCGCACCTCCAGCAGATCCACCCTCACCAGCAGGGCCAGCGAGAAGACGAAGAAGGTGATGAGCAGAAACACCACGTCGATGAGCGGCGTCAACTCGAGGCGAGGTCCGATCTGTGAGCGCCGCGCCCGGAACATCCCGCCACTCTAGCCCGCCCCCGAGCTCGGCTACACTCGCCCGCCCATGCCCACCTCCACGCGCGACGAGTTCGTCGACTTCATCCACGCCGCACGCGGGCAGGCGCCCGAGGATCCTCGCCCCATCGTCGCCCCTCTCGGCGTGCGCCTGCTCAGCGACCAGCTCACGCCCGTCCTGGCCTACCGCCGCCTCGTCTCGCGCGATGAGCGCACGGCGCCGTCGTTTCTCCTCGAGTCCGTCGAGGGCGGGGAGCGCCAGGGGCGCCACTCCATCCTGGGCTCGAGCCCCCGCCTCGAGGTCGTTGCGCGCCGGAATGATTTGACGATCATCGATCACCGGCGCCACGAGGAGCGCCGCATGACGGAGCCCGATCCGCTCGCGGTGATGAAGCGCCTCACCTCCGGCGTGCGCTCGATTCATCCGCCTCCGCCTCCCGGCGCCCCGGGCGGACTGCTGCCCGGATGCGTCCTGGGGGGTTGGTTCGGCTACGCCGCCTATGACGCGGTGCGCTACGCCGAGCCGGAGAAGCTCTCCTGGGAGGGCGCCCCGCCGGACGACCGCCATCTTCCCGACCTGCACTTCGGCCTGTACGACCGCCTCGTCATCTTCGACCATGTCGACAAGCTCGTGCATCTGGTGGCGCTGATCGAGGTGGGGCCCGATGAGGACGCCGGCGCCCTCTACGACGCCGCCCGCCACGATCTGGACGAGCTCGCCGTCGAGATCCAAACGCACTCGAAGCCGCTGGCCGCGGGGCGGGTGGATCGCGACGTGCTGCACGGCGTGGAGGGCCCGGCGCCGATGGCGTCCAACATGACGGCGGAGCGCCATGAGGCGATGGTCCAGCGCGGCAAGGAGTACATCCGCGCCGGCGACATTTTTCAGGTCGTCCTGGGGCAGCGTTTCGAGCGGATGAGCCTCGCCGATCCCTTCGACATCTACCGCGCGCTCCGCGCCGTCAATCCCTCGCCCTACATGGTGTATCTCCAGGCGCGCGACTGCATTCTCGTCGCCTCCAGTCCCGAGATTCTCTGCCGTGTGCGCCGCGATCGGAAGACGGATCGCTTCATCCTGACCAACCGCCCTCTCGCCGGCACGCGACGGCGCGGCGTCACGCGTGAGGAGGATCTGGCGCTCGAGGCGGAGCTGCTCGCTGATGAGAAGGAGCGCGCCGAGCACATCATGCTCGTCGATCTCGGACGAAATGACGTCGGCAAGGTCTGCGAGCCCGGATCGATTCAGCTTCCCTCGATCATGGAGATCGAGCGCTACAGCCACGTCATGCACATCTCATCGACGGTGACCGGCGCGCTGCGCCCGGGGCTCGACTGCTGGGACGCGCTGCGCGCCACACTGCCAGTCGGCACCATCTCCGGCGCGCCCAAGATCCGCGCGATGCAGATCATCGACGAGCTGGAGCCGGTCCGGCGTGGTCCCTACGGCGGCGGCATGGGCTACGTCTCCCTCGATGGGGAGACGGACATCGCCCTCGCCCTGCGCACGATCGTCGCCCCGACCGGCTTCTACGACGGTCGCCACTGGACCTACCACATCCAAGCCGCCGGCGGGATCGTCGCTGATTCGCAGCCCGAGGCGGAGTTTCAGGAGACGGTCAACAAGGCCGCCGCCCTGGCGCGCGCCATCGACCTCGCGGAGTCCGCCTTCGACCCCCATTGACCTCGCGAGATGAATGACTCCTGCGGAGCGGCGGCGCTCAGACTCCCGCCGGAGCGCCCTCCACCGCCTCCTTCAGCGTCTGGCTGGGCTTGAAGCCCACCGTCGTCGAAGCGGGGATCTCCATCATCTCCTTCGTCGCGGGGTTCCGCCCCTTCCGGGCCGCCCGCCGCCGGCGCTCGAACGTGCCAAACCCCGCCACCGCGACGCGTCCATCCTCCCGAACACCCTCCTGAACCGCCTCGAAGACCGCCTCGATCACCTGCTGCGCCTGGGCCCGGCTCTCCAAGAACTCCAGCTTCCCCGCGACCAACTCGACCAGCTGGCTCTTGTTCATTTTCGGTCCTTTCGAATCGTGTTGTGAGGGCGAAACCGCCGAAGATATCGGTCCTTGGCGCGGAGTCAATCATCGCTCCCGATCCCGCCCGCCCGATCGAACGCCTCGGCGCGGGGCGTATCATGCATGCATGAGCAGCGCCGAGCCCTCCACCACGGTGCAGACCACCACGCGCCCGAAGGCCGAGGAGAAGCCCCGAACCGATCAGCCCTGGCTCTGGAACGTCGTCCTTCTCGACGATGACGACCACTCGTACGAGTACGTCATCAAGATGATGCAGGAGCTCTTCGGCCATCCGCTCGAGAAGGCGTTCCAGATCGCGCTCACCGTCGACTCCGACGGGCGCGCCGTCTGCCTCACCACCCACAAGGAGCACGCCGAACTCAAGCGCGATCAGATCCACGCCTGCGGCCCCGACAAGCTCATCGCCTCCTCCGTCGGCGCCATGAGCGCGATCATCGAGCCCGCCGAGCACGGCGGCGATGACGACGACGAATGACCCGGGCGCCTCTTCCTGTGGCTCGCCCACTCGTCATCCAGACCGAAGGACTCGCCCCCGTCGCCGAAGCATGGCTGGAGGAGCGTTGCGACCTGCGCCGGCTCGAGGCGGGCTCGCCCGAGTTCGAGCGCGCCCTGTCCGAAGCCCGCGCCCTGGTCGTGCGCACATACACGAAGGTCGACGCCGCCCTGCTGGAGCGTGCGCCGAATCTGGAGGTGGTCGCCCGCGCAGGCGTCGGGCTCGACAACATCGATCTGGACGCCTGCCGCGCGCGGGGCGTGACCGTCGTCCACACCCCCGCCGCGAACACGCAGGCGGTCGTCGAGTACACGCTGGCGCTCATGCTCGACGCCCTGCGCCCGCGGCTCTTTCTGGATCGCGCGCTGGCGCCCGCGCGCTGGAATGAGCTTCGGCGCGAGCTGACGGCCGAGCGGCAGTTGTCGGATTGCGTCGTCGGGATCGTCGGGCTTGGGCGCATCGGCGCCGCCCTGGCTCGCGCGCTCGCGACGCTGAACGTCAGTGTGATCTACAACGACGTGCGCACCATTCCCGAGCCCGAGCGCTGCGACGCCGAGGCGGCGGACCTCGACGCGCTCCTCTCGGAAGCGGACATCATCACGCTCCACGTGGACGCCCGTCCTGAGAATCGCCATCTCATCGACGCGAGATCCTGCGCGCGCCTGAAGTCCCACGCCATCCTCATCAACACCTCCCGGGGCTTCGTCGTCGACGCTGCGGCGCTCGCCGACTTCCTGGGCGCGCATCCGGGCGCCCAAGCCATCCTTGACGTCCACGATCCCGAGCCCATCGCCCCGGGAAACCCCCTGATTCCGCTTCAGAACGCCCATCTGGCGCCGCACATCGGCGCCGCGACACGCACCGCCCACGAGCGCATGTCCTGGGTCGTGCGCGATGTCGTGCGCGTCCTCTCGGGCGAGGCGCCGGAGCACGCCGCCGCGTGAAAATGGATACGCTGACGTCATGCCGCAGCTCGGCGTCAACATCGATCACGTCGCCACCATCCGCCAGGCGCGCCGCGGTGTGGAGCCCGATCCCGTGCGCGCCGCGCACGAGGCGGAGCTGGGCGGCGCCGACGGCGTGACCGTCCATCTCCGCGAGGATCGCCGCCACATTCAGGATCATGACGTCGAGCGACTCCGCCGCACCGTGAACGTCAAGCTCAACCTGGAAATGGCCGCGACGGATGAAATGGTCGAGATCGCCGAGCGCCTGAAGCCGCAGATCGCGATGCTCGTTCCCGAAGGCCGGCAGGAGGTGACGACGGAGGGCGGGCTCGACGTGAAGGGCCAGCTCGACCGCTTGCGCGACGTCGTAACGCGGTTGAAAGGGGCGGGGCTGCTCGTCTCCGCCTTCATCGATGCCGACTCGCGCCAGGTCGACGCGGCGTTCGAGGCGGGCTTCGATGTCTGCGAGATCCACACGGGCCCTTACGCGCATGCGCATCACGCCGCCGGCGGCGACTTTCTGGACAAGGCGCTTTCGACCGAGCTGGCGAAGCTCCGCGACGTCGGGCAGAAGGTCGTGCAGGGGCGCATGCGCTTCAACGCGGGCCACGCGCTGAACTACCACAACGTCCAGCCCGTCGCGGCCCTCCCGAATCTCGCGGAGCTGCACATCGGGCACGCCATTGTGAGCCGGGCCGTGTACACGGGGCTGCGCGAGGCCGTCCGCGAGATGAAGCGCCTCATGACGGAAGCGGCGCTCGCCGCCGGGCGGCGCGCGTGAGTCAGGTACACTGGCGGCCATGACCCCTGACGAATTCCCTGCCGAGCTCGCTCGCCGGCGCGCCTCCGCCATCCTGCGCACGAAGGACGAGGGCGCGGTCCTCCCCGCGATGGAGGCGGCGGTGCGCGCCGGATTCACCGTCATCGAATTCACGCTGACCACCCCCGGCGCCCTCGAGGCCATCAGCAAGTTCCGCGAGCGCGAGGATCTCCTCGTCGGCGCCGGGACGGTCCTGACCACCGATCAGGTCAAGGACGCCGTCGGCGCGGGGGCGCAGTTCCTTGTCTCCCCCGTCGAGGATCACTCCATCATCCGAGCGTCGCTCGACGCCGGCGTCACGCCCATCCCGGGCTGCCACACGCCCACGGAGCTCGCCGCCGCCCACGGCGCCGGGGCGCCCCTCCAGAAGCTCTTCCCGGCACCCGCGGGCGGGCCGGCGTGGCTTCGATCCGTGATGGGCCCGCTGCCCTTTCTGCGGGTCGTGCCCACCAATGGGGTCGACGAGACCAATGCGCGCCATTGGCTCGCCGCCGGGGCGGTCGCCCTGGGGTTCGTCGCGCCGCTCTTCGAGCCGGAGGCGATGGCGCGGCATGACTGGAATCGCATCGAAGCGCGCGCCCGCGCGCTGCGGATGGCGGCGATCGGCGACGAATAGACACGCGAGCGCCATCCGGCGCTCAGGCTGGGTTTGGGTTTCGTTTGGTGTCCAATCGAGCCGAAATCACTGCAAAACAAGGCGCTTATGGGCTTTAGGTTTCGCGTCGCTGGAACGAGCGAGCGTTGCGGCTACGATTCTCTCTTATGGCCAAAACCGCCGCTCCCACGAAGCGCAACCGGAAGAAGACCTCCTCCCGCTCGAAATCCACAGCGCGCAGCGCCCCCCGCCCCGGCAAGCTGACCACCTATCACCAGGCGGTGCGTCACCTGCTGGATCGGATCGATCTCGAGCGCGCCCGCCCCGCTCGCCTCCCGAGGAGCGCCTTCAAGCTCGACCGCATCCGGGCGATGATGCGGAAGCTGGGCGATCCCCAGGCGGATCTGAATCTCGTGCACGTCGCCGGCAGCAAGGGCAAGGGCTCGGTGTGCCACATGGTGGCTCGCGGGCTCGAGGCCTCCGGCTACACCGTTGGGCTGTACACGAGCCCCCACCTCGTCGATGTCCGCGAGCGGATCCAGATCGGCGGCGACATGATCAGCCAAGCCGCCTTCGTCGAGCTGATGAACCGCGTCGCCAAGGCCGAGGCGGCCGTCCGCCAGCGGCACGGGGAGCCCACCTTCTTCGAGATGCTCACCGCCATGGCGTTCTGCCATTTCGCCGACCAGGCGGTGGATGTCGCCGTCATCGAGACGGGGCTGGGCGGGCGGCTCGACGCCACGAACATCATCGATCCGCTCGTCGCCGCCGTCTGCGGCATCAGCCTGGATCACACGCAGATCCTTGGCGACACCGTCGACGCCATCGCGCGGGAGAAGGCGGGCATCTTCAAGAAGAGCGCGCCCGCCATCACCTTCCGCCAGAGCCCCGAGGCGATGGACGCTCTGCGGGAGATTGCGGAATCCAAGGGCGCCAACTTCGAGATCGTCGGCGAGGACATCGAGTTTTCCTTTCGCTTCGAAGCCACGCCCAAGGTTGGCCCGCACACCACTGTCTGCCTCTCCACGGAGCGCTCCAGCTTCGAGCACGTGACCGTGCCGCTCCCGGGCGAGCATCAGGCGCTCAACTGCGGACTCGCCCTCGCCATCCTCGATCGTCTCCGCGAGCGCGGCTTCGAGTTCGATGAGACCACCGTCATCGAAGGGCTCGCCGGGCTCGTCATCCCGGGGCGCATGGAGCTCGCCTGGACCGAGCCGCGCATCCTCCTGGACGGCGCGCACAACGCTGTCTCCTTGCAGGCTTTGATGCGCTCCATCGGCGCGCACGTCCCGTATGACTCGATGGTCATCATCTTCGGATGCGCCGAGGACAAGGATGTGGACGCCCTTCTCGATCAGGTCTCGCTGGGCGCCGACAAGGTCATTTTCACCCAGGCCGCCTCCAACCCGCGGGCCGTCCCCGCCAAGACGCTTCAGAAGCGATTCCACACGCTCTCCGGCAAGATGACGCAGATCGCCGAGACGCTCCCCGACGCCATCCGCCTCGCGGCTCGCGCCGTCACGCGCGACGATCTCATTTGCGTGACGGGCTCCTTCTACCTCGTCGGCGAGGCGAAGAAGTTTCTCGCCGAGCGCGCCTCGGGGCGTTGAGCGAACATCCGCCCGGGCGGGCTTCGACGCTCCGGATCAGCCGACGCGTTTCTGCAATGGACGGCGCGGGCGCCGCATCCTGACGTGTCCCGCGGAACCTTCCGCTCCGAAACGCGAACATCCCCATCCATTTCCCGCTACATTCGCCTGTGATCGCGTGGGCGCCTGTCTCCCATCGGCGGGCGCCGCCTCGCGTCGATGGCGACGAATCGATTCGACCGCGTCGGTCCGATGGATCGACCTCACGCGCCGGAAGGGGATCTCGACGTGCGGAGCATCTGTCTGTCGTTCTGTTTGTTCATGCTCATCGGCGCCATTCCGGCGCGGTCCTGCCTCGGGGACTTCAACGGCGATTTCGTGGTCGACTCCCGCGATCTTCGCCATCTGCTGGGCTCGTGGGGCCCGGTCGAGCCCGGCGCCGCAGAGGATCTGAATGGCGACGGGCGTGTCGATCAGGCCGATGTGCGCATGCTCCACGGATCTCTGGGGCTCTGCCGGCACGCGGTGGGCGATCCGGAAGATCTCTTCTTCCCGGAGCGGGTGATCGCGCGCTGGGATGTCGTGCCCTTCCAGGAGGTTGAGCCGGGCTTCGAGCTCGGCGTCATCGCCTTCCACGCCGCCGGTGTCGACGGCGTTCGTTTTCACTTTGAAAACCGCGTGGTCTGGGTGGGCGAAGCGACGGAGAATCCGCGCACGGGCGTCGTCGAACACTGGACGACGATCGCGGAGGGGGACGACGCCAACCGCGACGGCGTGATCACGATCCGCGCCGTCGCGTGGCCCGTGGTCGGTCGCCCGCGCGTCCTCGACCGACCGCTCACCGCCGACAACGTCGCCGAGCCGGGGGAGCATGAGATGGTTCTCTTCACACCTTCACCCAGTCCGACCGTGCGCACGCTCGCGCCCGGCGAGTCGCTGGGCGAGCTCATCCATCAATCGCGTTCCGGCGACACGATCGAGCTCCTCGCGGGCGTGCATCAGATCGACGCGATGGGCGCGCCGCCGGAAGAGATTGAAACGTCCTGGCTGACGATCCGTCCGGCGGCGGGGGCGCGGGTGATCATCATCGAGAGCGGCGCTGATCGTGATAATCTCGGCGTCAAAGGGCGCCTCCGCTGGCGCGGAACGGCGGTCGATGGGACCGGCGAGCTCCGGTTCGAGCGTCACTTCGCGGGGCGGTACTACCCGCACCCCGAAGACTTCGTCTGGTTCTCCGACGGCGTGACGTTCACCGACTCCGTCGCCGGCTGGGATGCTCAGTGGGAGAAGCGCCCCGGGCTGGTCCACCCGCGCGGACGCTACTACTGGACAAATGCGCGCATGATCGACGTGGACTATGGCCCCGCGGGCGCCAGCAACATCCTGGCGCGCGGGCTCGAGCTGGAGCGCATCGGCGGCGAGGCGTTCTCCGGCGCGCGCATGGTCGTCAACTCCACCATCCGATCGTTCGAGAATCGAAACTTCGTAAGCCCCTTCCATGCGGACGTCTTCCAGCTCTCCACGCCGGAGGAGTCGAACGGGATCTTCTACGGCGTCTCGGGCGCCGATCTGTTCTCGCAATTCTTCTTCATGAGCGGCGAGGGGCCGTATCAGAATCTCGCCTTCGTCGACATCCGCCTGGAGACCAAGCCCGGCAGGAATCCGGAGAGCAACCGCCCCTGGACCGACCATAGCCGCAGCGCTATCTCGGGCCTCAACCGCCATGTGCTCTTCGAGAATGTCGCCTTCGACCATCCGCTCAACCTGCGCGATAATCTCGACGCCGGGCGATCCGATCGATTCGCCGCGGAAGCCGTCGTTTTCCGCGACTGCGTTCTCCACCCCAAGACGTTCGCTCGTCTCATGAGTCAGCCGCCCGCCGGCGTGCTGGTGGAGGACGTCCGCCCTTGGCGGCCTTTCGCCAACACCACCTCCGCCTGCGCCGCCGATTTCGACGGCGACGGCGTCGTCGGGCCCGCGGATCTCGAGTTCCTCCGCGCTCGACTCGGCGCGACCGACGCGTCCGCGGATCTCAATCTCGACGGCGTCGTCGATGCGGAGGACTTGAAGCTGCTGCTGAGCGCCTGGGGCCTCTGCGCCTAAGCGGGCGTCGCGCGCTTCTGGAATGGACGGTTGAACAGGGTTGAGGTGGGCGCTGGTCCATCAGGGAGCGCGGAGGATCTCCGCGAGAGCGTGGATCGGATCCTCCTGATCGACCACATGCAGCGCGGCGCGCCCCCCCAGCCGCTGCGCCCCGCGCCGGATCTCATCCAGGTGGGCTCGCGCCCGCGCCGCGCCCGCCCGGATGCGGTCTTCGTCGGCGGCGGACCACGCCTTCGTCTCGGGATCCACGAGGCGGGCGACCCGACCAGGTCCGATTCCGCGGATTTCCTCGCTGCGCAGCGTCTGGATCAGCAGGAGCCGGCGCTGAGCGTCGCCCGGCTCCACCGCCGCCGCCGCAGCGCCCAGGATTGCGCCCGCCTCATCCAGGCAGTCGGAGAGGGCGATGATGATCCCGTTGCGCCCAGCCATGGCGCCCGCGAGGCGCAGCCCCTCCGCCAGCCCGCTCCGTCCACCAACGGTCCCGCGCTCGAGCGCACTGACCACGCGCAGCGCCCGCCCTTGCCCCGAGCCCGCCTCGAGGCGCAGCGCGCCGGACTCCCCCGAGGCGACGGCGCCGATCTGATCGCCCTGCGCCGCGGCGATGAGGGCGCACGCGCTCGCGAGCTCCTTGGCGCGCTGCGCCTTGCTCTCGCCTTGCTCCCCCCATCCTCGAAAGGCCATCGAGGCGGAGAGATCGACGACGAGAACGACTCGTGCCCGCGCCTCCTGCCGGAACGTCCGGACGTACAGGCGGTCCGTCCGCGCGAAGACCTTCCAGTCGATGGCGGCGGCGGATTCAGCCGTCGTGTGCGCTCGGAAGTCGTAGAACTCCTGCGAGGCGCCGCGGGCGCGTGCGGCGTGGCGACCCTGCATCGCGCCCCACGCGAGACGCTCCGCCCGGATGATCAGCGCGCCGGAGGCGGCGCCTCGTTCGGCGCGCGCGATCGTGTCAGAGAGGCGATCATCGGAGCGGCGCGATCGGGAAGGCATTGAGCGAATCGTAAGGAGGGAGAAGACCGCTCGGAGAGCCGTCCCACCAGAAGAGGTAGAATGCTCGTATGACCAACCACATCGACGAGCAGGCTGCGGCTCGCGCTCTGGCCGGGCGCGTGGGGGGGATCGGGGTCGTGTACGCGCTGATTCTCCTCGGGACGGGCGTGACCGCCTACACGCTGGCGCCCGAGGGGGCGAACGCCGCCACGGCGCTGATCGTGCCGTCGGCGTGCGCGACGATCGTGCTGATCATCGCGGTGGCGACGTTTGTGAGCGGGCGCCGCCGGCTGCGGCCCGCGAAGTTCGGACGGGCTGCCCTCGCGATCGCGGCGCTGCTCTTCGCGGGCGCTTTCGCGGGTCGCGCGCTGCCGAGCTCGAACGCGGCGGATCAGTACGACGAGGCGATTCAGGAGTACGAGTCGGCGGTCGAGGCGGGCGAGCGGGAGGAGACCTCCGAGGCGCGCCTGGCGTACCTCGAAGAGGTCGGCGCGCCGGATCACTCGAAGCGCTATCTCGCCAACACGCTCTGGACGCTGACGGCGGTGAGCGTCTTCGTCGTTCTGGCGCTGATCATCGTCGGGAAGAAGCCGCCGGCCGGAGCTCCGAGCGAGCCGGGCGTGTGACGTTCATCCTTCGGTGCGCCACGAGCGTCCGTTGCGGATCACGCGCCGGTAGAGCGTGTCGCGCTCGACTGGTCGCAGGCCCGCCTCGCGGATGGAGCGCTCGAGATCCCAGACGGTCGTCTCCTGGTGGGTCCCCGCGCCGCCGACCTTGGTGATGTCGTACCAGACGACGGTGCCGTCGATGTCGTCGGCGCCCGCCTGTAACTGCAACTCAGACATCCCAAGCGTCTGCATGATCCAAAACGTCTTGACGTGGGGGAAGTTGTCGAGCATCAACCGCGCGACGGCGAGCGTGCGCAGATTCTCGAGCCCCGTAGGACCCGGCAGGTATTCCAGTTCCGACCCGTCGGGGAAGAAGGGGAGCGGGATGATCGTCTGGAAGTAGCCGCCGCGCTTGTTCAGGCGGGGCGTCGGCAGCGTCGCGCCCTCGCGCGTCAGCGTGATCGCCCCGCTCTGGTCGGCCTCATAGCCAAGCCGCAGCAGCGCTTCGTCCTGGGCGCGTCGGAGCATGTCCATGTGCTCGAGCCGGTCGTCGCGCGACTCGATGTGGCCGTAGAGGATTGTCGCGTTCGTGTTGAGCCCGAGCTCGTGCGCCACGCGATGGACGTCCAGCCAGACGTCGGAGCGGATCTTGCCTTTGAAGGCTTCGTCGTGGACGCGGTCGTCGAAAACCTCCGCGCCGCCGCCCGGCAGCGAGCCGAGACCCGCCTCCTTCAGGCGCTGGAGGACCCAGCGGATGCCCGCCTGGCGGTCATCGCGCTTGAACTGCCTGGCGATCTTGGCGAAGTGGACGATCTCGACGGCGGTGAACGCCTTGATGTGGATCTCGGGCGTCTCATCCTTGATGGCGGCGACCATGTCGGTGTAGTAGTCGAAGGGGAGGTAGGGGTGCAGCCCGCCGACGATGTGCAGCTCGGTGGCGCCGGAGTCACGGGCGCCGCGCGCCTCGGCGCGGATCTCGTCGGTCGACTTCTCGTAGGCGTCCTGGTCGCCGCGCTTGCGGTGAAACTCGCAGAACTTGCAGGAGAGCGCGCAGACGTTCGAGTAGTTGATGTGGCGGTTGACGTTGTAGTGCGTCGCGTCTCCATGCAGGCGTCGGCGGACGGCGTCGGCGATCGAGAGCACGCCCCAGACGTCGGGCGTCGCGTAAAGCGTCCGCCCCTCGTCGAGCGTGAGCCGCTCGCCCGCGAGGACGCGCTCGCGGATCGGCTCGAGGCGCGGATCGGACGCCGACGCGGTTTCCGGACGGGCGAGGTCGTTGTGCAGGAGGGGTGTGGTCGTCATGCCGGAGGTATGCTCTCGTCAGGTTTTCACTGGAGACTGAAATCTTTGAAGAGTCTACGCCGCGCCGCCGGCCGCCGCCAGGCGGGATCCGGCGTGTTCCGGTGGAGCAACCGTAGGGCGCCATCACCGGTCGCGACGGGCCGCCGTGCCTGCCGGGGGGAGATGTCGAGGAGTTGCAGAGGGTCGGGCGGGGCCGCCCGCGCCGGCTGGCGCGAGCGGGGCGGCGCGAGCGCTGGCGCCGGTCGGGAAGGGAGCGCAAACCCGGTTCAGAGCGGGCCTTGGACCGCCGATAGGCCTTGCGGCGATGACCGACGCGCCCCCGCAGCCGCGTCGGCCGGGCTCATCGTCGCGCGCCTCGACACTCCATCAGGACCCGCCATGCAGAACCACCATGACACTCCCTCCGATGCGCCCCTCACCGGCGGAGCCTCGGGCCAGGACGCGGGCTCGCAGGAGGGCAGCCAGTCGCTCGATTTCATTGCGCAGATGGAGTCCCAGCTCGCCGCACTGAAGCAGGCGCAGGCGGCGCAGCGCCGTCAGGAGACGGAGCTGCTGGATCGGGAGCGCGCCCTGGCGGAGGCTCGGGCGGAGTTCGAGCAGCGGTCGTCCTCGCTGGATGAGCGTGAGCAGACGCTCGCCTCGCTTGAGTCGGAGATCGCGGAGAAGCGCGCCTCGCTGGAGTCGGAGCATTCGGATCTCGACGAAGCGCGGCGCTCCGTCGAGAGCGAGCGCGAGGCTTTGGATCAGCGCGCCGCGCAGATGGAGCGGGATCGCGAGGAAATCGAGGCGGCGCGCGCCGAGACGGAGCGCGCTCGGGCGGCGCTCGAGGAGGAGCAGCAGGCGGTGGCGCAGGAGCGCGAGTCGCTGCGCGCCAAATCCGAGGAATTCGACGAAGCGCGCCGCAGATTCGAGACGGAGCTTTCGAAGAAGCAGGAGGAGCTGGAGGCCAGGGGGAAGGAGCTCGACGAGACCAACGCCAAGCTGAACGATGCGATCACGCACGCGTCCGAGCGCGCCGCGGAGCTGGCGCGCGAGCGCGAGCATTTCGAGCTCGAGCGGCGGCGAATCGGCAAGGATCGTCAGGAGAAGGACGACGAGCTCGAGACGCTCGCGAAGCGGCTCGAGGAGGCTCGCGAGCATCTCGAAAGCGCCGAGGCGCGTGAGAACGCGGTCGACAAGCGGCGCGAGGCGCTCGAGCGCGAGCTCGAGACGGCGCAGGCGCGCATCGCCGAGCTCTCCGCGGAGCTGGAGGCGGCGCGAAAGACGGCGGAGGAGCAGGGGGGCGCCGACGCCGAGCTGGCGGCGGCGCAGGAGAAACTCCAGAGCCAGCTCGAATCGGCCCGCGCCGAGGTGGAGGAGCTGCGCGCCCAGCTCGACGCCGCCCAGGCGGATCTGGAGTCGGAGCGCCGCCGCGCCGCCGAGCTCGAGTCGAGGTTGAAGGAGGCGTCAGACAGCGGCGCGGAGACCTCCGGCGAGGAGATCGCCTCGCTTCAGGAGGGGCTCGACAAGCGCGACCAGGCGATCGAGGCGCTGCGGGCCCGGCTCGAGAAGGCGTCCGGGGAGAGCGAGACTCTCAAGGCGCGGCTGGAGTCGGCTCAGCGCGAGGCCGCGTCCTCAGCGAGGTCCGTTGACGAGAACTTCATCTGGATGCGTCGCCACCGGCTCAAGCGCTACAAGGCGCTGCTGAGGAAGCAGTCGGACAAGCTCGTCCAGGTCAAGCAAGCGCTGCGCGAGCGCCATCAGCAGTACGAGGCGATGCTGCGCAAACGACAGGAGCTTGCGCAGGCTCAGGCGGCGATCGAGAAGACTCGGAGGAAGGTCGAACGCGGAACGTCCCGGAATCGCGCGGCGGCGTTCGTGGCCTATGTCGTTGTGATCATCGGCGTGCTCGGCGCGATCTCCTGGCACGTCGCGGGGCAGGCGTTTCCGGGCGAGTATCTGGCCCACGCGACCATCGAGGGATCACTCCCGACCGCGGCCTCCGCGCCCCCCGATCAACTCGTCGAGTGGCAGCGATTCGTTCAGGAATACACGACCAATCCCCGCCTGGTGGAGGTCGCGGCCGATCGCATGGGTCGGCGAGGGCTCGAGGAGCTCGCCTCCCCCGGGGCGCTGCGCACGCGCCTGGGCCGGGATCTGGACGTCGCTCCGATCGGCAACGATCGCGTGAAGATCAGCCTGCGAGGCGTCGGGCCCGATCGGACGCGCCGCATCCTGGACACCTACCTCGCCGCGCTCATCACCACCGCCAACGACAATCGGTCCCGCCGGGCGGACCAGGCGACGACGGCGCTCATCGAGGGGCCCGCGCCGGAGAGCCGGCCCCTCGACGAGACACGTCTGAAGGCTGCGGGCGCGATCTGGGGCGGCTCGGTGGCGATCGCCTTTCTCGCGACGCTGTTGCTATGGGTGGCGGTCTCGAAGGCGCGTCAGCGTCTGGATGACGAGTCGGCGGCTCTGAGCGTCCTCGATGAGGACTGGCCCGAGCCCGAGTCGCTCGTGCAGATGCGCTGAGCCGCCGCCAGCGAAGCACAGGCGCCCCGGATGGCGCTCCAAAACGCAAAGAGCCCGCCGGTCTTGCCTGAAAGCAGGTGGACTCGGCGGGCGCCGGGCTGTTGAAGGAGGCTCAGATGGCGCTGGTCAGGACCGGCGTCGAGCGCGAGCCGTCGGCGGAGACGGCGACGATCTCGATGCGCATCCCGGGCTTCATGGAGAACGCGTCCACCCGCTGACCCATGAGCTCGCCATTGGTCTCGAACCGATGGTGCGACGCGGCGCGTTCGGTGGCGGGATCCACGAGCGTCAGGTGATACTGCCCTGAGGGCAGCGCATCGAGACCTCGACACACGAGAATCGCCTCTCGCAGATCAGCGTCCATGACGAGGATCGCCTCAGCGCCGGTGTCGTTCGAGACGGGCGCGAAGCGGACGTGATGGGCGTCTTCATCCAGCGCGAGGCTGATGAATTTGGCGCCGACATCGAGCTTGCGCACTTCCTCGATCAGCGTTCCGCTCTGGAACTGCACCAGTGTGTCTCTGTAGGAGCGGTGCAGATCAAAGCCGACGCCCAGCAGGACGATCGTCGCCGTCGCAAAGCCGATGGCGGCGGCTCGCCACAGCGGAGAGACATTGCGGCGGAGCGCCCAAGCCCCCGGCGCGATGGAGCCGACGACCTCGCGCCCGCGGACGACGCCGATCGCCTCGCTCACCGCCGCGAGCACCCGCCCGCGCAATCCCGCGGGCGGTTCGACGTCGGGCAGCAATTCGTGTTGGCTTGTCAGCCGGCTCTGCTCCCGTCGGATCTCCGCGCGCACCTCGGGGGCGGCGTCGCGAAAGGCCCTTTCGAACGCTTTGCGCTCCTCGGGCTCCAGCAGCCCCAAAGCGTCCAGGGACGCCATCTCCAGAAGCTCTTGCGTTGTCAGTTCGCGGGCGCTCATGCCACCGACTCCTCGTTCACTGCCGTCTCTCGAAGTCGAACCAGGGCTCGACTCAGCGTGCTCTTAATCGTCCCGACGGGCCTGTCCAACTCCAAACCAATCTGCCGGAGCGTCTGGCCGTGCAGGTAGGCCCTTGTCAGCACGGCCTGTTGCAGCTCCGGAAGAGTCTTGATCCGCTCCATCAACTTCTCGAACCGATCCTGCTGCTCGACGCCGATAAGCGGCGTCTCTAAATCTCCCTCGGGGGCCCATTTCTCTTCGAGGGTCACCGGGGTCTTGATCCGAACTTTCGCCCGACGGAGCCGATCCACCAGATATCGGCGGGTGATCAGGACGACCCAGGTTGACAGGGCCGCCCGCTCCGAGTCATACCGATCCGCGCTCCTCCAGAGACGCACGAAAATCTCCTGAACCGCATCCTCCGCGTCCGCCTTCTTGGGAAGCATCTGGTAGGCCATTCGGTACACGAGGGCGCCGAATCGATCGTAGAGTTGGACCACCGCTTCTTCGTCGCCGGCGGCGATCGCGCGCATCAACCGACCATCGGGATCGTGCTCGTGGCTGCTCACGTCTTCATCATCCCACGGCGCAGCCCTCGCGTCCTCCGAAAATCCGGAAAGCGCCAAAGCGGCGAAATTTTCCACCCGAGGGAAAACACGCTGCCTCCATTCTACGCGTCGGACGATCCCGCGGATCCCCTCAAATTCAGCCAACAACGCGATCTGCGGCCCCATCACCCGCGCCGAACCCCCAGGGAGCCAACGCCTGCCGCAGCATCCGGGGCGCTGATGCAAAAACTCTAACGAAATCCTAACAGATTCGCGTCGCCCCGGGGAAAACCCCGTCTTCCGGGAATCAATCTTGTGATCGACCCGATACGAATGCTAGACTTTGCCTGATTGACCACCTGTCGGGTGGGTCCCAGGTCAGGAGGGCGGCCTTTGACGCGGCATCGCCACGTCCAATTCAGCAATGACCAATCGGTGGGGAGTGGGTCTCGATCCGCCGCCGCCCGCGGTTTTTCGCTGATCGATCTGCTGGTCTCCATGATGGTCATCGCGGTGCTCATGGGCTTGCTGCTGCCGTCGCTGACGCGCGTGAAGGAGGCCGCCCGCCGGGTTCAGTGCGCCTCAAACCTGCGGCAGGTCGCCATCGCCGTGCAGATGTACGCCGATGACCACGACGGCCTGTTGCCTCGTTCAACGTCTCCGGACGTCGACCAGCGCGGCTATCAGAGCCCCGAGACGATGATGCTGATGCACGAGGGCGAGCACGTTCACGCTTGGGATGGGCTCGGCTGGCTTGTCGCGGAGCAGTATCTCTCCACCCACGTGATCTTCTACTGCCCGTCGCACCAGGGATTCCACGACGTCTCGAAATACAAGCGGGCGTGGCGCCTGCTCGACTCGGAGATCGTCGCAAACTACGACCTGCGACCGTTCCAATCGACCCCCTACTTCGAGCAGCTTCCGCCAACATTCGCTCTCGTGGCCGATGGCATGCGCACGCTGCCCGACTACAACCACCGGATCGGCAGCAACGTTCTCACGGCTGATCTGGCCGTTGAGTGGCGCCCCGACAACGGCGCCATCGCCGGCGCGCTGCCCTCGCGGGACAGCGCGGCGCCGGACGGTGTCCCGGCGCTGGCCCTCTGGAATCGCCTCAACGGCGCCGATCCGGAGGATCTCGATCCGGGTGACGATGATGGGCGCAATCCCGGTCTGGATGACGTGAGCGACGGCGTTCTCGACCCGCCCACGGCAGAGGGCGGTCAGACCCGCTCCAGGCTCCGTCTCCGCTGAGTGAGCGGCGCCTTCTCCACGCAAACTCGCATCGGCGACTATCCTGCCCGGTTCAATCCATGCGCAGGACAATCTTGGCGCCACTGCATTACGGGAGGCCCGACGTGCTTCGATTCCGATCCGGATTCCGACATCGATTCGCCCTGTTCGCCGCGATTCTGCTCTTCGCCGTCGCCGCCTCGCCGGCCCGGGCGCAGCTCACGCCGGAGCCCCCGGGACGCGAGTTCTTCGGGCTGAACCAGCCGATTCCGGTTCGTCTCGATCCTCCCGAAAAGGCGGGCTCGAATCTGGAAATCGCGATCTACCGGTGGGGTGAAGACGAGCCGCTGGATCGGCGGTTCGCGGACCCGGGTGTGGTCGATCTGGCGGACTTGTTCCCCGATCTGTGGGCCAGTCCTTCGGGAACGATCCGCATCGCCCAGGTTATCGATGACGGGAAGCCGGTCGGGCAGCCGCTCGTGCTCGACCCGATGACGACGCCCGCCCTCGCCAAGAACGAGAATCTCAAGCGAGCCGCCCTCCACGCCTTCGACACGGGTGATCGCGTCGGTCTTCAGCAGCTCTTCGATCTCAACTCGCGGGCGCGCCTCCAGCTCCGCCCCGACGTCGTGTACATCACGCCCGAGCAGGGCGTCGCCTTCGCCGGACTACGCATCTATCCGCTGCCGCACATCGTCTTCGAGACGGACAAGGGCGAGATCGAGTTCCGCCTGCGCCCCGACATGGCGCCG
This sequence comes from uncultured Phycisphaeraceae bacterium, assembly GCA_964451515.1. Lineage (GTDB taxonomy): Bacteria > Planctomycetota > Phycisphaerae > Phycisphaerales > UBA1924 > CAYVIJ01. Next base: position 34,769 of record CAYVIJ010000016.1, on the reverse strand, counting down.
AGGTCGACGCGGTACGTCATCGATCTCGTCGAGCGCGGCTTCTACACCAACATCCCCGTCCATCGCATCGTCGCCGACTCCAGCGCGGGCGTGCCATTCGTCATTCAGTTCGGCGATCCCACGGGCTCCGGCGCCGGCAATGCGGGCTTCTACATGGATCTTGAGCCCTCCGAGCTTCAGCACCGCTTCGGAACGCTCTCCGTCGCGCGCACGCCCGAGCTCAACACGAACTCGAGTCAGCTCTTCATCTGCTTGAGCCGCGAAGCCGGCGTCAACTTCGATGGCGCCTATTCGTGCTTCGCCGAGCTCGTCCGGGGCGCCGACGCCGTGCTGGCGATGGAGCGCGTGCAGACCGACAACGAAGACCGCCCCAGCGAGCCGCTGGTCATCCGCTCGGCGCGCGCCATCCCCGCGCCTCCCATCACCCAGTCGCCCGAGCCGCTTGAGCGCCCCCAGCCGGCTTCCCGCGAGCGCTGAGGCCCCGCTATCCGCGCTCCCGCCACTTGCGGACCGCCTCCGGCTCCCGCGGATACAGCGGTCGCAGCGCCTCCAGCGGCGTCGGCGGCAGCGCCGCAGCCGCCTCCAGCACACGCAGAGGCGACAGCCACAGAGGCGCCGTCCGAACGCCGGCGCTCTGCGCCCACTCGAGAAACGACTCGGGCGTCCCCGCGCCGCAGACGAGCGTCGTGATGGGGGCGCGGGCGTGCAGCTCGTCCAGGTCGTCGACAGACATCAGCCGGCCCGCCTCCGCGCGTGGAAGGCCCTCCGTCGTCAGATCCGGCGCGTCCCACCGCGCGACCCACGCCGTCCCGCGCTTGCCCGCCAAAGCGACGCCCAGCGGCGCACACCGCCGGCGCGCCAGCGCCGCGACGAGCGTTGAGGGAACCCCCACGACCGCCGCGCCGGAGACGGCCCCGATCAGCTTGGCTGTGACGACCCCGATGCGCACGCCCGTGAACCCGCCCGGCCCAAGGCTGACGCCGATGCGATCGATCTCGCGGGCGCCGACGCCCGCGCGCTCGCAGACGCGCGCGATGGCGGGCAGGAGGGCGTCGTCATGGCGGGCGGAGGGGCGGAGCCGCTCCCGCCGCAGGGCGCTCCAGCCGTTCTCGGACCAGCGGGCGAAGGCCACGCCGCCGCGTGCGCGCGCGGAGGCGGTGGGGTTGCTCGTCTCGATGGCCAGCACGTTCACGGACCCGATGCTACCGATCCTGTGGCGCCGCTCGTGGAACCACTCCGATCGATCGCGGTAAACTCCCCAGTCGCAAAACGTTGTACGTCCGGGGAGCGCTTCTCCATTTTTACCCATCTTCCCCGCTTCACTCGCCGATGCCACTGACGACCTTCACAGGGGACCAGGCATGACCACTCGCTTGACCATCGCATTGCTCATCGGCGCGGCGCTCACGCCGCTCGCCCTTGCTCAGGATTCCGAGCCGGAGGGGCAGGACCACTCGATCGGCGCGCCGCAGCCCCTCGAACAGGAGGCCGACGCCCCGGCGGAGGCGGCGGTTCCCTTCGCTGACCAAATCATCGCGCGCCACATCGAGGCGCGCGGCGGCGAGGAGGCGATCCGGAAGAACCGCTCGATCCTGATGTCCGGGACCTATGAGTGGCCCATGCAGGCGCAGGTCTCCGGCATCGTGATCAAGCGCCTGGCGCCTGATCGCGTCTGGCTCGAGCTCACTGATCACATGGTGCGCGGACGGCGCGTCGCCTGCTACGACGGCGAGTTCGCGTGGGAATATGACGATGTCCTCGGCGCCCAGCCCTCCGTCGCCCCGGATGAGACCAACTCGTTCAACTACGACTATTTCTGGGATCTGAACTATGCGGAGCACTATGAGTCGATCCGCACGATCGACCGCACGCAGTTCGATGATCGCGACGCCCACCGCGTGCGCGTCGTCGACCTCGCAGGCCAGGAGCGCTTCCACTTCTTCGACATCGAGACTGGTCTGCGCATCGGAGAGCAGCAGTCGACCAGTACGCCCCAGGGGACTGTCACGATCACCACCGTTTACAAGGATTGGGAGAAGATCGACGGCGTCATGGTGCACACCACCGAGATGACCTTCCGCTCCCAGCCCGGCATGAACCGCCAGCTCGTCGGCATCGCAGAATTCGATGAGGTCGAGTTCAACGCCATCGACCAGAGCGATTTCAAGATGCCGCCTGAGGTCTACACCGCCCTCAAGCCCATGATCGATGAGGCTCGTCGCCAGCGCGGCGAAGGTGAGCAGGCGCCCCCGGAAGACGCCCCCGACGCCGATTCGGATCCCCAGCCCGACGAGAATCGATAAGCCCGGCTCAGCCCGCGCCCTCCCGGAGCCGGCGCACCGCCTCCAGGCGACGCTTGTGAACCTCGCGATCGGGCTCGAGCTCCACGAGGGCCGCGATATGCCGCTCCGCGGCGGCCAGATCCCGCGCCTCGAGCGCGATGGTGGCTGCGAGCTCGCGATGACCCGCGTCGAAGGGGGCGATCTGCGTGGCCCGCTCCGCCTTCTCCGAAGCGCGCTCGAGATCGCCCGCGCGACGCAGAAGCCTGGAGAGCTCGACGGCGTAGGCGGTGGTCTTCTGCTCGCGCGCGTCCAGATACTCAAGATGAGGAATCGCCCGCCGGCGAGGCTCCGGGTCGGAGGAGGCGAGATACAAGCGCGCCAGATGGCGATGCGGCGCCGGATCGACAGGCCGCGCCGCAGCCCAACGCTTCAGCAGCGGCGCCATCTCGGGCGTCACATCGCCCTCGGCGCGGCGCATCGCGAACGTCGCCGCGAGCTCGAGCAGATCCGGATGCTTCGGATGCGCCGCCAGCCACGAGTCGACCCGCTCGGCGCTGACCTCGACAAGCGGCGGATCCCATGAGACGGCGGCGAAGGCGCGGCTCGTGCCGATCCCGACGCCCCGCGCCAACTCGGAGAGGGCGCCGCGCAGCTTCCCAGCGGCCTCCTCGTCATCGAGCGTCGCCTCCAGACGCAGCGCGCCGACGGTTGGCGACGCGAGCAGCCCCCAGGAGCGGACCTGTTCCTTCGCCCACGCCGTGAAACCCGCGAGGAAGTCCTCCTGCGAGAGCCCCAGAACGCTGCGCATCGCCTCCGCCTCGCGCAGACCCTCGGCGTACAGATCCATCAGCTCCAGCGGCGCCCGCGCCCCCCAGCGCTCCAAGATGTACTCGTACATCCAGTGGCCCTGCGCGTAGGCCTGCGAGCGGTCCGTCGGCTTCTTCGGACGGACGAAGGCGACGTTGATCTCGCGCAGGTCGAAGAGGCTGTCGCTCTCGAGCGCCCCGGCGAGCAGCATGCATGTGCTGTAGTCGCGGGGCGCCTGCTCCATATGCACCGCCGCCGCCTCGGTGAACCAGTGCGGAATGCGGTTGTTCGTCCGCGAGAGCGTCACCGTGTGCGTGTACTCGTGCTGAACGACCCGCTTCCAGTCGTAGACGCCCGAGTGGCGCGGCCCCGTCTTGGGCGCTTCCATCGCGATGACGGGCCCCGTCGCGGCGGCGATGGTGTGGATCGCGGGCATCCCCGTGATGCGCACCGCGAACCACTCGTGATTCGGCATCAGCTCGACCGTCGTCTTCACGGGCGGCTCATGATCCAGCGGAATGGCCACGTTTCGATGGATCTCCTCCAGCGGCTCGATCATGTCCTCCGCCATCACGCGATCCACGCCGGGCCTGTAGCGCACGCGGAAGTGGGGGCTTTCGATGATCTCGTACGTCAGCAGCTCCTCGAGCAGAAAGAGGCTGTTGGCGGCGCGGGTGTTGAATGGATCCAGCTCCGCGACCTCGCGGAGCGCATCGAGGGCGCGCTGATCGCGTCCCGATTGCAGCTCCAGCAGTCCGAGCTCGACCAGCGTCGGAGGCCAGTTCGGGCGGCGCGCCGCAGCGCGCTCCAGATACTCGGAAGCCGGCCCGTACTGACGGTTCTCCGCGAGCGCTTCGCCCGCGGCGAAGAGCGCTTCAGCCGAGCCGGGGCTCAGCTTCTCGTATTCGTCCAGCAGCCGCTCGGTCTGCTCGAAGTCGTACTGCACCGCTGAGATCGCAACTTCCAGCGCGAGCGCCTCCCGCTTCTTCGGGTAGCGCGCCAGCGTCTCCGAGAGCTCCTCCGCCGCCATCTCGGGCTCATTCTGTCGCAGCCACGCCCCCGCGAGAATCAGATCCGCATGGGGGCTGAAGCGCTGGTCCGATCCCGTCGCCTCCGCGAAGCGCTGCGCGAGACGATCAAGGGAGAGCGCGACCGCGCGCGCGCGATCGAAGTTGAAGCCATCGACGGCGAGACGCCCCACCAGCCACCACGCCTCCGCGCTGGATGGATTCAGCGCCAGGGCCTCCACCGCCGCCTGCCCCGCCTCCTGGCGGTTGTCCTTCGCGTACAGCAGACGCGCCTCGCTCAGGGCGGCGCCCGTGTGAAGACGATCGAGCTCATTCCGGGCGCGCCCGAGCAGCTCCATCATGCGGCGGTAGTCCGACGCGGGCTGCCCGCGCAGATTCGCCCGAAGCCAGAGCGCGCGGACGCCCTCGACCAGCAGATCCGCGCTGTCCGTCCGCTCGCGCAGAAGCTGGTTCACCAGCGGATCGATCGCCGCCTCCGCCTCCTCGAGCTTCCCGAGCTCCTCCAGCGCCGCCGCCCGCACCCGCCGGGCGCGCGGCGACTGCTCCCCCGCCAGGATCTCGAGCGCGATCTCAGGGTCCCCTCGCAGCACCGCCGCCTCGGCGCGATCTTCCTGCTCCGCCGCTGGATTCGAGAGCGAGGCGTCGTCCCACGCGCCGACCATCAGCGCCGCCCGTGCGCGCCGGGCGGGATCCTCGAGATCGGAGTCGCGCCAGACGCCATGCTCGACGCGCAGCCACGCGCCCTCCTCCTCCGTGAGATAGGGCGCCTCCAGGGCTTGCAGCAGCGCCGGGGCGGGCTCCGGGGGGGCCATCGGCTCGATCCGCCCCGTCTGCTCCAGCTCGACCGCGCCCACCTGCGCGCCCGCGGGCGACGCCGCCATGGAGACCGCCAGCGCCAGCGCGAGAATCAATGAACGGGGGAGGGGATGCATGGGCGCCTCCTTGCCGGGATTTGGGCGTGTCTTACTGCTCATCGGCCTGCGCATGGGCCGCGTCCATGCTCTCGACGATTTGGACGTCCCAGCCGCTTCCGCGGGGCGGGGTCGCGGTCTCGAACATCGCCGGGTCCACCGCGCCGCCGGCTTCGACGTCGACCAGCTGCACGTACGATTCATCCCCCTGACGGTTGGTCGTGCGCGAGAGGATGGGAACCAGGCGATCCGTCTGCTCATTCCAGCGGTACCAGAGGCGGATCTCGCGGAACTCCTCCTCCTCCGCGAACTGCTCCCGGGGCGTCAGGCGCAGTTGATGGGCGCCCTGCACCTGCTCGGCGAGGGGCGAGTCTGCGTCAAAGAGCTCCCCCGCGGCGCGCAGCTCCGCGTCAAATCGGCGTGTGATGTCCTCCGCCTTCTGCCCGATCGGGATGGGCAGCGGTCCCTCTCCGACCCGCAGTGGGTCGAAGTCCGCCTCGGGCGGCGCCACTCGCCGCTTGATGAACTGCTTCTGCTTGAGGCGCTTCTCGATGAGCCACTGCCCATCGAAAATCCAATGTTGAGGCTCCTCCTCCATCCGCGCGCCGGGGATCAGCAGCGTGTCGAAGAGGACCGCGAAACGGCGATCACGCGGATCGGTCGGATCCACGGCGTAGGCGAGGCGGCCTCTACGGATATGCACATCGCCTTGAAGCTTGAAGCGGCGGGTGTACTGAATGCGTGCGGTGAGCGATTCGAGCCCTTCCCCGGCCTGTTCGATCTCGCGGAGCAGGTCGTCGACGGTCTCGATCGTCGGCGAGGCCGCCCGGGCGGGCTCCGCCAGAGTCATCAGGAGGGCGAACAGCGAGAGCATTTGAATGATGCGGTTCATACACGCAAGGATATTGGAGTCGTGCCCGGAAAGACGAGGCGAGGACGGATTGCCCGCCGCCCCCCATTTTCAGTCGTTGTACCGAGGCGGGGCGTCGGCGTTTCCAGCCCTCTGATTCCCGTCAGATGCGTGGAAGAAGAAGGAGATGGCGATCGTTTGCCACTCACGACGCCGCCTCGGCTATCGTGGGCCATGTCCCGGGCGGGGCGGCGGCGCCTGCCATGTGGGAGGCGCCGGGGCGGAGCGGAAGCGCTCGCCGACTCAGAAGGAGACTGAACCAATGATCGATCGAACCGCTCGCGGAGCTTCCTGGACGAAGCGTGGACTCATCCGTACGGGGCTTCTCGCCGCCCTCTCCCTCGGCGTCATCGCCGCGGGATCGGGCGTGGCGCTGGCGGAGGCGGACAAGAACGAGGCCGGCAACGGGCTCATCGTCCCGCCGAAGCACCAGTCGCTTGGAACGGTCTATCACGTGCACAAGGGGCGGGATGCGCAGATCACGTTCCTTTCCGAGGCGCCGCTCGAAGACATCAAGGGCGTCAGCAATCAGGTGATCGGCTACGGCGTCCTCGATAAGAGCGGCTCGACCCCGAGACTCGCCGCCGGCGAGTTCCATCTGCCCATCGCGTCGATGGACACGGGCATCCCGCTGCGCAACGAGCACATGCAGGGCAGCCGCTGGCTCAACGCCTCCGAGCACCCGGACATCGTCTTCGCCGTCGCCGAGTCGCGGAACGTCCGCAAGGTCAAGGAGCAGGCGAGCTTCACCAGCTACGAGATGACGCTCGTCGGCGACATGACGATCAAGGGCGTCACACGCGAGATGCAGGTCCCCGCGACGATCGTCCTGATGCCCGAGAGCGAGCGCACGCGCTCCCGTGCGCCGGGCGATCTCATGGCCATCCGCGCCAGCTACACCATCACGCTCGCCGACTTTGGCATCGAGGATCCCATCGTCGGCGACAAGCTCGCGAACACGATCGAGATCGACACGCGACTCTTTCTTTCCACCGTCTCCATGCAGGAGATGATGGAGCAGCGCCGCCGAAGCCGCGGGTGAGGATCTGAGCGCCGTGAAGGACGCAAAGTCAAGGATGATGCTTCTGGGGCGGGGCGCGCAGGTCGTCGTCGTGCTGCTCTGCGTCGCCCTCATCGCCCAGTCCTTCGCCCTCTGGTCGGCGACGGGGCGCGAGCGGTTCACCAAGAACCTCGTGCCCTCCGAGCAGCCGGCGCAGGAGCAGGCGGCGGACGACGCGGGCGAGATGGGCGATCTCTTCGAGGAGACCGGGATCAACGAGGGGGGCGAGACCATCGAGGTGACCACCGAGCGCGCCTTCGGTCTGCTCCCGGCCGCTTATCCCTGGCGCATCTGGGATCCGCATTTCGCCTCCGTGGCGACCATCGCAGGGCCCGCCGCCGTCATCGCCATTCTCGTCCTCATCCTGCCGATGCTCCTCGCCGCCAGCAAGCCCGTCGCGGGCGCGAAGGCGGATCAGTCCGAGTCGCCCTCCTGACCGGCGCCCTCCTCCCGCCTCAGAAAATCACGCAGAATCGCCGCCGCGGCCACAGCGTCGCGGCGGCTTTTTTTCTGCCCGCGCGTCAGGCCGGAGCGGGCCATGGACCAGTCGGCTTCGGCGGAGGTCAGCCGCTCGTCCTGATAGCGCACGGGCAGGTCGGCGCGAGCGCCGAGTCGCTCCGCGAACGCGCGCACGAGCTTCGCGCGGGGGCCTTCCGACCCGTCCATGTTCAGGGGGAGCCCGACGAGCAGGATGTCTGCGCCGTACTCAACCGCCGCCTTCGTGACTGCGGCGATCAGTCCCGACTCATCCTTCAGCGGGATCTCCACCACGCTCAGCGGCGAGACCATCCCCGTCTCGTCGTCTCCGACGGCGAGGCCCGTCCGCTTGTCTCCGAGATCGACCGCCACGATGCGCACGGGGCGAGTCTATGAGATCGGCGGAGGCGGATCTTCTTCGCCTCAGTGCGCGCTGGTGATCGTTTCGCGCGCGCCGTCGCGCGACCGGACGGCCGGGCCGCCGGCCAACGCGGCCTCGCCCGTCGCCGCGGTGACCACCCGCTCGCCCTCGAGCGGGCGATAGCGCGAGCCGGCGAGAGGAATGGATCGGTTGACGCTCCTAGGCAACAGCGGCTGAAGCGCGACGATCACGACGCCGACGCCCGCGTTCATGAGCAGCAGCTCCCACCAGGCCGTTGCCCCGAAGTAGACCATGAAGGCGGTCGCCACGACGAGCACGATCCCGAGCGGGATCAGCGCGTTCCACGCCAGCTTCATCACCTGGTCCCACCGCACGCGGGGGATCGTCCAGCGAACGACCATCATCAGAAAGATCGCCACCAGCACTTTCCCGAAGAACACGAGGAACTTCACCAGCACCGCCGCGAAAGAGGTCGCCTCCGGCGACGTCAGCCCTACGAAGGGCAGGTGATAGCCGCCGAAGAAGAGCAGCGCCAGAAACGCCGACGAGGTGATCATCGCCGCGTATTCCGCGAGGAAGAACATCGCGAATCGCATCGAGGAGTATTCGGTGTGATAGCCGCCGACGAGCTCTTGCTCGGCCTCTGCGTTGTCGAAGGGGGCGCGGTTCGCCTCCGCCATGATCGCGACGAAGAAGAGGATGGCCGCCAGCGGATGCGCCAGGACGTACCACCCCCCCGCGACTTGCGCCTCGACGAGCCGCTGAGGCGAGACGGTCCCCGCGGTGAGCAGGACGATCAGCAGCGCCAGGCCCAGCGGGATCTCGTAGGAGATCATGCCCGCCGTCGCGCGGAGCCCTCCCAGGAACGAGTACTTGTTGTTCGACGCCCAGCCGCCCAGCGTGATGCCGTAGACCCCCAGCGACGTCACCGCGAGCAGATACACGACGCCGATGTTCACATCCGCCGAGGAGACGAGAACTTTCTCGCCCTCGATCGTGCCGAAGGGGGTGGGGATGTCCGGCGCCATCCAATAGCCGCCCCAGGGGATGACCGCCCAGGCGATCAGCGCCGGGATGATGATGGCGCAGGGGGCGAGCGTGAAGAGGGCCTTGTCCGCCCCCGTCGGCATGTAGTCCTCCTTCAGGAGGAACTTCAGTCCGTCGGCGATGGGCTGGAGCAGCCCCCACGGCCCCGCCCGGTTCGGCCCCAGACGATCCTGTATGTACGCGGAGGCCTTCCGCTCCATCAAGATCAGGTAGGCCACCGTCAGCAGAATCACGTGCACCACGATGATGTTCACGTGGGCCGAGACAAAGAGTTGGGCGTCGATGAACGCGGCGAATGGACTCATGGAGCGTCCATGGTAGGGGGTCTCGCGGGGACGTGGTAGGGGCGCCGCGCGCGGTCGGCTCCCGCTGGCTCGGCCCTCCAGGCCGTCACTCCCTCACACCCAACCCGGTAGCGGCGGGCGGCCCCGCCCGCCGTCGCGTGGCGCGCATCCGACCTTCGCTCACACCAAAGACCGGTGGGGCAGGCCGCCGTGCCTGCCCGGGCAAGTGGGACCGATTCGACACGATTGGAACGAGAGCGCGCGAGGGACCAACAAGTCCGGGCAGGCAGGGCCGCCTGCCCCACCGATCCGTTTCCATTCGCTTCGTCAAACGCCCATGCCGAGGCGAATGCAACGACCCCGCTCCGAGAGGCGGCCCACCAGGCCCGATTCGCCCGCTGATCTGACTGGCGACGCAACAGTCGACGGCGACGACCTGCGGCTCATGCTGGGGCGGTTCGGGCAGGCTGGACGTGACGGCCCTCCAGACGCCGGGGATTGTGACGCTCGCCGCCGTCGTCACCGTCGACGGCGAGATGTGCATGGATGATCTCCAGTTGGCGGTGGGGGAGCTCGACATGATCGCCCATCGCCCGCAGACGGAGTTCTTCGACTTCAATCTCCACACCGTGCCGGATGGAGACGAGGAGAGCCCCGGCGCCGGGATCCGTTTCAATGGGGACGACGACAACGACACGCCGGACTTCGATGAGATCGTGTCCCCGCAGAATCAAGAAGATGAGAACGAGGACGACCTGCTCAAGGTGTCCCTGGCGCTCGAGCCCTATCCGGATCCGAACCTTGGATTCAGATACTCCCTCAAGCCATCGACGGGCGTCATCGAGGTGTGGACGGAGAGCGGGCTCGTCCTGAACAGCACCGACGACGAGGAGCTCAAGTTCAACGGCCCGATCGATACGTCGGTCCTGTGGGTGGAGGCGGTCGAGCCCGGCGTGAGCGTCCTGACGCTGGAGGCGCGGGACGACGACACCGGCGAGGTGTACGCCTCCGACTCGATCGGCTTTTTCACGTTCAGCAGCGCGGTGATCGTGTTGACGGGGGAGGGGGCGCCGAATCTGGGCATCGACCCCTTCCTGCACGGCACCACGGACATTGCCGAAGTTCTGTACAGGGAGGGGTACGATGTACGCCTCTACGATGAAGATAAAGTGAGTTCGGATGGCTCAGGCGCAGCGTCCGATGAGGCTGTATCCGCCGTGGAAGAGCGCGCGGTCGACGAGGTCGCGATTCTCGGCTACAGCCACGGCGGCGGGTCGGTGCAGGATCTCGCGCAGCGGCTCCAGAACCAACCGCCTGCGGGAGGGTTCATCATGGCCTTTACCGAATACATCGATGCGATCCAGAATGACAGCGACGGGGATCAGGATCTCGAGACCAATCTGCCGCCAGGGACTCAGTTCCACATCAACCTGTGGCAGCCGGTGGCCAACTTCCCGCTCAACGTCAACGGGGCGCCGGTTCCCGGCCCAGCCATCGACATCAACGTGAATGCCCTTCCGCCGGGTGGGTGGGGGCTCTCGCTCGACCATGGCACGATCGACGATCACCCACAGGTGCGCGCGACAATGATTCAAGGAGTCACCAATCATGTCTCTCGGTAACTTCCTTCTGAGACGGTTGTTCCGCTTCCGAACACCGCTGGTCACGCCGCTGGTGGGCGTGCTCTGCATCGGCGCCGCTTGCTCTGTGATTGCGTCAACCAACCAGGACGACGGCGATCAAATGGAAGCGCAGATCGAGCGCGTCGACGAGATGAGCGGCGGCCTTCTGAAGGACTACGTCACAAAGATATCCGACTACAACGACGCCTTTGGCGATTTCGTGGAGTACCTCGAAAAGAACCCGGAGGGCGCCAGTGAATACTGGCAACTCATTTTCACCGCTGTGCGTAAGGGAGGCTTCGGCGCTGTGATGATCGTTGGTTCAGCGCCGCCGCGATTCCTGCTCGACACGTGGGTAGAGGCGACGCGCCCTGGCGGCGAGTTCAGGGACGAGTTCCTGGAGAGAATGGCCTCTCGAGATGTCGAGCGGCCCATTGGTGTGTGGGACGCTCTTGAAGAGAGACATCCCGACTACGCTCTCCACAAGGACTACATGCGCACGCACTCCGTCGAGGAGGCCGCGCCCCTCATCGAGTACATGCTCCGCTCCCACCCTCTCATGGCGATGGACATCCTGCTCGACATCTATCCCGATCAACTCCCCGACGCCGAGGCGGTCTTCGACGATCACTGGACGATCAAGAAGATCGATTGGAAATACGACCACAGCATGCATCGAGGCCGAGCGCCCCACGAGACGCTCGTGGCGCTGACACGCCTCAGCCACCACGACGTCTGGTGGGTCAGGCTCTATGCGCTCAGCGTGACGGCCGAGCGCGGCCCGTTCAAGCTGCGGTGGGACCGCCCGCGAGACCTGCGGAGGGACCCAAACGACGCCGTCAAACGGGCCGTGAACGCCATCAATCCCCCGAAATAGCTGCGCAGCGGGACAAGGAGCCAGTGTTGGTTGACTCCGTCTCGGCCGCGCTGCGATCCTGAGGCCCGCCCCGGAAGAATCAGTCGCGAAGGCTCTATGGAGGTTGTTGTTGCAGCGCCTGATGATCCTGACCGTGATGCTCGCCACCGTTCTCACCGCTCCGGCGCTGGGCCAGCAGGTCAGCGTTCCCGAACCCCGTCTCGACCCGCAGGTGGCGGTGCTGCTGGACAATGTGGCGAATGCGAACGATGACCTGGCGCGCCGGCGGGCGCTCGACCGGCTTGAGCGAATCCGAACATCCGAACCGGAGCGCCTTGTGGGCCAGTTGCTCGCGTACAGCGCGCTTCCCGAGACGGACACGACGCGCGAGGCCATGGTCATGCCCGTCGTGATCGACGCGCTCAACATCGATCGTGACGAGCTGTTCCGCGGGGTCGCGCCATACATCGAGACGAGAGATCCGAGACTCTGGAGCGAGGCTGAAGAGCTCTTGCAAGGCATCGCCAATCCCACGGGCGCTCCGGACTGCACCGACTACTCGATCTTCCATGGCTACCTTGGGGGAACCCATCGAGGTCGGGCCGCCGCCCCGGACCGATTCGTCCGTTGGATGTACCAGCACGACCCGGGCTCCGCCCTCCTCATGTTCATGCGCCTGGACAATCCCGCCGGCGAGGGGAACCACGAGGCTCGTCGCAAGGCGCTGTGGGCAAAGCATCTCGTCGACGTCACGTTGTGGCGGCAGCGGAACGGGTTTCGCGAGGCAGAGCAGGCTCGTCCCGAGGCGCTGAGCGAGTTGAAGTCGCTCGCTGGAAGCAACGCGTGGTGGATCCGCCTCTACGTCGCTGAAGTGATGCGGCAGGAGCCGGCTCTCCGCGACACCGCGGTCGTTCAAAGGCTGCAAGCGGATCCGAGTCCGCTCGTCCAGTCGGTTGCCACTGAGACGCAGGAGAAGTGAGAGGACACGCTTGCCCGCCATGATTCAAGGAGTCCCCAACAATGTCTCTCGGTGAGTCCATTCCCAGACGGTTCCTCCGCTTCCGACCATCGCGTCTCACGCCGCTGGCGGGCGTCTTCTGCATGGGCGTCGCTTGCGCCTTGGTTGCGTCGGCCAACCAGGACGAACGCGATCAAATGGAAGCGCAGATCGAGCGCGTCGACGAGATGAGCGACGGCCGTCTGAAGGAGTACTTTGCTAAGGTCTCTGAATACACCACCGCACTTGGCGATTTCGTGCAGTTCCTCGAGGAGAACCCGGAGGGCGCCAGTGAATACCGTCAACTCATCTTCAGCGCCGTGCGCAGGGGAGACTGGAGCGCTGTGATGATCATTGGTTCAGCCCCGCCGCGCGTCCTGCTCGACACGTGGGTCAGCGAGGTGCGGCCAGGCGGTGAGTTCAGAGAAATGTTTCTAGAAAGGATGGCCTCTCGGGATCTCGGCCCGCCGAGTCATATCTGGGAAGTCTTCGAAAAAGGCCGGTATCCATACCCCGATTTTCGCCTCCATGAGGACTACATGCGCATGCACCCCGTCGAGGAGGCCGCGCCCCTCATCGAGTACATGCTCCGCTCCCACCCTCTCATGGCGATGGACATCCTGCTCGACATCTATCCCGATCAACTCCCCGACGCCGAGGCGGTCTTCGACGATCACTGGACGATCAAGAAGATCGATTGGAAATACGACCACAGCATGCTCCGCGGCGACGCGCCCTGGGAGACCCGCGACGCCTTCAACCGACTCAGCCGCCACGACGTCTGGTGGGTGCGGCTCTATGCAGTCAGCGCGATGAACAAACGGGGCCCGTTCCGGCTGGAGCATCGGCTGAAGGCTTTGCACGACGATCCAAGCGAGCCTGTCAGCCGCGCAGCCAAGGCCATCAGCCCGCCTGAGAATCAGCGCGACGGGGCGAGGAATCGGGGTTGAGCGGCTTCCCTGACCGCACAGCGATCCAGGAATAGGCGTCGCCCGCTGACGCCCGAAGGCATTCAGGGGTCTCTGAACAAGTGCGCAACAGGCCGCCATCGTGAGTTTGAGGCGTCGAGTTCGGAGCGGAGAGCCCCTCACCCCAGCCCTCTCCCGGCGGGAGATGGGGTTTTTCAGAGGCTCCTTCAGGCGATCTCCATCCCCTCAATCGGCGGCTCCAGCGGGAGCAGGCGGGCCTTCTCCAGGTACGCCTCGTAGTTCTGGTGCATCTCCAGCAGCGAATCGCCGCCGAACTTCTCGCGCATCGTCCGCGCGATCTCGAAGGCGACCACGTTCTCCAGGACCACCGACGCCGCGGGCACGGCCGAGATGTCGGAGCGCTCGTACTGCGACTGCTCCGCCTGCTTGGTGTTGAGATCGACGGAGGGCAGCCCTCGCAGGAGCGTCGAGATCGGCTTCATTGCGGCGCGCACGACGACGGGCTGTCCGTTGGTCATGCCGCCCTCCAGCCCGCCGGCGTTGTTGCTGGTGCGCGTGAAGCCCAGCGAGGGCGTGTCGAGTTTCGACGCGTCGTGTCCGATCGGATCATGCACGTCGGACCCATGCCGGCGCGCCGTCTCCTTGCCCAGCCCGATCTCGACCGATTTCATCGCCTGAATGCCCATCACCGCCCACGCGAGGCGTGCATCCAACTTGGTCCGCCAATCCATGGACGAACCGAGCCCGACGGGACAGTTCACCACGTGGCACTCGATGAGCCCGCCGACGGTGTCCTTGTCGATCTTCGCCTGCCGAATCGCCGCGATCATGCGCTCGCTCGTCGCCTCGTCGGGGCAGGAGACCTCTGAGGCGTCGCGCTGCGCGCGCAGGGCGTCGATCCGTTCGGGATCGACCTCGCCCTCCCACTCCGCGTCGAAGATCGAGCGCACGAAGGCGAACGCCTCGATCTCGAAGTGGTGGAGCAGGCAGCGCGCCACCGCGCCCGCGGCCGTCCGCGCCGCCGTCTCGCGCGCCGACGCGCGCTCGAGCGTGTCGCGGCAATCCGTCGTGAGCCATTTCACGCTGCCGGCAAGATCGGCGTGCCCCGGGCGCGGGCGGTGGACGGGCGGTGTCTTGATCGGGTCGTCGATGCGGCTGTCCTTGTTGGCGATGCGGATCGCCAGCGGCGAGCCGATCGTCAGCCCCTGCCGCACACCGGAGAGAATCTCCGCCGAGTCCGTCTCGATGCGCTGGCGCCCGCCGCGCCCGTAGCCACCCTGGCGGCGGCGGAGCTCGTTGTTGATGAAGTCGAGATCGATCTCCACGCCCGACGGCAGACCCTGGATCAGCGTGATCAGGGCGGGGCCGTGGGATTCGCCGGCGGTGTGGTAGTCGAGTGCGGGCATCGGGAAAGGATATGGGGTTCGGGGATGTCGGCGTGAGCGGCGTGGATAGGATCGTCCCAATGGGTCCTGACGATCACGTCTGTCTCTGTTTTCGGGTCTCCCTGCGGAAGATCCGCACGTATCTGAAGCGGGAGGACCCCTCCGCCGCCTCGCTGATCAGCGAGTGCCTCGGCGCCGGAACGGGGTGCGGGTGGTGCGTGCCGATGCTCGAGCGGCTGCACGAGCAGCACCAGGCGGGGCAGCCCCTCCGGATCGACGTGGATCCCGAGCGCTACGCCAGCGGTCGGGCGATCTACCGCAAGACGGGCCAGCGCGAGGGGGAGTCGGATTCGGCAGGTGAAAACGCGCCCTAAGTCGTCGCTGGTCCTCGCGGAGCGTACGCGCTCATGGGCCGAGCCGCCACAGCTTGCGCACGGCGTCGAGGACGGCATCGATCTTCGCCGGCTCCATCTTCCGGAGCTCCATGACCCTTCGCGCGAGCGCGAGGCCGGTTTCGCCCTCCTCGTACACAGAGATCGTCTTGTCCCATTCGCTGAGCCCTTCGGCCTCGCCCAGATAACGCGCGCGCATGATGATCTGGACGTCGGCGTTCAATTCCTTGGCGATTTGAACCAGGTCGGAGCGGTTCTCAGCGTGTGGAAGCGTGACGACGAGGTACTGCGCCCGACGGATCCCGGCGTCTTCGAGGATCTCCGGCCTCGTAGCGTCTCCAAAGATGGCTGAGCGTCCACTCGCGACAAGCGACTCGACGGTGCGGAGATTCATCTCCACAATGACGGTGTGGAAGCCGGCATCGCGGAGGAGGCCGTCGACGAGTCGACCGACCGGCCCGTGTCCGACGACGATTGCGAGGGGTTTTTCTACCTGCGCGATGCGAGCAGAGGTGGCCTCGTTCACGGCCCGTCGGAGGCGCTCGGCCTTGCCATCGAGGAGTCTCCAGAGCCAGGAGACTCGCCGGGCCGATGCCTCGATCCGATCCAGCGATCCGAACAGGATCGGGTTGAGCGTGATCGAGATCATCGCAACGCCGACGAGGATCTGCTGTCCGTCCGCGGGGATCACGCCATGGAGCAGCGCGACCTGCCCGAGGATGAAGGAGAACTCGCCGATCTGCGCCAGACCGAGAGCGACCGTCAGCGCGGTGCGACCGGAGTAGCCGAGAATCGACACGATCACGAGCGCGGCGATCGGCTTGACGATCAGGACGATTCCGAGCCCGGCGGCGAGCATGAGCGGCTCGCGAACCACGAACACGGGGTTGAACAGCATGCCGACGGCGACGAAGAAGAGGACGGCGAACGCATCGCGGAGCGGCAGCGCGTCCGCGGCGGCCTGATGACTCGTCGGGCTCTGCGCCACGACCATGCCCGCGAGAAACGCGCCAAGCGCGACGGAGACGCCGAAGAGGGCCGCCGAGCCGACCGCGATCGCGATAGAAAGGACGAGGACCGTGAGCGTGAACAGCTCGCGCGACCGCAGCTTGGCGACCCTGCCGAGCAACCAGGGGATGACGCGGGATCCGGCGAGCAGCAGTATCGCGACGAGCAGTCCGAACTTGCCGAGCGCGATGGCGATCGCCATGAAGACGCCGCCTGCGCTCTCGATGGTCCGGGACGCCTCGGCGGCTTCGCCGACCGCCATCATCGGGACGAAGACGAGAGCGAGCACGGTGAAGATGTCCTCGACGAGCAACCACCCGACGGCCGCGTGCCCGTGGGGCGTGGCGAGCATCTCCTTATCCATGAGCACGCGGAGCAGGACGACCGTGCTGGCCACGGCCATCGCCATGCCGATGACCATGCCGGACTGCCACGCCCAGCCGAATGCGAGGAAGATGAGCGTTCCGACGATCGTCGCGGAGAGACTCTGCACGATCGCGCCGGGAATCGCGATCCGCCGAACCGCGACGAGATCCTTCAGCTTGAAGTGCAGCCCGACGCCGAACATCATCAGGATCACGCCGATCTCGGCGAGTTGATGCGCGATCTCCTCGTCGCCCACAAACCCGGGCGTATACGGCCCGATGACAACGCCCCCGAGCAGATAGCCGACGATCGGGGACAGCCCGAGCCGCTTCGTCATCAAGCCCAGGAGCCACGCCGCGGCGAGGCCCGCCGCCAGCGTGGTCAGCAGGGGCAACTCCGTGATGGCGGCGGCAAGGGTCAGTGGCGGTGTCCAGATCATGTCACGCCGAATGGTACTCGCCGAAGGCGGGTCCCTGACCGAACAGGGAGGCCGCGCCCGCGGTCGCTGCGCAACGACATGCACGGAACATCCCTTGTCGATCGGAATGGTCGCGGCAAGAGAAGACGCCACGATGCCCTGACTCTCAGGGGCGACGATTCGCTTCGTGTCAGAGAACGAGTGACGCCGCGCGTGTGAGGCGGTCGCGAATGGCCTCCCAGCCGGGATCGGACGCATCCGCAGGCATGCGCACGAGGATGAGCGCTGCGCCGGACCCCGCGAGCCGGCGCAGATCGGCATAGAGCGAACGCGCCGCGAGGCGGGGATCCGGATTCAGTTCGAGCTCGACGAAGTCGGCGCGCGCCAGCGACAACTCCGCCGCGGCCTCGCGCGCGAGATCGTCGTCGATCGTGCGCACCGAAGCGACCAGCACAAGCGGGATCGCCGGCTGGTAATGCTTCGGGGAATGCCCGGGCGACTCGCGCGAGGGCGCGGTGCTGAACCCGACGTCGTCCCCCAGCGCGCGACGGAGTGCTTCCGCCGTGACAGCGCCGGGGCGCAGGATGCGCAGCGCACGCTCCGAGTCGATCGCGACGACGGTGGACTCCAGCCCGACGGCGCAGGCGCCGCCATCGAGGATGGGGAAGTCGTGCTCGGGAAACTCGGAGAGCACGTGCTCGGCGGTGGTCGGGCTCGTGCGCCCGAAGCGGTTGGCGCTCGGGGCGGCGACAGGGGCGCCGACCAGCTCGATAGCTTTCAAAGTAAGAGGATGGTCCGGCGCGCGCACGCCGACCGTCTCCAGATTTGCAGTAATGAGCGGGTCGAGAACTGTTCTTTTCGGCAGGACGAGCGTGAGCGGGCCGGGCCAGAAGGTCTGCGCCAGGCGCTCGGCAGTCTCGGGCCACTCCATCACCAGCGCCCGCGCCTGCTCGGCGCCCGTGACATGCACAATCAGCGGATCGAAGAGCGGGCGCTCCTTGATTTCGAAGATGCGCGCGATCGCCTCCCGACTCTCGATCGATCCCGCCAGCCCGTAGACCGTCTCTGTCGGAATCGCGGCGACGCCTCCCCTGCGCAAGATGTCGGCGATGCGCGCGGGGTCCGTGGTGATGCGATCGCGGCTCATCAGTCCAGCGCCGCGGCGCTCACAGCCCCAGCCTTTCGCTCAGGAACTGCGACACCTGCGCGATGTTGATCCGCTCCTGCGAGGCGGTGTCGCGATCGCGGACGGTGACGGTGTCGTCCTGGAGCGTGTCGCCGTCGATGGTGAAGCAAAAGGGGCAGCCCGCTTCGTCCATGCGCGCGTACCGCTTGCCGATCGACTGCTTGGGGTCGTAATCGATCATGCCGTGCCGCCCGAAGCGGGCGCGGAGATCATCGTGCAGCGCGCGCGCCTTCTCGGGCATGCCGTCCTTGTTGACCAGCGGGAAGACCGCCGCCTTGATCGGCGCCATGCGAGGCGTAAAGCGCATGAACACCTTGCTGGGCCGCTCCGGATCGGGCGTAAAGGCGTCGCAGAGAATCGCGAGAACGCCCCGCGTAAGCCCCGCCGCCGGCTCGATGACGTGCGGCAGATAGCGATCGTTCCGCTCTTGGTCGAAGTATTCGAGCTTGGCGCCGGAGTGCTCCTGATGCTGGCGGAGGTCGAAGTCGGTGCGGTGGGCGACGCCTTCCAATTCGCCGAATTCCGGCGCGGTGAAGGGGTACTTGCACTCGATGTCGCAGGTGCCGACGCCCTCCTTCGCGTAGTGGGAGAGCTCGTCCGTCTCATGCTGGCGGAGCTTGAGGTTCTCCTCCGAAACGCCGACCGTCTTCCAGAAGGCGAGACGCTGCTCCGTCCAGAAGTCGAACCACGTCTTCGCTTCGTCGGGATGACAGAAGAATTCCATCTCCATCTGCTCGAACTCGCGCGAGCGGAAAATAAAGTTCCGCGGCGTCACCTCGTTGCGGAAGGCCTTGCCGATCTGAGCGATGCCGAAGGGGATGCGCACCCGCGTGGTGTCGAGGACGTTCTTCCAATTCAGAAAGATTCCTTGCGCCGTTTCGGGGCGAAGGTAGGCCCTGTTGTCGTCGGTCTTCGTGACCCCGACGTGAGTGTCGAACATCAGGTTGAACTGGCGCGGCTCGGTGAGCGTGCCCTTCTCCTTTGCGTGCGGCCCAACCACGCGATCATATGACGCCGGCGAAATCTGAATCAGCGGTCGGATGTGGTACTCGTGCGCGCCTGGCTGCTTCGAGCGATACTTCTCCGCCTGCTTCTCGGCGCGCATGCGCGTCTCGTCGTCGCCCTGGAGGAAAGCGAACATGATATGCTCGCCGGTGTCGCGCGACTCGCAATAGACGAACACATGATCCGCGCGATACCGTTGCTTCGACTCCCGGCAGTCCACCATCGGATCATTGAACCCCGCGACGTGCCCCGACGCCTCCCACGTCTTCGGGTTCTGGATGATCGCCGAGTCGAGCCCGACGATCGAGACAGGCTCGCCCTCCGACCCCTTGGGCGGATTCAGGACCATCGCCTCCCACCACGCGTCGCGCAGATTGTTCTTCAGCAGCGTCCCCAGCGGCCCGTAATCCCAGAAGCCGTTCAGGCCGCCATAGATCTCCGACGCCTGATAGACGAAGCCGCGCCGCTTGCACAGCGCGACGAGCTCCTCCATCGACTTCTCCTGCGCGGGGACGACGTGCGGCGCGGCGGTGGACATGCGGGGCTCCGAAAGGGCGGCGGAAGGGATGCGGAAGTCTCCGAACGCCCGATCCTACCGGCGCTCCCTCTCCCGCGTCATTCTCCGCGTCAGGAGCGGGCGACCGCTAGAATCGCCCCGATGTCCACCACCACACGGACCGGAGAGGCGGCGCAGCGCATGGCGCATGGCAGTTCGTCCCAAACCATGCGCGCCCTCGTCAAGGCGGAGGACGGCCCCGGCCTGACCTTCGACGCCGAGCGGCCCATTCCCGGCTCAGGCGAGCTGGGCCCGAACGAGGCGCTTATCCGCGTGACCCACGCCGGCATCTGCGGGACGGATCGCCACATCTGGGAGTGGGACGCCTGGGCTCAGAGCCGGATTCCCATCGGCATCGTCACCGGGCACGAATTCGTCGGCGTGGTCGAGAAAGTGGGCTCGGCGGTGAACAGCGTCAAGCCCGGGACGCGCGTCTCGGGGGAGGGGCACATCACGGCGGGGACGGACTACAACTCGCGCACGGGCAACGCCCACATCGCCCGCGACACCCGCATCATCGGCGTCGATCGCGACGGCTGCTTCGCGGATTACATCCTGATGCCCGCCGGCAACCTCTGGCCCGTCGCCGAGTCCATTCCGGACGAGTGGGCCGCGATCATGGATCCGCTGGGCAACGCGGTGCACACCGTCATGGCGGCGAATGTGAGCGCGAAGTCGGTGGTGATCACGGGCGTGGGGACGATCGGGCTCATGGCGGTGACGGTCGCGAAGGCGGCCGGGGCGTCGCGGATCTTCGCCGTCGATCTAGATCCCGCCCGTCTGGCGCTGGCGAAGCGGCTCGGCGCCGACGAGGCCTTCGACGCCCGCGACACGGAAGGATGGATCGAGTCTGTCCGCCAGTCCACCCGCGGCGAGGGCGCGGACGTGCTGCTTGAGATGTCGGGCGCCGTCCCCGCGATTCACGCCGGGCTGGAGTCCCTGCGCAACGGCGGCGTGGCGGCGCTCTTAGGTTTGCCGAGCGGCGAGATAAGTCTCGATCTGAATCGCCACGTCATCTTCAAGGGCGCGACGCTGCTGGGAATCAACGGTCGGCGCATGTTCGAGACGTGGTACCAGATGGAGGACCTGCTCCTGAGCGGGCGCGTGCAACTGCAGGAGATCATTACGCACGTCCTGCCGATGGAGGAGTACGCCAAGGCGTTCGAACTGATGCGGCGCGGCGAGGCGATCAAGCCCGTCCTGCGGATTGCGGATTAGCCAAGCCCGCGCTCACACCAAAGCAGGTGAAAAACCCCCTCTCCCCCCGGGAGAGGGCTGGGGTGAGGGGATTCGCATGCAAAAAAGCCGGTGCGGCAGGCCTCCGTGCCTGCCCGTCTCTTCGCGCAAGATTCCAAATGGCCGGCCGCCGTGCCCGCCGGGGAGAATGAGTAGGAGTTGGAGCCGGGCAGGCAGAGACGCCTGCCCCACCTGTAGTTTTGGGGCGTGCGCATTCTTACGGGCAGGCAGGGCGACCTGCCCCACCGGTGCTGCTGCATTCGATCACGCGCAGCGGCGAAACTCCTACCGCCGATCCACCGGATCCGGATCCAGCATCTCGCGCCAGACGTCGGCCATCCGCACGCGGCGGGTCGCCTCTTCCACTTCCTTCTCGACCTGCGCGTAGTCCCTTACCTCGGGCGGCGGCGCCAGGCGGACGGTCGCGTTCGGATCCACCTTCGCCAACCCCAGCGAGCCGTCGCCGGTGACGGTCACGATCCACCGCCCGTCCGACAGCGAGCGGTACACCGCCTTGCCGACGGAGGCCGTCTGCGACGTCCAGTCCACCTTCTCCAAGGGCGGATCGATGACGAGCCCTGCCCAGGGCGGCGTCTGCGCGTCGAAGACCCGCCGGATCCAGAGGCGCCCGTTCAGCACCACATAGTCGACGTAGATCTCGATGTTCGGGTTGAAGGGCGTCTCGATCGTCCGCTCGACGCCCTGCGCCGTGCGCACGCGGATCGCCAGGTCCTCGCCATCCACCAGCAGCTCCGTCACGGCCGTGCGGGCGACGGCCTCGTTGTACTGCCCGCGCAGCGACTCGTACTCGGAGGAGAGGCCGGCGAGGCGATCGCGATAAATCTCCGCGGCGACCTCGTTGCGGGCCATGCGGAGGGTGGTCAAGGCGACCGCCCCGGCGAGGAAGACGCCGACGCCGATGGCGGCGATGAAGAGAACGAGGCGGACCAGACTGACGGGGCCTTTGGTGGACACGCTGGATGTCATCGGCGAGGCGGCGGCGGTGGCGGCAGCGGAAAGCTTCCGCGGTTCTGGCGTTGCGCCGTTTCTGGCCTTCTGGGTCGGCTGGGATGGCTCTATCATCCGCCCCCATGCCGCTTGTCTCCGCCGTCAATCTGCGTCACGCCTATGGGCAGTCGATCATCCTCGACGGCGCCACCTTCGTCATCGAGGCGGGGGAGCGCGTCGGCGTGGTGGGGCGGAACGGGACGGGCAAGAGCACGCTCCTGAAGGCGATGGCGGGGCTGCTGAAGCCCGACTCGGGGGAGATCCAAGTGCAGCGGGGGGTGCGGGTCGGCTACCTGCGGCAGGATCCGGATCTGGATTCGGATGAGACGCTCCGTGACGCCGCGGAGGGGGCGTTCGCCGAGTTGCACGAGTTGCACCGTCAGTTGCAAGCCGTCTTCGAGGAGATGGCGACGGCGGAGGGGGCCGCGCTGGAGACGCTGCTGAAGCGGCAGGAGCGGCTGGAGACGCAGATCGAGGCGGCGGGGGGCTACGCCATCGACCACCGCATCGACGCGACGCTGCACGGTCTGGGCTTCACGGACGCGCAGTTCGGGATCCGCTGCGGCGATCTCTCGGGCGGACAGCGCGGGCGGCTGGCTCTGGCCCGTCTGCTCCTGGAGGAGCCGGACGTGCTGCTCCTCGACGAGCCGACGAACCACCTGGATCTGCACGCGCGCTTGTGGCTGGAGTCGTTCCTGCGGGATGAATACCGGGGGGCGGTGGCGCTGATCAGTCACGACCGGTATCTGCTCGACAACGTGGTGCATCGCATCGCGGAGGTGGAGGCGGGGCGGCTGATCGACTATCCCGGCAACTACGCGAAGTTCCGCGAGCTGCGGCTTGAGCGGCGGATCACGCAGGCGCGGGCGTACGAAAAGCAGCAGACCGACTTCAAGCGCCAGGCGGCGTACATCCGCAAGTACAAGGCGGGCCAGCGCGCCAAGGAGGCGAAGGGGCGCGAGAAGAAGCTCGAGCGCGCACGGGAGGGGACGATCGAGAAGCCGCTCGAGCTGGAGACATTCAACCTCGAGTTGCCCAAGGCGCCGAGGACGGGCGAGCGGGTCATCTCAGCGCGCGGGATCACGAAGGCGTACACCAACACCGACACGAAATCGGGCGAGCCGGCCGGTGAGAAGGTCCTTTTTCGCGATCTGGACGTGGCGATCTCGCGCGGTGAGCGGTGGGGGATCATCGGTCCGAACGGGGCGGGCAAGACCACGCTGGTGCGCACGCTGCTGGGCGAGCAGACGGCGGATTCGGGCGAGTCGCGCCTGGGCACGAACGTTTTGATCGGTCACTTCAAGCAGTCGGAGGCGGGGCTGGATCTGGACTTGCCGGTGTATCGATTTCTCCAGAAGGCGATCAAGGATGAGAATCCGAGCGCGCTCATGAGTGAGCAGCAGGCGCGCGATCTCGCGGGGGCGTTCCTCTTCAGCGGGGACGAGCAGGAGAAGATGATGCGCGATCTCTCAGGCGGCGAGCGCAGCCGGGCGCGGCTGGCGGCGCTGCTCGCCAGCGCGAAGAACGTGCTCATCCTCGACGAGCCGACGAACCACCTGGACATTCCATCGGCGGAGCGGCTGGAGGAGGCGCTGACGGCGGACGGCAAGCGCGGCGGCTTCGACGGGACGCTGCTGCTGATCAGCCACGATCGTGCGCTCATCGACGCGGCGTGCGATCACCTGATCGTGCTGGACGGGCATGGCGGGGCGGAGATCTTCATCGGCAACTACACCGATTGGGCGCGCAAGCAGCGCGAGCGTCAGGCGGAGCGCTCGCAGGCGGAGGAGGCGCGCAAGCGCGAGGAGGCGAAGCAGGCGAAACGCGGGCGGCAGAAGGCGCATCAGCAGCGCGAGGCGGCGCAGAAAGTGAAGTCGGCGTCGAACGGGCTGGCGAAGATGTCGACGAGCAGGCTGGAGACGCGGATCGAGGAGATCGAGGGGCGTCTGCGGGCGATCGACGCGGAGCTGCTCGATCCCGACGTCTGGCGCGATGGGGATCGCTCGTCCCGCCTCAGCGAGGAGCGATCGGCCCTGAGCGCGGAGTTGGAGCCTCTGGAGTTCGAGTGGAGCCGGCGGGCGGAGGAGGGGTGAGCGGCGCGCACACGCCGCGCGACGGCGCAAGCAGGGTGTTCCACGTGGAACACCCCCCTCGGTGATCGGCGCGCGCACGCGCGGCGACGGTACAGTGCCCGCATGGCAAAGAAGACCGTTCTTCCTGACGGGCGGGTGACGCCGCGGTTCGCGGGGCTGATGACGTTCGGGCGCTATCCCCGGCTCGAGGACGTGGCGAAGGAGCATGCGCCCGTCGACTGGGCGATCTACGGCGCGCCCTTCGACGGAGGTGTGACGTATCGGCCCGGGTGCCGCTTCGGCCCGCGGGCGCTGCGCGAGGCGTCGCAGTATCTGAAGGCGCATCATCTCGAGCATGGCGTGACGGTGACGAACGTCCTGAGCCTCGCGGACGCGGGCGATGCGCCGGTGGCGCCATTTTCATGCGAGGAGAACGCGCGGCGCGTCGCGGACTTCGCAGGCGGCGTTGGCGCGAAGTCGACGCGCCTGCTCATGCTGGGGGGCGATCACTCGACGGCGCTGGCGAACATGCGCGCGACGGCGCAGCGCTTCGGCGAGCGCCTGGCGGTCCTGCACTTCGACAGCCATCTGGACACGCTGGATGCGGTGTGGGATGAGAAGTACGGGCATGCCTCGCCATTCATCCGCGCGATCGAGGAGGGGCTGATCGATCCGGCGGCGATGATCTCGATCGGGATCAAGGGGCCGCTCAACGACGCGAAGGATCTCGAATTCGCCGAGAAGCACGGCGTGGAGATTGTCTCCGGCGCGGAGGAGATCGCGGAGATCGGCGAGCGGATCGATGCCTTCCGGGCGCGCCTGGCCGGGCGCCCCGTGTACCTCTCGTTCGACATCGACGTGGTGGACCCCGCGTCCGCCCCGGGGACGGGCACCTACTGCCCGGGCGGGTTCAGCTCACGGGAGACGCTGTGGCTGCTGCGGCGGCTCGTCGGCTTCGACATCGTGGGGGCGGATGTCGTCGAGGTCTTGCCCGATCGGGATCCGCAGGGGATCACGGCGTTCCTGGCGGCCCACGTCGCCTTCGAGATTCTGGCGATCGACGCGGCTCGGCGACTGAAAGAGCGGGGCGGCGCGTCCCAATGAGGGGCGGCGGAGATTCTCTCTCCGGCCTGAGGAGGACATCACGATGAGGATTGACACGATTCGCGCGGCGCTTCGAGGCGGGCTTCTCGTTGGCGCCGCGGCGGCGCTGACCGGATGTGGACACTCGTGGGGCAAGGCCAAGTTCGGCGACACACGGACGCTCTCCGCCGACTGGACGGCGGGGATGGGCCTGTCCGTCCGCACGGGCAACGGACGGGTGGCGATCGAGCGGGTGGATGGCGAGGGAATCGAGATTGTCGCGAAACTACGCATGCAGACGCAGGAGCGCCTGGACGACACGCTGATCGTTGCGGATCGGCGCGAGGACGGCGTTTTGGCGATCGGCGTCGAGTGGCCGGAGGGGCGGCGGCTGAGCAACGAGGGCTGCTCCTTCGAGATTCGCTCGCCGCTGCTCGAAGGAGTCCACGTCGACACGGGGAACGGACGCGTCTCGCTCGCCGGCATGGCGGGGCACGCGGAGATCAAGACCTCCAACGGGCGCGTCGCAGTGACGGAGCACGACGGTTCGGCGAACATCAACACGAGCAATGGTCGCGTGGAAGCGCGCCGCATCCGAAGCGATGTCGCCATCGACACGAGCAACGGGCGCGTGACGGTGATGGATGCGCGCGGGGAGGTCTTCGTCGACACATCGAATGGCGCGGTCGTCGTCGAGCTGGCGGATGAGAGTCAGGGGCCGGTCGACGTCCGGAGCAGCAACGGGGCCGTGCGCCTCGTCGTGGGCGAGGCTTTCCACGGCGAGCTCTCGATGCGGACGACCCGGGGCGGCTTCGACATCGACGATCTCGAGGATGTGCAGATGCGCTCGCTCAGCGAGCGGTCGATTCGCTTTGTGATCGGCGAGGAGGACCAGCGCTCGCGCGTGGTCACGAGCAACGGGACGGTCACGCTCGAGCGGCGCGGCGGCTGACTCAGCTTCGCAGAGCGAGGATCAGTTCGATCTTGCCGACGTGCTCGTCGAGCTCGCGAGCGATCTCAACTGGCGCCAGCCCGTCATCAGCGAGGTCGTAGATCCGTCGCGTGACCGGATCGAGGCTCCCGCTGGAGCCGTCGCCGCGGGGGGCGCGATGCTCGATCACGCTGGATCGCGGCTCCGGCTTCGAGGCGGACTCGAGGCGGGCGAGGCGGCCGTCCGCCTGCTCGATGAGTCTTTCGAGGCGTGCGGCCTTGTTGTCGAGCGTCGCGGCGAGGCGGCGCGAGAGTTCGGTCGCGTCCGCCATGACCTCCTCCAGCTCCCGCTTTCTTGAGGAGGCGAGCCCCATCTCCTGGGCGCGCTGGCGCACATGCTCGCGGGGCGCCTCCGTCGGCTCGCGTTCCCGCAGCTTCCGGCGGAGCGAGGCGACCGCCCAGAGCGTCACCAGCGCGACGCCGGCGACGAGAAGCAGGTCGGACAGCCCGCCGAAGGGCGTCGCTTGCGCAATGGGGGGGGCGAGGCGAATCGTCGGCATGGCTCCGGGGAGTGGACGGATAGCGGGGCCGCGCAAAGGCGGATTCTGCGCGATTGATCGGTATGATCGAGCAGTGAAGGTCAAAAATCCGCAAATCACGGGCATGGTGGGAGATGCGGCGGAGGCGCCGCCGCTGGGCGAGCGGCTGCGCGCCGTGCGCAAGGATGCGGCGGCCCGACGGATCGTCCATCGCTGGCGGGAGTTGACGGATTCGGCGCCGACGCTCGTCGCCTGCTCAGGCGGGGCGGACTCGACGGCGCTGTTGCTGGCGCTCGTGAGCGCGAAGGCGACGGTGATCGTGGGGCACGTGGTTCACGACATGCGTTCGCGCGAGGACGCGCTGGCGGATCGGGACCGCGCGTGCGAGCTGGCGAAGGCGCTGGGCGTCGAGTTCGTCGAGGCGGAGGCGCCGCGGGGCGAGGGCAACGTCGAGGCGGCGCTGCGGCGCGCCCGCTACGACGCGCTTGCGGCGATGGCGCGGGCGCGTGGGATGGGCTTCGTCGCAACCGGCCACACGGCGGATGATCAGTTGGAATCGGTCGTCATGGCCCTGCTGCGCGGGAGCGGGCCGCGGGGGCTGGGCGGCGCGGCGGCTGGGCGGCCGATCGGCGAGGGCGTCGCGCTCGTGCGCCCCATGCTGGGCGCCGAGCGAGCGGACGCCGAGCGCCTCTGCCGACTGGCGAGGATCGAGTGGAGCGAGGACGCGACCAATCGCGATCGCCAGCGCGCACGCGCCGCGCTCCGACACGGACCCCTTGCGGAGCTGAAGGGAATGCGTCCCGGCGCCGCCCGACGAGCCTCCGCGGCGGCGGGGCTGCTGCGCGACGCGGCGGGGCTTGTCGCGGATCGGGCGAGGGAGGTGTTCGACGAATCGGACGTGTGGGAGCGCGAGTCGCTCCGACGGGAGCGGGCGATCGTGGTGGGGGAAGGGCTCAGGCGGGCGATTGTGAGACGAACGGGAGGGGCGGGGGCGGATCGGTTGAGTCGGCGGCGTCTGGCGCCGATCGTGAAGGCGATTCGAGACGATCGCGGGGATTGGCGTCGATTTCATGTCGTCGGTGGATTCGTCGTCCTTGTCGGGAAGAATGAGGTCCAACTGATTCGGGAAGGAGACGCCCCCTCATGATCAAACGCGCCAGCGAAGGTCCGCTCGTCCTGCTCATCGGTCACTGCCTCTCCGACGCCGCCATGCTGCGACGGACGATCCGGGGCGCCGTATCCGATGCGCGGGTTCAGAACATCAACAGCGCTACGAAGCTCAACGCGGCGTTGGAGGGAGCGGACCTGCTGCTCGTCAATCGCGCGCTGGACGGTAACTTTCAGACGAGCAGCGGCGTCGAGTTGATCGGCTCTGTGCGGGAGCGAAGCGGCGGGACGGCGCGGGTGATGCTCATCAGCGACTTCGATGAGGCGCAGGCGCAGGCGGAGCAGGAGGGGGCGCTGCCGGGCTTCGGGAAGTCGGAGCTTCGGAGCCGGGAGACGCGCCGGTTGCTGCGCGCCGCGCTCGAGGACGGCGTCGCGGAAGCCTCCACGTCATGAAAAAAGCCCGCTCGGGGCGAGCGGGCTTTCAGTGCAGCAAATCGGCATCCTGGGTTTGAAGTGTCGGTTTCAGGCCCGAATCCCCTCACCCCGGCCCTCTCCGGGCGGGAGAGGGGTTTTTGGGGGCTCAGTTGAGGCCGTAGCCTGTCGGCTCGGGCTCTTCCTGATTCTCACGCTTGGCGGGTGAACCCAGGAAGTTGTCCTCGAGCTCGCCGCGGATCTTTTCGAGAGCCTTGTTCTGGATCTGGCGCACGCGCTCCTTGGTGACGCCGATGATCTGGCCGATCTGCTCGAGGGTCATCGGCTTCTCCGTCTCGGGCGCCGGGTCGAGTCCGAACCGGTGCTCGATGATGGTACGCTCGATGTCCGAGAGCTCGGCCCGATTCTCCGAAACGATCCGACGAACCTCCGACGCAGCGTCCTGCTCCGTTTCGGCGCGCTTGGTCTCGAGGAAGTTCGAGCGCTCCAGCTTCGGGTCGAAGTCGGTCGGGAAGCGCTGGCGATACTTGCTGAGCTTCATGCCCTGACGGCTGAACGCCTTGAGAATCGCGCGGCAGGCGTAGGTCGAGAACTTGAATCCGCGGCCGCAGTCGAACTTGTCGACGGCGCGGAGCAGGGCCATGTTGCCCTCGCTCACGAGATCCGCGAAGTCGACCTCGCTCATGCGGGTCCGCTTCGCCATTGCGAGAACGAGGGCCAGATTCGTGTTGGCGATCTGCTCGCGGAGCCGGTCCGCGACGCGCTTCCAGCGCAGCATCTCCTGCGCCTGCTCGTCGGTGGGACGCTGATCCGGCGAATCCCAGATCTCCTGCTGGATCTGCCGGATGCGGAAACGGGCGTAGTTGAACTGGAGAAAGAGGACGCGCTCTTCCGCGGCGGTAAGCAGGACCTGATCGGACTTCTTGTCGCGCTCGCGCGTGAGGTTCAGATCATCCATCACCGGGTGGTACCACGAGGTGTCGGGCTCACGGATCGCGGGCGCCTCGTCGTAGATGCGCCGCTCCGCGTCCTCGTTGTAGAACTCCGGCGAGTCGATGAAGTCCTGCTCCTTTTGCAGCAGTTGCTGGAGCGTCCGCTCGTCCAGCGGGCTCAGCGCCCGACGCGATCGGAGCGACCCCGTCTCCGTCACCGCCACCTGGCGGCGGCGACGAGCCTGCTCGAGCGGGCTTCGAATTGTGCGAGTCGTCTGCTTCATGGGCATCTGTGATTCGTTTTTCTCAGCCGGTGGATGCAATGCAAGGGAACAGTTCGGAGAGCAGGGGGGAGATCGATCACCCTCCCTACGCCTCAGTGCAACGATGGCGCCGAATCGGAATCCCGCTCGATCGGACGCTGCCGGCTTGGGCGACCCTTTCGAAGAATCGGTCGCCCCCGCTCCGAGCCGCGACAAATCACCGGCGAGGGCCTCCCAGGGCGGTTCGCCCGGCCCTTCCGGCTCGTGGAAGGAGAAATGCGGCTCATGCACGAGCCCCTGCCAGAAATCCCGGGGAAACCCCCGGGACTGTCCGATCGGCGGTCAGGCCGACCGACGCTTATCGTCAACATGTTGTACCCGAACAGACCCGTCTGAGTTCGCCCTTGTTCCCTGATTCTCGCTCGTTCGCCCCTCACGCCCTCCAAATCGGCTCGGATTCTCATTCCCGAACGCCACCTCGGCTCCGCGTTGGACGCCCGGGAGGAGGGGGATAGGCTCCCCGCAGGCGGAGAGATCAGGTTCCCGGACCCCGGCCCCGGAGCCTGCCGAGCCAGCCGCCGCTGGAGAGAAACCTCAACCATTCTGGGCCGGGCCCCACAGGAGACACAGCCGTGCCATTCACACTTCCCGACCTGCCATACGACTTCGGCGCCCTCGAGCCGCACATCGACGCCCGAACGATGGAGATCCATCACGACAAGCATCACGGCGGCTACGTCAAGAAGGCCAACGCCGCCCTGGAGGGGACCGACTTCGCGAACATGCCGGTCGAGCAGGTGGTCGCGAAGCTCAACGAGTTGCCGCAGGACAAGCAGACGGGCGTCCGCAACAACGCGGGCGGACACGTCAACCACTCGCTTTTCTGGCAGATCATGAGCCCTGATGGCGGTGGGAAGCCCGGCGGCGATCTCGCCGCGGCCATCGACTCCGCCTTCGGCTCCTTCGACGCCTTCCAGGAGCAGTTCACCAACGCCGCGACGGGCCGGTTCGGCTCGGGCTGGGCGTGGCTGTGCGTGAAGGACGGCGGGCTGGAAATCTGCTCGACGGCGAACCAGGACAGCCCACTGATGGCTGCGGCGATCGGCGACGCGGCCGGCTGCGGAGGCACTCCCATCCTCGGGCTGGACGTCTGGGAGCACGCGTACTACCTCAAGTACCAGAATCTGCGTCCGGACTACGTGAAGGCGTGGTGGAACGTGGTGAACTGGCCCAAGGTCAACGAGCTGTACGCGCAGGCGAAGTGACGCCCCGCATCGGGCGGCGGGAGCCTGACGGCCCGCGCCACGACCAGGGCGAGCCGGCGTGGCTCGTCCTTTCTTCTGCGCCAAGAGCGCGGATGGTCAAGCAAGTCGTCGACTTAGCGGCCCGTGAAGAACTTCTTGAGGCTGTGGATGGTCAGGGTCCGACCCATGGCGCCGATGGCCTCTGTGAGCGGGATGTCTTTCGGGCAGACTTTGACGCAGTTCTGGGCGTTGCCGCAGGTGTGCAGCCCGCCGGGACCTTCGAGCGCTTCGAGGCGATCTTCCGCGAGCTGCTTGCCGGTCTCGTGGAGGTTGAAGTAGCGGACCTGCCCGATGGTGTTGGCGCCGACGAAGGATTCGTCCCACTTGTCGGGATCGTCCTCGCGCTCGAACTGCGGGCAGGCGTCGAGGCAGCAGCCGCAGGACATGCAGGTGCTGAGGACGTAGCGCGTCCGCTGCTGTTTGGGCGTCTCCTTCGGGCCCGGGCCGCGATCATGCAGGCCGTCGATGGGGACCCAGCCCTTGATGCGGCGGAGCTGGTGGAACATGCGCTCGCGGTCGACGAAGAGATCGCGCACGACCGGAAACTTACGCATCGGCTCGAGCGTGATGACGTCGCCATCATGCGGCGCGTACTCGTCGATCAGGCAGGAGCAGGACTGGCGGACGTGGTCGTTGATGACCATCGTGCACGATCCGCATACCTCCTCGAGGCAGCCGGCGTCCCACACGACGGGGGTCGTCTTCTCGCCGTCGGCGGTGACGGGGTTGGCGGCGATCCGCTGGAGGCAGGAGATGACGTTCGCGGATTCGCCCGCCTTGACGGAGACGTCGAACTCCTCCCAGTGAGAAGGCTTTCCGGGACCGGCGCAGCGCTTGATGCGGAATCGCACCGTGCGGGCGCCCGGATCGGGAGTCTTGGCGTTCTGGTCGGCGTTTTTGGCTGTGGTGATCATGGCTTGACTCGGGTGAGACTCAGTTGGGCGAGGCCGCCTCCTCCTTCGATTCCTCCTTCGACTGATCCTCCGACGCCTTCTTCTCCGCCTCGGTCTTCCCGTAGGTGCGGGCGCGCGGCTCGACGAGGCCCATGACGATGTCGCGATAGGAGATCCGGGGCCGCCCGGATTCAGGATCGTGCTCCGCGACGGTCGTTTGCATGAATCGCTCGTCGTCGCGCTCGGGGAAGTCGGTGCGGTAGTGCGATCCGCGGCTCTCCTCGCGCTGGAGGCCGCCTTCGAGGATGACCTCGGCGAGCACGAGCATGTCGCCCAGGGCCCGCGTGAAGGAGAGCGTCTGATTGGTCCACATCGCCGAGTCGGCGATGCGCACGTTCCGATACCGATCCTGAAGATCGCGGATCTTCTCCAGGGCCGCCTTGGTGCGTTCGCCTGTTTTGATGACGGTCGCGGCCGCCTCCATCTCGGAGCCCATCTCCGCCGCGATGGCGTACGGATTGGTCGACTCGTCGCCCTCGCCGACGGTGGTCTCGATGAGGCGCTTCATGCGGCTCTTCTCGCGCTGGACGGATTCGTCGAAGACCGTTTGATGCGTCTCCGACGCGGGAGCGTCGGCTCGATCGCTGATGGCGTTGGCGATGCCGACGCCCGCGAAGAGCCCATCGAAGATGCATGAGAGCAGGGCGTTGGCGCCCAGGCGCGTGCCGCCGTGATAGGCGAAGTTGACCTCCCCGAGCGCGTAGAGCCCTTCGATGTTGGTCATCATCGTGTTGGGCGCGCCGAGCTTCATGCCGACGACCTCATCGCGTCCCGATCCGGCGTCCTGCACGGGGTCGGCCTGGCGGCGCTCGGGCGTGAAGGTGGTCCACAGGCCGCCCATCGTGTAGTGCACCGCCGGGAATATCTTCATGGGCACGTCGCGCGGATCCTGCCCGGCGAACTTTTCGTAAATCTCGAGAATGCCCTTGAGCTTGCGGTCGAGCTCCTCGCGCGGCTTGTGCGTGAGGTCGAGGTAGACCTGCCGCTTGCCGTCGACGCCCATGTCTTGGTTGACGCAGACGTCGAAGATCTCGCGGCTTGCGATGTCGCGCGGGACGAGGTTGCCGTATTTCGGATACTTCTCCTCGAGGAAGTACCAGCGCTCGTTTTCGGGGATCTGGCGGGGGTCGCGATCGTCGCCCTGCTTGCGCGGCACCCAGACGCGTCCGCCCTCGCCGCGGGCGGACTCACTCATGAGCCGGCATTTGTCGGCGCCCGGGATGGCGGTGGGGTGGACCTGGATGAACTCTCCGTTGGCGTACCACGCGCCGGCCTGGTAGCAGCGGGATGCGGCGCCGCCGGTGCACATGACGGAGTTGGTGGAGCGTCCGAAGACGAGGCCGCAGCCGCCGGTGGCCATGACGACGGCGTCGGCGGCGAAGGAGCGGATCTGCATCGTCCGCAGGTCCTGGGCGACCAGTCCGACGCAGCGGCGCTCATCGCCCTCGCCATGGACGATCGGGCACAGGAACTCCCAGAACTCGTACTTCGCGACCTTGCCCTCGGCCTCGGCGCGGCGCACCTGCTCGTCGAGGGCGTACATGAGTTGCTGGCCCGTGGTGGCGCCGGCGAAGTGCGTTCGGCGGAAGAGCGAGCCGCCGAAGAGGCGCAGATCGCGGAAGCCCTCGCCGGTGCGGTTGAAGGGGACGCCCATGCGGTCGAGCAGGTCGATGACCTTGGGCGCCCAGTGGGTCATCTCGTAGACGGGCGGCTGATCGGCGAGGAAGTCGCCGCCGTACAGCGTCTCGTCCATGTGCATCCACTCGGTGAAGCCCTGCTGGCGCGCGACGTCGTTGCAGGCGTTGATGCCGCCCTGCGCGCACACGGAGTGCGAGCGTTTGACGGGCACCATCGAGAAGAGATCGACGGGCACGCCCTGCTCGACGAGGCGGGCCGTAGCCGCGAGGCCCGCCAGACCGCCGCCGACGACGGCCACACGCTGCTTGCTTCCCGGGTTGAGGGAGATCATGTCACAGTGTCCTTCGTCTGCGAGAGCCCTTGCGATGCGAAGCGGGCGCCTCGGGCCGCACGGGATATCCGCCTCTTCGGATCGCTTATTCCTCCGCCGACGCGGGCTCGGGCGAGGACTCGCCCGCGATCTCCGCCTCGATCAACCGGGCCTCCTCCACGTCCAGCAGGATGGCGAAGCCGATGTACGCCGACCAGCCTGCGATCATCAGCGCGGCGCCGAGCGCGAAGCAGACGTAGCCCCAGCGGCGCATGCCCTGCTCGGTGACCGTCAGGCCCCAGGTGATTGCGGCCGTCCACAGACCGTTGGCGAAGTGGTAGACCAGCATCGTGACGCCGGAGAGATAGAGCGCGCCGACGACAACGCCGCCGATCCACGCCGCTGTGTCCCCGCCGCCGCGCAGCGCGATGGCGGTGGTCGAGGCGGCGGCCTCGGCGTCGAAGGCGGAGGCGAAGGGAAGCCATGTCCAGCCCCAGCGCAGCGTGGCGACGTGAAAGAAGATGAAGATGATGCCGACCCAGCCGCTCACCCGCTGGAGCATGTAGCGCCAGTTGTCGGGATAGGTGTAGCTCAGGGCGTTGGGCCTGCCGCCGATCGTGTACACGATCCCGAGCAGGCTGTGGAAGGCGATGGGAAGCCAGAGGCCGAAGATCTCGATGAGGAGCAACGCCGGCAGCGAGTGAATGAAGTTCACCTCGTGCTGAAACGTCGCCGCGCCGCCCTTGCCCAGCTCGCCCCAGAGGATCGAGGAGTTGGTCGTCAGGTGGAAGAGCAGAAAGACACCGATGGGAAAGATGCCTGTCAGCGAGTGCAGACGGCGAAGCAGAAAGTCGTGTCGTTGCAGAAAACTCTGGGTCGCCACCGAGTCCTGACCTCCTCTGCTTTGAGAAGCTCCCGCCCAAGCATTTCCGCCCACCGCCGACGCCCCGCCGACGCCTCAATCAGCAGCGTCGGCGCGCCCGATTATGCCCCGCCGCCGAGCCCTCCGCCGATGGCGGGCCCGCTGAGGCCGCCGCCGGGTCCGGGCGTCGGT
>CAYVIJ010000015.1:0-57951 GCA_964451515.1 uncultured Phycisphaeraceae bacterium | reverse complement strand
ACCGTCAGGCAGTACGGGCGATTCGGCTTCAGGTTGGTGATGTTGTAGAAATCCGTGTCCCACGCGACCTCCACCGTCCCCGTGTCCTCGCACGCGATCACGTCCACCGTGCTCACGCTCGACGGAACCTGAAACGCCACGCGAAGCGCGTCCGAGCCATTCTGGAAGTCGAAGACGTACGTCTCGTCCGGCGCCAGCTCTTCGCCCCGGGGCCCGCCCGCGTCGTTGAAGAAGACCTTCAGCGTGACCTCGCCGAACTCCTGATGCGCGTCGTTCGACGCCAGACCGTTGATCGTCCCATCATTCGCGTCGCTCGTCGCGGCCAGCCCCAGCCGGACCGTCCCGTCCGCGAGCGGCGCCAGGTCCGAGAGCTGCCCGCTCAGCGAGGTCGCGAGAATCGGCTCCGCAAAGCGGTTCGGAATCGCTCGCCCCGCCTCATCGAAGCACTGCGTCGGCTTGCCATACGCGATCAGCGCCGACTTCGGCTCGCAATCCCACACCTCGTCCTTCTGGAGCTTGCCCGTCAAGAAGAAACCGTCGCGCGCCTTGAAGAAGTCCGTCTCGGCGACCGCCGTCTGCGCGTCGATCTCCTGCGCACGCTCGCAGCGATCGTTGTCCTCCTCCTCACAGAATGTGAAAAGCGGCTCTCCCTGCGGATCTCCCGCCGCCGATGCCGCGCCCAGCGTCGCCAGCGTCCCGGCGATCGCCATGCTCCGTGCGCGCAGTGTCATACCATCCCCTCTCTTGCTCGTCACAACCATCTGTTTCCCGGCGCCCCACGCGCCGGCGCATCTTTCCGAATCGGCGCCGAGCGGTTTCCCGCTCGACGCCGTGGATGTCATGTGAACCATCCGAGGTCGATCGTCAGTTGACGGTCTGGCCCCAGTAGTTCAGCAGCGTGGCGAGATCGGAAGAATCGATCGCGCCGGATCCGTCGAAGTCGACGATCTCGCGGATCGTCGGCTCCGGCTCGGACCGTCCGTCGTTGCCGTCGACATGCTCGCCGAGGCGGATCTTGATGCAGTACTCGCCCGCGACGCCGTGGTCGAGTAAGGACTCGACCGGGTTGCCGCAGGTGAGCGCCGTCTCGTCACCGAAGAACTCGCGCACCGCGTCGTCCCGCCACACATCGCGCGGCAGACGGTTGACCAGATCGGCGCTGTCGTCCTTCAGGCTGGCGCCGCCCGTGTACTCGACCGTCAGGTCGAACTCGAAGAAGAGCAGGAGCTTCAGCAGGTCGAGCTTATTCTCAAGCCCATCACGGATGCCGTTGAAGTTGCGGTCCCGATCGCCTGAGACGCCGAAGCGAATCGTGCCCTGGTCGTCGGACAGCACGCACAGCTCCGGAAACGCCCCATCGAAATGGCTCGGCGCGTCCGCGCTCGTCTGGATGAGCTGGCAGTTCTTGTCAAACAGACCCAGGACCAGGTCCGTCGGCTCGCAGAACTCATCCAGACCGCCAACGACGGTGACGCAGTAGGCGGTGTTCTCGAACAGGTTGGTGACCTCGTAGAAATCGGAGTCCCAGGCCACCTCGACCTGCCCAGTGTCCTCGCAGGCCAGCACGTCGACCGAGCTGACGCCGGAGGGAATCTGGAAGGCGACGCGCAGGGCGTCAGAGCCGTTCTGGAAGTCGAAAACATAGGTCTCGTCAGGGGCCGCCGTCCCGCGAGTGGTTCCGCCGTCGTTGAAGAACACCTTGATGGTGACCTCGCCGAACTCGTTGTGCGGTCCGTTGGACGCCAGACCGTTGATCGTCCCATCGTTGGCGTCGCTCGTGGCGGCCAGACCCAGGCGGATCGTCCGGTCCGCGAGCGGGGCCAGACCCGAGAGCTGCCCCGTCAACGACTTGGTGATGACCGGCTCCGCGAACCGGTTCTGGATCGCGTCGCCATCCTCATCGAAGCACTGCACCGGCTTGTCGAAAGCGATCAGCGCCGCCTTCGGCTCGCAATCCCAGACGCAGTCCTTCTGAAGCTTGCCGGTGATGAAGAAGCAGTCGTCCGCCAGGGAGAAATCAGTCTCCGAGACGGCGATCTGCGAATCGATCACCTGCGCTGCCTCACAACGATCGTTGTCCTCCTCCTCACAGAAGGTGAAGAGAGGCTCCCCCTGCGGATCGCCGTACGCACCAGCGGCGCCGACGAGAGCAAGGAGGGCCGTACAGGCCATGTATCCCTTGATCTTCATGTTCTTTATCTCCAAACCCGAATGGGTCGAATTCTTGGTCAATGATCAGTTCTCTGAGCTCCGCCGACTCCGCGGCGGAAGCAACGTCTCAAACAAGCGAAGCGGCTCGGTTTAGTTGCCCCAGTTCGCGAGCAGAATCGCCAGGTCGGCCGAGTCCACCTCGCCGCTTCCGTCCAGATCCGCGCGGGCGACCGACATCTCGCCGATCGTCGTCGGCGGAGTGTTCGGCTCATCCACGTGGTCAGCGCGCCGCACCTTGATGCAGTAGCCGCCGTCCTGACCATGCTGGAAATCAGTCTCGACCGGCGAGCCGCACTCGAGGCCCAGATCGTCCCAGACCTCACGCGGAAGACGCACGGCCTGGCTGCGCCGATCCTTTGTCGACGAGCCGCCCACGTACTCCTCCGTGAGTCCGTACTCGAAGAAGAGCTGGAGCTCGAGGAACTCGATGTTCTCCTCCTCGCTGTCCTTGAAGCCGTTGAAGTTGCAGTCCTCGGGGCCGCTGATCGCGAAGCGCAGGTTGCCCTGATCATCCGCGAACGTGCAGATCTCGGCGAAGGGCGAGCCCTCGCTGACGCGGACGAGCAGGCCGTTCTTGTCGAACTCGCCGAGCTTCGTCAGCGTCTTGTCGCAGTTCATGTCAAGGCCGCCGACGACCGTCACGCAGTAGGGCTCTCCGTCTTCAAGGCCCGTGACCTCGTAGTAGTCGGTGTCCCAGGCGATCTCGACGGTGCCCGTGTCCTCACAGCAGAGGATGTCGACGGTGAGGCCTTCGGTGGGAGCCCCGCGAGCGAGGTCCTCCATCCCGAACGCCACACGGAGCGCATCGGAGCCGTTCTGGAACTGGAAGACGTACTCCTCGTCCGCCACGGGGCCGCGCGTCGTCCCGTTCTCATTGACGAAGAGCTTGACCGTCACCTCGCCCTTGGCGCCGTGCGGCCCGTTGAAGGCCAGACCGTTGACGGTGAAGTCGAAGGCGTCGCTCGTCGCGGCCACGCCGAGACGAATCGTGCCGTCGTCGTTGGGCGCGACGCCGAGGAGCGCGCCGTCAAGGCTCCGGGCGACGATCGGCTCGGCGAACAGCCCGAGCACCGGCTCGCCATTCGAGTCGTAGCACTGCACCGGCTTGTCATAGGCCACAAGGGCGCACTTGGGCTCACAGTCCCACGCGCAGTCCTTCTGGAGCTTGCCGGTGATGAACGTGCAATCATCGGCGTCCTCGTTGTCGGTGACCGAGCGAGCACGATCGACGTCGATCTCCTGCCGAGCCCCGAAACTGTCATTGGCCTCGTCTTCAACAAACGTGAAGACAGGGTCCGCCTCCGGGGCCGCAAGAGCGACGCCCGCGAAGGCCATCGCAGCCAGAGAGGCTGCTGTACATCCATACTTACCCATGGATCTCCTCCTCACTTACAGAAAAATACGAACGGACCAGATTGAACACAGTGAAACCTCCGATAGGACGTGGAACGACCACGCCTCTCCGGAAACACATCAACATTGATTCAGGCATCTCTCGATCGCGCCGGCTCGGCCACCCAACATGCCGAGGGAGTCTCGCCCGCGCGTGCCCGGGCCTTTGGTCGGATCCCGGAAACGCGTCCCGCCCCACTCACTCTCCGGCGCTCATCTTTCTCCTCTCAGCCAAAAACACATTCGAATTGCACACATCCACGAAAATCCGGGTTGCACTCACAAGCGGCGAGGCGGGGTCTCCCCCGCATCGCCGGAAGATTCAATCCGTCACGGCAACGACACCACGCCCCAGTTGCTGAGCATCATCGCCAGGTCCGCCGAATCGACCCACCCGTCGCCGTTCAGGTCGGCCCGCTCGGCCATCGAGCGCTCCTCGCCGTCGTTGCCCGGGTCCGGGTCCGAGTCCACATGCTCCCCCTTGCGGATCTTGATCGTGTAGCCGCCGCACGTCCCGTGCGCCAGCAGCGCCTCGAACGGGCTGCCGCAGCCCACGTCGAGCCCCTCGTCGTTCGCCAGGAAGTCGAAGATCTCGCGGCTCAGCCGGACCACCTCGTTCTCCGAGCCGTCCTTCGTGCTGGCGCCGCCAACGAACTCCGCCAGGAAGCCCGGACCGCCGGGCTCGCCATCCTCGTCGAACAGGAAGAACAGCGCGTTCTGGATGTCCTGCTTCAGCGACTCTTCATCGTCATCAATGCCGTCGAAATCCTTGTCCTCCGGGCCGCTCACCGCGAAGCGCAGCACGCCCTGGTCATCCGCCAGCGTGCAGATCTCGCCGAAGGGAAGCTGATCGCTGAGATTCAGCAGCAGCCCGTTCTTGTTGAACTCGCCGAGCTGGATCTCCGTCTTCGTGCACTCCTCCGTCAGCCCGCCGATCGTCGAGATGCACCACGCTTCGCCCGCCTCCTCGAGGCCCAGGTCGATCTCGTAGTAGTCGGTGTCCCAGCACACCTCGACCCGCCCCACATCCTCGCAGCAGAGCACGTCGAACGTCGTCGCTGAGCTGCCGGGCGGAACCTTGAACGCCACGCGCCCCGCGTTCGAGCCATTCGCGAGATCCGCGAACCGGAACAGATACTCGAAGTCCGGACCGATCCCGCGCGTCGTCCCCTCGTTCAGGAAGACCTTCACGAGGACCTCGCCCCCTTGCTCGTGCAGACCATTCGACGCCAGACCGTTCAGCGTCATGTCCGCCACATCTGTCGTGGCCCCCACGCCCAGCCGGATCGTCCCATCCTCGTTGATGGGAACGTCCGTCAGATTCCCGCTCGTCGACTTCGCAACGATTGGCTCCGCGAACTGCCCGAAGACGGGATCGCCGCTCTCGTCGAAGCACTGCACCGGCTTCGCATACGCGATCAGCCCGCACTTGGGCTCGCAGTCGAAGACGCAGTCCTTTTGGAGCTTGCCCGTCACGAAGAAGCACGAAGACTCAAAGCCGTCGCTGCTCAGGCTCGTCGCGTCGATCACTTGCCGTCGCTCGAACCGGTCGTTGTCCTCGAGCTCGCAAAACGATTCCAATGGTTCAGCTTGGGGCGCCGCCGCCGCGCCGGCGCACACCGCGCCTGTCGCGAGCAGGCTTGTCGTCAGGGTTTTGACACTCGGCATTGATGTCCTCCCACTCTGCCGTTGAGACACAAACCGTCAAACACGAAAAAACGTCAAGCACGAAAATTTCCGCAAAGGCGGAATAGGCCGGAAACGCGCGCAAGGTATCCCGACTGCTTGATTTACGCAAGCCGAAAGCGCGCGCCCGCTCAAAAATCCGGACGTGCAACCAGTCCGCTCCCAACGCCTTATGGGTCCCGCCGCGCGCGCCCGCCCCGCGCGCGCCCACCGCCCCAACACGCGCCGCACGTCCCGGAAAAGCCCCGCCGAATCCCTCCGCGGCGACGTCCACCGCGCCGCGCCTGTCCGAGAACACGCGCCGCCGGAGCGCCCGACCATCCGCCGCCCGGCCGCCAAAGCCCGTTCAAATTCTTACCCCAATTTCCCAGACACCCCAGCTTGTTGAACGCCAGCCCGCAACTACTGGGGGTTTCCCCGGCGCATTCTCGCCACTTGCGACCCCCGCCACGTCCCTCAAACCAGTCGATCCGGACGCCATCCCTGCGCAATCGGCATCCGTCGACCCATCCCGAACGCCCGATCCGTCACCTTCAGCGTCATCGCCGCCTGCCGACGCTTGAACTCATTGGTGTCGATGAGACGGATCAACCGCGAGACCGTCCCCGCCTCGATCTCCGTCTCCCTCACAATGCGCGCCGCCGCCTGTCGACGCTCCACGTACCGCTCCACCACCTCGTCCACGATCGCGTACGCCGGCAGCGAGTCCTCGTCCAACTGCCCCTCCGCCAGCTCCGCGCTGGGCGGCTTCGTCAGAACGTCGGACGGAATCGGCGCCTCGCCGAAGCCCAGCTCCTGCGCGCGCTCGTTGATCCATTCCGCCAGGGCGTACACCCGCCCCTTCGACACGTCCGCCAGTACCGCCAGCGCTCCGTTCATGTCCCCGTACAGCGTGCAGTACCCCACCGCCAGTTCGCTCTTGTTCCCCGTCGACAACGCCAATCGACCCATCCGATTCGCGAACGCCATGACGATCGTCCCCCGAATCCGCGATTGCAGATTCTCATCCGTCACTCCCTCGACGCCCCCGATCTCCAGCGCGCCGAATGGCGCCGCCAGCGACTCGCCCAGCGTCCTGTGCGTCGTCTCGATCGGCGCCTCGACCAGCGGCGCCCCGAGCCGCTCCGCCAGCGCCGCCGCATCCGTCCTTGACCCCGCGCTGGAGTGCCGGCTCGGCATCGCAATCCCGAGCACGTTCTCCGCCCCCAGCGCCCCAGCCGCGACGCAGGCGGTCACCGACGAGTCGATCCCTCCCGAAAGCCCGAGCACAACGCCCTCGAACCCCGTCTTGCGCGCATAGTCGCGCACACCCAGCGTCAACGCATCCCACAGCAGCCTCGACTCCGATCGCTCGCGCCACGGATCCCGCGCCTCCGCCAAACCCGTCCACGCGCCCGGATCCTCCGGAAGCT
This sequence comes from uncultured Phycisphaeraceae bacterium, assembly GCA_964451515.1. Lineage (GTDB taxonomy): Bacteria > Planctomycetota > Phycisphaerae > Phycisphaerales > UBA1924 > CAYVIJ01. The sequence goes on along the minus strand of CAYVIJ010000015.1, from coordinate 51,250 downwards.
CGATCGCCAACGCCTCATCTCCGAAAGGCTCCCCCGCCCCGATCACGCGAGCCCCGCCCCGCCCATCCGGCGCCAGCGCCATCGTCCAGCCGTCATGGATCACGTGGTCCGTCGCTCCAAACTGATTCACTGTCGCGATCACGGCGCCCGCCTGAACGCACCGATCCGACAGCACCGCGCGCTGCCGCGCGTTCTTCCCGAGCGCAAACGGGCTCGCAGATGCGTTCACGATCAGATCCACCCCCTCCGCCTTCAGCTCCGCAAGAGGATCGGGCAGGCCCGCGTACCGCCAAGTCGTCTCGACATCCCGTCCCCCCCAGAGATCCTCGCAGATGCTCAGCCCCACCCGCGCCCCACCGACCTCGATCACCGCCGCATCCTCTCCCGGCAGGAAATACCGCAGTTCATCGAAGACGTCGTACTCCGGAAGCAGCCGCTTGAAATAGACCCGCTCGATCCGCCCGTTTCGGATCGCGAGCAGCGCATTGCCGATCGCCCCCGCCGGCGCCCCCTCCACCGCCCACGGCGCCCCGAGGATCGCCGTCACGCCGCGCGCTTCCTCGACGATCGCCTCCACCTGCGCGCGCACCTCCTCCATGAACCCTTCTTGCAGCAGCAGATCCCGCGGCGGATAGCCCGAGACCGCAAGCTCCGGAAAGACCACCAGATCCGCCCCCGACGCCCGCGCCGCGCGGACGCGCTCGATGATCATCGCGGCGTTGCCCGCCATGTCCCCGACGGTCGGATTGATCGGCGCCAGGATCAGTCGCATGAGCCGGATCATACGGACCGCTCCCCGCAGCCGTTACACTCCCGCGATTCTTGGAAGAAGCCGCCCGCCCCCCTCGTTCTCGTGGACGGCGGGCTCGAAAACGGAGGTTGAAGATCCATGCTGACGCGCTCGTCGCTCCCCACTGCCATCTCCTCCCGCTTCCTTCGCCCGCCGGCCGTCGCGCTCGCGCTCATCGCGCTGAGCGGCGCCCCGGCTCTGGCTCAGGAGGAGGGCGTCGTCGCCGCGCCGCGCTTCGTGGAAGGCGAGCAGTGGACCTACGACCTCAATCTCGATCTCGTCGTCTCGCAGGATGAGAGCACGACCCGACTCGTCCAAGGCGCCACGCTCGATCTCTTCGTCGCCGACATCGCCGAGGATGGCCGCGCCCGTCTCGACGTCAGCGTCCTCGCCCTCACCAACGTCTGGTCCGACGACGTGGGCCAGCTCGAATACGCGTGGAGCGCCGATGCCGGCCAGACGCCCCAGGACGTCTCGAGCCCGGATGAAGCCTTCACCGATCTCGCCCGCGCCATCGCCGAGGCGGAGATCGCCATCATCGCCTCCCCCGAGGGCGAGATCCTCGAAATCGTCGGCCTCGCCAACGCCCTCGAGCAGATCGCGGAGAACCAGCGCTTCGGTCCGCGCGCCCTCGGCGTCTTTGCGCCCCCCCAACTCGCCGCCACGCTCGAGCCCGTCTTCCAAGCCGACGGCCTCGTCGGCCCCGAGCGCCGCCCGGGGCAGGGATGGCAGTCATCCGAGACCCTCGCGATGGGCCCCGCCGGTCGAATCACCTTCTCCGTCGACTTCGTCGTCGAGTCCATCGAGGATGACGTGATCGCCTACACCGGTGAGGAGTTCGTCGAGATCGAGCGCCCCGCCGAGCCGGGTGAGACAACCCCGCTCGTCGAGGTCGCCGAGCAGGACGGATCCGTTCAAGGCCGCTGGAGTTTGGAAAACGGCGTCCTCAATTCGCGCCGCGCGACGCGCCGCCTCGCCACCCGCTGGACGCTCGCCGATCTCGTCGTCGACCAGACGCAGAACAGCACGATCACGCTCGAGCGTCGGACCCACTGACAGCGCCTCCCCCCGCACCCGGACGCAGCAGCCGAGCGGGACGAAGCCACAGCGCTGCGATCGCGCCGCACAGCAGATGCGTCACGGCCTCCACCGCCGTCACCGCCAGCGCCAGCGTGGCCAGTTCGCTCTCCGTGAGTCCCGTGCGCAGCGCGATCGCGCCCAGCCCGAAGACCGCGCCCTCGCGCAGCCCCACCATTCCCGTCGGCGCCAGCACCCCGACCAGATAGAACGTCGAGCCAAGCGCCGCCGCATCCCCCAGCGCCAACGAATGCCCCAGCGCCCCGGCCGTGATCGCGAAACGCGCCCCTTGTGCCGCGATGTCCGCCACCCGCAGACCCACCGCCGCGAGGACCCCCGCCGGCGCCCGCAGCATCTCCCCCGCGCCGAGCGTCAGCGCATGCAGCGCGCGTGTCTCCACAGCCAGGCGCCCACCGATGATCGTGAACGCCGACAGCGCCGCCAGCGAGACCCCCACACTCGCCCACGCCAGCAGATCGAACTCCACAAAGACGGCGCCCAGCGCTCCGACCACGACCAGCGTCGACATCGTCAAGGCGCCCGACGCGCCGATCCACGCGATCAGCGTCTTGTACGGCAGATGATCCCGCCGCCGATGCAGCACCACGCGCGCCACCACGCTCAGCTTGAAGGGCAGATACGCCAGCAGCGTGCAGATCGCGTTGACGGCCACCAGCCAGCCGACGCTCAACCGCGCCACGGGACGAACCAGCGCCCAGAACACCAGCCCGTTCAAAACGACGCTGAGCAAAGCCAGCAGCCCCACCAGCGCGGGCGGCCCGATGCCCGCCTCCCGCAGACGCACCAGGCTCTCCCGGTTCTCCTCCGACAGCGCAATGGACGCGATCCACCCGAAGATCGCCAGGCTCGCCCCGAATCCAAGCAACTGCGCGATCATCCGCAGCCTCGATCGACGCTGCGGAGACTCCAGGTCCGAAAGCACCGGACCGCTCAGATGATGCAGCCCCGACTCCTCCCGGCTCGCACGCGCTTCGCTCGAATCACCTTCAGGCGACATGGCTCCGATGGTACGGCCCCCGCCCCCGCTGAGCCCCACCGGTTCCCACGCCGCGCCAAAGCCGCCACAGCCGGCACAGCCCCTCCGCGCGGCGCCGCCGGAGCCCACGGAACACGATCTGCCGCATGGTCGCGCCCGATCAGCGGGGTACCATTGCGCCGCAGGTCTCGGTGGGTCCTGCGAGGAATCAGTGAGGAGAGACTCCATGTTGCGATTCGCGCGATGGATGGCGATCACGGTCGCGATAGCCGCCGCTCTGACGGGCGCGCTCCACGCCGCGGCGTCCGGGAATGCCCCGACAACCGCCGCTTCCGAGAGCCTCGAGCAGGAGCGACAAAGCCTCGAGCTGCTGCTCCAGCATGATCCCGACAACATCGAGAATCGCATCCGACTCGAGTGGCTCGAAAACGGTGCAGCCGACCTCCAGCGCAGCGCCATCGCCGATCAGCGCGGCTCCGTCGGCCCCGATGTGACAGTCTGCGATCTGGACGGCAGCGACGGAATCTCCGTCAAGCAGTGGACCTTCGACTTCGAAACCGGCGAGACGATCGACGTCCTCGAACGTCGCGCTTATTCCATCGCCACGCGCTCTTTCAACATCGGCGACACCAACCTCACCTGGAGCACGCTGCTGCATCCCGCCATTTCGCAGAACCTCTTCCGCATCAAGGACGGGCGCATCGAGCAGATCGGCATGGGATGGGTCAAGCACGGCTTCTGCGCCATCCAGGGTCTCGCCTGCGGCGATTGCGACCTCGACACGCGCTGCCTCAGCTTCCTCGAGCCCGGCTGCGCCGATCCCTACAACGCCTCACTCAACGGCACGCAGCCGCGCCTTGGCCCGCGCGCCGAGATCAACCCCGTCACCGGCCACGTCCCCTCCTCGCACAGCACCCCGCAGTCGTGGCCGGGGGATCCCGAAATGCCCGGAACACTGAGTCCGCAAGGCTTTCTCGCCGGCCGCGTCGCCGTGCGCTCCGCCGATCTGGATCCCGCGCAGAACCCCGACGCCCTCTATTTCATCGAGTCGCAGTACATCCACGAACAGGACACCGCCGCCGGAAACGACGATAACAACGCCTCCTACCGCCGCGTCGAGGTCGATCCCGCCACGCTCGATCTCACCCCGCCTCCGGGCGCGGAGGGCGAGACGCGATTCACGCAGTCCGCCGTCTTCGCATGGGCGGAGCACGACGAGACAGTCGAAATCGACACGATCGACGTCCCCGACGACGGCCGCTTCTTCGTCGCCAGCGACGCGCGCCCCAACGGAGACGGAACCTGGCGCTACACCTACGCCGTCCACAACTACAACTCCGATCGCTCCGCCAGCGGCCTCATCGTCCCCCATGGCGGCGCCGCCGTCGACGGCGTCGGCTTCCACGATGTCGATCACCACTCCGGCGACGGCATCAACGGCGTCAATCGCGACGGCGCCGACTGGCCCCACGCCGTTGATGCCGCCAACGTCGCCTGGATCGGCCCCGATGCGCAAACCGATCCCAATGGCAACGCCCTGCGCTGGGGAACGCTCTACACCTTCTGGTTCGACGCCGATCGCCCTCCCGTTATGGAGACCGTCGAGATCGATCTCTTCAAGCCCGGCGCGCCCGAATCGGTCGAAGCCGAAGCCTTCGCGCCCTCCGCCTGCCCGGGCGACTTGAATGGCGATGGCGCGGTCAACGCCCAGGATCTCGCGATGCTCCTCGGCCAGTGGGGCAGCGAGTCCCTCCTCCCGGACCTCGACGGCGACGGCGTCGTCACAGCGGCCGACCTCGCGCGCCTTCTCGGCTTCTGGGGCGCAAGCTGCGGGAGCGGCGGGTGAGCCGCGCGCATCCGGAAATGGTGGAAGTTTCGACCAAATCCACCCCGCGCGCGCCGGAACACGACAGGCGGCCGCGATTCTTCGATCGCAATGCAGGTGTCGGCAGCTAGGCTCACTCTGGACGCCCCGCTGGAAACGGAGAGAGAGGAAAGACGATCAATGCCCACCCGACTTCGTGTTGGAATCGCTGTCTCAGCCGCCTGCGCCTGTCTCGCCGCCGCTGGAACAGCCGGCGACGCCCCCCGCCGCGCTGAGCCTCAGACGGAAGATCATCTCGCCGCCATCAGCGAGTTGATCGAGCATGTCGAACATGGCGTCGCGGAAAGCTCCGATCTCCTCCGCCTCGCCTGGCGCCTCGAACGCCAGGGGCGCGACGATCTCGCCCGCTTGTTCGAACAGTCGGCCTACGAGACAGACCCCTCGCTCGCCCCCAACCCCGACGCACAAGTCCAACCCACGCCGCGCGGCGCCATCGGACCCGATGTCATCGTCTGCTCCCTCGCCCCGCCGCGCCAGTGGACCAGCCCCAGCCTCGGCGGCCCCGGCCCCATCGAAAACGGCGGGATCCGCGTGTATTCCATCGGCACCACTTCCAAGAACGTCGGCGATGTCACGCTCACCTGGCTCGAGGGAACCAAGCTCAAACCGCTCATCAGCCAGAGCGTCTACCGCCTGATCGACGGCCGCATCGAGCAGATCGACTTCTCCTGGCTCAAGCACGGCTTCTGCGCCATCAACACCATCAACTGCGGCTCATGCGAAGGACCCGGCGGCTGCATCGATGAGCTCCTGCCCGCCTGCTCCGATCCCTACTCCTCCACCACCAACGGAACCTTCCGCTATCTCGGCCCCCACGCCGAGGTCAACCCCGTCACCGGCGATCATCTCACAGACCACGCCAGCCCCGGAACAAGCATCGACAGCGGACGCATCCGCGTCCCCGTCGACGTCCTCACCAGTGCCTCGTCCAACCCCGACATCCGACTCTTTCTCGAAGGCGCGTACGTCCACATGGAGGACGCCGCCGCCGGCAACGCGCTGAACAACGCCACCTACACCGAGGCCATCGTCATCGGCCCCGATCAGGACTTGGCGCCCAACTTCATCCCCAACAACCCGCGCATCGGACTCCCCGCCGTCTACGCAGTGCAGGAGTTCGATCCCTCCGCCATGGTCGTCGCCGTCGACGTGCCCGCCGACGGTCGCTTCCACGTCGCCAGCAACGCCGTTCGAACCGACTCCGGCGCCTGGCGCTACGAGTACGCCGTCCACAACCTCAACTCCGACCGCGCCGGACATGCCTTCCGCGTCCCCACCTGCGCCGCGTCCACGCCAACCAACCCCGGCTTCAAGGACATCGAGTACCGCGACGGCAACGGCGTCGGCGGCGTCAACTACGACGGCGCCGACTGGAGCCACGCCATCAGCGCCGAACTCATCGAGTGGGTCGCCCCTGAGACCTTCGCCGAGAACCCCAACGCCAACGCCCTGCGCTTCGGCACGACCTACAACTTCTGGTTCGAGACCGACGCGCCCCCCACTCAGCGCCAGGCCGCGCTCGCCCTCTTCAAGCCCGCCGACCCCTCCGAAATCGCCGTCCCCGTCCTCGCGCCCCAGCAGATCCCCGGCGATCTCAACGCCGACGGCGAGGTCGGCGCCCAGGATCTCGCGACGCTCCTCGGCGTCTGGGGCGCAGAGGACGAGACAGCCGACCTCAACGCCGACGGCGTCATCAACGCCGCCGATCTCGCGGCGTTGCTCGGCAACTGGTCGCCATAGCCCCCGCCCGCCCCGCTGAAACTCGCCGGAAAGTCCGCGAATCCACTCGTCTCCGCCGCCATCCCGACCGATGATGGAGGGCGTGAAGGTCTATCTGGACAACGAGGCTCTGGAGGACGCCGGACAATCCCTCGCCGCCGCGCTCGAAGCCGGCGGGGCCGCCGCGCGTCGGCGCGGGCGGATCGTCGTCGAGGTCTACGCCGACGGCGCCGCCGCCCCCGAGACCCATCTCAGCGATCCCCCTACGCACGAGCCCTACGCAGACGAGCTCCGCCTCGTCACCGCCGACCCCCTCCTGCTCGTCCGCTCGACCATGTTCGACGCCGCCGACGCCCTCGAATCCACGAACGAGCTGCACCGCCACGCCGCGACGCTGCTCCAGACCGGATCGACCGTCGAGGCGATGCAGGCCCTGGGTCAGACGCTCCACATCTGGGAGATCGTCCGCCGCGGCCTCACCGACTCCTGCTCCCTCCTCCAGTTGCCCGTTGATCAGGCGCTCGCGACCGAGCTCGACACCGCCGTCGCCGAGCGCCTCACCGACGAACTCGCCGCCAAGCTCTCCGAAATCCGCGACGCTCTCGCCTCCGAGGACTGGGCCGCCCTCGCCGACCTGCTCGCCTACGACATGGCCGATCAGGTCGAGACCTGGCGCGACGCCCTCCGCCGTTTCGCGGAGTCGATCCCCTCCGAAGGCGCCCCCGAGGAGCCGCGACCGTGACCGCCTCCTCCCCGACGAGCAGGAAGAGCGGCCCCATCGACGAGCTGATGGAGCGCGCCAGCCGCGCCCTCGCCGACACCGACTACTTCGAGGCCGAGGGACTCGCCGCCGACGCCCTCCGCAAGGCCCATCGCCTCGAGGACTACGAGCGCATGGCCCGCATCCTCCTTCCCTTGCAGGAAGCGCGACGCCAGAAACGCCTCATCGCCCAGGACGCCGCCGCCATCTTCACCCTCTCCGATCCCGATGAGCTCGCCGCCGCCCGCCCCGAGCCCGGCTGCTGGCTCATCGAGCCGCCCCTCGTCGGCGCCAGCGGACGCGATTTCCGCGATCGCGCTGACAAGCAGCGCGTCCCCGCCATCGTCATCGTCCGTGAGCCCGCCAAGGAGCGCGAGCCGCGCCGCGGATGGTGGCCCATCGTCATGCTGGGCCCCGTCGTCGTGCGCACCGCCGTCCCTCCCCCCGAGAAACTGGACGTCGAGTGGTTCATCGAGGCGAGCGAGAAACTGGGCGAGGAGGCGATCGCCGCCGTCGACCCGCAGGCGCCCCCAGAATCCCGCGTCGACAAGCTCATGGAGCGCCTCGAGACCGTGCGCGACCACGAGGAGCTCCACCAGGAGTTGCAGCGGGCCTGTCACGATGCGGCCCACGCGCGCGCCGCCGAGCGCGAGCGGACAGACTCATCCTCCGACCGCTGATCCCCCCGTTCGACGTGCGCCGAATCCTCTGAGCGCTCGCGATCACCCGGCTATACTCGACCCCATGCGATTCGGCTTCCTCAGGCGGAGCGTCGATCTCATCACGCCCGGCGCGCGCATGCGCCGTGAGCATTCGCTCTGGCTCAGCAGGGCCGTGGCGAGATCCGACTTCATCCCGCGAATTCCCACGCGGCGCGTCAGCGAGGGCGGCTTCTCGCTCCTGCTCTCCTCCCCGGGAGGACGCGAGCGGGCAGAGCAGTGGTGGATGGACGCCTTCGGCGAAATCGATCACATCCGCTGATCCGCCGCCCGAAGTCCCCGGCTGGGACAAACGCGCCCGATCCGGCATAATGGCGTCGAACCGACCGCGCGGCCGCCCGGTCCGAAGATCGACGCCGGCCCCGCACGCTCCTCTCGAGTGAACGCGACCCCATGCCCGAACACCACGACGAGACCATCTCGAACGAGGGCGCCATCCCCACCGAGACCACCATCAATCGCGGATGGCTGCTCAAGATGGCCATCTTCATCATCGTCCTCAGCGGACTCGGCGTCTGGGGTCTGATCGACGCGCTCATCGTCTATCCCAATCGCGGGCGCGCCCACGCCGCCTTCGCCGAGATGCAGTATCTCCAGAGGGCCGAAGAGCTGCGCCGCATCTCCACCGCCCCCGTCGATGAGCCCCAGGAGGAGCTCCGCGCCCTGCGCGCCCAGCGCGAGCAGTTCACCAATCCCGCCACGCCCGATCAAGAGCTGCGAAAGCTCCGCCTCGAATGGCTCACCGCCCTCTCGCGCGTCGGCGAGCTCGATCCTGAGCGCACCGACATCCAGGCCCCCCGTACGCGCCTCCGCGCCCTCGAGAGCGAGCTCCAGCAGCGCAATCCGCCCAAGCCTCTCGCCGCCTACGACATCCCCTTCCAGTGGCTTCTCGTCGTCGTCGGCTTCGGCGCCTCCGTCTATCTCCTGATCCACATCGCCCGCGTCTCCGGTAGGAAATACACCTACAACCCCGAGACCATGACGCTCACCCTCCCCTCGGGACGCGCGCTGGCCCCCGCCGATCTCCAGGAAATCGACAAACGCAAGTGGGATAAGTTCATCGTCACCCTCCGCCCCAGAGAGGGCGCCCCCGCGCGACTCGACCTGCTCCATCACAAGCATCTCGAAGACTGGATCCTCGAGATGGAAAAACACGTCGAGGGATACGAGCCCCCGCCCGCTGAGCAGGAGCAGGAGACCGCCGACGAGCCCGAACGCGCCGCCGGCTGAGCCCGCTCGCTCACCCCTCCGCGATCTCCTTCAGGAACGCCGCCACCTCATCGCACAGCCGCTGAAGCTGCGGCGACTTCGGCGCCTCCGGATCCGCCGGATTCGGTGTGTTGAACACGTGGTCCCCTCCCTCCAGCGTGACGAGCCGCGCTCCCGGATTCGCCGCCGCGATCTGCTTGCTCATCCCGACGGGCACGGTCTTGTCCTCCTCCCCATGAACGATCAGCAGCGGGCATTCGATCCGCTTCGTCAGCGCCAGCACGTCATGATCCTCCGGGGCGTCCAGCTCCTCCTGAAGGAGCTGCTTCCCCACGCGCAGCGTCTGCCCCGTCCGCGCCGAGACGGTCTCGTGATAGCCCGTCTCCAGCATCTCCTCGCGCTCGCGTTCGCTCAGCATCGACGCGCGCGACGGCGCGCTCAGCGCCGCCACCCCCGCCGGCTTGTTCGGCGCATCGTCGCGAAACGCCCGCCCCGCCGCCAGCAGCGCCGCCACGCCGCCCCGGCTGTGCCCGATCAGCGCAACCCGCGCGCCCTCGCGCGTCGATGGCAGCTTCCCCAACCGCGCCGCCTCCAGCAGCCGGTTCAGATCGAACACCTGCTTGTTCCGGCTGTCGCGCTCGAACAGATCGGGCCGCTCGAACGTCGTCGGATCCTCTCCAACGCCCGAATGCGAGAAGTTGAAGCGATGCGCGGCCACCGCCGCCCGCCTCGCGATCTCCTCCGCCAGAACCGGAATGAACCCGTAGTCCTTGTATCCCTTGAACCCATGCGCCACCAGCGCCGCCAGACGCGCCGCCGCCTCTGGCGCCCTCGGCGCCTCTGGCGCGTGCGTCTGCCCGCGGATCGGCGCCCCCTCCGCGCCCTCGATCGTCCAGTCGGCGGAAACGCTCGTGCGTGTGCTCATGCTCGGACCATAGCCCCGCGCCGCCGCGCGATCAGCCCTGCGCCCCCGCCGCCTCCTCCGCCAGGCGCCGCGCATACGCCGCCATCGCCTCCCGCCCCGAGACCGAAGGGCGCCAGCCCAGCCCCTCCGCCGCGGCGCGCATGTCCGCGCATGTGAAATCCTGGTAGAACGCGCGGATCGACGCCGGCATCTCGAAGTGCTCCGTCGGACGCTCCTTTGCCGAGATCCCCAGCCCCTCGCGCACCGCATCGACGACCTCGTTGAACGTCGTCGCGACCCCCGAGCCGCAGTTGTACACGCCCGCCCGCGCGCCCTCTCCCGCCGCCGCGAGCGTGCAATGCGCCACATCGTCCACGTGCACCTGATCCCGAGCCTGCGTCCCGTCAACGAAGATCCGCGGACGCTCGCCGCGGATGAGCTGTTGCGCGAGCTGATGCGCCATCGACGCCATCTTGCCCTTGCGCGACTCCCCGGGCCCGTACACGTTGAAGTACCGCAGCCCCACCACATGCGGCGCCGCCCCGTGCTCCGCCTCCCACGACTGCGCCAGCGTCCGGTGACGATTCTCCATGATCCACTTGCTGAACCCGTACACGTTCACGGGCCGCCCCGCCGCCGACTCCGGAAAGGGCGCCCGCCGAGCCGCCTCCGCAGGCGTCCCGTACGTCGCCGCCGACGACGCGTACACCAGGGGAACCCCGCCCTCGGCGCACGCCAGCAGCATCTCGTCGAATCGCCCCGTGTTGTCCGCCAGCATCTCCGCCTCATCCGCCACCGTCGTGTCCGTGTTCGCCGCCAGATGAAACACCGCCGCCGGCTCGAAGTCGTCGATCAGCGCCTCCCAGGGCGTCATCTGCGTCTTCCACCCCAGAAAGTCCCCCGTGAACGGACCGGCCCCCTTCCGTGCGCACGCCTCGACCAGATTCGCGAAGGACCCCGACGAGCAATCGTCGATCGCGAGAATGAACGCCTCCGGCGAGCGCCGCAGCAGCTCCGCCGTCAGGTTCGATCCCACGAACCCCGCGGCGCCCGTCACGATGAACGTCGGTTGAGAAAGATCGGCGCTCACGGGCATCCTCACATCGTATCGGGAGGCGTCACTCGTCGTCCGAGAGCGCCGCGCGCGCCTTGTCGCGTGGAGGCGGGATCATCAGCTTCATCCCCGCCCGCAGCGCCTCGGGAGACGCCAGCGCGTTCCGGTTCGCCTCGTAGATCTCCCGCCAACGCGACGCCCTCCCGTAGAAATGCTGCGCGATCCCGCTCAAGGTATCGCCCGACTTGACCGTGTATTCGATCGCCGCCGGCACGCTCGGACGCTCGGGCCGCATCGCCTCCCCCGTCTCCGGATCGACCGGGAGCCCCTGCACGTTCGCCGGGTCCACCGGCAGCCGGATCGTCTGCCCCACGCGCAGCCGCTGCGGATCCAGATCCGACCCGTTCGCCTGCGCGATCGCCTGCCAATGTCGCCGATCGCCGTAGCGACGCTCCGCGATCGACCACAGATCGTCCCCGCGCTGCACGACGTACCGCTCGAACTTCGGCGGCAGCACCAGCGGCCCCTCCGGATCCGGCAGCGCCTCTTCCCGCCCGTTGCCGCCCTCCGCCGCGCCCGCGGACGCCCCCCGCGCCCCCCGCGCTCCCGCCGCCTCGCCCGAGCCGGGATCCACCGCCGGGCCCGCTCCCGCCTCCGCCGCCTCCGCGCCGGGCTCATCCACCGGCCCCGTCTCGAAAGTGATCGGCGGAGCGTCATCCTCAGGCCGCGCCGGCCACAGCCAGTACGTCGCCACCCACAGCCCCGCCAAGGCGAGCACGCCAACCACCAGCCTTCTCGATCCATCCCCTGCGGCCACGTCGTCGCCTCCGTCGGGCGCCCTCCGCCGCGCGGGCCGCCCGCTAGGAAATGTCGGCGTTTCGGACCCCGCGCCTCAAGCGCGCCCGCCGCTTCTCACGCCGGGCGGTCCGGGTCCGTTCCGGGCAGCGGCTCCGGCCCGCGCACGGGCGTCCGCTCCGGCTTCTGAGCCGCCTTCGGAATCCGCCTCGTCCACACCAGCGGCGCCGCGACGGCGACCGTCGAATACGTCCCCACCAGCACGCCGCACAGCAGCGCATACGTGAAGGATCGGATGCCCTCGCCTCCGAAAATGTACATGATCAGCACCGCCAGCAGCGTCGTTGTCGACGTCATCAGCGTGCGGCTCATGCACTGATTGATCGATGAGTTCACGACCTCCCGGCTCGCGTACGCCAGCTTGCCGCGGTTCTCGCGGATGCGATCGAGGATGACGATCGTGTCATTCAGCGAGTAGCCGATGATCGTCAGCAGCGCCGCGATCAGCCCCAGATCGATCTTGAACGGCTCGATCAGCAGCTTGCCCGCGAGCTGCGGCGCCGACTCATAAAGAATCTCCGCCAGCGCAATCAGACCCACCACCGCGATGACATCGTGCGCCAGCGCCGCGATCGCCGCCAGCGAATAACGCAGCGAGCCGAACCGAACCCAGATGTAGATCAGGATGCCCAGGAACGACATCAACACCGCCACGATCGCCCGCGCCCGGAACGTCGCCGCGATCTGACCCGAGAACGACTGCGTCCCCGCCAGCGTCGTCGTGTCCGTCAGCGCCTCCTGCACCAGCCGCCACTCCGGCGCCGCCACCTCGTTCCGCCACCGCTCCTCATCGTCGAACACCGAGATCGCCTCGTCCGACGCCACCACCACCGCCGCCCGCACCGCCTCGCCCGTCCCCTCGATCACGATCAGCTCGCGCGAATGCCGCGCCGCGTCCTCAAAGACCGCCTGCTGCGCCAACTGATCGATCCGCGTCCGCAGACCCTCCGCCGGAACCGGCGGCTCCAGGTTGTCCAGGACGATCGCCACGCCCCCCAGATGCTCCTCGACCGGAATATCCACATCCCCGCGCCCGATCGACTCCCCGAGGCTCGAAGACAGAATCGGACGAACCGGCGCCACATCCAGCGGCTGATCCGAGCCGTCGAACTCCAGCGCCGGGCGAATATCCAGCCAGTCGCCCAGCGCCGCCACGATTGTTTCGCGCACCAGCTCCGAATCCTGCACCGTCGTCCGGATGCGGAACGCCCCGGCGGTGACCCCGTCCGCCTCGGGCGACATGGGCAGCACCTCCGCGCGCGACAGATTGATCAGCGACTGATCCCGCTCCTCCGTCGGCGCCTCCAACTGCTCGATGTGCGCCTGAAGCCGATCGACCACGTCCTGACGCGTCTTCAGCAGCGACCCGCCCGCTTCCTCGCTCTCCCGCAGCGTGATCTCCACCTGCGTGCCGCCCCGGAACTGATGCCCCAGCAGCTCCCCCCGCTGCATGAAGATCATCCCGAAACCGATCGACAGCAGAATCGCCGAAAACACCAGGAACAGCGGCCGACCCCGCAGCCAGTCAATCCTCGGCGTCAGCGCCCGCTGGAGCGCCGGCACGACCGTCGGAAGCTGCGGGAAGCGCCGAACCTCCATCACCTCCACCAGCACCGTGAAGATGATCCGCGTCACGAACAGCGCCGAAAAGAGCGTCGCCACGATCCCGATGCCCAGCGTGATCGCAAAGCCCCGGATCTCCACCGTCGCCGTGTAGTACAGCACGAAGCAGATGATCAGGTTCGTCACGTTCGCGTCCACGATCGTCGACAGCACCTTCTGGTATCCCAGCCGAACCGACGTCTTCAGATCCAGACCCGCCTCCAGCTCCTCCCGAATGCGCTCGTAGATCAGCACGTTCGCGTCCACCGCCATGCCGAACGTCAGCACGATCCCCGCGATCCCCGGCAGCGTGAACGCCGCCCGGTTCAGACTCATCGCCCCCAGGATGATCACCGCGTTGCACAGCAACGCGAAGACCGCGATCCCGCCCGAGCCGAAGTAGTACAGCAACATGAACGCCGCGACCGCGATCAGCGCGATCACCGCCGATGTGAATCCCTTGCGCAGATTGTCCGCGCCAAGCTCCGGACCCAGCACCTCCTCGCTGATCGGATTCTCGCTCAGCCGCGCTTGCAGCGACCCCGCCGCCAGCGTTCGCTTGATGTAGTTGATCTCCCGCTGCGGGAAATTGCCCGTAATCTGCCCCTGCCGCGTGATCCGCCCCTGGAGCGTCGGCGCCGTGTACACCTTCCCGTCCAGCAGCACCGCCATCGGATTGCCCAGGTTCGCCCCCGTCAGATCGCCCAGCAGGCGACCGCCCTGCGCATCCATCCGAAACCCGATCGCCGGACGTCCGAACTGGTCCGTCGTCGCGAACGCGTCCGTCACCGACCACTCGCCCATCGTTTCCGTCAGCGCCAGCCCCGGCGCGTCGTAGAGCAGCAGGTAATAGACGCCGTCCCGCTCCGCCCCGATCAATCCTCGCGCCGCGAAATACGCCTCCGGGTTCGCCGCCAGCGCCTCCGCCTGCTGCACCGTCTCGTACCACGTCGATGGATCCTCGATCGGGAACCACCGCGCATCGCTCGCCCGCGCCAGACGGGGACCCTTCTCCAGAAGATCCTCGCGCAGCCGCTCCAGCTCCGGATGCCCCTCCTCCGTCGTCACCGCGATGCGAAAGTCCAGCACGCCCGCCCCGCGCAGCAGCCGCTTCAGATCGTTCGGATCGTCCAGCCCCCGCCGGTTCGCCAGATATCGATCGTGCGCCTCCACCACACGATCGATCTTCTCCGCCGCCATCGGATGATTCGTCTTCAGCCGCTGGATCGCCAACGCGCGCGCGCTCGGCAGCTCCGTCACCTCGCCCGTCTCATCGTTGCGGATCCGCCGACCCTCGCTCGACAGATTCAGCGCCCGCTCCACCTCCTCGACATCCACGCTCGCCGCCAGCGCCGCGTCCCGCGCCTCCTCGTACGCAATCTGCGCCGAACCCGCCGACCGAAGCAGCACCTGCTGCTCCTCCTCCGCGGCGCCCCGCTCCACCGCCTGCTCGTACAGCCGCCGCGCCTCCTGCGCCGCGTCGAACGCCTCCGCCGCCGCCTCCACCAGCGATCGCAGCGTCTCATCGTCCCCCGTCAGCGCCTCGATATCCCGCGCGCGAACCTCCGCATCGCTCCGAAGCACACGCTCCAGTTCACGCTCCGAGATCGACCGCAGCCCCAGCTCCGCAAGCTCCCCCTCGAACTCCGCCCGAAGCCGCTTCACCTCCTCCGTCGGAAGCGGCATCGTCACCTCGATCCGGTCCCGACCCTGCTGCACGAACGAGATCTCGAACAAACCCTCCGGATCGACGCGCTCCTTGAGCACCTCGATCATGTTCCCGATCACCTCGCTCGAGTCGTCCCCGGGCTCCAGGTCGACCTCGTAGATCAGGCTCACACCGCCCGCAAGATCCTTCCCGCGCCGCAGATTCTCCGACGCCGGAAAGATCGACGCCACGCAGACAGAAAGGACCAGGAGAACGATGAGAATGTTTCGAACAAGATGCTGCATCGCTATGCGCCGCTCCGCTTCCGTCGCTTCCTCGACCGCCAAGACCCCAGTCCGAAACCCGATCCGAACTTCGGTCCAAACTCCAGTAGGGCCCGAACGCCCCGCGCTTACGCCTCGATCTTCTCTGGCTCCGGAATCGACGAGTCCTCATCGCGCGAAGGACTCGGGCGCAACACCTGCTGCACCGCCGCCTTCGCAACGCGGATACGCGTGTTCGTGTGCTCATCCACCTTCAGCAGCACCTCGTCGTCCCGCACCTCCGCGATCGTCCCGATGATCCCCCCCGTCGTCTGCACGCGATCGTGCTTCCGAAGGCTCCCCAGCATCTGCTCCCGCTTCTTCCGCTCTTTCCGACCCCCCAGCACGCTCGTCAGGATCATGAAGATCAAAAACGCCAACAGGATCCAGATGAATCCTCCACCCAGCCCGGGCGGCGCCTGCTGCTGCGGACCGCCGCCGGGACCGACCGGCTGACCGCCCCCCTGACCCTCCACAGGCTGCCCGCCCTCGCGCCCCGCCACCGGCGGCGCCGACGCCACGACATTCAAACCAGTCCACTCTGCCCACATGCGGCCCTGCGCTCCTCTCCGTCCCGACCACGCCGAAACGCGCCGGCGGGCCACCCGCCGACATCCGCCGCGGAAAGCCCCGCCCCTCGAACCCGATCAGGACGACAAGTCATTCGGATTGCCTCACTTCGCCAACGCCCGCGGCCGCCGCCGGCCAGCGCTGGGCGAAGCAAGACCAGTCATCATCGCGGACCGCCTGCCGGATGTCCACCATCAGACGCTGGAAGTGCCGAACATTGTGCAAACTCACCAGCACAGGACCCAGCATCTCCTCCGCCAGAAACAGATGCCGCAGATACGCCCGGCTGAACCCCCCGTTACACGCCGGGCAGTCGCACCCCTCCTCGATCGGACGGTCGTCCTCCGCGAACCGAGCGTTCTTCAGCCGCATCCGCTCCGCCCGGGTGAAGGCGTTGGCGTTCCGCCCGTTCCGCGTCGGCAGAACACAGTCGAACATGTCGCACCCCGCCCGCACCGCCGCCACCAGATCCCGCTCGTACCCCACCCCCATCAGATACCGCGGCTTCTCCCGAGGCAGCTTCGGCGCCGTGTGCCGCACCACCCGCACGATGTCCTCGAACCCCTCCCCCACCGCGACGCCCCCCAGCGCATACCCCGGCAGCTCGATCCCGCACACCCGCTCGACCGACCAGTCGCGCCGCTCCAGATCCGTCCCGCCCTGCACGATCCCGAACAGCGCCTGCGCCTCCTGCCGCCCCGATCCCTCGTGATGCGCCTTGCACCGCTCCAGCCAGCGCACCGTCCGCTCGTTGGCCAGATCCAGCCGCGCCGCATGGTCGTAATCGCCCGCGAAGCTCGACGCCCGCTGCGCCGCCAGCCGCTTCCGCGTCTCGTTGAACGTGCGCGGATCCACGCTGGGCGGGCAGTCATCGAAGGCCATGATGATGTCCGCCTCCAGCGCGTGCTGAACCTCCATCGACACCTCGGGCGTCAGCTCGATCAGCGAGCCGTCGATCACGGAGCGAAACGACACCCCCTCATCCGTCACCTTGTTCAGATCCGCCATCGAATACACCTGATACCCCCCTGAGTCCGTCAGGATTGGACCGTCCCACCCCATGAACGCGTGCAGCCCCCCGCGCCGCCCGATCAGATCAGGCCCGGGACGCATCAGCAGGTGGAACGTGTTCGCCAGGATCACCTCCGACCCCGTCGCCCGGACCTGCTCCGGCAGCAACCCCTTCACGCTCGCCTTCGTCCCCACCGGCATGAACGCCGGCGTCTCGAATGTCCCGTGCGGCGTCGTCACGCGCCCCGCGCGGGCGTGCGTCGTCGCGGATTCATGCAGGATCTCAAAGCGAAGCGCCGGCATGCGGAATCTTCTACCCCCGCCGCGACTCCGTCGCCCGCCGCAGGACCCGGCGCTCCCCTTCCGACAGACTGTGCAGCCCCGTCTTCGAGACCTTCGCGAGGATCCGATCGATCTCCTTCTCATCCGCCGTCTCTCGCCTCGCTCCCTTCCGCCGCTGCGGCGAGACCTCCGACCGGCGAGGAGGCTTGAAGATGTCGAAGAAATCGCGCAGCAGATGCGTGTGCCGGATGAAGTACGCCCCCGCCGCCGCCCCGCCTAGATGCGCCGCGTCCCCTCCCGCGTTCGAGCCGCCCAGCAGCAGGTTCAGCAGCGCCAGCGCGACGAACAGATACGCGCCCGTCGCCAGACGGATCGGGATGATCCCGAAGATCAGCAGCGTCGCGTTCGGCGCAATGAACGCCGACGCCATCAGCACACCGAACACGCCCGCCGACGCCCCCACCAGCGGCGTGTACACGTCGTTGAACAGAACGCCCGGAATCCCAGGCGGCGCCGACGACAGCGTTCCGATCGCCCCCCCGATCAAGTTCAGCAGCAGATACGCCACCGCCCCGAAGATCCCGCACACGAGATAGAACGCCAGGTACCGCTTCGGACCCAGATACCCCTCGACCAGGCTCCCGAAAAAATACAGCCCGATCATGTTGAAGAGCAGATGGATCAGCCCCGCGTGCAGGAACTGAAACCCGATCAGCCGCCAGATCTCCAGCTCGGAGAAGAGCTTCCCCGTTGAGAAGTGAAACAGCCCCTGAAGCGGCGTCATCTTCGCGTAACGCCGCTCTCCGACCACGTCCCCGCTCTCCCGATCGACCAGCGGCGTCGCGAAGACGTTCCGTCCGGGCAGCGAGCGCGAACGCCGCACGACCCGTTCCTCCGAGCCCTCGTACCGCGCCGGACGCGCCCGATCGATCTGCGCCGCCGACGCCGACGGCGCGAACGCGTCACCCATCTCCACCGTGATCCCCGCTCCGAACGAGCCCAGCGCGCCGTCCACGAGAAAGACCGCGACGTTGATGATGATCAGCCACATGTTCACCGACCATCGCCGCGGCGATGACGGCCCCCCCCGAGCCGCTCCACGCGGGGCCGGCCTTCCTGCGCGGATGTACTCGCGGTCGTAGATGCCCATGCGGCCGCTTGGTCCTTCTCCGTGGCCTTGCTGCGTCGCCCCGCCGCCGGAGCCTTCTTCGGAGGCGAGCCCGCGATGTTACCCGCCGCGCCGCCGCTCCGTGGCTTTCTTCAGGACCCGCTTCTCGGCGCGCGTCAGGCTCTGCATCCCCTGCGCCGCGATCTTCGCGAGGATGCGGTCCTCCTCAGCCTGCTCCTTCGCCTCGCGCTCACGCTCGCGCTGCCTCCGCTCGCGCGCCCGGCGCTGCGCGGGAGACTCCTCCTCCATCGTCGCCATGAATCCCGCGCTCCCGACCGTCCCCGCCTCCGGCGCGTACGTCAGGTCCGCGTCCGCTCGGATCACCTGCCGCTCCCGCCAGCACATGAGCCCGCCGAAGATCGCGATCGCCAGCAGCAGCGTCTCTTCCGAAACGATCGCGATCACTCCCACCACCCCCGCCGTCACCAGCCCGACCAAAACGGTCGTCTCCGTCGCCTGCCGGTACGACGACCGCCGCCACAGCAGCGCGTGCATCAGCCGCCCCCCGTCCATCGGGAACATCGGCAGCAGCACGTTGAACGCCAGGATCAGCAGATTCAGGTAATGCGCCCACCACACCCCCACCACCCACCACGAGTCCAGCGTCCCCACCGCGATCAGCGGGTCGAACGGATTGAACAGAATCGCGCCCGCCTTCCCCGCCGCCAGCAGCCCCAGCGTCGTCAGCGGAAAGATCGCCACGTTCACCGCGGGCCCCCCCGCCGCCGTCGCGAAATGGGCACTCCAGTTGTGCGGCGGCGCGCACGACGCCAGACCGCCCAGGGGCCAGAGCAGAATGTCGTCCGCCTCGCCACCCACCTTCCGGCACGCGAAGCAGTGCCCGAACTCGTGCAGCAGCACGATGACGAACAGCCCCCCCATCGCCAGCGCCATGTACCCGATGCCGCCGTGGCTCCGCGGAATCGACCACAGCAGTTGCGCAACCACGTACACCAAGAAGAACAGATGCAGCCGAACCGTGATCCCCCACACCCGCCCGACAGTCAGCGCCCAACCCAGCGGGTTCTCCGCGTCGCCGAAGATGCGCCCGACGATCTGACGGAATCGGCTCATGCCTCCACCCGTCCGCTCGTGGTCGCTCCCCAGAAAACTCACCGAAGCAGCCCCTTCCGCTCCGCCAGCAGCAGCGCCAGCATCGACTTCGCGTCCCGAAGCTCGCCCGACTCGATCATCCCCAGCGCCTCCTCCACCGTCCGCACCACCACCTCGATCTCCTCCCCCGCCTCCAGTGACTGCCCAACCTCCCGCAGATCCAGCGCCACGTAGGCGCGCATCAGTTCATCGGTCATACCGGGCGTCGTATGGAAGGATCCCAGCGGCTCGATCCGCCCCGCCGAGAATCCCGCCTCCTCCTCCAGCTCACGGGCCGCGCACGCCGCCGGATCCTCCCCCGCCTCCAGTGTCCCCGCGGGCAGCTCCCACAGCGTCTCCCCCACCGCCGCCCGGAAGTTGCGGATCAGCCCCACCCGCCCCCCACTGAGCAGCGGCGCCACCACCACCGCCCCGGGATGCCGCACCACCTCGCGCACCAGCGTCGATCCATCCGCCAGCTCGCACTCCACCCGCTCGAAGTTGAACTTCTGCCCGCGATGCAGCACTTCCCGTTTGGCTTCTCTCGCCATCGCCACGATCATAGTCGAGCTCTCTCTTCCGACCCCCGACGGCGCCGCCATCCATGCCCCGCAAACGCCCGGACACACCGAGTCTCTTTTCCGAGCCCGAGCCCGGGCAGGACGCCCCCGCGCCGAGCCGCCCCAAACAAGGCCCCGAGTCTCTCATCCCGCGCCGCAAGCCCGCCGCCAAACCGCCCGAGACCTCCCCGCCTCCCACGCCCGACGCGCCCCTCTCCGTCTCGCAACTCGCCACCCTCATCGACGACGCGCTCCGCGCCGGCCTGCCCCGCCCCATCCGAGTCATCGGCGAGATCTCCGGCTTCGCGGACCGCACCCACTGGTGGTTCTCGCTGAAGGACGACCGCTCCGTCGTCTCCTGCGTCATGTTCGCCAGTCGCGCGCGCGCTGCGCGCTTCCGACCCGAGAACGGCATGGAGGTCGTCGCCAGCGGGCGCGTGGAGCACTACGCCCAGCAGGGGCGCACGCAGCTCTATGTCGATCGCCTCGAGCCCGTCGGCGCCGGCGCGCTCGAGCTCGAGTACCGCCGCCTCGTCGCCGAGCTCCGCGCCGAGGGCTATTTCGATGAGGATCGCAAGCGACCCCTGCCCGTCTTTCCCCGGCGCGTCGCCATCGTCACCTCGCGCACCGGCGCCGCCCTCCAGGACGTGCTCGACACCATGAAGCGCCGCTGCCCGTCCGTGGAGGTCCTGATCATCGACGTCCTCGTCCAGGGCGAACGCGCCGCGCCTGCGATCGTCCACGCTCTGGATCAACTTTCGCGGCGCGCCTCCGCGCTTGGGATCGACGCCATCCTCCTCACACGCGGCGGCGGCTCGCTGGAAGATCTCTGGGCGTTCAACGAGCGCGCCGTCGCCGACGCCGTGCTCCGATCATCGGTTCCCGTCGTCGCCGCCGTCGGGCATGAGACGGACGTGACCATCGCCGAGCTCGTCGCCGACGTGCGCGCCTCCACGCCCACGCAGGCCGCGATGCGCGTCACGCCCGATCGCGACGCCCTTCTCGAACAGCTCGATCGAACGGGCGCGCGTCTGCGGCGGGGGCTTGCCGGGCGCATCGAAACGGGGCGCCAGCGGCTCCTCCGCGCCGCGCGCTCCACGCCCATGGCTCGTCCCCTCGAGCCGCTGCGCCGGCGGGGCGAAGCGCTGAAGCATCAGGCGCGCGCGCTGGGGCACGCTCTCTCGCGCGCGCTCCATGCGCGCGGCCTGCGCCTCGAGCGCCTCGACGGGCGCCTCTCTCGCGCGCGCCCGCAGACCGTCCTCGCCGCGCGCGACGAGCGTCTGGCTGCGCTGGAGCATCGCCTGCATCACGCGGCCGCGCGGCGTCTCGAGGTGGAGCGCGCCCGCGCCGAGTCGCTGCATCGCCAGCTCCGCCTCGCCGGCCCGATGAACGTCCTCCGGCGCGGCTTCTCCATTACGCTCAACGCATCCGGGCGCATCGTGCAGAGCCCCTGGGACGTCGCGCCGGGCGACGCCATCGAGACGCGCCTCGCCCGCGGCGCCATCCGCTCGACCGTCGACGCGGATGGTCAGGCCGAGCCGCCGAAGGAGGGTGATGACCAACTGTTCCACGTGGAACACCCCCAGGGAAAGCAGCGCAAGGGCCGATAGACGTTCCGCGCGCGCCGGTGTACCGTCGATCGCATGGCGAAAGCCCCAAAGGAAAACAACGGCCCGACGCCGCCCGAGAAGATGGGCTTCGAGCAGGCTGTGGCGGAGCTCGAGCGCATCATCGACCGCATCGAATCCGGCGAGGTCGATCTGGAGGCGTCTCTCGAGGAGTATGAACGCGGCGTCAAGCTGATGAAGCGTGCGCGATCCATTCTCAAGAAGGCCGAGCAACGTGTCGAGGAGCTTTCTGTCGATGACGACTCCGAGGCGCCCGGCTCCGAGGCCGCCTCGTCGGAACCGCCTCGCTGATGAGCCTTCCCCACCAGTTCTGGCCCTGGGCGGGCGCCGTCGTCGGCCTGCTCTTCGTCTTCGCGCTCGGCGCGATCGTCGGCTCCTTTATCAACGTCCTTGTCTACCGGCTCCCCAGGGGCCTGAACATCGTCCATCCCCCCTCGCGCTGCCCGGCCTGCGAGACGAAGCTGACGTGGCGAGAGAACCTGCCGATTCTCGGGTGGATTCTGCTTCGCGGGCGCTGCCGCTTCTGCCGCTCGCGCATCTCGCCCGAGTATCCGATCATCGAGTTCATCGTCGCTCTGCTCTTTGCGCTGCCCTTCTCGATCTGGTTCATGCAGCCCTCGATCTTCGAGGCGCTGGGCATGAGTTCGCACGCTCTGGCGGCGATCAGCCCCGACTGGACGCGCGCCGGGCTGCTCGAGACGTGGCCGACGCTGCTGATCATCTACACGCTCGTCGGGTCGCTGGTCGCGATCACGCTGATCGATGCGCGCACGTTTCTGATCCCGCTATCCCTGCCATGGGCGGCGGCGCTGACGGGGCTGGTCGTCCATCCGCTGCACGCGCTGTGGATCGAACTGACGCGCGGGGGCCTGTCGCGCGTGGACTTCGCATGGACGATTCCCGTGCCGGACGAGTGGTCCTGGACGATCGGCGCCTTCGGAGCGGGGCTGGGCGTTCTAGTCTCCGCGGCGCTGCTGGCGCTGCGGATCCTGCCGCGCTCCTTCGCCGACTACGAGCAGTGGGAGGAATCCGTCCGCGCCGATGCGCCCACGCTCGGCGAGCCCGGGGCGGAGGCTCCGCCTGCGCCCCCCTCGCTGGGCCCCGCGCTGCTTCGCACGGCGCTGTTCACGGGCCCGGCCATCGCGCTGATGCTGCTGGGAGCGGCCTTCGGCGCGCGGGTGGGCGCCCAACTGGAGGGCATGGCGCTGGGCGGCGCGATTGGGCTGGTGATCGGCGCCCTGCTTCGGCGGCTGGGGCCGGAGGATCATCAAGGGGGCGAGGGGGCGGGCGAGCCGCATTTCACCGACTACCCCCACGCGCGCCGGGAGATGCTCAAGGAGATCCTGTTCCTGCTGCCGCCAGCGGCGCTTGGCGTCGCGGGCTTCGCGCTGGGCGGACTCGCGGGGGCGGAGGATGGCGCCGCCCCGCCGCTGGCGCTGCAAGCGCTTGCGGGGAGCGCGCTGGGGCTGATCGTGGGCGGGGGGATCGTCTGGATCTTCCGGATCGGGGGCACGCTGGCGCTCGGGAAGGAGGCGATGGGGCTGGGGGACGTGCACCTGATGGCGGGCGTGGGCGCGGCCCTGGGCTGGGTGGACGCCGTGCTCGCCTTCTTCCTGGCGCCCTTCTTCGGGATTCTGTGGGCGATCGCCAGCGTCCTGCGATCGAGCGTCTTCAAGCGCGAGGGCTCGGCCCTGCCCTACGGCCCGCACCTGGCGTTGGCGGCGATCATGGTCCTCTACGCCAAGCCGGTCTTCGAGCGGATTCTGTCGCTGCTGGCGCATCAGGCGGTGAACCTGCCGTGAGGGGCGGGCGCGGGCAAATCCTGCGGTTGGCGCGGCCCTTGCGCCGACATCATTGCTGGCGATGACTCCTCGCCATCCGCCCGATTCGCGCGTTGACAAGCGGCGTCGGATCGGGTGGTATCTCGGCGTCCGCGATCATGGAGGTTCTCAGATGTCGCACAACAGGATGTTGTTCCCCGCCCGCCGGCCCCAAGCTCTCGCCCGTCTGCTCGCCCTGCCGCTGTTGGCGCTGGGTCTTGCGCTGGGGGGCTGTCAAAACAACGCCAAGCAGCGGGCCGCTCTGCTCGAGGAGGAGAATGTCGAGCTTCGGATGCTGGCGGATCAGCTCGAGGAGGCTCTCGCCGACGCCGAGAATAGCCGCTCTTTGACGGAGAGCGAGCTGCGCGCCTTGCGCGCTGAGAAGCAGCGGCTCGAAGCGGAGCTGGCGCGCAAACCCGAGACGCGGACGGTGACCGGCTTCGAGGGTCTCGCGGGCGTCTCCACCTCGACGCGCTCGGGGGAGATCGTGGTGGATGTGGCCGGGGACGTGCTGTTCGACTCGGGCAAGGCGACGCTGAAGGCGGATGCGAAGAAGACGCTCAACCGGATCGCCAACGTGCTCAACTCCTCGTACGGCGGAAAGATGATCCGCATCGCAGGGCACACCGACTCGGATCCGATCCGCAAGAGCGACTGGAAGACGAACGAGCGGCTCTCCTCTGAGCGGGCGCTGGCGGTGGAGGAGTATCTGGCGTCGCAGGGCGTCTCGAAGGATCGGATGTACGCCGCGGCCTTCGGCCCGAGCGTGCCGAAGGGCTCGAAGAAGCAGAGCCGGCGGGTGGAGATCATCATCCTTTCGGCCAACGCGCCCTCCTGAAGCGCGGTTCGGCGCCCCGCGGCCTTGCGGGCCGCCCGCGCGTATGCTGCGCGCTATGGCGGTCCGCGATCGCGCCGAGTTTCTGCATACGCCCATCGAGGAGGTGGCGGGCGTCCGCGCGCGTGAGGCGGCGGCCTTCCGGCGGCTGGGGCTGCGGAACATCGGGTATCTGATCCACCATCTTCCGGCGCGGCATGAGCTTGAGGAGGCCGAGTCTGCGATCGCGGCGCTGCGGCCCGGGGTGATCGGATCGGCGCGGGGGGAGGTGACGGCGACGCGGGTGGCGGGGCGTCCGCGCAGTCGGAAGCGGTTCGAGGCGGTGCTGATGGATGAGTCGGGGCGGCTGGACCTGGTGTTCTTCAACCAGGGGTACCTGCACACGCGCATCCATCCGGGCGATCGGCTGCGGGTGCAGGGGAAGGTGAGCGTCTTCGGCTCGGGATTGCGGATGTCCAACCCGCAGTGGGAGGCTCTGCCGGCGAGCGGGGAGGAGGAGCCGGGACGGGGGGAATCGCGGCTGAGGCCGATCTATCCGGCGAGCGAGGAGCTTCCGTCGCGGCGAATCGAGGCGGCGGTGGCGCGGGTGCTCGATGAGGCGCTGCCGCTGATCGAGGATCATCTTCCTGAGGAGGTTCGACGCGAGCGGGCGCTGCCGACGCTGTCGGAGGCGTACCGGATGCTGCATGCGCCGCGTTCGGAGGAGGAGATCGCGGAGGGGCGGCGGCGGATTGCGTACGACGAGCTGCTGCTGCTGCAACTGGGCGTGCACATGAAACGCGCGCGGCTGCGCGCGATGCGCCGGGCGCCGGCGCTGCGTCATGATGCGCGCATCGACGAGCGAATCTGGGCGCGGATTCCCTTCGAGCTCACGGCGGGGCAGGAGGAGGCGGTGGGCGAGATCGCGGCGGATGTGACGCGATCGGCGCCGGCGAACCGGCTGATTCAGGGGGACGTCGGCTCGGGGAAGACGGTGGTGGCGCTGTACGCGATGCTGCTGGCGGTCGCGTCGGAGCATCAGGCGGCGATCATGGCGCCGACGGAGCTTCTGGCGGAGCAGCATTTCAGCACGCTGACGGATCTGCTTGCGGAGTCGGACGTGCGGGTCGAGCTGCTGACGGGCTCGCTGAGCCAATCGGAGCGATCATCGGTGCAGAAGCGTCTGGAAGCGGGCGAGATCGACATCGTGGTGGGGACGCACGCGCTGCTGACGGAGCGGGTGGGGTTCCGCTCGCTGGCGGTGGCGGTGATCGACGAGCAGCATCGGTTCGGTGTGCATCAGCGGGCGCGGCTTCGGGCCAAGGGTGGGGACCCGAGGTCGGCGCCGCATGTGCTGGTGATGACGGCGACGCCGATCCCGCGCACGCTGACGCTGACGATCTTTGGGGATCTGGACGTCTCGACAATCCGCGGGCTGCCGCCGGGGCGGATGCCGGTGACGACGAAGCTGGTCGGATTCGAGCAGACGGACGAGGTGTACGACTACGTGCGGACGCGGATCGATCGTGGGGAGCAGGCGTACATCGTCGTGCCGGCGATCGACGAGGGCGGGGCGCTTCGCGATGTGCGATCGACGGTGAAGCGTCTGGAGGAGTCGTCGCTATCGGGCAAGCGGGTGGCGGCGCTGCATGGGCGGATGAAGCGGGAGACGCGGGAGCAGGTGATGGGCCGGTTCCGCGCCGGGCTGATCGATGCGCTGGTCTCGACGACGGTCATCGAGGTGGGAGTCGACGTTCCGAACGCTTCGATCATGGTGATCGAACATGCGGAGCGTTTCGGGCTGGCGCAACTGCATCAGTTGCGCGGGCGGGTGGGGCGCGGGTCGGCGCGCTCGCTGTGCGCCTTGATCGCGAATCCGGAGACGGAGGATGCGCGCCGACGGCTGGATGCGCTGGTCTCGACCTCCGATGGGTTTGCGTTGGCGGAGAAGGATCTCGAGATTCGCGGGCCGGGGGAGCTGCTGGGGGCGCGGCAGTCTGGTCTGCCGCCGCTGCGCGTGGCGGATCTGCTGGGGGATCGTGATCTGCTTCAGGTCGCGCGGCGGGACGCGGCGGCGTGGATCGAGCGATCGCCCGAGCTGGATCGCCCGGGCGAGGCGCTGCTGCGCTCCCGTCTGATGAAGACATACGGCGCGACGATGGGGCTGGCGGATCTGGCGTGATTGTCGATCCGTCCGGAGGGCTCGGGCTTGCGATCCCGGTGTTTTCGATGGAGACTGCGCCATCATGGAAGAGGGTGGCGACGGGATCTGCGAGCGACTGCGGCTTTTGACGCGCGGACGAACGGCGCGGGAGGTCGCGGTGGCGACGGGGTTCGAGATCAACGTGGTGCGTCGGACTCTGTCGGGGCATCGGCGGGCGGGGCTGGATTTCGTCGTGTCGGTGTGCCGGGCGTATGGGGCGTCGGCGGAATGGCTGCTGCGGGGGACGGGAGCGCCGTTTCTTGAAGATGTGACGCTGGGCGCGATCCGCGAGGCGGCGCCGGCGCGGGCGATGGCGGCGGTGGCGGAGCAGATGGAGGAGCTGCGTCGGCGGGTCGAGCGGATGGAGCGGCGGATGCGAAGCATGGATGGATTCGAGGGCGACGCGCGCCGTCTGGACCTGACGCGGCTCGAGGAGTTTGAAGGGGAGGAGTGAGGACGCGGGGGAGAGCGGGGGCGCGTCGCGTACGATGGTCGCATGAGCCGCAACGCCGAGATCGCTCAGCTTCTGGAGGAGATTTCGCAGCTTCAGACGCTGATGGGAGCGGACAGCTTCCGGGCGTCGTCGAATGCGCGCGCGGCGCGGGCGATTGCGGACCTTGGGTTCGATATCGAGACGATCGCGGACGATCCGCAGGCGCTGCAAGAGATCGACGGCGTCGGGAAGAGCGTCGCGAAGAAGATCCAGGATTATTTCCAGACGGGAAGGATGCAGGAGCGGGAGGAGCTGCTCGAGCGGGTTCCGGCGGGGCTGCTGGAGGTCCTGAAGATTCCGGGGCTGGGGCCGAAGACAGTCAAGGCGATGTGGGAATCGCTGAAGATCGAATCGATCGACGACGTTCGGAAGGCGATCGAGGATGAGTCGATTCTGAACGTGCCTCGAATGGGGCAGAAGACCGTCGAGAACATCAAGAAGGCGATGGCGTTTGCGGAGGCGGCGGGGGAGCGGACGCCGCTGGGGATCGCGGCGACGATTGGTGAGATTCTGGTCGAGCGGCTGTCAAAGGTGGAGGGCGTGACGAAGGTTGCGCAGGCGGGGTCTGTGCGGCGGGGGAAGGAGACGATCGGGGACGTGGACATCCTTGTCGCGCCGAAGGACGAGGCGGCGACGACGGGGATCGCGGAGGCGTTTCGCGGGATGCCGGAGGTGGATGAGGTGCTGGCGGCGGGGGCGACGAAGTCGAGCGTGCGCGCTTCGATTGAGACGGGGAGTGGGAAGAAGAAATCGATCCAGTGCGATCTGCGGATCGTGCCGGCGGAGTCGTTCGGCGCGGCGCTGCACTATTTCACGGGGTCGAAGGAGCACAACGTCCGGGTGCGCGAGCGCGCGCAGAAGCGGGGTTACACGCTGAACGAGTATGGGCTCTTCCCGGCGGACGACGAGGAGGGGCCGCCGCAGAAGCGCGGGGTGAAGCCGGTGGCGTCGGAGACGGAGGAGGAGATCTTCGAGGCGCTGGGGCTTCCGTACATTCCGCCCGAGCTGCGTGAGGATCGGGGGGAGCTGAGCCTCGAGGAGACGCCGGGGCTGGTGACGGTGGAGTCGATCACGTGCGAGCTGCATGCGCACACGACGGCGTCGGATGGGTCGCTCACGATCGAACAGCTTGCGCAGGAGGCGAAGCGACGGGGGTTTCACACGATCGCGGTGACGGATCATTCGAAGAGCCAGGCGGTGGCGAATGGGCTTTCGGTGGAGCGGCTGCGGGCGCACATTGCCGCGATCCGCGAGGCGGACGAGCAGATCAAGGGGATCTCGATTCTGGCGGGGAGTGAGGTGGACATTCTGGCGTCGGGGGCGCTTGACTACGAGGATGATGCGCTGGCGGAGCTGGATGTGGTGGTGGCGTCGCCGCACATGTCGCTGAAGCAGGAGCCGAAGAAGGCGCAGGCGCGGCTGCTGAAGGCGATCGAGCATCCGCTGGTGCACATCGTGGGGCATCCGACGGGGCGGCTGATCGGGAGGCGCGAGGGGCTGACGCTAGACATTGCGGAGCTTTCCGCGGCGGCGGCGGAGCACGGATGCGCACTTGAGATCAATTCTCATTGGATGCGTCTGGACCTGCGCGACACGCACGTGCGGGCGGCGATGGAGGCGGGCGCGCTGATCGCGATCGACTGCGACGTCCATTCCGCGCCGGATTTCGACAATCTGCGCTTCGGGGTGGCGACGGCGCGGCGGGGGTGGGCGACGAAGGAGCGGTGCGTGAACACGTGGTCTCGGAAGAAGCTGGAATCGTGGCTGAAGTCGAAGCGGACGGCGCCGGGCGGCGTGTAGAATCGACGCATGGCACGGAACGGCTCGGACAAGCGCGCGACGGACGCACCGACTGAGAAGTGGATGGAGGAGCTCGAGATCCGCGAGCCGCTGTGCGCGGTCTTTCGGCGGCGGCTGAAGGACGCGGGGCAGAAGTACACGCCGGAGCGCGCGCAGATTCTCGACACGATCCTGAAGATCGACGATCTCTTCGAGGCGGAGGATTTGCAGGAGGCGCTGCGGGAGTCGGACTTTCGCGTGAGCAAGGCGACGATCTACCGCACGCTGAAGCTCTTGCAGGAGGCGGGGATCATTCAGCAGGTGCTGGTCGAGTCGGAGCAGGCGTCGTATCAACTGACGTACGGGCGGACGCCGAAGGATCTGCTGGTGCGCGTGGACACGCACGAGGTGCTGTCGATCGAGGCGCCGGAGCTGGTGGAGATTCGGGACCGGATCTGCCGGGAGCATGGGCTTGAGGCGCAGGGGCATCGGTTTCAGATTTTTGCGCGGAAGGGGCGGGGGTAGGGAGCGCGCCGGCGGCTGCGCGGAGCATGCGGTCTGGGTGGGGCGGGCGCTGCTGCGCGCCTGGCTCTGGCTCGTCAGGACTCGCACTCGGCGGGCACGGCGGCCCGCCGCTACCGGTTTTGTGTGGGCTGGCGCTGGCGGGGTCTTGCGCGCATCGGTCGGGGATTTTGGGATTGTGCGCGGAGGGACGGGCAGGCACGGAGGCCTGTGCCACCGAGTTTGTTGCATGCGAAGGAGTGACGGCTCGGCGAGCCGTCCCACCGGGAGCCCGAAGGAGTGACGGCTCGGCGAGCCGTCCCACCGGGAGCCCGAAGGAGTGACGGCTCGGCGAGCCGTCCCACCGGGAGCCCGAAGAAGTGACGGCTCGGCGAGCCGTCCCACCAGATGGCTCGGAGAGTTGGCCCACCAGATCCGGCGTGCGTTCAGTCGCCTTCTTCGATGTCGCTTTGTTCGATGGGGCGGGAGAGTTTGTAGTCCTCGCTGAACCATTTGTTGAGGTCGGCGAGGCGGCAGCGGTTTGAGCAGAAGGGGAAGGGCTTGGCCGCGGGGTCGACGGGGGCGGCGCAGGTGGGGCATGCGTTTCGCGCGGCGTCGGCGTTTGGCTGGCTCGATGCCTTGCTGTTTCGTCGGGCGTTGTCGGTGTGCTTCGGCGTCATCGGTGGATGCTATGCGCTGTTTTCGAGGTCTTCGAGGAGGCCCGCGAGGCGGGCTTGGTGGGCGCCGCGGGGGGTAATGGTGATGCGGCGGCGGTCGTCGCCTGTGTGCTCGATGTCGACGTCGATGCGGGTTTCGGGGAGCGCGTCCGCGAGGCGCTCGGCCCATTCGAGGGCGGCGATGGACTCCCCCACTTCCGATGGGTCCCAGGCGATCGTGGCGAGGTCTTCGGGGCCGGAGAGGCGGTAGGCGTCGACGTGGACGAGGGGCGGAGAATCGTCGCTCGTTGCGTATTCGTTGATGATGACGAAGGTGGGGCTGGAGACAAGGGTTGGGTCGTGGCCCAGGCCGGAGGCGAGGCCGCGGACGAAGCGGGTCTTGCCGGCGCCGAGATCGCCGAAGAGGGCGACGAGGTCGCCGGGCTTCAGGCGCTTCCCGAGCGCGCGGGCGAGGGCGATGGTCTGCGCCTCGGACTCGGTCTCGATCTGGATCTGCGCGCCCGTCATTTCAAGAGGTGTGGTCGTAGCCGAGGTCGGCGGCGTCGATGAACTCGGCGGTGGGAAGGCGGATGGCGCCGCCGTCGCCTTCCGTGACTTCGCCGATGCGGGTGATGGGGACGGCGGTGTCGGGACATATGTTGGGAACGTCGCCGGTGGCGGTGAAGAGGAGTTCGTAGTCCTCGCCTTCGCTGAGTGCGGAGAGGATGTCCGTCGCGTCGTCATGAAGCGGGACGGAGGCGGCGTCGATCTCGATGCGCACGTTCGATGCTTTGGCGATGCGGGCGGCGTCGCGGCCGAGGCCGTCGGAGATGTCGATCATGGAATGGAGGCGATCGGTGAGTGTGTTTGCGAGGGAGCGCGCTTCTTTGAGGCGGGGTTCGAAGGTGAGGTGGCGGGCGGAATGGAGTGCGCCGCCGATGGCGCCCGAGACGTAGACGGCGTCGCCGGCGCGCGCGCCGGAGCGGAGGGGCGCCTGGCGGCCCTCAGGGAGGAGGGCGAGGAGTGTGACTGTGAGGACGGTGGGGCCGTCAACTGCTGAGATGTCGCCGCCGACGAGGGGGGCGCCGTAGTCGCGGGCGATGCGGGCCATTTCGTCGAAGAGGCGGTCGGGGTCGGGGCTGGCCGGTCCGATGGCGGCGGTGGCGAGACCGGCGAGGGGGTCGGCGGCCATGGCGGCGAGGTCGGAGAGGCTGCGCGCGACGGCCTTGTGGGCGATGCGCTCGAGGGGGGTCGAGCTTGGGTCGTAGTGGCGAGCTTCGACGAGCTGATCGGTGGTGACGACGAGGCGCTCGGCGCCGATTCGGAGGATGGCGGAGTCATCGCCGGGGCCGACGAGGACATGGTCGGGGAGGCCCCTGGAGCGGTCGTAGATGTGCTGGAGCAGATCGGACTCGCGCATGGCGCGTACGGTATCCGGCGATGAAGAGGCCGGACGACTTTGGAAGAAATCCTGTGGAGACGCTGGGGCATGTGGGTTCGGCGAAGACGCCAACGGGGCATGGGGCGTTCTGGAACCGGTTTCTGGAGGAGGTGTGGAGCGCGCGGCCGTTTTGGCGCGAGGCGGATGATGATTTTCGCGGGACGTGCGGGGACGAGGGCGTGACGCACATGCTGGAGTCGGTCCGGGGTGTGCGGATCGGCGCGCGGATGGAGGCGCCGGAGGGGGCGCCTGTCGGGGCGGCGATGGCGCTGCATGGATACGGCGGCGGAAGCAGGCTGGAGGAGCGCGCGCCGTGGCAGACGGAGGCGCTCGGGCGCGGGCTGCTGGTGTGCAAGATGCGCGTGCGGGGGGTTCCGGGCTCGCTGTCGGATACGGGGGACTGGCGCGGGGAAGAGTTCGGTTGGATCGGGCATGGGCTGGATGACGCGGACCTGAGCGCGCTGCGCGGGGCGGTGGCGGATGTGGTGCAGGGGCTGCGCGGGCTGCGGGAGCACGTGGGCGAGGGGACGCCGGTGGGCGTGCACGGCGAGT
This sequence comes from uncultured Phycisphaeraceae bacterium, assembly GCA_964451515.1. GTDB lineage: Bacteria > Planctomycetota > Phycisphaerae > Phycisphaerales > UBA1924 > CAYVIJ01. The sequence goes on along the minus strand of CAYVIJ010000015.1, from coordinate 19,138 downwards.
CGTTCGGAGGGGGGCTGGCGATTGTGGCGCTGGCGCAGTTGATGGGGAAGGTTCGCGTGGATCGGCTGGCGCTGGGGCTGCCGACGCTGGGGGACTGGGAGTGGCGCTTCCGGCATGCACATCAGGGCGGGCGTGGGATGGGGCTTGGCGCGGACGTGATGCGCGCGATCGAGGCGACGCCGGATCGCGCGGAAAAGATGCGTACGACGCTGCGACTGTTCGACGCGGCGGCGCATGCGCGCGCGGTGACGACGGCGGTGGTGTGCAAGCTGGCGGAGCGGGATGAGGTGGTTCCGGCGCCGAGCGCGGCGGCGGTGTACAACGCTCTCGGGACGGCGGCGGGGGAGAAGTGGCGGTTCGTCGTGCAGTACGGGCACTTCGATGGCGGGCTGGCGGATCTGCGGCGGCACGCGGCGTTCGAGCGCGTGGCGGCGCGTTTTCTGGATCCGCGCGAGTCGCCCGCTCAGGCGGCGCGCGAGGAGGCGTAGGCGGGGGCGAGCGTCAGAACTGGGCGTTGAAGAAGCGCACGGCGAGGTCGGAGACTTTTTCGAGGGCGCCGGGCTCCTCGAAGAGGTGTGTGGCGTTGGGGACGAGCTCGAGGTGGACCTCGCAGGTCATCTGCGCTTTGGCCTGTTCGTTCAGGGGAATCACCGGCTGATCGGCGACGCCGACGATGAGGAGCGTGGGGGCCTGGACCCTCGGAAGAGCGTCCTCGGCGAGATCGGGGCGGCCCCCTCGGGAGACGACGGCCTTGACGCGCCGGGGTCGCTCGGCGGCGGCGATGAGCGCGGCGGCGGCGCCGGTGCTGGCGCCGAAGGTTCCCAAGGGGAGCGCGGCGGTTCGCTCGTCCTGCGCGGCCCAGTCGATGGCGGCGACGACGCGCGAGGCGAGGAGGGGGATGTCGAAGCGATACTCGCGGGAGCGCTGGTCGATTTCATCCTCCTCCTCGGTGAGCAAGTCGAGCAGGAGGGTGGCGAGTCCGGCGTCGTTCAGGCGGGAGGCGACGAGGCGGTTGCGCTCGCTGAAGCGGGAGGAGCCAGCGCCATGGGCGAAGATGATCAGCGCCTTGGCGTTCTCGGGGACGACGAGATCGGCGTGGAGTCTGGCGCCGTTGATGGTGAGTGTGATGAGCTCGGCGTGCTGGACGGGATGATTGTGAGCGGACATCTCTCTCTTTTCTCGTGATCAGGCTGACGATCGGGCTGGGTTGGCAGCGCATTCGATTGAATGCGGAGGGGGCGGCGGTGTGGGACACGTCGGGAAAGATTGGGATAGACTCGGGAACTCGGTCGATCCCAAAACAGGGCAGGCGGGGGCGGCTCACGAGAAGGAGCATCGGCGTGAAGACGAGATGGATGGCACTGGCGTCCGTGACGCTGTTCGCGCTGGGCTGCGCGGGGGAGCGCGCGTCGCGGTCGGCTTCGGAGGCGACAACGAGCATGACGACGGAAGCGAAGGAGACATCCGGGAGCGCGAGCCCGCTGGCGGATCGGCGTCGGGGGCGGACGGTGGAGGATCTGGCGCAGGAAGGGCGGCGGTTCCGGGCGCGGATCGAGCTTCCCGGTCTGGAGCGGAGCGTGGAGGAGATGGAGGCGTCGGTGCGGCGATCGATCGTCGCGGCGAACCGGCGGCTGGACGATCTGGCGATGCAGGATCCGCGGACGGCGACGTTCGACTCGACGATCCAGGAGCTGGACGACATTCTCTATCCCGTGACGAACACGACGGACCGGATGTGGTTGATCAAGGAGACGAGCACGGATCCGGCGATGCGCGCGGCGGGGGCGGATCTGATCAAGGCGCTGTCGGAGTGGTTCGTCGATGTGCAGTATCGGGTCGACGTGTATGAGGCTTGCCAGTCATTCGCGGAGGCGCATCAGGCGAAGAGACGTCCGCGTCTGCGCGGGGAGGACAAGAAGCTGTTCGAGGACACGATGCGGGATTACCAGCGCTCCGGGCTGCATCTGGATGAGGCGACGCGACAGCGTGTGGCGGCGCTGCAAGTCGAGCTCTCGATGCTCTCGACGGATTTCGACACGAACATCACGAATGCGGAGGTGGTCGTGGCGTACACGGCGGAGGAGCTGGAGGGCGTTCCGGCGTCGCAGCTTGATCGGATGGAGCGGGAGGGGGATCGGTATCTGGTGAAAGCGACGGTGACGCCGCAGTTCATGGCGGTGATGCAGAACGCGAAGAGCGAGGAGAGCCGGAGGCGGATGAAGGAGGCGCGGTATTCGGTGGCGATGGACGTGAATGGTCCGCTGCTGGAGGAGATCGTGCGCATCCGCGAGGAGATCGCGGGTCTGCTGGGGTACGACACCTGGGCGGATTACAAGACCGAGCCGAAGATGGCGGAGACGGCGGAGCGGGCGATGGCGTTCGAGTGGGATCTGATCAACGGGCTGGAGCCGAAGTTTGAGCAGGAGCTCGAGACGTTTCGGAAGATGAAGGTCGCGGAGTCGGGCGATCCCGACGCTGCAATCCGCATGTGGGACTGGCGGTATTACGAGAACCAGTTGAAGAAGCAGCGGTTCGACATTGATGCGGAGGCGCTGCGCGTCTACTTCCCGATGGAGGCGTGCCTGGACGGGATGTTCGACATCTACGCGGAGATCTTCGGGCTGCGATTCGAGGAGTTGAGCGGGGCGCCGACGTGGGCGGAGGGGGTGTCGCTGTGGGCGACGTCGGATGCGCGGACGGGGGAGCCGCTGGGGCTGTTCTATCTGGATCTCTTTCCGCGGGAGGGGAAGTACAACCACTTCGCGCAGTTCGGGATCACGAACGGGAAGATGCTGGAGGATGGGTCGCACCAGCGTCCTGTGGCGGCGCTGATCTGCAACTTCACGCCGCCGACGGGGGAGAAGCCGTCGCTGCTCTCGCATGACGAGCTGGAGACGCTCTTCCACGAGTTCGGACACGCGCTGCACACAATGCTGACGCGGGCGAAGTATGTGAAGTTCTCGGGGACGAGCGTGCCGAGGGACTTCGTGGAGGCGCCGTCGCAGATGCTGGAGAACTGGGTGTGGGATACGGAGATCCTGAACACGTTCGCGGGCGACTATCGGGATCCGAGCAAGAAGATCGATCAGGACGTGCTGGACCGGATGGAGGAGGCGCGGCTGGCGACGATCGGGACGTTCTACCGGCGGCAGCTTGCGTTCGGGGTGGCGGATCTGCGGCTGCACATGGGCGGGGCGTCGTATCAGAATGTACGGGAGACGGTGAATCAGACGCTGGCGGAGGTCTTTTTGGCGCCACCGGAGGGGACGCATTTCGCGGCGTACTGGGGGCACCTGACGGGGTACGACGCGGGGTACTACGGGTACGCGTGGGCGGACGCGATCGCGGCGGACATGGCGACGGTGTTCGAGGAGGCGGAGGATGGGCTGATGGATCGGGAGGCGGGGATGCGCCTGCGGCATGAGATTTATGCGGTGGGCGGGTCGAGGCCGATCGAGGAGTCCATCCGGGCGTTTCTCGGGAGGGAGCGCTCGATCGAGCCGTTCCTGAAGAGCCTGGGGATCGAGACGAGGCGATAACGGCTCGGACCCTTTGCAGCGCGGCGAGGACCGGCCCCGGCGCTACGCGCGGGGCCGGTTTTTTTCTTGAAGTTTCGGTCCGGGGCGGGCGAAATAGCGGGACGTCTCGATTTCTTTTTCCGGGCGGAGCCGCGTGGGCAGATCGATCGTGATACTGGGGGCGGGGGGCATGCTGGGGTCGACGCTGGCGGAGCGTCTGCGCGAGCAGGGCTCGGCGCGGGGATTCGGCGATGTGCGCGCGCTGGGGCGCGAAGCGTGCGACGTGACATCGCGAGCGGATCTCGAGCGGGCGATCGGGGAGGATGTCGGGCTGGTCTTCAACTGCGCGGCGTGGACGGATGTCGATGGCGCGGAGGAGCACGAGGCGGAGGCGACGCGGCTGAACGGCGAGGCGGTCGGGTTGATCGCGGAGCGGTGCGGTGCGGTGGGCGCGACGCTCGTGCAGTATTCGACGGATTACGTCTTCGACGGGACGGCGCGGGAGCCGATTCCGGTGGAGGCGCCGCGGAAGCCGCTGGGAGCGTATGGGCGGAGCAAGGCGGCGGGAGAGGAGGCGCTCGAGGCATCCGGCGCGGAGCATCTGCTGATCCGGACGAGCTGGCTGTATGCGGAGCGGGGGAAGAACTTTGTGCGCACGATCGCGCGGCTGTGCCGGGAGCGGGAGGCGCTGAAAGTGGTGGACGATCAGTGGGGTCGGCCGACGGCGTGCGGGACGCTGGCGTCGATCTCGCTGGGGCTGGTGGAGCGCGGGGCGCGGGGGATCTGGCACGGATGCGACGGGGGGATTGCGACGTGGTTCCAGATGGCGGAGCGGATCGCGGGGCGCTTCAATCCGGCGTGCGCGGTGACGCCCTGCACGACGGAGGATTTTCCTCGGCCGGCGGCGCGGCCGAGGTATTCGGTGCTGGATCTCTCGAAGACGGAGGGGGCGCTGGGTCCGCTGGCGGAGTGGACGGAGGCGCTGGATCGGACGCTGGATGAGCTGGAGGCACAGGGGGCATTGACTCCGGAAGGACGGCGCGGATGAGCAAGACGGTTCTGGTGACGGGCGGATCGGGGTTCATCGGCTCGGCGCTGGTGCGCTTCATTCTGCGCGAGCGGGCGGATTGGCGGGTGATCAATCTGGACGCGCTGACCTACTCGGGGAATCCGGACAATCTGGCGGACGTCGAGGGGTCGGCGCGCTACCGCTTCGCGCACGGCGACATCTGCGACGCGGAGCTGGTGCGCGAGTTGATGGGCGAGGCGGATCTGGTGGCGCATCTGGCGGCGGAGAGCCACGTGGACCGCTCGATTCAGGATTCGTCGCCCTTCATTCGGACGAACGTGCAGGGGACGCAGACGCTGCTGGACGCGGCGCGCGAGCGCGGTGTGGAGAAGTTTCTGCATGTTTCGACGGACGAGGTGTATGGCGATCTGCCGCTGGATCAGCCGGAGCTGAAGTTCACGGAGGAGACGCCGATCCGTCCGTCGAGCCCGTATTCGGCGAGCAAGGCGGCGAGCGATCTGCTGGTGCGGGCGGCGCATCACACGTTCGGGCTTCCGGCGGTGACGACGCGGTGCTCGAACAATTTCGGGGCGCGGCAGTTTCCGGAGAAGGTGATTCCGCTCTTCGTGACGAATCTGCTTGAGGGGAAGAAGGTTCCGCTGTACGGGGACGGGAAGAACGTGCGCGACTGGCTGCATGTCGAGGATCACTGCGAGGCGCTGGTGCGCGTGCTGGAGGACGGGCGCGCGGGCGAGGTGTACAACATCGGCGGGAACAACGAGCGCTCGAACATTGATCTAACGATGTCGATCCTCTCGATCATGGGGATGGGCGAGGAGATGATCGAGCGCGTGACAGATCGGCTGGGGCACGATCGGCGCTACGCGATCGACGCGAGCAAGATCGAGCGCGAGCTGGGCTGGCGGCCGACGCGCTCGGCGTGGCCGGCGGCGCTGGAGGAGACGGTGGCGTGGTATCGCGAGAACGCGGAGTGGGTGGCGCGCGTGAAGAGCGGTGAGTACCGGAAGGGGCGGGCGAAGAGCCCGGCGGCGTGATCAGACGCCGATGATGTTGACGCCGCAGTCGACGTAGATGTTTTCTCCGGTGACGCCGGAGGCGAGGTCGCTGACGAGGTAGACGGCGGTCTTGCCGACCTCGTCGCCCTCGATGTTGCGCTGGAGGGGGGCGCGTTCGGGGGTGTGCTCGAGCATGGTCTGGATGCCCCCCACTGCCGACGACGCGAGTGTGCGCAGCGGGCCGCCGGAGATGGTGTTGACGCGGATGTTGCGCTGGCCGAGCTCGGCGGCGAGGTAGCGGGCGGAGGACTCGAGGCAGGCTTTGGCGACGCCCATGACGTTGTAGCCCGGGACGACCTTTTCGCCGCCGTAGTAGGACATGGCGAGGATGGCGCCGCCGCCGGAGTCGGCCATGGGGGCGCGGGCGCGCCGGGCCATGGCGACGAGCGTGTATGCGGAGACGTCGATGGCGGAGAGGTAGGCCTCGCGGGGCGTCTCGACGAACTTGCCGGGGGCGAGCCACTGGCGATCGGCGAAGGCGATGGAGTGGATGACGAAGTCGAGGCGGTCGTGGTCCTTCGTGTAGTCGTCGAAGAGCTGGTCGAGATCGTCGTCCTCGCCGGCGTCGCAGGGGCGCATCCAGAAGTCGGAGAGGCCCAGCGACTCGACGGCCTTGCCGGTGCGGCGCTCGTTCTTCTCGCCGGGGAGGGAGGAGAAGGCGCAGCGGGCGCCGTGGGCGAGGAGCTCCTTGGCGATGTGCCAGGCGTAGGAGCGGTCGTTGGCGATTCCGGTGACGAGTCCGACTTTGCCATCGAGAAGGGCCATAGGCGTGCTCCGGTTCAGGTCCATTTGAGGACGATCTTGCCCATCTGGTCGCCGCGCTCGAGGCGATCGTACGCGGCGGGGGCGTCGTCGACGTCATGCGAGGAATCGACGACGGGCTCGAGGTGTCCCTGTCGAAAGAGCGCGGCGATCTCACGGAGCTCGGCGTTCGAGCCCATCGTCGAGCCGAGGATCTGGAGTTGGTTCCAGAAGATGCGCGCGAGGTCGGTCGTTGCGTCGGGGCCGGTGGTGGCGCCGGCGGTGACGTAGCGTCCGCCGCGTGCGAGTGACTTGATGCAGGACAGATGCGTGGCCTTGCCGACGGTGTCGACGGCCATGTCGACGCCGCGCTTTGCGGTGAGGGCGCGCACCTGCTTCGACCAGTCGCCGCCATCGTCGAGGACGCCTTCGGCGGCGCCCATGGCCTTGGCTTTCTCGAGCTTCCATTCGTGGCGACTGGTGACGATGGCGGGGCAGCCGAGCCATGTGGCGATGGCGAGGGCGGCGGTGGAGACGCCGCCGCCGACGCCTGTGATGAGGACGGATTGGCCGGGGCGGAGGCCGCCCTTGGTGATCATCATGGACCAGGCGGTGAGCGTGGTGAGACCGAAGGCGGCGGACTCGATGGCGCCCATGTTGTCGATCACGGCGAGATTCGAGACAGGGCAGACGAACTTCTCGCGATGCGCGCCCTTTGAGTGCTCGCCGATGAGATTCCAGTTGGGCTTGCGGTCGGGATTGGGCGGATCGCCCGGGCGGTCGGGATCGCCGATGTCGTGGGCGGCGTTGAAGATGACGCGCTGTCCGATCCAGGATTCGTCGACGCCCGGGCCGACGGCTTCGACGGCTCCGCAGGCGTCGCAGCCGCCGATGTGGGGGTATTCGATCTCGACGCCGGGGATGCCCATGCCGACCCAGAGGTCCATGTGGTTCAGGGCGGAGGCCTCGACGCGGATGAGGGCCTCGCCCGCCTTCGGCGGGTCGGGATCGGGCCAGTCGTCGACGACGCGGACATTCGGCGTGACGGGGCCCCTGGGGGCCTGCTGCTGGATGATGACGGCCTTCATGGGGGAACAGCGTAAACGATGGGGCGGGGGCGGGTTCGGCGCAAGGCGTGCGCAGAAAAAAGCCTCGCGCCGACCTTGGCGCGGGCCCTTCGCATTCTCTCTCCCATCGCTTCTGGCGGAGGGTCGGCGGGCCGTCATTGGCCGAGCCGGTTCTTCGATCCGCCCCGGGGAAATCAGCCTTCGCGCGTGCTGATGAGTTCCATGACCTTCATCTCCCGGCCGTCTTTGGTCATGTACATGGTGTAGGAGGTTTTGTCTTCGGAGTGCATGGTGTAGACGGCGCGGACATCAGTCCAGCCATTGGGCGAGTTGGGATCGGACATCTCGCCGGTCATGACCATCTTCTTGCCGGAGGAATCCCAGTTGCCCTTGGTCATCATGTAGCCGGTGCCCAGGTTGTCGATCCAGAAGGAGAAGTACTCATCGTTGGCCTGGTCGTAGCCCCAGACGTTGTGGCCCTCGAAGGGCTGGCCCATGAAGGAGCCGGAGTGGCGCTCGTGTAGGTAGCGATCGCCGAGCATCCACTGGGCGTTCAAGGCGCCCTCGCTGGTCTCGGGGGGCGCATCGGGCGAGGCCCAGTGCTTCATCACGGTGCGCCACTGGCCGACAACGTCGTTCATCTTTTCGTGCATCTCGCCGGGCGTGGAGAACTCCATCCAGGCCTCGAACACCTTCTGCATCTCGGGGGTCATCTCGTCCCAGCTCTCCTGGGCGGAGAGGGCGCCCGTGAAGAAGCCGGCGACGCCGACGACGGCGGCACAGGAGCACGCGGTGATGATGCTGGAGCGCTTCATGTGATCTGCCTTTCTCTTTCTCATGCCAAGAGCGATGCGCGCGAACTGGAGGCGCCCGTCGCTTTGCGGTGCGGCTCCTTCGCGCGTCTCACGCGACGCGGCGTCCTCGAGCCGAGGTGTTTCAGAACCACATCCCTAACAGGAGTCGGACGCCGCGCCTAGACCGGAGGGAAAGAACCGGTGTTTTCGAGGGGTGCGAACGCCGGGCGGGGGCCACTCTCAGCCTGCGAGAGCGTCGAGGAGCTCGGCCACGCCCTGACCCTGGGTGGCGATGGTCTCGAGGATCGGGCGGGAGCCGGCGATGTCGCGGAGGTCGCGGACGAGGTCGTGCTCGCCCGGATGGTCGGCCTTGTTGCAGACGAAGATATCTGCGATTTCGAGGATGCCGGCCTTATCCATCTGGACGGCGTCGCCCATGCCTGGGGTGAGGATGACGGCGGTGCGATCGACGTGGTCGCGGATGCGCGTCTCGTTCTGTCCGGCGCCGACGGTCTCGATGAAAAGTGTTTCGTAGGTCTCGCCGTTCGGTCCCTCGCAGCCGCCGATGAGCTCGATGATGTCGTCGAGGGTGGAGTAGTCCTCGCCGGAGATGGCGAGTGAGCGGTAGAAGACGGACTCGCCGAGTCGATTGAAGTCGACGCGGAGGCGATCGCCCAGGAGGGCGCCGCCGGTGATGGGGCTCCTGGGGTCGAATGCGACGACGGCGACGCGGCCCATGTCGAGCGCGCCCTCGGCGCGACGTGTGTGCTCGGAGGCGAGCTGGGCGACGAGGGTGCTCTTGCCGGCGCCGGGGGAGCCGGTGACGCCAATGACGCGCCTGGGGCGTCGGCGCGGGGCGTCCTTGCGGAGGGGCTTGGCGGCGTGGGCGAGGGAGATGTCGCGGGCGAGCTGGGCGACGGGATGCGCGCCGGATTCGATCGTCTGCGGCAGGGGCTTCGTCTCCTCGCACGCGGCGCTGACGATGTCGGCGAGACCGACGCCGGTGGTGAAGATGCGGCGGACGCCCATCTTCTTCAGCTTGGGGATGTCGTCCTGGGGGAGGATGCCGCCCATGTGGACGGGGAGGTCGGGTCGGCCGACGGTCTCGAGGGCTTCGAGGAGGCGCGGGCCGAGGACGAGGTGGGAGTTGCTCATCATGGAGGCGGCGATGACGTCGCAATCCTCGTCGCGGGCGCCGATGGCGAGGGACATTGGCGTCTGCCAGAGGCCTGAGTAGATGACGTGTGCGCCGGAGTCGCGGAGAGCGCGGGCGATGACCTTGGCGCCGCGGTCGTGTCCATCGAGGCCCATTTTGCCGAGGAGGACGCGCGGGCGGTGGTCAAGGTCGGCGCAGCGATCGGTCTTCTCGAACTCGGTGGTCGGTGTGTGGATGGTCTCGGTCATGAAGCTTGGATGGTGCGGCGCGGATGCGGCGGGCGGTTGACAACGGGTTGACAGCGGTGCGCCGCCGACGGTCTCGACGGCCTGGATCGTGGCGATCGGATGGCGCCGGTCCACCTGTGGCGGGAGGCTATCCTAGAGCGGGTGAGTTCGCCACGGCGCGAGGGTGCGGGTCCGGATCGGAGGCGGCATCACGGCTGAGGCGCAAACAGGCGGGCGCGGCGGGGAGGTTTCGAGCGGCTTCGAACCGTTTTCCGGCGAGCATGCGCTGATGGCGCTGGGATGTCTGATCGGCGTGGCGGCGCTGGCGGCGCTGGGGCGGGCGTGGCGGGGGGAGAATCGGGAGCGGCGTCTGCGGGCGGCGTGGTGCGGAAGCGTGTTCACGCTTCAGGGCGTCGGCGTCATCTACTGGCTGGCGCCGGGGAACTTCGAGGTGGAACTGAGCCTGCCGCTGCATGTGTGCGATGTGATGGCGTGGATCGGGCCGATCGCGCTGCTGACGCAGCGCCGGGCGCTGCGCGCGCTGACGTACTTCTGGGGGCTTGGGCTTTCGAGCCAGGCGTTTTTGACGCCGGTGCTGGAGGAAGGTCCGGAGACGTTCCGGTTCTGGCTGTTCTGGCTGGGGCATGCGCAGATCATCGGATGCGCGGTGTACGACCTGGTCGCGCTGCGGTATCGCCCGACGGGGCGCGACTTCCTGATCGTGACGATCGCGGGCGTGGTGTACATCGGCGCGATGCTGGCGATCAACCTGCCATTCGGATTGAACTACGGATACGTGGGGAGGACGACGCCGGAGGCGCCGACGCTGGTGGAGGCGCTGGGTCCGTGGCCATGGCGGATCGGGGTGATGTGGTTGATCGGGGAGGCGTTCATGCTGGCGATGTGGTTGATCTGGCCGATCGCGGGCGCGGTGTCGAGGTCGCCGGAGGGAACGACGAGCGCCGCCTGATCATCGGGCGTGTTGGATTCGTCGCGATCGGGGCGGGCGCCTGTGAAGAAGTAGTGGCCGAGTCCGATGGTGAAGATGAAGCAGCCGTAGAGGGCGTGCTCGATGGCGGACATGAGGAGAGAGCGCGTCCGCGCGTAGGTGGCGGCGAAGATGATGCCGCCAACAAACGAGAGCATGATCGAGAGGAGGGGGTTCATGCGGAAGAAAATGTGGGCGAAGCCGAAGGCGGCGGAGGAGGCCATGATCATGGTCCAGCGCGAGGGGAAGAGGGCGTGGTAGCGGTGGAAGATGAAGGCGCGGTAGATGATCTCCTGGGGGTACACGCTGAAGATGGGGTAGAGGATCATGATCATGATCCAGAGCGTCGGGTTGCGGCGTGGGAGCGCAAGGAGCCGCTCGGACTCGAACATGGCGACGTAGGCGCCCATGAGCAGCGCGGCGGGGGCGAAGAGCTTGAGCACGAAGACGAGCTTGGGGAGGAGGGGGCGATGAAGGCCGAGGCGGGCGTTCTCGAAGCGCTTCGTGACGAGGAGGTAGATCAGGCAGATGAGGGCGCCGATCCAGAGGGCGGCGAAGATGGAGCCACCCGGACCCGGGCGGCTCCCATTGCCGGGCAGGGGAATCCAGCCGTAGAAGAGGGCGATGGGCAGGGCGAAAAAGAGGAGGGTGAACTCGACGGCGAGCCAGAAGTGGTAGAGCGTCGTTTTCGACATGCGGTCGGCACTCGAAGGTCGCGGCGAGAGCGAGATGGTGAGGACGTGGAGGAAGCATCGTATGGGGCCTGAGGCGGCGGCGTGGGCGCTGGGGATCTACGCGGGGATGAGCGTGGTCGCGGCGGTGGCGGCGCTGCTGGACAAGCGCGCGGCGCGGCGGGGGACGTGGCGGACGCGTGAGCGGACGCTGCACGTTCTCGATCTGCTGGGGGGCTGGCCCGGGGGCGTGGCGACGCGGCGGCTGATTCGCCACAAGACGCGTGATCTCCGCTTCCGCGTGTGGACGTGGGGGATCGTGACGGCGCATGTGGCGGCGTGGGCGTGGCTGGCGTGGGAGCGCCTCCGATAACGCGGCGCCAAGGCGGCGGACCCTCACAACCCGTCGGGATCCGGGGGAAAGAGCTGGCGAGGACGCGTTGGCGCGGCACTCTTGCAACAGGCGACACCAGGGTGGATGCGCCCGAGCAGAGACCGCGACAGACGACGAAGATTCGAGGAGTGAGACATGCGGCAGGCGCTTTCAGCGGGCCTTATGACGATGATCGTCGGCGCGAGCGGCGCCGCGGCGGCGACGGTCGATCTTTCCACGGGGACGGCGGCGTGGGATGTGGCGTTTGCGCCGATTCCTGCGGGCTTTCCGTCGACGGCGCCGACCTTCGGGGCGGACGCGGCGGCGGTGGTGGTGGACGATGCGAACATCCCCGGAGCGTGGGCGACGAGCCCGGATGCGGACTGGATCAGCGTGGGCTCGGATCCGGTGAGCGATCCGGGGTTCTACAAGTACACGCTGACGGTGAACATGGGGTCGGGCCCATGGAACTTCGATGGCGTGTACACCTCGGACAACGAGGTGGTCTCGCTGGTGATCGGCGGGACGACGCTGGTGGATGAGGAGGCGGACCTGTCCTCGGATCCGCAGCAGTTCCGGCAGTTCGACAATACGTTCATGCTGACGGGCGGATCGATCACGATCGAGGCGATCGTCTTCAACGAGCAGTTGAATCAGCCCACGAATCCGACGGGCTTCCTGCTGAGCGGAACGGCGGAGCTTGTTCCGGCGCCGGTGGCGGCAGGGATGGGGCTTGTGGGGATCGGTGGACTGGCGATGCGGCGGCGGCGTCCGCTGGGCTGAGCGGCGCGGGCGTCACTCGCCCGGCCCGCGCATCTTCGCCTCCGCAGCGTTGGGAATGCGCGGGGGCGTTGTCTGGAGGCCGAGCAGGGCGCCGAGCTTGTTCTTGCGCTCGCCCTCCTTGAGCTTCTTGTCGAGTCCCTCAACGGCTCTGATCTTGAGCTTGACGTCGGAGCGGCTGTTGATGCGCTGCTCGAGCTCGGTGCGGGCGGATCCGGGGCCGCCGATGGCGATCTCGTCGGCGTCGGCGAGGGCCTTGATGACCTCGTCGTAGAACTTGCGGAGGGCCTCCCTGTTCCGATGCTCAAGATGCTTCTTCTCGGCGGAGCCGACGCCCTGGGGGGGGACATTTCCGACGTGGCCCATGCCCTTGGGCTCGCGCTCGACGAGGGACTCGATCTTCTTCCTGGAGACGTCAGCCTCGCCCAGGGAGCGGGCGTCGCCGAAGCTGTAGAGCTCGGCTTTGGTGTGATCGATGTAGACGCCGACGCGGTTGGGCATTGCGAACTTCCTTCCTCGTGTGAAGCTTGACTCTGGAGCGTATTGAGCGAGGACCGCGCGCGAAGGGCGGCGGCGGGAAACCGGGCGACGTTCGGACGAGCGTCGTCCCTGAGCGCTCACCACTCGGGGCCGCCGTTGTAGCGGCCGTAGATGTCGGCCAGAGCCTGGACCATCTCGCCAAGCGTGCAGTTGTCGAGAGCGCCGTCGATGAGGGCGGGCATGACGTTCTCGCCGGTTTTGGCGGCGCGCCTGATGCGTTCGAGCGCAAGGGCGGCCTTGTCGTCGTCGCGCTTGCTCTTGAACTCGGTGAGGCGGGAGACCTGATCTTCCTCGACCTCGTGGGGGATCTGGAGGATCTCGATGGGGCGGCCCTCCGTCTCGTCAACGTATTCGTTGACGCCGACGATGATGCGGTCGTGGGCCTCGCACTCCTGCGAGAAGCGGTAGGACGCCTCGGCGATCTGTCGGCGGAAGTAGCCCTTGTTGATGCCGGCGACGACGCTGGCGCGGCCCTTGGGATAGGGACCGCCGCCCATCTCGTCGATCTCGGCGATGTAGTCGAGGGCGTCGGTCTCCATGGTGTCGGTGAGGTGCTCGACGAAGTAGGCGCCGCCCAGGGGATCGGTGACGCGGGTGACGCCCGTCTCGTGGGCGAGGATCTGCTGGGTGCGCAGAGCGACGGTGACGGCCTGCTCGGTGGGCAGGCCCAGCGTCTCGTCCATGGAGTCGGTGTGGAGGGACTGGCAGCCGCCGAGGGCCGCGGCCATCGCCTGGTAGGCGACGCGGACGATGTTGTTGAGGGGCTGCTGCTCGGTGAGTGAGCAGCCGGCGGTCTGGACGTGGGTCTTCATGAACCAGGAGCGCTCGTTCTTCGCGCCGTAGCGATCGCGCATCATGCGGGCCCAGATGCGGCGCGCGGCGCGGAGCTTGCAGATCTCCTCGAAGAACTCGTTGTGGGAGTTGAAGAAGAAGGAGAGGCGCGGCGCAAAGGAGTCGACGTCGAGCCCGCGCTCGATGCAGGCCTCGACGTACTCCATGCCGTCGCGCAGGGTGAAGGCGAGCTCCTGCGTGGCGGTCGAGCCGGCCTCGCGGATGTGGTAGCCCGAGATGGAGACGGAGTTCCACTGCGGGCATTCCTGCGTCTGGAACTCGATGGTGTCGACGACGAGCTTGACGGAGGCTTCGGGGGGATAGATGAACTCGTTCTGGGAGTGGAACTCCTTGAGGATGTCGTTCTGGAGGGTGCCGCCGAGGGTCTTCCAGTCGATGCCGCGCTGCTTGGCCATGGCGAGGTAGAGGGCCCAGATGACGGCGGCGGGGCCGTTGATGGTCTGGGAGACGGTGACCTCGTCGATGGGGATGTCGGCGTAGAGGCGATGCATGTCCTCAATGGTGTCGATGGCGACGCCGCAGCGGCCGACCTCGCCGACGGAGAGGGGGTCGTCGGAGTCGCGCCCCATGAGGGTGGGCAGGTCGAAGGCGGTGGAGAGACCGGTGTTGGCCTTGGAGCGGGTCTTCGCCGCCTGAAGGAGGTACTTGAAGCGCTTGTTGGTGTCGTCGGCGGAGCCGAAGCCGGCGAACTGTCGCATGGTCCAGAGGCGGGAGCGGTAGCCCTGGGGGAAGAGGCCGCGGGTGTAGGGGAACTCGCCGGGCTCGGCGATGTCGCGGTCGTAGTTGGCGAGGGACTCGACCTGGTTCTCGGGGCCGTAGCAGGGATCGAGGAGAATGCCGGAGATGGTGACGGCCTGGGGGTCGACCTGGCCGTGATCGAGCCCTGGTCCGGTGATGGCGGACGACTTGTTGGCGCTTGGTGCTGTGCTCATGTCATGGGATGGTAGCGGGTGGATGGAAGGCGGCGGAGGGGGCATGCGGGGCGATTCGATAGGCTGGTCGGGATGGCGGCATCGGAGATGTTCTGGATTCTGGGGGCGGCGCTGGGGCTGGGGCTGCTGGTGGGGCTCCAGCGTGAGCGGGCGGCCTCTCGGATCGCCGGGGTTCGAACGTTCCCGCTGATCACGCTGCTGGGTGCGGTTTGCGGGCTGCTGGCGGCTCCGCTCGGAGGATGGGTGGTGGCGGCGGGGCTGATCGGTGTCGCGGCGGCGTCGGCGATCGCGAACATGACGGGCGCGACGGCTGAGCGCGAGCAGGAGCCGGGGATCACGACGGAGATCGCGATCCTGCTGATGTTCGCGGTGGGGGCGATGCTTGCTTTGATCGAGCAGCGGGAGGTTGCGGTGGCGGTTGGGGCGGCGACGGCGGCGCTGCTGCATGCGAAGGCGGCGCTGCATGGATTCGTGCGGCGGATGGGGGACAAGGACGTGCGCGCGATCATGCAGTTCGCGGTGATCACGTTCGTGATTCTGCCGGTGCTGCCGGATCGAACGTTCACGAAGCTGGAGGTGCTGAATCCTCGGCACATCTGGCTGATGGTGGTTCTGGTGGTGGGGATCAGCCTCATGGGCTATCTGGCGTACAAGGCGGTCGGCGCCCGGGCCGGCGTGATCCTTGGGGGACTGATCGGGGGGGCGATTTCGAGCACGGCGACGACGGTGTCCTATGCGCGGCGTTCGCGAGAGGCGCCGGATGCGACGGCGATCGCGGCGGTGGCGCTTTTGCTGGCGACGTGCGTGATGTACGCGCGGGTGCTGATCGAGATCGCGGTGGTGGAGCGGGATCTGCTTCGAGTGGCGGCGTGGCCGATTGGCGTGATGCTGGCGGCGACGGCGCTGATCGCGGGGGTGATGTGGCTGCTGGGAGGCCGTTCGAAGAGCGCGATGCCGGAGCAGGCGAATCCGTCCGAGCTGAAGAGCGCGTTTGTCTTCGGGGCGCTGTATGCGCTGGTGCTGGCGGCTGTGGCGATTTCGAAGAGGATGTTCGACGACGCGGGGCTGTACGCGGTGGCGGCGCTGTCGGGGCTCACGGACATGGACGCGATCACGCTGTCCACGGCGCAGCTGGTCGGAGAGGGGCGTGTGGAGGAGGAGACGGCGTGGCGGGCGATCCTGATCGCGGCGCTGGCGAACCTGGTGTTCAAGACGGGGATCGCGCTGGCGCTGGGGACGCGCCGTCTTTTCTGGACGATGCTCGGGCTCTTCGGCGCGACGGGCGTCGTAGGGGCGCTGCTGCTGATCTTCTGGTGAGCGTCAGTCGCTGTAGTCGTAGACGCCGGCGCCTGTCTTGTCGCCGAGGCGTCCGGCGGCGACGTACTGGCGCAGGAGCGGGCAGGGGGCGTACTTGGGATTGCCGAGGCCCTCGTGGAGGACGTTCATGATGAAGACGCAGGTGTCGAGGCCGATGAAGTCGGCGAGGCGGAGCGGACCCATGGGGTGGTTGCAGCCGAGCTTCATGATGCCGTCGATGGCCTCGGGCTCGGCGACGCCCTCCATGAGGGCGTAGAAGGCCTCGTTGATGAGGGGCATGAGGATGCGGTTGGAGACGAAGCCCGGACGGTCGTTGGCGGGGAGGGGCGTCTTTCCCATCTTCTCGGCGAGGGCCATCGTGCGCTCGACCACATGCTCCGTGGTCTGCATGCCCCTGATGACCTCGACGAGCTTCATCACCGGAACTGGATTGAAGAAGTGCATGCCGACGACGCGCTGGTCGGCGCCCGATTTGGCGTCGCCGGCGGCGCGGGCGATCTCGGTGATGCTGATGGACGAGGTGTTGGTGGCGAGAACGACGTCGTCGCCGTGGAAGAGCGGGGCCAGTCTGGCGAAGAGGTCCTTCTTGACTTTGGCGTCCTCGACGATGGCCTCGACGACCCAGTCGCAGTCGGCGAGATTTTCAAGGCTGGAGACATAGGCGATGCGCTGCTCGGCGGCGTCGGCCTCGTTCTGGGTCATCCTCTCCTTCTGGACGGCCTTGCCGAAGAGCTTGGAGCGGAGCGCTTTGCACTTCTCGATGGCGTCCGCGGAGGCGTCGTAGACGACGGCCTCGAGTCCCGCCTGAGCCGCGACCTGGGCGATGCCGCCGCCCATTTGTCCGGCGCCGATGACTGCGATTTTTTTGACATCTGGCATGGTCTGCTCCATCCGCGTCGGTTCTCGATTGGGTCGGGCAAGATAGCCGCTGACGATCCTGCGCGTGGAAGCGCTGAGAGAGTTGGGGGGCGGCGTGGCGGAGCGGGCCTCAGCCGCGCTCGACCATCATGGCGACGGCGTTGCCGCCGCCCAGACAGAGGGCGGCGACGCCGCGGCTCTTGTCGAGGCGGATCATCTGGTGCAGCAATGTCGTGAGGACACGCGCGCCGGAGGCGCCGATGGGATGGCCCAGGGCGACGCCGCCGCCACAGACGTTGAGCTTGTCCTCGGGGATCTCGAGCTTGCGGGCGTTCTGGAGGACCTGGGCGGAGAAGGCCTCGTTGATCTCGTAGAGGTCGACGTCGTCCTTGTGGACACCGGTGCGGCGGAGAAGCTCGGTGATGGCGAGGACGGGGGCGGTGAAGATCTCCTTGGGGTCGACGCCGGAGGTGTAGTAGCCGGTGATGCGGGCGATGGGTCTGGCGCCCATCTCCTCGGCCTTGGCGGCGGAGCAGACGGCGATGGCGGCGGCGCCGTCACTGATCTGGCTGGCGTTGGCGGCGGTGACGGTCCCCTCCTTGTCGAAGGCGGGGCGGAGCTTGGCGAGGACCTCGGCTGAGGAATCGGGGCGGATTCCCTCGTCGGCGGCGACATCCTGCTTCTGCTTGATGGAGGCTGCGGCAAGGGGGACGATCTCGCTCTTGAAGTGACCCTTCTGGGTCGCCTCGGCGGCGCGGTTGTGGGACTGGGCGGCGAAGCGGTCCTGCTCGTCGCGGGAGATGTCGAACTCCTTCGCGGTCCACTCGGCGGCGTTGCCCATGGCCCAGCACTCGAAGGCGCAGGTGAGGCCGTCGTGCTGCATGTGGTCGATGAGGCGGCCATCGCCGAACTTGACGCCGGCGCGGACGTGGGCCATGTGCGGGGCGAGGGACATGGATTCGAGGCCGCCGGCGATGATGGTGGTCTGGTCGCCGGCCTTGATGGCCTGGGCGGCGAGCATGACGGACTTGAGGCCTGAGCCGCAGACCTTGTTGACGGTGTAGCAAGGCATGCTGGTGGGGAGTCCCGCGTTGAGAGCGGCCTGGCGGGCGGGGTTCTGCCCGAGCCCGGCCTGGAGGACGCAGCCCATCATGACTTCGTCGACATGATCGCGGAGCGCGGGTAATTCCTTCAGGACGGCGTCGATGGCGAAGGCGCCGAGCTGGGGAGAGGGGACGCGGCTGAGGCCGCCGAGGAAGCGACCGATGGGGGTGCGCTTGGCGGCGAGAATGACGGGGGTGCGGTCGGCGGACATCGGGCTCCTCCCTCTGGCGAAAGCGATCGAGATTCCGTGTGGCGACCGGCGCGAGGGCGGTCGTAAGAACATCGTAGTCGAGGCGCGTGCGGCGCGTGCGGCGCGAGGGGCTGCGATGGCGGCGGGGGTGGGTTAGCATCGCGCCATGGCCGATCAGGAAAGCGCGGCGCGGAGCGACGTGGCGGAGGAGCAGGTCGTCGAGGGAGTTGACGGCCCGGTCGAGGAGATGCGTCAGACGGCGGAGGAGACGGGGCAGGCGCTGGCGGATCTGGTCGAGCCCGTGGTGAGCTGGATACCGGAGGAGCTGCGGCCCTGGGCGCTGGGGGGCATGACGCTGCTGCTGGCGCTGGTGGCGGCGTGGGTCGCGCTCGTCGCGATCTTCACGGCGCTGCGGCGGGTGGCGCGGAGGCGGGAGTCGGCGCTGTCGGAGTCGATCCTGGCGCGCTTCCGCGGGCCGGGGCGGCTGCTCGTGAGCCTGCTGGCGTTTCTGATCGCGGCGCCGCTGTTTCCACTGGGCGAGGGCGGTCAGGGGCTGCTGCGACGGCTGCTCTCGATCGGTCTGATCGCGGCGGCGGCGTGGCTGCTGGTCCGGATCAGCGACTCGATCGAGGAGCTGGTGCGCAACCGGTACGACATCACGGCGGAGGACAATCTGCGCGCGCGGCAGGTGCATACGCAGATGCAGGTGATCACGCGGGTGCTGGATGTGATCATCGTCGTGGTGGCGGTGGCGGCGGCGCTGATGACCTTCGACGGCGTGCGGCAGCTCGGGGCGTCCATTCTGGCGTCGGCGGGAATCGCGGGGATCGTCGTGGGTCTGGCGGCGCGTCCAACGCTCTCGAGCATCATCGCCGGGATCCAGCTCGCGCTGGCGGAGCCGATCCGGCTGGACGACGTCGTGATCGTCGAGGGGGAGTGGGGACG